>JACKDF010000004.1 GCA_020633655.1 Deferribacteres bacterium
ATATGTCAAAGATCAGATTTTCCATGTTCAAAATGTAAACAATTCAGCTCAACGTTTGAGAAAATGGATGGTTCGATTTAACGGCGTGGCTACGAAATATTTACAGAATTACTTGAACTGGTTCATGGTGTTGGAGAAAATCAAAACTTCGCCTGAAAAACTAACAGGCTTCGCCGCTTTTGCTGTTAGCTCAAACCAGGCTTGGTTTGATTTCAAAAATATACCTATAAATCAACTTGTTCCTTAAACAGAGCGAGCTAATTTTAATTAAAAGCGTCAGGCACTTTCGAAGTACCTGGGGTTTGGTCTGAAACAAGCTCAAGGATTGAATAGATATGTTTATCACAGGTAAAAGGATTTATCAAATAGCTCGTTTGATTTTCGTTATTCTCCTTTTTTCGTGCTCCGGCCCAAAGACACTGCAAAATTCCCCGGACATTGATACGGCATGGCAGGGCGTTTGGAGCGGCCCGGCGTTAGTCGATGACAGCAAAACTCCCCCGAAAAACTTTGCTTTAGAAATTGAATTTACCAGTACAGACATCACAGGATATTTTACTGTGCGCAAGGCGGGTGTTGTTCGAAGAGTGGTTCACGATCTGCAATTAAATGGTGACGAAATAAAATTTCGCGTGCCCTACCAAACCAAACTGATCATGCGTTCTTTTATGAAATTTACCGGTACCCGCAACGGCCGAAACCTCGTCGCAACTTTCGATGGTCGGGAAGGGGGTAAAGCTTACACTGGCAAATGGCAGGCCCGGAAGATGCAGGAATGAGATTACAGAGTAATCGTCCTGATGTAATCGCAAGTTGAAATGCGCCAGGTATTATCGCTATTATTTTTTCAACACATTTTGTTCAATGAATAGCTGTGCCAGTTTTTTTGCATAGTTGTGTGCTGCTTCCTGGTGAATATGTAGTGGGTCGACAAAATCCTCCGCTGCGGCTTCTATTGAGGAAACATCAATAGATTCAACACCCGGTAAAGCTTCAGCTCGCTGGAGTACCTTCTCAAAATTTTGCCATTGTTCAGCAGAAATTAACTTTTTTTCGGCTGGCTTCGTTAATCCTCTTACCAAAATAGCCCGAACGTTCTGATCGTTCAGCCAAAGTAGTAATTCAACGAATGATTGGCTAATTCGGCCTTCCGGTTCAATTCGGTAACTCGTTTTGTGCCGTGATCGCTGTTTGTTTGGCAATGGCGTAAATCCTTTTGCTCCCACAACCGCTTTATCGAATTTCCAATCATTTTTCAACCATTCTTTGAGTTCCTTACGAAATCCAAACAGCCAGAATTTGCTGAGGAAATCGACCGCTAAGGAAGCAAAGACCGGACGCTCAAAAGAGTGGATATACTTTTGCGTTCGTTCGCGCACGACTGGATTCGCTGTGTTGAGATCGTTTGGGGCAACGACAACAATCGCTGTTTTTGCCTGTTTTTGTGGCCAGTAGAGATGCCGAAGAGCCGCGGATACTCCTTCGTAATCCGGACCGGCAATGCCAGCGTTGAAGGATATTTTGTTCACACCCGCTTGAGCGAGTTCTTCATCGAAAACCTGCGGCGGGATGTTGACACAGGAAATGGATGTGCCAATAAAAAAGATGTCGACATCCTGCAGTTTTTGCAGTTCCTCGTACTGCAACCGAATCGTATGGTTGTACCAGGAGCCAGTTGGAATTTGCCCGGCGGGGATGATCGTACGTATCGCAACTTCAACGAAGATTAATCCAATCAATGCGAGAGCAGCAGTTTTAGTCAACACATTTTTGTATTTGAACTGCAGCGTATCAAAACTGAAAATAGATAAACGGGACATCGTTTCCACCAAGAAGAATAAGTGCGATGATCATAACAACGTAATATAAAGCGCGTACTGGCACCGGCAGTCGCGTGATTGCGAGGACATCGAAACGGCGGGATTGCAGCCATTCGATGGGCGCCAGTAAAGCGAATAAAAGTATGGGTAATTTTAAGTAAGATAGAGGAAAGCCTCCATGCCAACGAAGGATACCGGTTAAGTAATTACAGGCTGTTGTGAAATCCGGTGAACGGAAGAAAATCCATGTAAGAGCAACGAGATGAAATGTGGTGACAGTTTTTAATACCGTTAAAATAGTTGAACTTAACTTGGCATTTTTTTTTGTATTGGTTCGCCGAATTTCACTGATTTTTTTATGGGCTGCGAGGTAGAATCCATGCAATCCCCCCCAAACAACAAATGTCCAGTTGGCGCCATGCCAGAGCCCGCCGATGAGCATGGTGAGCATCAGATTGATGTAGGTCCGCGTTTTTCCAAGCCGGTTGCCGCCCAGGGGAATGTACAGATAATCCCGCAGCCAGCGAGAGAGTGTGATATGCCAGCGTCGCCAGAAGTCGGTGATGTTTGTTGCAAGATAGGGCGTCTGGAAATTTTCGCTCAATTCGATACCGATCAACTTGCTGACACCGCGGGCAATGGAACTGTATCCGGAGAAATCACAGTAAATTTGCAGGGAGAACAGATAAAGGCCTTTTAATAAAATGATCGACGATTGTGCTTGTGGATTGGCAAAAGCTTCCTCCACCAAAGGCGCTGCTGCATCGGCCAGGGCTATTTTTTTGAACAGACCGATGAGAATGAGCAGACAACCAGCCTGAAATTGCTCCAGCGTGACAATCCGTTTCTTTTGAATTTGGGGTAGTAGTGCAGTTGCTCGCTCAATTGGTCCTGCGACGAGCTGCGGGAAATAGGTGACATAGAGGGCAAAATCGATAAAATTTCGTACAGGTTCTTGCCGGTTTCGGTAGACATCGATTGTATACGAGAGCGTTTGAAAAGTATAAAAAGATATCCCGACCGGAGGCAGAAGGCGCAAGACCGGCGTGTTGAAATTGAGCCCGAAGGAATCGCCCAAGGCTGTAAAACTGTCGACAAAGAAATTAAAGTATTTGAATAGGCAAAGTGCACCTAAATTCATAAAGAGACTGGCGTAAAGGCCAAGTCGCCTCGTGCTTGGTGCCTGCTGATTTTGAATATATAAACCAGCGAAATAGTCGACCAGCGTGCTGGCAAAAACCAGTGACAGGAATCGCCAATCCCACCAGCCATAAAAGAAATAGCTGGCAACGAGTAGCCATAGATTCTGAGCCTTCTTATTTAAGCTGTAGTAAATGGCGAGTACGGTCGGTAAAAAATAGAGAAATTCCCAGGAATTGAACCACATAAATATGTATGAATGTTTGAAGGTTGAAATGTTTGAATGTTTGAATGTTGCTGGTTACAAGTTACAAGTAACACGTGTCATGTCTTTTTCTGGCATTCGACTTGTGACGTTTCAAGGTATTACTTTTTTAAAAATTACTATTACTCGCAGCGCGTAAGTTACGCGGAGTCTGTGATGGCTTGCTTTTCGTGCTTGCATTTTAAATTCGATCCGAGTATTGTTTATGCACAAAATTTATTTATCGATCTGTTAGTTAGAGTGCACCCGCAAATGCTCTTTTTTTCGTCATTCCGGCACGTTTTTAGCCGGAATCCATTTCCAAGAGACTCAACCAATAGTGGGTTTTGCTTCGCCGGCCTTTGGCTCTGATAGAAACATTTCGGATTGACGTCTTTCCCGGATGAACTCTAATTAATACCATTCACACTGTAGCTTCTGGTGCACGGCTACTGGCAACTCATCCGGAAAAAATGAAATGAGACCAACTCTTTACCTTATACCCGCTCCCTTGGGCGAGACAGAATATAATTCTATTTTCCCGTTATACAACCTGGGTGTCATCAATCAAATCGATTATTTCATCGTGGAGAATGCACGAACCGCACGCCGTTTTTTGAGTAAATTGGGTATCGACAAAAAACTGATGGAACTGCATTTTTTTGAACTAAACAAGCATACGCATTCAGAGCAGCTAGACGGTTTTCTTACTCCATTACGCCAGGGACAAAATATGGGTTTGCTGTCTGAGGCCGGCGTGCCAGCAGTTGCCGATCCGGGGGCAGAAATTGTACACCGTGTTCATCTCCTTGGTTTGGAAGTCGTGCCTCTCGTTGGCCCCTCTTCCATATTACTGGCATTGATGGCTTCCGGTCTAAATGGGCAGAGTTTTGCTTTTAATGGCTATTTACCCGTTGAAAAAGATGTCCGTCGTCAGAAAATTAACTTTTATGAGAAACGTTCGCGACAGGAAAATCAGACACAACTTTTCATCGAGACTCCCTACCGCAACAGTCAATTGTTTGAGGATGTGCTCCACAACCTGAGTGCTCAAACCCGATTGTGTGTCGCTGTTGATCTTACCCTGAATTCGCAAAGCATCCAGACTTGCACAATCGCAGAATGGCGACAAAAACCAAAACCGAACCTGCAGAAACGTCCGGCAATTTTTGCATTTTTAGCTCACTGAAATGCAATTGGAAAATACGAATGGCCAAAAAGAAAATTGAAATTCCGGAAGAATTACAGAATCCTGTACAGGTGGAAGATTTTCTCGATTTGCATGGATTTTTTCCTGAACAAATCGCCGAAGTTGTACAGGAATTTATCGCCTATGCCGTTGAAAAGCAGTATGCTTCGGTAACTATAACCCATGGAAAAGGGAAGAGTCGATTGAAATGGGAAGTGCATCAGGTTTTAAAAGATATACCTGCAGTCCTGCGTTTTTCCGACGCCACGCCACAGCTGGGGGGATGGGGAAGAACAGTCGTCGAATTGCAAGTGGATTAATTAATCATCCCTTATTTTACATGGAAGTGTTTTTGTTTTGTTACATTTTGCTTGTATTTTCAGCAAATTTTTCTTTAAATGGGGGAGCTTGACAGCGAAGGTTTGCACCAGAGTGTAATTTTAATCCTACGGAGGAGAGATTATGAAACTCAATGCACCGAAGCAAAATGTATGGATTGTCTCGGTAATTTTAGGGGTTCTTGGATTGGTTGGTAAGTTCGTTGCCATACCATTTGTTACCGCCTACGCATTCTGGTTTGTATTTGTTGGCTTCGTGCTGCTTGCCCTTGGCGCTTTTGTCAAAGGAATGTAGGCAACAGACTGTTAAGTAAAATTTTTGCTGCAGAGGCGGCAATCGGGGATTTTAAAGCCAACCTGTAAACCGGGTTGGCTTTTTTATTATGGGGAGATTTTTCCTAAAAATCTGTTTAATGCGTTCGCAAATGCTTCCTTATCTTTGTTGTTGTATGCTGCCGGTCCGCCAGTCTCAACACCGTTCATTCGTAAGTCTTCCATGAAGTTTCTGAGGGAAAGGATGTTACGGATATTATTTTTCTCGTAAAACTCTCCGCGAGGATTAAGGGCAAAGGCACCATTTTCGATCACTTGTGCTGCCAGGGGCAAATCTGCTGTGATGACCAGGTCACCATCGTCTACATTTTCTACGATATATGAATCGGCGACGTCTGGCCCTTCCCCTACCTGCACGGTGCTAATGAATGGCGACTGTGGTACGCGCAAACGCTGGTTTGCTACGAGAATTAAATTGTGTTTGACGCGCTTTGCTGCTCTATAGAGAATTTCTTTTGCGGCCGCAGGGCAGGCATCGGCATCAACCCAAATATGCATTTTTTCTCATAATTATTGATATAGGTTCAGTATTTTTTTCTATGGAACAGTTGCCACAAAGACAAGGCTGTCCTCCTGAGCTACGAGTGTTGCTTCATGTAAGCATGCCGGGAAAAAAATGGATTGGCCTCGATGAAAAATTTCGTTGCCATTTGTAGAGTTCACTTTAATCGTACCGTTCAATAGGAGGGCAATGGCTGGTTTCCCCAACTTTAACTCCGCGTTGTCACCGGTTTCAAGGTGGAATCTGGACAAAACAAATTCTTCAACAGGTGCCTTGTAAATCGTTTTCTTTTCTTTATTACTGTCCCCGAGAATTTCGACTTTGCCCGATTCATAGGTAAGGATATCCATGAGCGTTTTTTTATCCTGAAATTTTGGTGTCAAACCTGCACGCACCACATTATCTGAGTTGGCCATGCATTCGATGATGTTGCCTTTAATATAAGCATGGGGAATTCCTGCTTGCATGAAAAGTGCTTCGCCTGGCTGAAGGGACATAAAATTTAGGAGATAAATGGAAAATAAACCCACATCGGCACCGGAGTACTGATCACGCATTTCGAGAAATAACGCATCGGCGGAGGAAAGCCCTGTCTTTGTTTGCAGGCGTTTTACCAGCGCATCTATGGCGTTTGTCAGTTCCTGTTTATGTGTTTCTGATCTTTGCAGGAAGCGGCTATACATGGCCTTGAGCGCTAGTTTTTGCTTTTCTTGGGATTCGTCTTTGTTGGCATAAATTTTATGTACAACAGCTTCCCCCAAAAATTCAGCAATTTCCGGATAGGTCGCAAACGTTGCACTGAGTTCTGTCAGCGATTTAAAACCGGCCAGGGCTGTAAAAGGACTGATGGCGATGGCAATTTCCGGTTTATGGTTATCATCCGGATAATGTCTGGCATCGCGCGCATGCAATGTTTCTGCCTGTATTTTATTGGGATGCGCCTGTATGGAAAGTGGTTCTCCTGCAGAGAGCACTTTAAAAAGAAACGGAAAAACAGCACATTTTTCTGCACCCATTTTTCCTAAAATAGCTTCACTGTGTAATGCTGCCAACTTATCCAAACCGCAGCGTTCGCCGTCGATTTCTATCTCTGAAGGTGCTTTGGGATGGGCTCCCATCCAGAGTTCGGCATAAGGCACACCTTTCTCCGGTTTTTTTCCAAGAAGTTTGGGAATGAAGGCGGTTTCACCTCGTGTTCCCCAGGCATAGTTTTGCACGGTATTGTGCATGAGATACGGTTTTGCTGCAATCGTCGATTTCATTTCTCGGGTCATCTTCAAATTTGATTTTTTACTTTTCCATCCTGCTTCAGTAATACACTGCTCAAAGTGGACGATGGACAGGGCACATTCACTGCCCAATCATGGTATTTATGAACAAAGCAGAATATGTGAAATTCCTTAGCGGTGACGTGCTGATGTTTGTGCATTATGAATAATTGATTATTGCTTGTTTATTATTTAGAAATGTGTGTGAAGCAAACAATTGGTGTAAAGGATGTATGTAGTCCAGGCTTCAGCCTGCACAAAAGTCAGCCAAGCTAAAGCTTGGACCTACGTACTTTCAACCCACCGACTCCCGGTCACGCT
Source organism: Deferribacteres bacterium (assembly GCA_020633655.1). Taxonomy (GTDB): domain Bacteria; phylum Zhuqueibacterota; class Zhuqueibacteria; order Zhuqueibacterales; family Geothermadaptataceae; genus Bioreactorimicrobium. Next base: position 7,156 of record JACKDF010000004.1, read on the forward strand.
ATTGATTGATCTCTTCCAATTCTTCCCACCGCTGATATTTTTTTGAAAGCTCTTCCTCTAATTCCTGTAATCGATTTTTCATTCCGGCTACTGCTTCACCATTCTCCTTATAAAACTCTGGATCACCCAATTGTGTGAAAATCGTGGATTGTTCACTTTCCAGATTTTCGATCTCCAGCGGTAGTTTTTCCAGTTCCTGCTTTTCTTTGAAAGAGAGTTTACGTTCACGTTCTTTTGCTGGCTTTCGATTGTCCTTTTTTGTTTTGGCAATCGAGGGAGGGAGATTAACCTGGCGTTGTCGTAAATAATCATCGTACCCACCGATAAATTCTTTGGCCATACCTTTTCCGGTAAAAGCAATAGTACTGGTGACGACATTGTTGAGAAAGGCCCGGTCGTGGCTCACCAGCAAAATTGTGCCTGAAAATTCAACGAGAAGATTCTCCAGTAATTCCAGCGTTTCGGCATCGAGGTCGTTTGTCGGTTCATCCAATACAAGGACATTGGCCGCACGGGTAAACAATTTCGCCAGTAATACACGGTTTCGCTCACCGCCGGATAACACTTTTACGGGTACGCGGCAGCGTTCCGGACTGAAGAGAAAATCCTGTAAGTAGCTGATGATATGACGCTTGGTTCCATTGATTTCTAAGGTGTCGCGACCTTCACTGACATTTTCGATGACGGATTGTTCGTCGTTTAACTGATCTCGCAATTGATCGAAATAGGCAACCTGTAAGCGAACTCCGTATTTGATTGTGCCGGATTGCGGTGATAAATCGCCCAATAAAGCTTTCATAAGCGTCGATTTGCCAACACCATTAGGTCCGATGATACCAATTTTATCCCCTCGGATGATTGTCGTGGAAAAATCACTGAAGATGGGATTTTGCGCATAAGCAAATGAAATGTCGTCGGCTTGCAGAACCAGGTGTCCGGAGCGGTCGGCTTCGTGTAATTGCATCTTTGCAGCGCCATCGCGTTGCAGTCGGTTCCGTCTTTGTTCGCGCATTTTTTGTAATTCCCGGACTCGACCCTCATTGCGTGTGCGCCTCGCTTTGATGCCTTTGCGAATCCAGATTTCCTCCTGCGCCAGCTTCTTGTCGAAACGTTGGTTTTCTTCGGTTTCCGCCTGCAAGAGCGCTTCTTTTCGTTTCAGATAAATTGGATAATCGCAATCCCAATTGTGTAAGGTCAGCAAATCCAATTCAATAATTCGAGTTGCTAACTTTTGCAAAAAAACACGATCGTGCGTGACAAATACCAAAGTACCGCTATATCGTAAAAGGAAATCTTCCAGCCAATCGATGGCTTCAATATCCAGGTGGTTCGTCGGTTCATCGAGGAGCAGAATATCGGGTTGTTGGACTAATCCTTTGGCGAGCAGGGTGCGCCTCTTTAATCCGGCGGACAGATTGTTGAATCGTATATCCGCATCAAGATTCATATGAGAGAGCACCGTTTCCACTTTCTGATGCACTTGCCAGCCATCAATATGTTCCAATTCTTCCTGCAGACGGCTGAGTTTATTCAGGTCTTTTTCAGTGTAATGGTTTGCCAGGTGCAGGCTTGTGTCGTGGTACTGGTGCAGCAATTCACTGATTTTCCCCAATCCATCAGCGACGATGTCAAACACAGTTCCATCGATTTGCTCGGGAACGTCTTGCGGCAGGTACGAAATGCGCAAATCCTGCTGCCGGCTGATAGTCCCATCGCTTTGCACTTCTTCACCGTGCATCAATCGCAAGAGTGTCGATTTACCGGTACCGTTTCGCCCCACGAGGCTAATGCGTTCTCCGTGCTGAATTTGCAGGTTAACATTTTCAAAAAGCAATCTGCCGCCATAGGCAAATTTTATATCTTGTAAACTGATTAGGGCCATTTATTATTGTTTCATGTTGAAAGTTTCATGTTGAACGAACAAAGCTTGCTCTTTCTTTGTGGGTGTTCCCGGTCACCGGATATCGCTTCAAAGAATTGTTTCCTTAAGTTCGAAACTGCACTAGTATTTCTTTATCCTTGTCACTTTTAACTTGCAAACCTGGCACTTAATTTCACGCTAAAAACCAAAACTGCTCTCCTTCGAAAAAATTCCGGGCGAGCAGATAATTGCGAATTTTCGGTCGTGCGCCTTTGGTACCGACGCAACAGAGTATGAGTTCGGTTGTGTTTGGGATCGCATCCGGCGCGATGATCGGCCGATTGAGATAGGTGTGCCCGATTTTTTTCGGATTGATATCGATGAATGCCTCTGGCAACCAACCTTGTTGCGACAAAGATCGCGCGTGCAGTTTGCCATCGCGACCAACGCCCCAAAATAGAAATTTGCCTTTCTTCTCCAACAATAATTTTACCACATACTGAAGTTTCAATTCACGGTAAGCTTCTGCTCGATAGGTCGAGTGTTGTCTGGAAAGTTTGTTGGCATGTTCTCGCCAGCGGAAAAGAATTTCGGGAACACTGTCGAATTTTCCACCGGCAGCATAAAGCCGCAAAAGCAAATCATAGTCTTCCGGAAAATCACCTTTTCTGTAACCACCGATTGCTTTTACACGATTCGTCCTAAGCATAAGAGTTGGATGCAGCAATGGCATTTCAACAAATATATTTTTGCGAATGTCTTCTGGAGTGTGCAGGCTGTTGAGCCAGTCGATGTAATACCGCATGCCCGCCGCAACATTTTCTTTTGGAAAAATTTCCACGCTGCAACCGACAGTTGCGAATTGTGTATCTGTTTTGAGCAGTTTCACTTGTTTTTCAAAACGCCGGGGTAATGAAATATCATCCGCATCCATACGGGCGATGAATTCGCCCCTGGCTAGTGATAAGCCGTGGTTGAGAGCTGCAACAATACCGGCATGTTCCTGTCGTAGAATTTTGATACGTGGATCACGAGACGAGCGCAGAATTTCAGGTGTACCATCATTCGAGCCGTCATCAACGATGATCAATTCAAAATCGGTGAATGTTTGGGTGAGGATACTATTGACTGCGGATTCGATGGTAGCAGCAGCATTAAAAACAGGCAGGAGAGTTGAGATTTTCATTTAGTCAAAAAAAGATGAATACAGTTAAAGTTGCAGCAATGACTACGAAAGGATTTATTACGATATCGCTTTTCCACCAGAGTAAAGATTCCTGCATTTATAAACTTCCACACAAGTCATTCCGTTTTTTGCGCTTCTCAGCAAAATAACGGAATCCCAAAGTGACTACCGCGCAGCTTGGTTCGTTTTTCCAATTCCAAACACCTGAGACGATTCTATGGGATACCGGTATCGCAAAAAGCGCGAACCGGTATGACACTATATATTAACGTGAGTTCGTAAGAAAATTAGTGGTGAAATCTGTTTGATCAATGGTTCTCCCGTGCTTTGTTATTCTGAAAGAATCTTTTTTGCGATATAGATTAACCTCAAAGCCGTCTCAGTATTTTGTATTTGTCGTATTTCCTAAAGGTCCCTTAATGGGATGACAGGCTTGGATGAACAATAAATCTTATGTCGATTCACGTTATAATAAATCCCACTATACTTGGTTATTTCTTCTTCATTCGCGCCAGATCATCCTCCAGCATTTTTTGTGTCAACTCATCGGAATCTTTGTACTGGATGCGCAATTCCTCTAATTTTTTATGCAGGTTTTTTTTGATTGCAGCGTATTCCGGTTCGTTATAGACATTCTTCAATTCCTGCGGATCCTTCTCAAGATCATACAATTCCCACTCGTCGATATCGTAATAAAAATGGATGAGCTTGTAGCGGTCGGTGCGCACACCGTAGTGGCGTTTCACCATGTGGATCGACGGGAATTCGTAGTAGTGGTAGTAGAGCGCCTCACGCCAACCCTCGTTTTTGCCTTTGAAAAGTGGCACCATGCTTTTCCCCTGCATATCCGCGGGTGCTTCGATTCCAGCAGCAGCGAGAATTGTTGGCGCGAAATCGATATTTTGTACCAGATCGGTATTGGCCTGCCCCGGCTTAATTTTCTCCGGCCAGCGCATGATGAGCGGTGTACGGAAGGATTCTTCGTACATGAAACGCTTGTCAAACCAGCCGTGTTCGCCGAGATAAAACCCCTGATCGGAGGTGTAAATAATCAACGTGTTTTCCGCCAGACCGTTTTTCTCCAGATAATCCATCAACCGTCCCACATTACTGTCAACGCTGTTGATGACGCCGAGATAATCCTGCATGTAGCGCTGGTATTTCCAGTGTGTCAGGCTGTCGCCGGTGAGGTGTTTGGCGTCAAAATCTGCGTTTATCGGGCCGTAAACCGTATCCCATTTTTGCTTTTCATCCGGTGTTAGACTGGCGTATTGTTTTAAATGCACCGGCTCATACCATGTCATAAATTCGTGGTAATCGTGTTTGTTGACGATGTCCGGGTGAATTTTGTTGTCGCTGCTCAAGCCCATGTGCTCGGCGATGCGCATTTCCGCTTCGTGGGCTGCGGCGCCGCGCCCGGTATAATCGTCGAAAAGTGTTGGCGGCTCGGGGATGGGTTTGTCCTTATACGCTTCGAGATTTTCCATGGACGGCCACCATTCCCGGTGCGGTGCTTTGTGGTGGTACATGAGCAAAAACGGCTTCGATTTGTCGCGCAGGGAGTCGAGAAAACCGATGGCGAAATCGGTGATCAGGTCGGTGACATATCCCTGTTCGGTGACGATGCCCTGCGGTGTGCGGAATTTCGGCTGGTAGTAATCCCCCTGATCGGGCAGCACTTTCCAGTAATCGAAACCTGTGGGTTCGGTTTTGAGATGCCATTTGCCGACAACCGCCGTCTGGTAGCCATGCTCTTGCAAAATTTTCGGCAAGGTCTGCTGGCTGCCGTCAAAAACATCGCGATTGTCTTTAACGCTGTTGAGGTGACTAAATTTGCCGGTGATGGCCACCGCACGGCTGGGTGCACAAATGGAATTGCTGACAAACGCCCGGTCGTAACGCATGCCCTGTTCTGCCAGCCGGTCGATGTTCGGCGTCTGGTTCAACACCGAACCGTAGGCGCCAATGGCCTGGTAGGCGTGGTCGTCACTCATGATGAAAATGATGTTGGGTTTTGGGGTAATAGTTTGGTTGGAATTTTTCACACATGACATAAAGACTATATTTAAAGCTAGTATGAAATAAATGATTTTCGATTGCATTTGTATTCCTGTAATAAAGTTATTGGAAAATTTGAAATAATTAATTCCCTAATAAATTAAGGATTTATAATCTGACCGGAATTCATAAAATATGATTTTAAATATTTGAATACGTAAATGAATTATTTTCTTAAGGATTATCTCTGTGATTTACGGTATTGTGAAATTTACTTGATTTTAAGAAAATTTATCCTTTAAAGAAAACAATATCAAGAATCAAATCTCCTTTATCTCTGTTTTCTGTTTAAAAGAATATTCCGCCTTGGTTTCTAAGAAATTGTGTCATTACCCATTGATTAAATATATTTTTAAGTTTTTAGCTATTGCGGAGAATGAACGATGAAAAATTCCTTTGGTTCAAATTCAGAGCTTTCCAATAACATAAATATTAAAACAGAAATACCCGTTCTCGACAAACTACTTGGTTTTAGCGAGGTAAAGTCAAACAATTCGTCTCTGGAAAGAAGCGGGATAATGATTCTCCGAGGAGAGCCTGGTTCGGGAAAAACAACTTTGGGATTACAGATATTATCAAATAATATTTTAAAACTTCAATTCCTAAGTCCAGATCAAAAAAAGAACGCTCCGCGCTTTTATTTTATTTCTCTCGAAGGGGATCCTTATGATATTGTGCAATACTCAAAATCATGTTTTTCTTTTTTCGAAAATGATACAATTTTGAAACCAGAGTCATTGATTAGCCTGTTAAGTGAGAATAGAAAATCTTTTTTAACATGCATCGGTGTCAAAGAAATTAGTGAATTTTTACACAAAATAGCCCCAAATCAGCGTTTGAAATATAAAATGCTTGATGATCTTTTAAAAGATTTACGCACTCTGCCAATTCCGGGAATTAAAATGATAACCTTCCTTGCGAGCTTGGTTTCGTCGATTGGGGAACGTAGATCGAATAACGATTTTAAAGTTGAAGAAAAAATAAAAATGCAGAACTTTTCAACTGACAAATCATCCCAATCTGTCCCTTTTATTTTCATAGATTCTCTTAATGTTTTTGTCCAATTACTAAAAAAAGAAGGATTTGGTAAAGATATTCCTGAACGATTATTTTTAAGTATTATTTGCGATACACTGCGAAATATATTCAATGATTCAATATTAATTCTTTCAAGTGAATATCACTATTCAGACTCAAAATGGCAAAGTACTGCATCGGAAAGTTTTTATAGCGATATTGAGGTTGCGCTTTTTTCTGAGCCAATTGTTGCTTCGCCTAATTATCTGCCAAAGTTTGAAAGTCCTGTTGGTAACAATATCCTTTCACTTGCTACGGAACAACTTACCAGTATTCAAAGCCAATCTTTTTGCAGGGTTTTAAAATCACGAAAGACGCCCAATCAAACACGCAGATGTGCTTATGATATTGAAATGGGAAAGGGAGTTGTGTTTTTTGAAACATATCCTGGAGATGGACAAGCCGTTCTGTTTGCTGAGAATGCAAAGCAAGAACAAATATGGAATGAATTTTTCAAGCAGGATCTGCCACTCCTCTATCCAGCGTTGAGAACGGACAATTTTGACCGGAGAAGCTTGCAGCGGACGTCTGCAGCTCAAAGACGCTTTCGATACGTGCCACAACGGATTGACATGTACTTGACAAGTTTTGACAACTACTGGTTAAATTGGTATTCGGAATTATGTCTTAAATCAAATGTGACATCTTCTTTTAAGCAAGTCCTTGGTGATATCAATTTTCCAGCAATTGAAAATATTGATTATCTGATAAATCAAATTTGTGCCATACTCTCAAAGCGGCAAGAATTCACTAGCTTACAACAGAAAATATATAACCATGAAATTAGTGTGGAAATTTTAAAAAACTTTTTTGATTCCATATTGAAAAATAAAAAGTTAAACGTTCCCATACTGTTAAAGGAAAAAATTAAAAATATGGAAAAAAGGAATTGGGGGAGAATCCTTCGAAAAGATGAATTTAATGTATTTATGAGCGAGCTATATGATATTTTGCTCAAACAAAAATTTATAAAAAATTCGAATAGTGATTTAGAGGAACATCCACAATGTCTTCAATGTCTCTGGAATCGTAGTCTTGCATTACAACTGCATAAATCGCTTGACAATAAGTTTTTATCAACGACATACATGGACGACTTTTTCATCAATTTTCCTTCAGGAAGCAATATTGCTAATTATTTGACTGAAATTGCAGATGCAATTGAAAATGATCTACCTATTCAACACGTTGTGCATCATACGTTAATTAATATTATGAAATGCAGAACAGCGGTGTGCCCGCTTGATATCCAAATGCACGACAATAACAAAGTAAGTTATGTTGAATTCCTTGAATTAAAGGAATCCCCGTGTATGTGGAAACAGGATATAAAAGATCATTTGCACCGATTTTTCGCATCATGGTTTTATCGCGAATCATCTCATGGAAATTGTAAGGAATCGGAGTACCAAGATATTATAACTGATGTACTGGCCCATGTTAGATTAAATGATGAACAAGAAGATCAAAGTTATATTCAACGCTTTTCAGATGTTTCTGAACGTGCAAAAATTGAAATTTTGTTGTCATTTTTAAGAAGTTCAGAAGCAGAAGAACTAGGCGATTTCATAATTAATGAAATCAACGAAAAAATTTTTGTGTTAATGTCAGATGAAGTAGTTACAGTTTGTAACAATCTTGCCAAAGATACCAGTTTGAAAAGTTTGCCAAAGGAATTTCATTTTGATGACTGGATAGGTTTATGTGCAAGAACAATTTATGATGCTGTCTATGGTAAAGTAAATTATGAGTTAGTAACACCTCTTCCAAATACAAATTTACGCCTTTTTGGAGAGAGACGGGCGAACATAATACCAGAGTTGGAAGAACATCGACTCGATTCGAGTCGTCCAGTTCATCGGCCAAATCTTTTATTTGCCCTTAAAGATCGATCTTATTATAGCTCTATACCTTATGATGCTAATATTAGTTTTCTTGTGTTTAGGAAGGATTTGTTGAATCCTTTTTTCGAAGAAATGTCGGATGTGAAAAATGTCCACAGGAAAAAGGAGTATATCGATACGATCGTCAATATTATTCAGTCTCAGGAGAAAGCGTTTGAGAACATTCTTTTTCCTAAGGCATATAGGTCACAATTTGATCACAATGCCATTGAAATGAAAGTGACGGAACTCGTTGAAGCAAATATTAAAAATAAAAAACCACCGAAAACTTGGGAAGAAATAATTGCATACTATCTCATTAAAAAAGAAGAGAGTGAAAGTAAATTCCACTTCCTGATTGAAACACAAACTTCAGATACAATACTCTCAACTATGCTCGAGTTTATATGGAGCTGTGGAGCTAATTTACGCGTTTCTGCTGACTATAAAATCGAAGCTAAAGAAACTAATATTTTTGGCATTTACCGTGCATTCTATCTTTTAAGCCTCATGTTTCAATATGAAATTATTCCTGTAAATTCCTCAGTGGATGCGATGGAATTCTCAAGTTCCTATTCTTATCCAAAAGAAGGTGGAAATAAAGGGAAATTGAATTGGATCTTTGCGCGACATTGGTATTCAACTTTTACAGAAATTCTTTCTTCCACAAAAACATTAGCTGGAAATTCTCTTGATGCCGGATCTAAATTTTTATGGCAACATGATGGTGTAATATTAGATATTATGCCGATCCCTGTTAGTTTTTCAAATTATTTAAAATATGGTGATGATGTTTGGCACATATCCTGTTGGGGAGATTGGCATCTAGCAATATTGCATGGAACTGAAAATCTTGAGTTGGGTTGTGATTTAATAAATAATATTATGAGTAGTGATCGAGTTTGTGAACGTGCTTCGGCAAATGCTGCAGTTCCAACTTTAGATTTATTTTACGATCAGTATGGTGATACATGCTGTTTCAATCATCCGGAAAGAAAAGATATAAAACTACCTGAGACGACCTATAATCAACTACGAACCGACTATTTCAAACACGCAAAATCACGATCACAAATATATGATTATCACCATTGTATGCGAGAATTTCACGCAGTACTAGAGTTTATCCACTTTGCCGAACGATTTCCAAAGCCCAATAAAGATACTACCCTTGACCCAAATTTCCAGAAAGAGCTGTTTGCAAAACTAAATACAGCATTGGATAATATTGAAGGATTTGGAAATCGTCATTTTCTTCAAACTTGATGAAAAATTCAGTGAAAAATTAGTGCATATCACCTCAAAAGCAGCATCGAACGCGTTTGCACGAAGTCATTCGCCTGCAATTTGTAGATATAAATCCCGCTGGGCAGGGTGGAAGCGTCGAAGGGCACGTTGTACTGGCCACTGCTCTGGATTTGGCTAACGAGGATTTTCATGCGTTGTCCGTTTGTGTTGTAAACCGACAGGGCCACCGGACTGGTTTCTTTCAGGCTGTAGCTTATCGTCGTCACCGGATTGAAGGGATTAGGGTAATTCTGCAGCAGGGTGAATTCCAGTGGCTGCGTGTCGGTTTCGTTTTTCACCGCCGTTGGATCCTGTACACGGATATAATTCTCCCTGGTTACCGTATTGAAAGTTGTAAAATTGGCTGCAATTAAGGTGATGGTGTACAAACCGGGCGCGGTATAGGTGTGTTGGGGATTGGCTTCCACACTCGTGCTGCCATCGCCAAAATCCCAGGAATAAGCAACGATATCGCCCTGGGATGCATTCGTAAAATTGACACTTAAGGGTGCAGTGCCTTGCAAGGGATCGGCCGTAAATTCGGCGAGAATACTGGGAGCAACAGCGGCATCGATTAAAAAATCTTCCGTTATTTTTTGTGACAGCACATTGCTGGCTTTGTAATCGAGAAGCACCTGTACGGACAATTCCCTGAGGGGGGCATTGGGCATAACGAAGAGCTTGTAATAGGTTTTGACTTTAATCGAGCCTGGAGTTACGACAAAACTGTCAATCACACCGACGACATAAAGCGAATCCGGTCCCAATATACTTATGGTTACATCAGTGAGGGGCAGAATGGTGATGGTGTGTTCGCGGGCAATTTGGGCGGACTCGTTTGGCGCAATATCGATGGCGGTTTGGGCAGAGAGCGCAGTGGTAAAAAAAAGAAGAATCAGTGCAGTTAGCCAGGATTTCTGAACTTTTTCGCAATATATTGATTTATTCTCTATCATGGTTGAACTCCCTACTGTAAAGATGGATCAGGGGATATCCCCTGATCCATCGGGTTTGTTTTGGAAAAATAATTTTAGAATTCTGAAGTTGGTAAACGGGATGAAATGGGAAAAGATGCTGGTTATTTTCTCACCCAGATAAAAAGCGAGGTCGGTTCCATTTTTATATTGAGATTATCGCCACCGGATAACTTCACGTTTACGGATTCATCCTGCACTCCGTTTACAGGATCAATTGCCTTCGTCGTTGCAATTAAATGCCATTCTCCAGCAGGTATGCTGAATTGCTTAAATGTATTGGTCTTGTTTTCCGCATTGAGCAATACAAGCACCTTTTCATCCACGAGGTAACCGAGCATGGCCGGATTTTTCGGTGTGATCCAATGATAGTACGTATCGCTAACGGGCTCACTGAGGCGAAAAACTTTGCCGTATTCCGAGAGACGAAATGCATTCATACCTTTCCAGAAGGCGAGCATGTTGGCGTAATCGTTGTGGTTTTCACCCGTCGGTTGCTGGCCGACATTCTCCCAAATGAACTGGTTTGCCGTGCGCATGTTGTAGGTGTCGCGGTAGCCGTGCATGTAGATTTTGTAGCCGGCGTTTGTTTGTCTCATCACTTCCTGCAACGGTGCATGGGCCTTGCTGCGCATCATCTCTGAGCCGCCGTGCGTGACGATGGGACCGAGGGTTGTGTAGAGCAGTGTAACAGCAATCTTGTAAATATCCTGATCCACATGCAACCGGCCATCGAAGTTATCGCCACCGAATTGGTCGGCGAGTGCAAAATTGTCGTGAATATCGAGATAGCTGATGCCGCTGAGCGGGGTTTGGTCAGTGGGGAATTTTGCTGCTAATCCGAGCATGACGTTGTCACGTTCGTCGAATTTGCCACCCGGCCAGCCACGGTCACGCAGTTTGTCCTTCAGTTCGAAAACCGGTCCTTTGTAGGCGTTGCGAGAGTCATCCTGAAAAAAAGTGATTGGCGCGTCTTCTTTGTACCAGTCCCAGTCGGGATTGTCTTCGAACTCAGGATCGTTGGAGCCGATCCACGCCTCGCCGTAGACGATTTTGTCTTCACCAATGGCTTGTTTCAGCGCTTTTAAAGTCTGCTGGTCAATTTGTCCCGCCAGGTCAATACGGAAACCATCGATGCCGAATTCATTGATGAAATACTGGCACTGATCGATGAGCCAGCGCTGGGTCATCGGCCGGTTCTCGGTTTTTACTTCATTGCCGTAGGCGCCGATGTGGTCGAAATCTTTGGTGCGGTAGTAATACTGCTGATCGATTGCATTGAAATTAAAAAAGAAGCTGTTGCCATCCATGTTTTCGGCTGTGTGATTGGGCACAATATCGATGATGACAGCAATGTTTTTGTCGTGGAAGGCCTGCACGAGATCGCGGAATTCCTCACGTTCCGTGCCCGGCTCGCTGCCTTTGCTGCGGTAGCGCGATTCCACCGCCATGGCGAAGGATGTGCGATAACCCCACTGGTAATTCTCCTCACTGACACCTTGTTCGATCATGTAGTCGTCCTCTTTAAACGATGCCTTCCAGTCCTCGTCGGGATAATGGAGGTACTCCTGTACCGGCATCAAATGCACCACATTGATACCGAGATCAACCAGATAATCAAAGCCGATTTTTTCATCACGACTGTTTTTTAAACCGGGGGTGACCATGGCTTTGAAGGTGCCTTTCAGGTTTTTGGCAACCGGTAGACGGTCGGTGAAATCCTGTACATGCACTTCATAGGCGATAACATCTTCCATTTTTGGGATGCCGCTTTTTAATGGTGTTGCCGGTTCTGTTTTGTGCCAGATTCTGCATTTACCCCAGGTATCATCGCTAACGCGGGCATAAGGATCGTTGATGTGCACTGGATTGGTTTCATAAAAATGGTTGCCCGGGTCGTCAGCGCCGTGCACTGTGAAATCGTAGTACACGCCGTGCAGGTCTTCGGGAAATATGACTTCCCACACGCCGTTTTTGTCCTGTTGCATTTTTTCGATACGATAAGCTTTTTCGTCGTCTTTGCCTTTGTACAAATAGAGTTTAACCAATTCCGCTCGTGGTGCAAAAATACGGAGGGCCGTTGTGCCATTTTCGACAGTCGCGCCAAGCTCTTTGGTTGAATAGGTATCGCGAAACCAGCCATCGAAAGAGCAATGAGATTTTAGTTCCAGTGAAGGGATTTCGAGAAAGTAGACGCGTTTTTTATCCAAAGGCCGTGCCGGTACGATCAGTGTGGTGCGCGATTCGTTTGGCAGCACACCCGCCACCGGGATTTCGTTGCCCTTGGCGTCGGTGATTTTATAGGCAGATGGCACCAGCGGCCGTTCGCCGATAATTTCCGCCCAGATCAAGTTTTCATTTTTCAGTTCTGCTTTCAGTCCTTTGGTGATTTCCTGTTGCATAAAAATAAGGTCTCCGCCTTTTGCGTTTTGCGCTTCCGCAGGTGGCGACATCCACTCGCCCTCGTCGATGCGGTATTTAAATTTTGTGTTGGGTTTAATTATAGCGAAATCGGTGTTGTCGATGGTTAGCAGCCACTGCTCGCCCGATTTTTGGAGAAACCAGTCGGGATTTTCGCTGCTGCCATCCCAGTTGCGAAACTCGCCAGTAACAAAGACTTTTTGTGGTGCGACGTTATACAGTGTTTCGTCAAAGATGAAAGTAACTTTGTCGCCAAATGCGGCATAACCCTGGTGTTTTTGTTCATCGGTAAAGGATTGGGCATTGGTTGCGGCGGATAAGATCGCGGCCAGAAAAAGAGATGAGAGAATGTGTTTGTATTTCATAGTGTGTTTTGTTTATTGTAGTGATTATTAGCGCGCAAAGGGTGCTAGTTCCGCGAGGGATTGATTTTGTCTCTTGAGTGTTTACATGATTCTATGCGAAGTCCTTCAATCAAGGCCTTTTTTGTGGATCTTGCTTGTCGTTAAAGACTGCATGAACAATGATAGAATTAGCTTCGATTGTATAAAATATTGAAAATGGAAATCGCCTGATTGTGCATCTGCGAAAGGATGAATGAGAAATTTGATAGATTTCAGGAAAAGAGATAATGCTTTTTATGGCGTTTTCAATACAGTCCAGAAAGTCAAAACCAAGTCCCCGTCTTTGCATTTCATACCATTCGAAAGCTGCCTCAAGATCACATTTGGCTTTTCGAGTGTAGAACACGCTCATTTATACTTGTCTCTTAGTTCGTCGTGCACGCTTTGCCAATCATGCATTGCCATTTTTCCACTTGTGTATTCTTTATAACGCTTTGCCAATTCTTTTCTCTGCCATTCATGTAACGGGATTGTTGCATTGCTGCTTGCGATGTTATCCCAAATATCTTCCACAAGAAGAAGTTTTTCTGATAAATCCAATTTCTTAACTGCCTGCAGAATTTCATTTGGTAGCATAGTCTATCCTTATAATCGAGTATTAAGTATTCGATGAATATACTAAAGTTACATTTTATATTCCAAAAAGAATAATACAATAAATGCGGCCCGATTTACGGACTAAAAAAGGTACAGTATACATCCTACAGGCTTGAATCTTTTAATGGTTTGCGACTTTTTTCGTTAATTATACAATTAATTTTTCCAAAAGCATAAAGCGCCAAAAACAGAAAAAGCGCATAGAAAATCCCAATTTTTGCTGGCCAAATAGAGAGTGCACCGATAAAAGCAGTAAAAGTCATCAGGTTAGTCAATTGTGTTGAGTGAAGTAGGAATCGACCTGTTTGGGAATCGTTGGGAGAAATTTTCAAGATTTGCTGGATTTTATAAATCGTTACAGCAGTCAGGACAAGCGCGAATGGTAGAAAAACGGCAATGCGACCTAAAGGCCAGGCATACTGGTCGGCAGCTTCGCGGGAATAGAGACCGAATACAATACCTGCCTGTGTCGAACCTCCATGAAAAAGAAGAAAGACCAGTAAAAACATACTGAAGACAAAGAAAATATTTTTGCGCCGTGCAATAATGATTTGTGGATTGAATTGGTGGTTGTTCGCAATCATTATCAAACTCATAGTGATGAAGTAAAAGAGACTGAGCAGAATACCAGTCCAGAAAAAATATTCAAATCCCATAAAATACAGCAGTACACTGCCACCGAATGCGAGAAAGAGTGTTTCCTGCCATAATTCTTTGCGCGATTTGTTTTCATTTTTCGCTTCTGAAAATCCATCACCCTTTGATGTGTGCTTTTTATCCGTCTGTGTAGTTACCCAAAAAAGTACAATCGCATAAAGCACACCGAGATTAAAACCGGAGTTGAGTTCCCACATTTTCCACCAATCGATGTATTTTGGCGCGAAGCCATAGCCAAGGCACCACATGGCGCTCTGCATGAATCCAAAGCCAAAGCCTACGCCGAGAATCAAACCGGTTACTACCGTCGACCGGTCACGCTGCATCCAGGCAAGTAGCAGAGCCACCAACCACCACACAACAACGAGAAAATTTTGTGTGTTTGTATAAATCGTGCGTTGGAGATGCTTGTCTAAAGTGCCGGCATAAATCCCTAAATCTGCATTTGGAAAAAGCAATCCCGGGCAGCAGTCAACGAAGCGGGCGGCAAACCAATCGACGATTGGCCATGCGAAAAGAACAACGAGTAAAAAAAGAAGTAAAAGCGTGCGGGCGAGCCATTTCGCAATCGATACGTTGCCGTTTAATGCCCAACCGAGCAGAATGCCGCCCGGAGCTGCCCAACCGATTCCGCAGAGGAAAAACCAGAGATAACCCGTCGCAGGCGAAATGGGCAGAATGTTATTTCCATAAGAAAATTTTCCAAGAATCCAACCGGTGTACTGGCCATAGCCGAGCTCGCCGCCGAGCGCAATGCCCATGCCGAGCCAGAACACAATACCGCGCGCATCAATGCCTCGCTGCTGGCTGAGATAATACCAGAGAATTCCCCACATCAAACCCGGAACAACAGTCCCATCGACACCGCCCCAACCGGCTGTGCCACGAATAGCCCAGGTAATAGCGCCCATGCTGCCTAAAAGCAGAGCAGGGAGCCAGAGTTCATAAATAGATTGATTTGCTTCGCGTTCACGAATCTGGTGCCATGTTTGATAAGCTGACTGGCTTAATATTTCCATTTAATTTTTCTCGGCTTGCAGATTGATCTTTCCTTTCCAGACCCAGGAGTACATGGTTGGAATGATCAACAGTGAAATCAACATGGAAACACTCATGCCGCCAATCATGGCTACGGCGAGGGGTTGCAGCATTTTTGCACCCTGTCCGAGGGCAAAGGCCAGGGGGAGGAATCCGAAAATTGTGGACATGGTAGTCATAAGAATTGGGCGCATACGGATGCGACCCGCTGTGAGTAAGGCTTCCTGCACATCGGCATGATTTGCCAATTCCTTCTCGGCATAATCGATGAGCAAAATTCCATTATTCACCACGACACCGATGATCATGATCATGCCCATAAAAGCTGAAATGTCCAGAGCGATTCCTGCGAGGGCCAGAAACAGAAAGACACCACTCACCGCGAGCAGCGTTCCAATGAGAATGATAGTCGCGGTTCGGAAAGATTTGAACTCAAAAAGCAGGATGACAAATACAAGCGCCGTACCAAAAATGATAATTAACACCAATTCGTGAAAGGCCTGCTGCTGGCTTTCATGTTGTCCGGCGAGTTGCAGAGTTATGCCCGGCGGAAGATGGATTGCGGCGAGGGCTTTCTGGATATCGGTAATGACGGAGCTGAGATTACGGCCGGAGAGGTTGGCTTCGACATTGACAACCTGGCTGAGATTTTCGTGGTCCAGATCAGGTTCGCCAGGTCTTTTGCTGATCTCGGCAAGCTCTTCCAGGCGGAATACCCGTTTTCTTTCGGGCAAGTAGATGGGCAACTGACGAATTTTTTCAAGATGGTTGAGATCGGTTTGTGCATAACGCAAGCGCACCGGCACGATTTTCAGCCCTTGCAACATTTCGGTTGGTACTTCCCCCCATAAGGCCATCTTTGCAGCGCTGCTTACATCTTTAACACTCAAACCAAAACGGCTGGCAGCTTCCTCTTTCACACGAATGGCCAACTCCGGTTCGCCAGGATTGAAACCACGATAAACATCCACAACACCAGTAATTTTTTCCAATGAATCGGCGACCTCCTGAGCGGTCTGACGCATCAGTCCGAGATTATTACCAAATATTTTTACGAGAACCGGTGCAATTTCACCGCTGAGATCGTTCAACCGGTCGGGTAGAACCTGAAACAATTCAGGCTCGAGTCGTGGTTCCGCTTGCGCAATAAAATCCCGCAATTCATCCATGACTTCCGGTGCAGTACGCTGACGCTCCCTTTTCAGATAAATTACAAAATCTCCGTCGTTGGCATGTGTTCGCGGGTGGGCGAGACTGCGACCAGTGCGCAGGGAATAGGTCTTTACTTCCGGGATTGTTTTTAATTTTTCTTCGATGGAAGAGAGCATGCTTTTGGTGCCTTCAAGAGAGCTGCCCGGCGGCGCAAGGTAATCGAGAACGATCACACCTTCATCCCATTCCGGCAAAAATCCACTGGGTAAACGCACGTAACCCCATACTGTTGTGAACGCTAAAACTGCTATTAACAGAACACTAAACCATGCTTGCCTGAAGGAAAAACGCACTATTTTCTGCTGAAAACCAATCAACTTTGGCAGCATGCGCCCCGGTTTGCTTTTTTTCGTTGATATCAACACAGAAGCCAATGCCGGGGTTAAAAAGATAGCCAGCAGCATGGAAATGAGAATGGCGAAGGTGAGTGTGGTTGCCAGGGCACGAAAGAAAATACCCGGTACACCTGTCAGAAATACGAGAGGAATGAAAACCACTAAAGTAGTGAGTGTGGCACCGAGAAGCGGGGAAATAATTTCCCCGGTAGCTTTGACTACCGCGTCGTTACGTGAATGTCCCTCTTCCAGGTAGCGTTCGATATTTTCTACTACAACGATGGCGTTATCTACCAGAATCCCTATGGCCGCCGCCAAACCGCCCAGACTCATCAAACTCAAATTCATGTTAAAGATTTTGATGAGCAAAAACGTCATGAGCAGCGCCACAGGGATAATTGCCGCAGTCACCAAAGTGATGCGCAGTCGTTTTAAAAAAAGAAGTAAAATGATCGTTGTCAACAGTGCACCGAGAAAAATGGCATCGCGTACACTGGCGATGGACATGCGAATAAAATCAGCCATATCGTACCATTTTTCCATGTGCACGTTTGCCGGAATGATTTTTCGCAAATCTGCCAGGCGTCGCTCAACTTCATCGCTCACCGATACTGCACTGGCACCTGGTTGTTTGATGATGGTAAAAAGGATTGCCTTATGGTGATTGGTAACGGTACTGATGAATTGTTCCTGTACCGCAGGCTGAATTTCAGCAACATCGGCGAGGTGGATCGGCGTGGGATAGCGCGTCGCCACAACTGTACGTTTGAGATCCTCGATGGTCAGGAAGCGATTATCGCTTACGTTCAGGTAGAGTTTGTTAAATTCATTGAGCCGACCGACAAATTCTACCATGTTGGTTTGCTCGAGGGCATCCGCAATCTGGCGGTAATCGAGATTGGCTGCTGCCAGCTTCTGCGGATCGAGATTGACCCAATACTCCCGTACATTTTCCCCCATAATCTCTACTTGATCCACACCGGGGATGCTGGCGAGCTGTGGCCGAATGCTATAAGTAGCTATGTCTGTAAGTTCCACAAGACTGAGCTTGTTGGAATACAGACCATAACCGGAAACCGGGTACGTACTGGAAGTAAAGCGCCGGACTTCGATTTGCACATCGGAGGGCAATTCGTTGCGCACACCACTGACCTTCGCCTGCACAAGCTGGAAGGCTTTGAACATGTCCTCATTCCACTGAAAATCGATGTTGATTTCAGAAGAACCACGACTCGTCGAAGAACGCACCAGCCGAACTCCGGGAACGCCCATCACGGCTTCTTCGATGGGTTTGACGACTTCCATTTCCATTTGCTTGAGTGGCGCCAGACCAAAATCAACCAACACAGCAATACGCGGGAATGTTGAGTCCGGAAACACACCCTGGGGAATCTGAAAAATCATAAAAAAACCGAGCGCGGCAAGTAACAAAGACGAGAATACAACGGCGCGTTTGTTGTTTACTGCAAAATCAGAGAGAGTGGTCATAGTTGATTCTATAATAATTGGATTTACAAATATTCAATGTGGTCTGTGACCGTGTTTTAATCTGTTTCTAATGGTACATCATTTTACCAAAACTTCCATTCCATCGTCCAGGGAGTATGCTTTTGTCGTCACAACGAGTTCATTCTCGGAAAGACCGGACAAAATTTCGACCTTGTCATCCTGTAGAATGCCCGGCTCGACATCGCGTTTTTCCACTTTCTGATTTTTTAGAATGAAAACACTATAAACACCTTCCTCTTCGAGTAATGCAGCACGCGGAATGGTGAGTGCTGCCGTATGCCGTTCACCTTCAAATATCAGTTTGACCAACATTCCGGGACGGTATTCCTCCTCAGGATTTCCAAGCTTCAAACGGATCATTATGGTCTGATTGTTCTCGTTGACATCCCCTGCGATGGCTCGCAATGGCAATTGCATCGGTGGCTGTGGGTAATCGATGAATGTTACCGTAATTTCCTTCCTTTGACGTACTATTGGCAAATAACGTAAGGGGAGATCGCCGCGGATATCCAATTCACGCAAGTCTCCAATGCGCACGATCTGTTCACTTTTCTGCACAACATCGCCGGTCTGGTGTGTGACCTCCAACACAACACCAGTAATCGGACTGAGAAGTGGAATGACGCGGCTTTGTTTTTCCAGCTCAGTCCGAATTTGTGCCGAGGTTTCGGGGAGCACCTGGAGCAAGGCTTCGCGTGACGGCGGAATAATACTGCCAATTTTTTGTCCTTTTGCGACGCGGTCACCCGGAAGCAGGGAAAAATCATCGATCCGGCCATCGAATTGTGAACCGACACGTGCTTCCTGTCGTAATTCGACGCGACCATAAAATGCAATCGTGTCGATGATATCATCTCGCTGAACGTGCGCAGTTGCAACGGTTATTTGTGCAGTCGGCTGCGATGTCTCCTTTTGCTGTTGTGAATTTTCACAAGCGGTCGCAATGAGCAAAAGTGCAAGCGGCCAGATAAACAGGTGCCATTTCAATCGATTCATTCGTTTTTTCCCTGCAGTGATTCAATCTTTTCCATCTCATTGGTCAAAATGAAGTACTCTATGAGACTTGTTGCGTATAAAAGACGCGTTTCATAAAGACGAACTTGTGCCGTCATGTTTTCTTTTTGTGCTTCCAGATATTCGAGATTGGTAACCAACCCAGCCTGGTAGTTTGCCGTGGCAATATGAATTGCCTTTCCGGTGATTTGAACATTTTCCAGTTGCAACTTATAGTTACTGCGCAACACTGCGAGCTCACGCAGAAGTTGTTTTTGCTGAATTGTTAGCTCGAGCTCGGTTTGCTTTTTTTGCCATTCCAGTACATTGACCAGCTGATTAATTTCCTGTTTTCTATAACTTGTCTCCTTCCAACGGAAAAGCGGAACGTGCAGCCCAATGCCAGCCTGCCAATAATTGCCTTCGGCGGTCGGGTCACGGTCAACAACATAACCACCATGCACCTGCACATGCGGCCACCTTGTCGCTGCAACCTGGTTCAGATGGAGTTTTTGGGCTTCCGCCTGCAATTGCAACGATCGCAATTTCGGATGTTGTGCCAATAAATTCGCAGTCGTATCCGGGCGCACTGCAATAATCCCCACCGGGAAACTTTGCACGTTTCGCGTTTTGTTCTCTGAAATATTAAGCAGGGATGACAGTGCCTGCCGCAGCTTGTCCGTCTCGGATTGCTGTGTGTTGCGCTGTTCCTGCACGTTATTGATTTCCGTGTTTGTCAGCAAGACATCAAGTTCGGTACGGACACCGCTTTGCCACAAGGCACGTACGACATCGTGGTGTTCTCTTAAAATTTGTAACCGTTTGTCGAGCAGCCCGGTTTCTTTTTGACTGCGCAAAAGTCCAAAATAGAGTGAGGTGACGGTTCGTACCAGATCAAGTACACCTGTTTGTTTCTCAGCGGTTCGCACTTCGGCTTCCTTCGCAGAGACTGTTGCTGTTTTTTGCATCCAATCACCCAGCGACCAGTCGAGAAGTACAGTACCGGATTGTTGGCGGTAATCGAAAGGGGAGTAAAAAAGTTGATTATGGGAAGCCTCAGCAAAAATATGCGGAAAGTAACCCGCTCGTGCCGCTTTTTCTGCTGTAATTGCTGCCTCAAAACTCGCATCATGCGATTTTAATCCGGGACTGTTTTGCAGCGCCAGATGGAGGCATTCGGCAAAGGAGAGAGAGTCTGTCTGGCCCCTGAGCTGCGTATTGAACAGCATGCTGGTTACTAATATTAAAATGGAGATCAATTTGGTCATTTAGAATCCTGAATTTTCCAAAGGTCGGCTTCCTTTTCAAACAACTATTTACAATGAATTGGCGAAAAACGATTCCAGAGCTCATCGATGTCGTATCCTTAGTTTCCATTTCGACAAGCTCAACGCCCGCTTAAGGTTGAATAATTTCCTTTGCAGAAATTAACCAGTTCGAATCGATAAGAATAGTCCCACGTTGCAAACTTAAAAGTTAATTTTAAACTAACAACACATCAATGCTGAAAGTTGCTGTATTTTACAATTGTTTTTAGTCGCAGCTTTATGAATAAAACGAATATTACCCATAATATGATAATTTTGGATAATAAAAACTACCAAGTCTCTGGAATAACCGCTATGCATACGTCAGGATTGCCGAATTTATTGGTGGTAAACTCGACCATTTTGCCTTGAAGGTCCCAACCGGCGTGCAAATGATTCCCGCCACCATAAGTGCGATGACCTGTCGAAAGAATGTGTTTTTGCGTCGTTTTTGCATCGAAGAGCGCGAGAATGCCGCTCCAGTTGTCTGCCAGCACCCATTTCCCATCCGGGCTACCGGCAGCGTGCCACCAGTTCACCTTTGATAATTGCTTTGCCGTCCCTTCTTCCCACCAGGCACCAGCACCAATGATGCGGATTTCCCCGGTTTTCAAATCGAGTATCTTGACGTGACCTTCTTCGCGTTCGTTGTCTTTATTGTGGGCACCGAGAAATGTAATCTGGTCGTTCACCCACCAGCATTCATGGGTGGCGAGCTCGCCAGGCTGCTGATAAAAAGCGGGTACAGCAACATGTGTATTGATATTGACGAACCAGAAACGCGCATGCTTTGGCTCGGTTGGATCCAGTGGTGCCCAATCACTGCTGGGACCGCCATTTTTTTTGTATGTTCTCGAAACCGAAAGCAATTCCGGTCGATTCCAGTGGAATTGCAAGTGATCCATGGAAAAGTCGAGAGTGGCCGCGGTACGCACAGATTCTGTTGCGAAATCATAAACGGCGATTTCTGAGTTTGAATCGTTGTTGTAGGCAAATGCAAGTAAGGATGCATCCGCATTTTCCGCTAATCCGGATTTTTGGTAATGGCCTTGTGGAAATTCAGTCAATTTCTTTTCACTGACACGGATTTTGGTCTTAGGTCTGGTAGAAATCTGCAACTGCCACTGGTAGATGCTTTTATCCCGAATGACATACAATCGGTCGCCTTTTCTCGAGGCGAGGGGTGAACCAGCAGGTGGTGCATCCGGTTGGTTGAGGCGCACAAGCTCACCGGTTTCCAATAGATACGCCATGATTTCCGGACGACCAAAACGATTGGACATGAACAGCATCATCGTGTTATCGTTCAAAAAACAACGGTCGTGAAAATACAGATTCCAGTCATTGGCAGGATTTGTCGTGAGGTAAATGAGTTTGGCGCCACTTTGGGCATCGCTTTCAATTTTCTGCTCGGAAGGCAAAATTTCGCAATCCCAGTTTTGCGCATTTAGGAATACGGGTTGTAAATTCAAAAAAATGAGTATTCCCATAAGTGCACGTGAGATCATGTTTCCTCCTGCTCCTAAAATGATAATGTGTTTTGTTTGCGATGAATTCTGCCAGCTATTCCTGTAGGTACGCCTAATTTGTGTTTATAAACAGCGGGATTGGAAGGATATCCCCTGACCATCGCTCCCTCGGCGTAACATCATGAATTAACCAGTCTAAATTTTAGAATCCATTTGATTTAATGACTGCATTTGTAATCTGCAAGTCTATTTTTCTGGAAAATGTCATTTTTGAACACTGCCACTCTTCATGTTTCTTTTCGAGAATCAATTGCTGAATATTTTCTTCGCCCGGTAAATACAGGAAGCATTTTTTAATGTCTGAGGAGTCTGCAAAAATCCGCATTTCGAGTCTTGACCAGTCGAGAAAATCAGTGGAGCGCGCTGGCTGGATGTGCGGAATGACCGTATTATTTTTAATAAGCATAATTCCCGGTACTCCATCGCAGTGAATTTTTAGCCATTGCCGTCCTTCGTAAAGTATCCCGGTTTGGTAATCGATCCATTCCCCCGGCGGTAAGTAGATATTTCTGCTGCTCGCGTTTTTTTCGAAAATTGGGGCAACCAATATGTCGGAACCCCAAAAGTACTGGTCTTCAATCATCCAGCAGGTTGGATCTTCCGGGAATTCCAGAAATAGTGCCCGCACCATGGGCAGGCCTTGCTCGGAGCCGAGTTTGGCCTGGGTGTATATGTAAGGCAGCAGGGAATATTTTAATTCCGTTAGTGTGCGGAAGTCTTTCAAAAAATCATCACTGAAAGCCCAGGGTTCTCGCGGCGGAAAACCATGGCAGCGGCTGTGGGAGGTGAACATGCCGAAAAACAACCAGCGCAGGTACAACTCTTCCACCGGTTCACCGGAAAAACCACCGATATCATGGCTCCAAAAAGAAAAACCCGACAGGCCCAACGATAACCCGGCGCGCAATGTGGCGGCCATGCTGTAATCCGTAATTTCCGGATCGCCACCCCAGTGCACCGGATAGCGTTGGCTGCCCGCCCAGGCGGAGCGTGCCCAAATGATGGTTTCGCCGGATTTTTCTCGGGTGATTTCTGTGAGCAGTGAGGTGTAGCGTAACGGATAAATGTTGTGCTCATAAAATCCACTTTTACCGGAAGCATACAAGCCATGCAGCGGTGCGCATTCACCAAAATCCGCCTTGATGGCCGAGGCTCCAAGATCGAAAAGCTCGTTGATTTTGTCACGGTACCATTGCTGGGTTTGCGGATTGGAAAAATCGAGAATGATGTCGTCGGTGGGGACACCGCCTTTGCCATCGCGCACGAAGAGTCTTTTGTCGGAGATTTCCTGGTAAATAGGATTCGCCGGTGTGTAGTAGGGGAGTTGCCATAAAGCGATACGGATACCGTCTTTTTTTAAATCCGTCATCATTTTTTCAGGATTCGGATAGCGATGTTTTGAAAATTTATAATCGCAGCGCCAGCCATGGTCAAACCATCCGGCATCGATGTGAATGACATCAACGGGGATTTTGTGCTGGCGAAAGTTTCGTGCAACGGACATAACTTCTTTTTGCGATTTGTAGGTGAGGCGGCTCATCCAGAGGCCGAAGGACCATAGGGGGGGTACCGGACTGCGTCCTGTGAGTGCGGTGTATTCTGCAAGAATTTCTTTCGGTGAACCAATGAAAATGAACAAATCGAGATGGTCATCGCCGACGTAAAGCGTTGTAGTGCCATCGTATTCATGCCCGAAATCGAAAGTGCACGGTGTCGGAGTGTGTACGAACATGCCATAACCGCGGCTGCTCATGAAAAATGGAACGGGTTTGTACATGTCTTTGCTGGCAGCGCTCTGAGCATCGGTGGTGTAAAGGGGGAGTTTTTGGCCGCGTTTGTTCAGGCGGGTGAAAGATTCGCCACAACCAAATATTTTTTCATCATGATGCAGGGTGAAAGTCGCAGCAAAACTGCGCGAATAATCACCGGCCCGTCGCAGGAAGAGAAAGGGCAGCGTCTTGGTATGCAGCGCTTTCTGGTCGGTGAGGTGATGCGTTTTCACAAGCAATCGCCCGGATGCATCCTGTATTTCTACAGCCCAGGGATTCATTTGTACAGCGACACGGCAATGTTCACTTCGATACAGCACCTGATTTGCGCTCTTCTTAATGAGCCAGCTCCTGTCACGCTTCGGTTCATCGACCAGCATCAACGATGGTTCGCTTGCTTGCGCGAATTTTGCCGTCGACATGCTCAGGCGTATTGTTCGTGGGCTGACGGGAGTGAGGGTAAATTTAAAACCGGGATCGATCTCATAGTCTTCCTGTGGCAGTTCTTTGCCATCCAGTTTTTTCAGTTTGAGCCCGATTTTCGTAAAAGCCCAATCGAGAAATAAACCGTGTCGCTGCCATTGGATGGTACCCTCCCCGGTTGTGCTGTTAAAATTCAGTAATCGATTTGCGGTGAAGTATTCGTTTTCGAATTGCGTGAAATCTCCGCTAACATCAAGGGTTTGATTAAGTAAATTTGTTGGTGGTGAATTGGGCAATTTTTCACTCCTCATGAAAAATGAAAATGACGAGCTTTGAAAGAGCCTGTTTTAGACTGTTTTGCTGTAAAGAACAGGATTTAATTCCGTGTCGATTATCTCACCGATTTTCGCACCGGGGCACCGGACGTCCCAGTCGATTTGCTGATTTTTGTTTGCCGGGTTTTGCAGACGCATGTGCTCATCCATATAAATGACGGTCATGACTTTGCGCATTTGCTCCGTGCTGTTACCACCGGCATGGTGGAAGGTCCACCCATAGTGGAAGCTGACATCGCCAAGGTTAAAGGGTTGCTGCCAATGCTCAAAATTGCCTTCTTTAAGCGAAATTTTTAACTTCGTTTCGCTTTCGTCGCTAATGGGCAGATCGCGACCAACGGGATAGTTCTGACTTTTCGCAGCAAAGGCCAGTGGTCCCATTTCCAGAGGGGTATCTTGTAATGGAATCCAGGCAGTAACACATTTTTCGCTGGCGAGGGGCCAGTAAAATTGGTCAACATGCCAGGGAGTAGCACCACCTGTAGGTTCTTTGTAGAGTGCCTGATCATGGTATAATCTTACGCCGGTGGTTCCCATCAATTCCGCAGCAATACGCGCCAGCCTCGTGCCAAAGACAAATTCTTTCGCAATTTCGCTTTGCTTCCAAATGTTGGCGATCTGCAAAAAGGCTTTTTTGTAGGTTGTACGCTCTTTCATTGGCAGATGCATGGTGTTAAGCTGCATCACTTTTGCAGTAATTTCTTCCCCGTAGAATTGCAAAACTTCCGCAGGCAGGACCTTCGCCAGTTTTACAAAACCGTTTTCGCGAAAGAAATCGATATCTTGTGAAGCGAGTCCGAAGGGTTCGTTTATAACGTTATTGGGTTTATTCATTAGTGTCTCCAGTATTTGTGTCTTCGCGTATTCTTACATTTAACGTACTTTTTCTCGTTTGTCAAAAGTCGGAAATGATTACGAGCAAGAGTAAGAATAGGATTAGGTGTACGACTATTTTATAGTATAAATTTCACTATCATTTGTTTTGATAATTTCTTAAAGCACGTGTTTGAGCAAATAAATTTTCATGAGGTGTTCTGTCCGGAATTTCGCAACCTGCGGCGCTGAATGTCCTGTTTCCCGGCAGGTAAATGCTTTGTTCTGTTGCGGCATAAACCTCTTCCGGATTGCCACGCAACATGACTTTCACGGGATCGAAATTACCGCAGAAAGTGAGACGGTCGCCATAGCGTTCGCAGGCGGCGCGCATATCAACCATCCAGTCGAGATCGATCATGTCTGCGCCAGTTTTCACCATGTCGTCAACAATCTGATTTGTATCGCCACAAATATGCAGACGGGCAAGGGCGCCTTTGTCGTGGATTGCGGCGATGATCCGTTGTTCATAGGGCAGGGCAAATTCGCGATACATAGCTGGGGAAATTTGTGAACACAAGGCATCACCAAGGCCAACAATGTCAGCGCCGGCCGCGATCTGGGTTTCAGCAAAAGCGATTTCCAGTTCGACGACGATTTCAAGCAGTTCTTTCAGCCATTCCGGGCGTTCATAAATATCCATCATCACCGTCCCGACACCACGCAGGTCGCCGGCTTCGGCCAGTGCGCCTTCGACCCAGCCCATAACGGGAATCTCGCTGCCAACTTTTTCTTTCATTAATCGAATGGCTGCGAGGCGGTCCGACATTCTTCTGCCGTTTTCCGGTTTGGGAGCGGCCAGGCGGTTTAAATCTTCCGGTTTCTCCAGCAAGGGAATTTTACAAACGGGCAGATCATCCTCCGGGAACTCGATTGCTGCACCAAAATCATGGGTTTCACGGTATGGATCGGAAATCGCCTGCATGATATCCACATGAAAGTTTTCAACCATCGCACGATTTGCCTCGACGAGGACGCGGTAATCAAGATAATATTTAGCCAATGGTTGCTTTATGAAATGGGCAGCGAAGACCATGAAAATATCAAAGTTGGGTGGCCGGTCGACAACTTTGCCCTGCAAGCGGTTTTGCATGCGTTCGAATGAATTCATCCGCTTATTTCACCTCCCATACCTGCACATCATAAGGATCGAGATGAATCGAAACTGCATCACCTTTTGTACTGAATTCTTTGGCGGTTGTCGCTGAAAAAAGTGGCTTGCTTTGCTTTTGGCTTAAGGCAGGATCAGTCGAAGTGGCAACTTGTTCAGAGTCATTCAGATTGATCGCCACGAATACAGTGCTCTTTTCTGTGGATCGAATAAACGCAATTACATCCTTCGCCCTCAGTTCCACCTTGCGGTAGTTTCCTGTTTGGATGGTTTTATTCGATTTTCGTAAATTGATCAGGCCTTTGTAAAACTGCCAGAGGGAACTGGGATCATCTTTTTGCTCTTCCAGGGAAATCCCGTCGTGGTTTTTCAGGTTGGTTTGCTCCCACCAGGGTCCAGAGTCCTTATACCAAAGTGCCATTCCCGGTTTGTCGACAGTTCGATACCACTCAAATGCCTCCCGCCGTGGTATATCATTGCCATCGGAGTTGCCAAATGCGCCAAATCCGCCGGCGCCGGTCATGCCGATTTCCTGGCCATAATAAATGATGGGCACACCTTTTAGCAGCAGATTGAGGGCCGCAGCAATCTTCAATTTGGCTGTATTGCTTTTGTATTCTGTAGCGATGCGTGACATATCGTGGTTTTCAACAAAAATTAACTGGTGTTTGCCATTGGGTGTGACAAGCAAGGTTGTGTCTGCTTTGTTTTGAATTTCCCCTGCCTCAAATTTTCGTATCGCCTGACTCAAGGGAAATGCGAAAACGTGACTTAAGTCGCCTTTTTCGAAATAATCAGCTCCATAGCTCCAGTCTGCCTGTTCCCCGATGAGGATTAAATCCGGATTTATTGCCCGAAGCTCGGTGAAAAGTGGCTTCCAAAAATTGGCAAGTAAACCGGTAAATTTTCCTTTCCAGTCCAGATCGTCCATAATATGATCGATTCGGAAACCATCGATACCGTCTTCGAGATTGCCATCTTTGTTCGGATCAATCCAATATTTGAAAAGATCATAATGGTATTTTCTGACTTTTTCGTTGTACAAGTCAGTTGTTGCGATTTTCGTGAATGTGCCATCGTAGGATTCCAGGCCCGTTAAATTAAAAACAATTGTTTCCGGTTCTGTGTTGCCGGGTCCATTGTACACAACATAATCGCTGTAAGCTGAGGATGGATTTTTGTAGGAATCTTTGTACCAGTCATGTTTTTCCGTGACGTAATGAATTTCCATGTCCATTATTAACTTCATGCCCCGGTGATGCATGTCTTGTAACAGGGCAAAATAATCCGCTTTGCTGCCGAATTCGGGATCGATCTTTTCGAAACTGGTGGGAAAATAATTATGGTAGTAATCCGATTCATACAAGGGTGTCATTAAGACGGCGGTAACACCAAGTTCCTGCAGGTAATCGAGTTTTTGCTGCAATCCCTTCAAATCGCCATGATGATCTCCATTGCTATCGTAAAAACTGCGTTGAAAGACGTGATAAAAAATCTCTGATTCAGGATCAATTTTTGTCTTTAGTTCGTTTGGTGATTGGTTGCAATCTGACAAGAGTGGCAGGATCAAAGCGGCAAGAAGTAGCTTGAAAAATTTATGCATTTTCATCTTTTATTTCTCCTTGAATTAAAAAGAATGCCAGCAAAGAAAATGCTGTTTGGATTGTTAACGGACTGGTCATACCAGTATAATCAAGCTTTTAGCATAAATTCAAATGTTTTGCAATGCAGCTTCCGCCTGCGGCAAAAGCGAAGGCCTTCATTGCATTTAGTAGCACTTTGTTTTTCTGTATCGAATAAAATTAAGGCTTTCATTGTTAATTGGATACCTTAAATTTGTCTACTAATGCGACTATTTTTGCAGGATTTTATTTAACAGGTAAAATAGGTTCATAATGAAAGCACTGTTCGAGTACATCGGTATCGATAAATCCGAGTTCCTTAAAGTACGGCGCATCGTCCAAAAAAATATCGATATTCCATGGCATTTCCATCCGGAGTATGAGATCGTCGTTATTTTGCAGGGTGCAGGCCATGTATTTATTGGTGATGGGATGGAGCGCTACGAAGGTGGCGATATTTTTCTCATCGGCAGTAATGTGCCGCACGTTTTTATAGATGACTCGCATAACAGATCGATGCACGACGAGTCGCATATCGAAGTTGTGGTCGTCCAGTTTAATGGAGCTTTCATCTCAAAATTTTTTGAATTGAAAGAATTTCACAGGATTGCTGCATTGTTACAAAAAATGCAATGCGGTGTGAAAATTGGGGATCGGATAAAGGAGGATATTGCCGGGAGTTTTGTCATGCTTATACATTTATCCGGCTTAAAGCGATTAACGGAATTTAT
Source organism: Deferribacteres bacterium (assembly GCA_020633655.1). Taxonomy (GTDB): domain Bacteria; phylum Zhuqueibacterota; class Zhuqueibacteria; order Zhuqueibacterales; family Geothermadaptataceae; genus Bioreactorimicrobium. Next base: position 36,348 of record JACKDF010000004.1, read on the forward strand.
ACATATTCTGGATGCAATCGGCAAAGATACAAATGTGCATTTGATAAATCCGACCACTTCTGCTTCGATATTGCCAAACGTTCGATCAAACCGCATTATGAAAGTTATCCAGTACATGAATAACAACTATCATCACGAGATTAATTTAGATCAATTGGCCAGACTTGCCAATATGGAAACCACTTCCTTTTGCCGTTTTTTCAAACACCACACCAGAAAAACGTTTACCGGTTATCTTAATGAACTTCGTTTGGGGTATGCATGCAAATTACTCATGGAAGGTTCGTTGTCTGTCACAGAAATTTGTTATGAGACGGGTTATAACAGTATATCACATTTTAACCGTCAGTTTAAACGTGTTTATGACGTAACCCCAAAGGAGTATCGCGCCCGTTTTTATCAGCACCTGGCACCGGGCACATTCGTCAGACCCGTATCCTGATTTTTAAAAATGAAATTATTGAGGTGGCACGCACCGGGAATTTTACTCGTTAGTGAAAGCATGATATCCCATAAAATTCCCCTTTTTGTACCAAGAAACAACTTGACTTTTTCTTGTTGAGCCATTATCTTCACCACCTGTTTTGCCGAAGTGGTGAAATTGGTAGACGCGCACGGTTCAGGGCCGTGTGGGAGCAATCCCGTGGGGGTTCGAGTCCCCCCTTCGGCACATTAAAAAGCCGGCTCATTTGAGTCGGCTTTTTATGTTTTATCGAACTTTGTGCTGCTGCGATCGCGGATTTGTATTTGTCAATAATTTATGGCAGCTTTCCCAATAAACTCTGTTCTCTCCGTTTTGCCATCAATTTCTGCTTTTGCTTTAATCCGGTACAGATAAATTCCATTTCCCAATCTGTCACCATCTTCATCCAATCCATCCCAGAAAACTTCGTTGTATCCGGCCGTCCCTGCTATGTTTTCCATTTTGCGTATTTTTCTGCCTGAAACCGTATAGACTGCAATGTCAACTTCTGCGTCAGCGTTTAAAAGAAAGGTAAAAGTCGTATTATCGGTGAACGGATTCGGGTAGTTGAGAACTTCCCGCAGAACGAGTTCTCCGGCTTCGGTAATTTGGAAATCGAAAGACAGTTTTGCAGAGTTATTTGAATTATCCCATGCCTTCATTTCTGCCGTGTGGAAACCAACAGTTAATTCTGGCAACTGAGCAACAACTTTTCCGGCCAGATGATCATTTTCAAAATAGACAAAATCCTGCGTCAGGTCATATTGGTTTTCTGTGTTGTCATCGACGGTAAGTGTAATTTTATGCCCGACTTCGCCGGTAACATTTATTCCGGAAAGCGCATCGCGTAGCGTTGCTGAAATCATCGCGTTTGCAGGTACCGGATCACCATTGCTGAAGGATTCACGTCCACTGAAATTAATTTCGATTTCCGGACCTTCGGAATCCTGTAATTGAGCAGAGCTTAAACTAGCGGGTAATCCTCCAATAGAGCCAGCTACTTCCCAATTGCTGCCGTATCCATAGATTTTTACGCTAGCATTATCCCCGCCGTAGGTGATGTCTTTTGGTACAATAAAACTCATATTAAAGCGTCCGTTTTCTACGCTGCCCTTGCCACGAAAAAGCATATTTCCCGGCATCGTATAACTAATGCTTGCATTGAGATCTGAAACGTAGGTCACATCACGTTCATCATCATAGACGAGCACATCCACCTGACCGGGAGTCTCGATACGTTCACCCGTCCCAAGAAAAAGATCCCCCGCAAGGGCTGTTGTATTTAAGGAAAGCAGTGTGTCCGGATTAACGGAACTCACGCGTGCGATAGATGGTGGAGCAGCCAGTATGAGGGAGGGATCGCCAATGATGGTGTATTTTTCGTCGTTTGTAATGTTGTTCGTTACGATGCGCGCGAGTCTAACGGCTTCTCCGACGGAGATTAAATTATGTTCGCTGACAAACATCTGATCATAAAATTCACTGTTTATTTGCGCATTCTGGTGAGAATAAACGACTCTGCTTGCCGTTAAAAAACCGATTGCTCCGCCATTTTCCAGTCGTAATAACTCTTCGGTAAAACTTTGCCGGTCAGGATCATCAAAGCGACCGAAATCGCATGTTGCGGCGACGAAAAACGCTTGTTTGGCACCGTTGTCAATTTTTGTGAGATCTTCATTTTGTAGGAAAATTCGCTCATGGGACCACAAAGTAGGATTGCCGTGGCCCACATAATTGATGAGGAGTGAACCTGTATTTATTGCGTCGATAAGTGCTCTCTGGGCATCCGGTTTTCGCAAACCTAAAACTGCAGAACTGCGCACGGCACGGTAATTCGTGAGATAGATTTTTTGTTGAATGAGAAAGTCCGGGATGTCCGATTGCATTATTGATTCTGCTTGCGGTGTATGCAATCTCAAATCATCGAGGCTTGGGGTACCATTCGTAACATACTCGTCATCGGCAACCATCGTCATGGTGTTGCGCCAGATTCCCAGTTCCGGGTTGACCTCATATTGAATGATTTTATCCACGAAGCTGGCGGCTTCCTCCACTGTTTGCACCGTTGCGCGACCGATTGCCAGATCCATGATTCGATCATTCCCTGAAACATAGGTGAAATAGGACTCAATATTCCGGTTGTCCAGCTCTGATGTTTCAGTCGTTTGGTATGTGAGGATATGATTGTAGGTGCCGGCGGAGCCAATGTTCCGATAGTCGTAGGTTCCATCGCCAAATAACAGGACAAAACGAGGAGACGTGGCCCAGTTCTGGAATGCGTAGGCAACAAAATCCCGCAGAGCTGTGGGATCATTTAATCCCCAGCCGAATTCTTCCATAATCGTGGCGATATCCACAACTTTTGTTTCGAAGCCGCGCGCACTCGATTTGTGTGCTGCAAGGCGGTTTGCTTCCGACAGAAAAAGTGCCGGGGAGACGATGATCATATCCGCACGATTTGTTGCATCCCGCAGATTGGAGTAACTGTATTTGCTCAAGCTGAGCGGTTCTTTAAAACTGGTGGCAGCGAAGTAGCGTCGTGCCGTCGTATCGATCAGACCGTCTGTGAATTGCCAACTGTTTCCCACTCCCTGAACTGCAAGTCTTCGTGGCATGGTGGCAGAGGAAATTTCCAATACTACAGGTTCCGAATTAAATCCACTGGCAGAAAAAGTGCGTTGGAATGAGGATGGATTATCTGCGAAAATGAGTTCCCCATTTTGAGCATGCAAAGAATCCGTAATGATGAGTTCGAGCCAGTCGAGATAATTTGCCGCTGTGCCGGTCGTGCTTTTGAATTGCAATTGCAGCGTATTCGTCCCGGCCGTTTCGGTTCCCATTTGTGAAAAGCTTTGCACGGTTGAGCCTATCCTGATATAACCCTCCGTATGGCGGCTGGGACTGGTGTAAGAAAACACCTTTTCCGTACTGTTGTTGAGACGAAGGCCAAAGGTGTTGGGACTGCCGGCATTATCCGCGACTATACGGAGCCGGACTTGTGCACTGGAACGATGGGGATTGATGAAGGTAAAATTTAAATTTTCAAAATCACCAACAGAGAGGGGACTGTCAAACCAGTTCCGCCCGGAGTCGAACAACTTGATCCTGTCATTTTCTACGGAGTGAAGATGCAAACCGTGTTGCACCGGATCACTGCCATTTGCGGTTTCTGCTTCCAATCGTAGTGCAGGGGAAGATTGTGCATCCCACGAAAGCCAATAAACATTTTTGGTTTCATAGGGATTGGTATAATGCACCCATTGGTTCAAACTCCCGGAATATTCCCAGTCGTTTACACTTCGTCCGAAAAATAAAATGGTATCGGTATTGTTGATCTGGCCATCACCGCCATCCTGCACAAGAATTGGAATCTCGATCAGTGACTGGGGCCTTTCCGCAGTTACCACTTCCGGCAATGTTCGACTGCCCCCGTTGTACATGCGAATTTGCGCCGGATCGAGGGAACTTATCGCGACACCCGTCTGCGTGAGCATCGCCCCTGAAATGCGGTAAATGCCGTTGCTTTCCACTTCCATGCGAATAAATTGGCGCTCGGTCTGCAGTGATTTCCGTAATGCGGGTTTTGCTGCCTGTCGTTGGGTAAACCTTTGCATGTCGGATTTGTTCAGAATAGCGTTTGGTAAATAATTCGTCTCAGCAATGGCATCGCTTGCACTTTGTTGAAAAGATGCCCAGTTTACCTGAATTTCTGCCTGGGAAAGGTATTGCCATTCCCCCTGATAAAAACGCAGGGGAATTGTGCGGATCTGTGCAAGGCGTGTATGGCGCATCCAGCCAGTCGCTGCGATGCTTGTCGTGCTTATTTGGTTGTTGGATTGCTGATCCTGGACAGCGCTTTGCAATGGCAGACGACTGCCACAAGAACGCCACTGGGCGTTGACAAGGGTAACGTTTACCGGCCTTTCCACAGGCGGGACGGCAATAACGGTAGTGAGTTCCGGATAGAGTTGATTTTTGTAATTGAATACGCCGGTTTGCTCTTGAAATTGAAATCGAACAAGGTTCTGACCGGCAATTTGAATTGTATCTTGTGCTGGTGCCTGGAAGGTTAGACGAAAGATAAGTCCATTGTCTGATTGCTGCAGGATGGTTGGTTTATTTTCTGCATTTGCAGTTATGGTACATGCGACTAAACTGAATAAAAAGATAAAAAAAGCTTTTGAGTTCATCGGCAAATTCGGGTTTAATGTTATGCGTTTTTCGTTGATAACCGGATTTGATTGCAGGAAATTCCCAGGGTTTTTTTCTGTTTTATCCCAGCAAAAGAGGATTTGCCCGCACACCTTGAATTGAAAATGACAATATAGAACATCTCGAAAAGACAAGCAATTAATAACTTGTTTTCACATCACGTGCGGCACGCTTGCATTTTTGATTCATTTTTTCTATAATCCTCATTCCAATTTTTGGGCTAACGAAGAAAATGCTGACAGGGTTCCAGTTCATGTCAGCGCTGCGAAATATGGATACAAATAATGAATGAAAAAATAATCACGGTAAACCGAAAAGCGCGTCATGACTATGAAGTCCTCGATACTTTCGAGGCCGGTCTCGTGTTGGTGGGCACAGAAGTAAAAAGCCTGCGTGACGGCAAAGCGAACCTGAAGGATAGTTACGCCAGGATAAATAATGGTGAGATGTGGTTACATGGAACCCATATTAGCGTCTACTCCCACGGCACCTACAATAACCATGATCCCGAACGCCAGCGAAAGCTTTTATTACATAAAAAGGAATTGCGAAAACTCATGGGACGGGTAGAAGAGGCCGGATTAACTTTGGTGCCGCTAAAAATGTATTTTAAGCGCGGTAAAGCCAAGGTACAAATTGCTCTGGCGCGTGGAAAACGCCAATATGATAAACGACAGGATATTGCCAAGCGCGACGCCCAGCGGGAAATTGCGCGCAAGATGAAACGGCATTAATGAGAATGGAGAAAGCGAAACATGTTCGATAACGTCTTCGATGAACTGAGATACCGTGGTTTTATAGAACAATCGACGGATGAAGCTGTATTACGTGATCTTTTAACGAAGCAGAAGGTGACCAGCTACATCGGTTTCGATCCTACCGCTGACAGTTTGCACGTGGGGAGTTTGGTGCAAATTATGGCCTTGTATCATATGCAAAAATATGGTCACCGTCCGATCGCACTTTTTGGCGGGGGGACAGCAATGATTGGCGATCCGAGCGGTAAAACCGAATTGCGGCAAATGCTGACACGTGAAACGATTGGTGCCAACGCTGAAAGTATCAAAAAGCAGGTTGGAAAATACATCGATTTTTCTGAAAACGGTACGGCCGTCGCTGTGGACAATGCCGATTGGCTGCTTGGATTGAGTTATATCGAATTTTTGCGTGACATCGGTCGTAACTTTAGCGTCAACCGCATGTTGGCTGCGGAATCGTACAAGATGCGCATGGAAACCGGACTTAATTTTATCGAATTTAATTATCAGATACTTCAGGCGTATGATTATCTCGAACTTTACCGCCGGCACAAATGCGTGCTGCAAATGGGTGGAAACGACCAGTGGGGAAACATCGTTGCCGGAATCGATCTTATTCGGCGCATGGAAGGCGCGGAAGTGTATGCCTTAACAACACCGCTTGTCACCACGGCATCCGGTCAAAAAATGGGTAAAACAGCTCAGGGCGCTGTATGGCTCGATCCGCAACGCTACAAACCATACGATTTCTACCAATATTGGGTGAATGTCGATGATCAGGATGTCATTCGTTTTATGAAATTGTTCACTATTATGACGCCGGAAGAAATTGCGCCTTATGAATCCCTTGAAGGTGCGGATCTGAGACAGGCAAAACAGCGTCTGGCATTCGAGTTAACCGCTTTTATCCATAGCCGGGAAGATGCAGAAGAAGCGCAGAAAGCAGCGGAGGCGCTCTTTGGTGAAGGCGGTGCCAAAGCGGGTGCTCCGGAAACCACGGTCACAAGCGAGGAAATTGGCGACGGGATGCCAATTACAGCGCTGTTCGCTAAAGTTGGTCTTGCGCCCTCCTCCAGCGAAGCCCGTCGAATGATTCGTGGTGGTGGCTTGTATTTTAAAGATGAGCGGGTCACCGATGAACGGTATCTCGTCACCGTTAAAGATTTCTCTGAAGGGGATATTCTCTTGCGTGCGGGCAAAAAGCGTTATCATTTGGTGAAATTGCAATAGGCGTCTAAAAATCCTGTCGAAACGCCCGGTTCCACGCTCAAACTTGGGCCCTTCCACAAGGGTCCAAAAGTGTATTTTTTTCAACAGCCTCGTCAGGATGGACTAACTACTCCCGGTCCTGAACCAATTCGTCAAATCCATGAATGCCAAATGCCGCCTGGCTCAAATCCTGCTTGATATTGAATTCATGGTGAATTGCCACAACCGTACAACCTGCGCGAAGGCCTGCCTGTATTCCGACGCTGGAATCCTCAAAAACTAGTGCATTTTTCGGGGCGGTGTCCAGTCTTTTTAATGCCTTGAGGTAAGCTTCCGGATCAGGTTTGTGCATGGTAACATCCTCTTTGCTGATAATCACATCAAATGCATCTTTCCCGAATATCTTCTGCAGAATTGTGTCAACCATCCAGCGGGATGCACTGCTCACAAGTGCTAATTTTACATTTTGTTTGATCAAATCTGCAAGAAACGCTGTTGCTCCGCGGGTTGGTTCGAGCACAGTCGTCAGCAGCAATTCCTGATAGATTTCTTTAAATTCAGCGTCAAATTTTTCCTCGGCGGGAGTGATGCCGTTTTCTTCGCAAAAATAATGACGCACGAACTCCCAGCTTCCACCCATAACCTGTTTGTATTGCTCACAACTGGCATTGGCGCCATAAAGATTGCAGGTACGTGCCAGCGCTTCTCCTTTGAGTCGTTCATTAGCGAGAAGTGTCCCATCCATGTCAAACAAGTACGCCTGGAAATTTTTCATAGCAATTTTATACCTGATTTTATTCAGCTGCTGTTAATAAAAATGAAAGGTAATATAGTATATTCGAGAGAAGGCAGCAACAAGATTTGTCCGGTGTGATGCTAGCAATAGTTATGGTTTTAATTGTTTTTTGTAGCGATGAGACTGTCGAAAATGGGATAGCCGGATGTTGAGCCTGCCTGCACTGAGTAAAATGGAAGTGTTGAAACGCCCGGTTCCACGCTCAAATTCGTGCCCTTTGGCAAACTCAGGGTCCGAATTTGCATGTTTTTCACCAGTCTCGAAAGAGTTTTACCAGCTCTCAATGTAATACCACACGATGTGCCATTATAATTATTCGATTCTAGGAAACATGCCAGCAGTGTGCGGCTATCTACAAAAATTAAAAACGCAAAATTACTTAAGTGCTGTAAATAAGGAATGTTCGTGCATTCTAACTTCCTAGTATTATTTTACTAATGCCAAACCCAGACTGCATTTCATTCAAGCATGAATAATTATTTATATAAAATTCCTTAATTTTTTTCTTTAATATTATTTATTTTTTTTCGAATTTATGCCAAATTCACACAAGCAGTAAAAGTTTTTATCAATATTTCATACATTTTATAGAACTGGTAATTAGTTCGCATTCGAATTCTATGTATACAAATCAGTGAGAAGGAGGTGATAGCATGAAGGGTAGAGTTACGGCAGAACTTCTGAATATCCGCAGCTTGCCCAGCCTTAGTGCACGCAAAATCGGTGTTTTGACCAAAGATACTGTCGTCTCGATCATAAACGAACAGGCGAGTTGGCTCGAAATCAGCTTTCAAAATCAATCGGCGTATATCTCTGGCGAATTTGTGCTGCATTTGGAGAGTGAGGTGAATTTAACCGGGCGCGTCAAGGCGGCTTTGTTGAATGTGCGCCGGGAGCCAAGTCTTCATTCGGATGTCATGGGATCGCTTATACTTGATTCCCGGATAGACGTTCTTGATGAAAATGGAGAATGGCTAGAGATCGCTTTCAACAACCGCTCCGGATATGTGCACCAGGATTTTGTCGAGGTCTTTGAAACGCGAATTGATGATGTCGCTGTTGTCGCCGTTGATCGGTTAAATGTGCGTTCGCGTCCGGATGCGAGCGCAAACCTGCTGGGTGTGCTGGAGCGCGATGCCAGGGTTAAAATTCTTTCGCAAACTGGGAAATGGTGCGAGATCAAATTCAATGAAATTACAGCCTATATTCACAGCGATTACATCGAAAGGGGAGATTCGAAACAGGCACCAAGCACACAAGTGGTGACGCCATCGGATAAGCAAACCGCCATCGTCGCTGAGGGCGATTTAAAACCCGCCGAAAAATTGCCCCTGACCGGGAGTCAGATCGATAAAAAAGTCGCCCGAACCTGGAATAATTTCGGAGGCCTTCTCGCAGATATGTCTGGCGCTTACAAAATTGATCCAGGGGCTGCCGTTGCCGTTCTTTGTGTTGAAAGTTCGGGTAAAGGTTTTGAACCACAAAACCAAAATCGGATGATTATCCGCTTTGAAAACCACCTGTTCTGGAAATATTGGGGAAAGAACAATGCGGAGAAGTTTCACCAGCATTTCAAATATGGGAAATACGAGAACAACAAATTAAAAGTGTGGCTTGGCCATGCGTGGCGCAAAGATCCGGGTGGCGCCTGGCAGACATTTCATGGCAATCAGACCAAGGAATGGGATGTTTTGGATTTCGCACGCTCCCTTTCCGACACCGATGCGTTAAATTGCATCAGTATGGGGATGCCGCAGGTGATGGGATTCAACTACAAGTCTGTTGGTTATAGTACTGTGCAAGATATGTTCGATAAGTTCAGCGGCGATATTCGCTACCATATTGAGGGCTTGTTTGATTTTTTCGATAAGCGTATGATAAAGGCATTGCAAAGAAGGGATTTTGTCGAATTTGCCGGTTATTACAATGGCTCCGGGCAGAAAGACAAATATGGTCAGTGGATACAAAACCATTACGAAGCATTTCAGAATTTCACCAGTTAAAATACATTCAAGGAGGTTAAAATGGGATTGATGAGTTTTATTTCGGGAATTATTAAACCAGCTACCGAGCTCGTGGATGAACTGCATACAAGCGAGGAAGAAAAGCTTTCACTGAGAGCCAAGCTCATGGAGATTGAGAATCAATTGCAGTTGAAAATCCTGGAATATGAAACCAAACTGATGCAGGCACAAAAAGATGTTATCACAGCGGAGTCAACAGGGCAAAGCTGGATGCAGCGCAACTGGCGGCCAATCACTATGTTGACTTTTCTTGTTCTTGTAGTGTGCGATAGTTTTGGTTTTTTGAAATTTCGTCTCGCTGATGAAGCCTGGACATTACTGCAAATCGGGCTTGGTGGCTACGTTGTCGGTCGGTCAGCCGAGAAAATTGTCCCACAAGTGATGAAGAAAAATTCCTCAGATGCGAAAGGTTGATGCGGTGGGATTTAGTTTAAGTTTTAGGATTCACGCATCTTCCCGTCGTTTCAGATCCGAATAAATTAGAAAACCAAGTGTGAGAAAGGATTTCAGAATGGCAGCAAAACAAATCAAATACTCGGAAGCCCGTTCCCAGATGAAACCTGGTGATGTTATCGCCTTTGGCGGAAAAGGGCACTTTTCCGAAATTATTAAATTCGCTACACGCTCCGAAGTTTCCCACGTGGGCGTGATATTACAAACACAAATCGTGGATGATGGTGGCGACCGATTCTTCAACCAAATAATCGAATCGACTTCATTGAACGGTTTTAACGGAGTGACGATTTCGCGCTTCAGCGACCGGTTGGATACTTATGAAGGAGAACTATGGTGGCTGCCTTTGAGTGATGAGATTCGCAGCAAAAAATTTAACCAAAAGCAATTTTATGATTTTCTCTTCAACCAGGCAAAAAACCGCGTACCCTATGACATGCCGCAGGCAATAAAGTCCTCTCTGGATGCATTGGACAAACTGCCCTTTGGAATGCACGGCCCAACCTATAATTCAGAAGATTTTAGTAAATTTTTCTGTTCAGAACTTGTTGCTGCCGGATTGGAACAAGCGGGTTCAGTCGGGAAAGTCAACGCCTCTGAAGTAACACCTATCGATCTCTGCCGCTGGGAAATTTACAGCGGGACGTATTATCATTTAAAAGGCGATTCGACAAAACGGATAAGCCGCTATAACAGCCTTTCCCCTTCAAAATGGAACGTATAAGCTGTCGTCTCTAAAAATCTCGGGTCAGTCAGCGGTTTCTGCACAGCACATCGTTGGACGCACAGTGCTACCGTGACATGAGCTTCGTAATCAACACCGGAACCGCTGTCTCGACCCGTAATATACGCTCACCTAAAGAAAAGCTATGAAATCCTGCACTCTGCAATTTTTCGATTTCATAAGGAATAAATCCTCCCTCCGGGCCGACGAAAAGTGTTGTCGGCTGCATTTCCCGTATAATTTCTTGAGCCAAATTATCGGGATGGGCAACAATTTTCCGTGTATTTTTTGCGATATCCGGGAGCGCATCTTCCATAAAAGGACGGAATTTTTTGCGCAGATGGACAATGGGCATAATTGTATCTTTCGCCTGCTCCAGGCCGAGGACGAGGGAGTCTCGAATTTTGTCCTCTTCGAGGACCGGACTATGCCAGAAGCTCTTTTCCACCCGGTTGGTGTGCACTAAGTAGATTTGTTTCACACCCATGGAGGTTGCTGCAATGAGTGTACGATTGAGTACGCGCGGTCTTGGAAGAGCCAGAATCAATGTGAGAGGGAGTGGAGCTGGAGGTGGGGAATGCAATTCGATTTCTAATATCAGTTCATTTTTATCGAGCTTAACGATACGCCCCACGCCAAGCTCGCCGTTTATTTTCCCCACAACCAATGAATCCCCAGCCTGCGCTCGATGAATATCTCGTACATGGTGCAATCGCCGGCCGCTGAGACGGACGATATTTTCATCGACAAAATCTTCATCGAACAGCAGGATAAGGTTCATTTTTTTTATTTAACGACCAAATTCACCAGACGACCTGGAACGGCGATAACGCGAACAACTGTTTGCCCTTCGATTCGCTTTTGGACGCCTTCGAGAGCCAGGGCATTTTCTTCCAGCGCTTTACGATCGTTCGCTTTTTCTGCTGTGATGAAAAGCGACTCACGCAGCTTGCCATTGATTTGAACCGGAATTTCCACCTCGTCTGCAACCAGACCCTGGGGATCGGCAACAGGCCATTCGGCTTTAAGAACGGAAGAATCGAATCCGATTGCACGCCACATTTCCTCACCGATGAATGGGCAAATTGGTGAAATTAATTTGATCAGGGCTTCGATGCTCTGGCTGAGCAGTGCATCGTTTAAGGTATTGGCTTTTGCCAGATAATCATTTAAAGTATTCGTCAGTTCCATCAATGCGCTGACAGCGGTATTGAAATGGAATCGTTTGAAATCCTGGCTTACCGAATCGATTGTCTGATGCATTTTGTTCCACAAAGCCTTGGCATTTTTGTCCAGTTCACCCGCATCAAGTGTGTGTTTGCGTCCGGCAATTACCGCCTCGTGATGCGTGATAACGGCACTCCAGACTCGTCGCAAAAATCTGTATGCACCGCGAACACCCTCGGCGTTCCACTCGATTTCCCGTTCGGGTGGGCCCATAAACAAGGTGTAAAGCCGTTCGGTGTCGGTGCCATATTCTTCGATAATATCATGGGGCGAAACGACGTTCTTCTTCGATTTGCTCATTTTGGCAATCTCAGCATGCAGCAATTCACCCGTTTTTTTGTGCTTGCCCTCTTTGTCGACATCGATGGGATTGATCCAGCCCATGGTTTTGCTTTTGTAAGCCATGTGGGTAATCATACCTTGTGTGAATAGCTGCTTGAAGGGTTCATCAAAATTGATGAGACCAAGATCCCTTATCGCTTTGGTGATGAAGCGGGCGTAGAGCAGATGTAAAATGGCGTGTTCGATCCCACCGACGTATTGATCCACTGGCAGCCACTGGTTAACAGCAGCACTGTCAAAAATCTTGTCCTCTGCTTTTGGAGAAATATAGCGCAGGAAATACCATGAAGAATCGACGAACGTATCCATGGTGTCGGTATCACGTTTTGCAGCATTACCACATTTGGGACAGGTGCACTCGTAAAAATCCGGAATTTCTGCCAATCCTTTTTTGCCTAAAAATTCAACGTCCGGGAGTTCGATAGGCAATTCATTTTCTGGAACCGGAACAATACCGCAGTTTTCACAATGAATCATCGGGATAGGCGTACCCCAATAGCGTTGCCGGGAAATGAGCCAGTCACGCAAACGAAAATTGATTTGCCCTTCGCCTTTGTTCTGGGCCTCAAACCATTTTATGAATTTTCCGATCGTTTCTTTGCCGGCAGGCAAACCGTTAAATTCACCGGAATTCACCATGATTCCACCCGCTTCAAGGGCTTCGGTCATGTCTTCGCCCTTCGCCGGTTTTCCGTCTTCAGTGATAACCGGAAGTATCTCGAGATCGAACTGGCGGGCGAATTCAAAATCGCGCTGATCGTGTGCCGGCACGGCCATAATTGCACCGGTTCCGTACCCCATGAGTACGTAGTCGGCAATCCAAATGGGGATTTTGCGGCCGTTTACCGGATTCAGCGCAAAGGCGCCGGTGAACACACCTGTCTTTTCCCGCGTCACGTTTTGACGGTCGATGTCACTCTTGGCAATAGCTTCCTGTTTGTAGTGCTCCACAGCAGCTTTATGGTCGCCTGTGGTGATTTTCTCAACCAATTCGTGCTCTGGGGCAAGCACCATAAAAGTAGCACCAAAGATCGTATCCGGTCTGGTTGTGAAGACTTCAAGCTCTTCATCAAAATCAGCCAACTTGAATTTTAACAGGGCACCTTCGCTGCGGCCGATCCAGTTGCGCTGCATGAGTTTGACCCGGTCTGGCCAGAATTCCAGTTTGTTGAGATCGTCGAGCAATTCCTGGGCGTAATCCGTGATTTTAAAGAACCATTGTGTCAAATCTTTTTTCTCTACTTCTGAGCCGCACCGTTCGCATGCGCCATCCACAACTTGTTCATTGGCTAAAACTGTATCGCAATCGTTGCACCAATTCACAACAGCAGCCTTGCGATAGGCCAAACCTTTGTTAAAAAACTGGATAAAGAGCCATTGATTCCATTTGTAATATTCCGGTGTACAGGTAGCCAATTCACGGTTCCAATCGAACACAACGCCCCATTGGCGGAACTGGCGGCGGAACGTTTCGATGTTGTTCATCGTCCACTCTTTTGGGTGCACACCGCGGTCGATTGCAGCATTTTCCGCGGGCAATCCGAAGGCGTCGTAGCCCATTGGATTAAGCACGTTGTATCCGTGCATGATCAGGTAACGGCAATAGGCATCGCCAATGAGCCAGTTGCGGCCATGTCCGACGTGCATTTCACCGGAAGGGTAGGGGAACATGTTCAGGTAATAAAACTTGTTCGCAGTATCTTTATTTTCAACTTTAAAAAAGTTGTTCTCATGCCAGAAATCACGCCAGCGTTCTTCAATTTCTTTGAAATTATAATCGTCCGGGGTCCAGTTTGATGTGTTACTCATGGGAGGTTCTCCTGTGCAACCTGCATTTATGTGCGAATGGATGCAATGATTGTGTTCCTTGAAAAAAATAAAGGCTGACATATTAGAGAATTCTGTTCAAAAATGCAAGTGATTTGCAGCTTGGAGAGTGATTTGGGAATGTGTGGTGTTGGGATAAATTACACGAGAAAATAAAAAAAATCTCGATTCTCATACCCACAGGCCACAGGGGACAGAGCGACGAATTTTTATTTGCGGCAACCTATTGCGCTGCCCTAAGGGGTACTTTGGACAGCAGAATGGACAACTTGTAAACTCCAGGTGACATGATTTTACATGAAAATAACAGGTTCACTTTTGCCCGGTTTTTAAATCCGGATACATTTCTGATTCCGGGAACCTTGAAAAAGCAGCTGTGTGAATTATTTGGATTCAAAACTAACTTTTTGGATTAGAGTATCGAGTTGTTTTTTATTAAAGGGCTTGAGTAAACTACCCGCCGAACCTTCTTGTTCTGCCATCTCAAGTTCCTGACTGTAGTGGTCTCCTGTTATCATCACCACTTTGATATCATTCTTGAGCTTTTTTGCCTGCCTGAGAAAATCCAATCCATTCATTTGCGGCATATTAAGATCGCTGAGAACTATATCGTATTCAAAATCCTTCACGTGGTCAAGGGCAGATTTTCCGCTATCGACGACGGTTACTTTATGTCCCTCCATGGTGAGGAGATTTTTCAGCACGGTTCGAATCATTTCTTCGTCTTCTACGACTAAAATGTCGAGATTTTCTGGATCCGGCATATCAACTAAAGTATTTGTCGAACGAGGTCGAAGCAGCATGTCCTCCGGCGCGGGTGCACTCGGTAATGAAATTGAGAAAATGCTCCCACCACCAGTTCGGTTTTGAACTTCGATTTTGCCATTGTGCTGCTCCACGATATTTTTTGAAATGTACAAACCCATACCGCTGCCGCCGAATTCTTTGGAATTTGCGTTACGGCGTTTCGTTGTGAAGTGGGGATCGAATATCTTGCTGTGCAGGCTCTCATCTATACCTGTGCCGGTGTCTGCAAATTCAACCACTGCATTTCCGTCATTTTCGTAGGTTGTGATGGCAAGTTTGCCTCCAGTCGCATATAAATTATCCCTGATGTTGGCCAGTATGTTGAGAAATGTTTGTAAAATTTGCTCTTCGTTGCAAACCACACGCAAATCTTCCTGGAAATGCTTTTCCACATCGATTTTCGCACGGTTAAATTCATATTGCATGAATTGCAGTGCTGTTAGAATGATGGAAGCAATCGGCAGGTTGCTCTGTTGGAATGTTTTCGGTCGGAGTAAATTATTCAACTGGTTTGCAATATTTTTTCCCTGATCACTGCAGTCACGAATGATTTCAAGGGAGGCATTTTTTGCTTCGGTGCTGTCGAGCTCTTGTGCAGCAAATGCATGCCCACTGATGAGGTGCAGGATATTATTAAAATCGTGGGCTAAACCGGCGGAGATTCTGCCGATAAATGCGGCCTTATCTGCTTCTTCCAATTGCCGGTTTAGAAGATTGATCCGTTGCTTTTGCTTGCTGTTATATCGGGCGTGCTTGATGAAAAGCGGGAGAAAATCAAGAATATCTTTTGTTCTCGGCATGATACCGGAGAAGCCTGTGAAAGCTGGTTGTAACGCCGATTCTGCATTATCGGGATCGAGTAAGAAAATGACGGCTGGAGACTGCTTTTTATCTGATTCCCTGAAATAGGAATACAGTGTACCAATATCGATGGTGTCATCGACAAAAATCAGATCAAACGACTCCAGATTGAGGTTTTTAGGGTTGGTTTTCTCTGTTGGATAAACGATCCTGGTATCTTTTCCAAGACGATTTTGAAGAAGCTGGGCGTAATCGGGGTCCCGTTGCAGAATAAGCGTTTTCATAGCGTTTCCTGAAGTTATTAAAACATTCAGATAACCTGCTTGATTCATAAACACCAGGATTAGGTAGGGGATACCCCTGCCCATCATTCACTTTGAGCATTGCGTGAATAAAGCAGGATAAAACCTTTAGCGGATCCAATATGCTCAAGTCGCATAAGTGGCATGCTAACAGTAAAGTCCGAAGTGAATATCGCCTCCTCATTTTAAAATCTTAAAACTGTTTAGATATTGGAATAGTCAATCAAGACCGGCAACAAGGTCCCGTCAATGCAAGATTTTCTTTTCATATCCAGATTATCTTCCTATCTTTACGCCCTGTGGAAAAAAATGAAAGGAAAATCCATGTCTAAATCGCTACGATTCGTAAAAATATTGTTTGTACTACTTTTAACAGGAATTGCCGCTACCCAACTCCCTGCGAACACGGAGGAAAAGAAGGATTCTACAGGCGAGGAAACGGGATTTAAATTTACACCGGTCATCGAAATTAAGTGTACATCGGTAAAAAATCAGGCACGAACCGGCACCTGTTGGAGTTTTGCAACCACATCTTTTGTGGAAGCAGAACTCATTCGCATGGGAAAAGATAGCCTGGATTTATCAGAAATGTTTAATGCACGCCACACTTACCCACTAAAAGCCCATAATTATGTGCGGTTGCATGGGAACGCTACGTTCGGCGAGGGCAGTTTAGGGCAGGATGTTTTGCGCGTAATTCGCGAGCATGGATTCGTACCGGAGTCGGTTTATTCAGGTCAGGTTATTGGCGAACCACGTCACAATCACAGTGAACTGTTTACCGGCTTGCAAGGATACCTTGACAATATCATAAAAACGAGAAAATTAACGCCTGTCTGGCCGCAAGCTGTTGAATCCATTCTGGATGCTTATTTAGGGCCGTTACCCGGCGAATTCGTTTATAATGGAAAAAAATACACAGCCAAATCCTTTGCTGAATCAACAGGATTTAATCCTGAGGACTATGTCGAAATCACCTCCTTTGTGCACCATCCGTTTTTTGAGCGAGTGGTTTTAGAAGTGCCAGACAATTGGGCGCGCAACATTTCCTTTAATGTGCCACTGGACGATATGATGGCCGTTATCGATAATGCTTTAGAGAAGGGCTATTCGGTCGCATGGGATGGGGATACGAGTGAAAGAAGCTTCCTGCATAAGAAAGGTGTTGCATTACTCCCGCTGAAGGAATGGGATGACCGTACAAAAGAAGAGCAAAACACAATTGGTAATACACCGGAAGCAGAACAGGATGTTGATCAGGCCTTACGGCAGCTGTATTTTGATAATTACACCTCCGGCGATGATCATCTGATGCACATCACAGGAATTGCAAATGACCAAAACGGGACGAAATATTATATCACGAAAAATTCGTATGGTTCGAAAGGAAATGACTACAAGGGCTTTTTGCACATGTCGGAATCCTATGTCAGGGCAAAAACGATGTCGGTCCTGGTACACAAAGAAGCTGTCCCCGGTAAAATCGCCAAAAAATTGAATTTGAAATAATCGATTTGTAACTTTTTCACCTTTGGCAGATTTTGAAGTTTGTCATTTCGATGCGCTTTCCAGCCGAGAAATCTTATTTAAACTTCACGGAGGCTGAGCTTATCGAAGCCGGATTCACGCTCAACCGGGCGCTTCGACAGGCTCCGCGACCAGTTTACGCTGCATTTTCACACAATCTGGACAAAAAACGTTATCTGTTAAATTAGTACTATTCAGTCTTCCATTCTTTTTGGCTGGAGCCTGCGTTTTTTCGGACGGAATGCCGGAATCTCTTCAATTCTGTGGATGAATTATCAAAATTCCCGTGTTTTGCTGGGAAGCGCAAAAAACGGAATGGCTGAGGAATTACATCAATTTCTATGGATGACAAAAGAAAACAAGGATTAATGAGGACACGATGAACAAAATATCCGCCCCGCTTCTGCGCATTTCGAATTGGGATGTGAAGATGACGAAGCGCCCCTCTTTGCAAACGGAACGTCTGCTACTGCGCCCATTTTCCACGGGTGATGCAAAAACGGTGCAAAGATTGGCCAATTGTAAAGAAGTGACTTCGACAACTTTGCAATTGCCGTACCCCTACCGTCTTCACCATGCAGAGGAGTGGATTGCCACACATCAGTCCCTTTATCAGGAAAAACAGCAGGTTATTTTTGCCGTGACTTTAATCGATACAAAGGAACTTGTTGGCGCTATAGGCATGCGTTATGACAAAGTGCATGAAAACGCTGAAATCGGTTACTGGATTGGGCATGACTTCTGGAATAAAGGATTCGCGACCGAGGCAGCGCGTGCTATGGTGGAGTTTGGTTTTGGCAAAATGGCTTTGCATCGAATTTATGCCCATTTTATGGTGCACAATCCGGCTTCCGGTAAAGTGATGAAAAAATTAGGAATGCAGTTTGATGGCATCATGCGGGAACATGTGAAAAAGGATGGCGAATTCATCGACCTGCATTTGTACTCTATTCTCCGTAAGGAGTGGCAGCAACAGTATGTAAAATAATTGCGATTTGATGTGACCCTACCGCCAACAATCCGGGGATTGATTGTGACTGAATTTCAAATCAATCCTTCGATTTTCCAAAACCACACGAGTGGTTATAACACACCTTTAAAAAACACATCACAAAAAGACAAAGATTGCAAAATGGATAAAAAGAAAATTACACTGCCTTATCTCTTCGAGAAAAAAGCACGAGGTGTTCCCATAACGATGCTCACTGCTTATGATTATCCCGGTGCAAAATTGGTTGATGAAGCGGAGATCGATATGATTCTTGTGGGCGATTCCCTCGGCATGGTTGTCCTTGGATACGAAAGCACGGTTTTCGTCACCATGGAAGATATGCTACACCATTGTAAAGCAGTGCGCCGGGGCACGAAAAATGCTTTTCTCGTTGGTGATATGCCCTTCCTTTCCTACCAGGCCGACGTACGGGACGCCGTTTACAATGCCGGGCGATTCCTCAAAGAAGCGGGAATGGATGCCGTGAAGCTCGAAGGTGGAAAAGAACGCGTGCAGGTTATCCGTGCCATAAGCGAAGCCGGGATTCCCGTCGTCGGTCATTTGGGATTGACACCTCAATCGGTGACGAAATTGGGCGGCTATCGTGTGCAGGGGAAAACTGCCCGGGCAGCACATCTCCTGCTGGAAAATGCACTGGCTATCGAAGAAGCGGGATGTTCGTTCCTGGTTTTCGAAATGGTGCCTGCCCGCATTGCCGAATACATTTCGAAAAAATTAACCATCCCGACGATTGGGATCGGTGCGGGGAATGGTTGCGATGGTCAGGTTCTGGTTTATCATGATATGTTGGGCATAAATATCGAATTTAAACCAAAATTTCTCAAACAATTCGGATCGTTGGGAAAAGATGCCGAGAAAGCGCTGAAGAAATACCGCAAAGCTGTGGAAACCCGGAGTTATCCTTCCGTCGAACACAGTTTTCTCATGGAGGACAAAGAGTTCGCTGAATTCTTAGCGATGCAGGATGAAAAATAAACTCCAAATCACTATTTTCGGTACCGGGGCAATGGCATCCCTGTTTGCCGCACGGATGATACAACATCAAAACCAAACCGGTGCATCGTATTGGGTCCGGATGTTTGGACACTGGCAGGCACAAATCGACAAAATTGCGAACGATGGATTGCGAGTTATCGAACAGGATGGCACTTATGCTGATCTGGCAATTCCTATTACCGGTGAAATTTCGGACATTACGGACACAAAAATTGCTTTGGTTTGTGTAAAAAGCTTTCAAACAGAAGCGGCCGCGAAAGAAATTGAAAAAATTCTAAGGGACGACGGCATCGCTGTTACCCTGCAGAACGGTTTCGGTAATGAAAAGGTATTGGAGGAAAAGCTTGGGCATCAGCGTGTAACACGTGCGATTACGACACAAGGGGCTGCGCTCACAGCACCCGGTATTTTGCACTATGCCGGCGGCGGAGAAACGATGTTTGCAAAGCATGCAGCTAAAATGAACGTGTTGTCGGAGTTGGTTCAAATTCTCAACAGCAGCGAACTTCCAGCCCGTTTTCATGATAATTTCGAGCATGCTGCCTGGCAAAAACTCATCGTAAATGCTGTGATCAATCCGCTTACCGCGCTTGCGCGTGTGCGAAATGGCGAATTACCCATGGATCCTATCCTGCTTAAAATTATGAAATCTATAGTTAAAGAAAGTGTGCAGGTAGCCAATTCGCAAGGCTTCGATTTTATCAGCGGAGAGATGCTCCAATTCGTACGAACCGTCTGCAATTTAACTGCTCATAACCATTCATCGATGTTGCAGGATGTAGTGAATTCTCGTCCTACGGAAATTGATGCTATAAGCGGAGCAATTGTTCGCTATGGCAGAGCTGCAAAAATTGCCACGCCAGTCAACCAAAAAGTGGTCGAGATTATGAGCAATACGCAATTGCAAAAAACCTCACTGAGCGAAATGAATAATATGCTACTGGACGCCTTAAATCAGGAAATTGAGTGAGATACATAATTGGTTTTCAAGATCAAACCGGAGATACGGCATGCTGGTGAGTGAAAATATTTCGGAAATTCGCAAACGACGGTGGCTGAAAAATGGCGAAACCTGGGGTTTGGTGCCGACCATGGGATTTTTGCATAAAGGGCACTTATCGTTAGTACGACAGGCGCAACAGGAAAACGATGCGGTCTGTGTGAGCATCTTCGTGAATCCCATCCAGTTTAACCGCAAGCAGGATTTTGATACGTACCCGGTGGATATGAAAAAAGATTTGGCCTTACTGGAAAAAGAAGGCGTTGATCTCGTGTGGACACCTAAAGCAGATCAGCTTTACCCCCGGAATTTCCAGACCTATGTGGATGTAACGCAAATCACGCAGTTCCTCGAAGGCGCTGCTCGTCCCGGGCATTTTCGTGGTGTAACGACCATCGTTGCCATTCTTTTTAACGTTTTCCAACCGACACGGGCATATTTTGGTCAGAAGGATGCCCAACAGGTTGCTGTGATACGGCGCATGGTGGAAGACCTGCTTTTTAATCTCACGATCAAAACCTGCCCGACAATGCGTGAGGCGGATGGACTCGCAATGAGTTCACGCAACACCAATTTGACAGAAGATGCACGTGAGCAAGCCCCTGTTCTTTATCAAACCCTCGCAGAAGCACGACGGCTCATGGAAGAGGGTGAAGAGAGTGCTGTGAAAATTAAACAATTCATGCAGGAAAAGATCGAACAGACGAGTTTAGCTCTTATCGATTACATCAGTGTCGCTGACCCGGTCACTTTACAAGAGCTGGAAACTATTCAAGGTGAGGCGCTCATTTCTTTGGCGGTATTCTTTGGGGAAGTCAGGCTGATTGATAACGTTGTATTTTCCCGAAACACGCAGTGAGCATCGTTTCTTCAAAAAGTTCGTTTGTTGGATAATATCTGCCAAATGTTCTTTGCCAGATTTCTGCTTTTTCCATGCAGAGGTAGAAGAAAACTTTCTCTTGCCATTGCGCAAAAGCCTCATAGTGCCGGGAGAACATTTTCACTTTCAAATCATCACTGTACGTATATTTCCCGTGCGGATCGGGAATGAGGGGCATTTGCAGGATTTTTCCCGGTAATCCGAGGTTTCGAATTTTTTTAATGACCGGTTTGATGAAAGTGACGGAGCCAAAGGAAATAAACAAAACCTCTTCGGGTGCAAAACGCTCTGTGATTTCCTGCGCAATTTCAGGGTATGCTTCTTCCCAACCAGCGTAATATATCATTGGATGAAAGTGGAAACCTACCTTAATTCCCTTATCTGCAACCCTGCGTGCGGCGTTTATCCTGTTTTCCAGAGATGCGGTAAAATGTTCTTCGTTATCGATGATAATTTGCGGATTCAAAGACCAGGTGCAAAGTATGTTTGGTGGAATTTCGTTTTCGATGAAAAACTGCACATTGTCTGATTTCGTTTTGAATTCCAGAAGGATGTTTGGATTCTGCTCAGCCCAGTCGCAGAGAATCTTGAGATTATCGAAGCGATTGCCCCACGCGAGGGAGTCGGAGGATTGGCCAGTTCCAAAGTGATATTTTCTATTCGGTTCGATGGGAATATTTTGCAGTTTTTCCCGCAGTTCCTCATCAAAAATGATACGGTCGGTGTAAAAGGTTTGAATGGTGCAGTAGCTGCAACCGAATATACAATTTTCAACCGCATCGATTGTGCGCAGGTTACAACACACAGTCTTCGGGCTTGCAACGGGACATTTCCCATAAATCTTTTTTTCTGATTTTTCCTGCACAATTTGGCTTTTTTCACGCTTCTTAGGCCGATTCGATCCTGCAATTGAATAGACTTTTTCTGCATGCCGTAGCGCATCCATGTGCTGGTTTATTTTGTCGAGAAACAATTTTTTCTGCTCGTTTGCTGCACCCGAAAATTGGGTTGCGTTACTCTGATAAAACGTCTGAACACCCGGTTCTCCCCACATGGCAAGATCGCGTTCGATTTCAACAACCTGCCGCAATTCCTGCTGTGACATTTTAAAACGGAAGGCGAGTTCCTTCATAAATTCCTGTTTCGCAACGGGCAGACGATCGAAGGCTGTATTCTTACTGATTTTAGCAAATTTATCGTTATAGTTGGTTTTATTTGACATTTTTAAATGTATTCTCGCAAGTATTCATTCACTGGTCTTGTGTCGCATCCCGTTTTGGTCCACGTGCCCATTGCGGCTACAGCTCACGTTGTCATGTGTCGATTTTATAAGAGTTGTCGAATCACAAAAGGAGCGCTGATGGTCATCATTAAAGCAGACCGGGAAAAAAATTATCTCTATTTTCTCTTAGAAGGTACTTTTGATAAATCGGAATTCGAAAAAGTCGAATCGGCAATGGAAGTTGAAGTTCAGACGCTGAAACCAGATTTTACCATCATCAATGACATCTCAGGATTCCGTGTCGCTTCTCCGGAAGCGCGCCAAATTTTACAGCAATTGCAAAGGGATTTGTTTAAAATTGGTGCAGCCAAAATGATTCAAATTATCGGTGATAGCATGATCGGAAAAATGCAGTTCAAACGCTCGCAAATGCGCGCCGATGCGCATTATGAGATCATCGAAGTGTCCAATTTGACGGAAGCACAAAATTATTTATAATAATTCCCGATGTGCAAAGATCAACAAAATTCTGCTTATTTTATCAGCTGCAAAATCTGTTTGAATTCCGGCCCTTCTGCTCTGTCCAGCAATTCAAAAAGTGTCGTCTCAACGCCGGTTACCTTACCACCGCATTCCCGGATTTTGTCAATTCCTATCTTGTAATTTTCCATCGTGCGTGAACTCACCGCATCGGCGATGACGTGGGTTTGGTAACCTCTTTCCTGCAGGTCGGCTGCTGTCAAATAAACACAGACGTGCGCTTCAATTCCCGCGAGCAATATATCCGTACAATTGAGTTGAGCAAGCGTGGTATTAAACTGATCGTCACCGCAACAACTGAAGGACATTTTATTTATAGGCTTATGATCGTGCAATACTTCCTTCAGCTCGCATATTGTTTCACCCAAACCCGCTGGATTTTGCTGCATCCAGATTATCGGTATACCAAGCACCTGTGCCCCTTTGGCAATACGCTGCAGATTCTGAAACAATCGTTCCCGATTTTGCATTATCTGGGCGAGTTTGCCTTGAATATCGATTAAAACCAGAGCAGTTTTTTCTCTTTTCAGCATTGTACGATTCCTCTAAAATGAAACACGGTTTTTACATGGCTTTATTCAGGCTCTGTTCAAAGCGAAAGGTAGGGAAATTCCCCTGCCCAATCCTGGTGTTTGTGAATAAAGCCCATTATGTGATTTTTAAAAAGTAATTAAAATATTCTAATTCATCAAGTTTTGAAATCCGATAAAATGACGGAATTCCTGGCATGGAAAATTTGATTACCTTGCCTGATAAATGAAATAAAACAAAATCTTTTACATGTTTAAACCAGCTCAAAATCCTGATTGGCCAACAGAAGCTTTGGAATTCATTGATAAAAGCGACTACCAAAGCGCCCTTGGATTTGCCCTGCAGAAGATGCAGACCGATCCTGCAGATAGTCAGTTTTATGAAATTGCCTCGTTTCTTCTTACCAATGTCTGGTTGTTTCGTTCTGCTGCAGAGTTCGCGCGACGAGGCCTTGAACAAAACTCCCTGCAATCTTTTTATTTGCAGGAAATTCAACAAAGATTGGCATCGGATTTAATCCCGCTTCATGAGGGATTACCTGTCATCACCTCCGATGAAATTTGTTTTCATTGGCTGTCGGAGAATGCTGATGGGAAATATACCAGCGAGCAGACTTTAGTTTTTGCTGAAAACCTGGAACATTTACTCGCGTATTTTGACGGGAAAATACCGTATGATCAGTTGCCGGAAGATATGCAACTGATCATCAAAAAAGCCTATTTTCTTGATAATCAGTGGGACTTTTCCCAGTCACGTGTCCTCGTTGATCTCGGTGGTTTTGACGGCATGCTGGTGTGGACGCTGAGTAAATTGCATCCGAATATTGAAAAAATATTTGTTATTGATACCGTTTATCCTGAAGCTGCTCCCGAGTTTTATGAACATCATGGTATTCCAATCGAATACATCCAAAGCGACCTGCTCGATCTGAATTTTGAAGAATTGCCCGGTGTGGATACTTTCCTGATGATTGATGTGGCTGAACACATTCCGCACACAACTTTCCGGCAAATTTTAGATAAAGGATTGCAAACGCACCCAGATAGCTGCTTTTATGTTTACACACCTTCCCTGAACCACAATAACCTCGAGCGTTTCCGGCCTGAGATTCCTGCACTTCCATTGCAAAATTTCGATTTTTGGATTTGGACAGGGGCAGCGCTTTCCCCCTTAAATATTTCTCATGTTCCCTCGCATGTATCCTATAAATCAACAGGCTGGTTGCTACATGCCTTTAATCAACACAGTTTTAATTGTAATGCGGCCGTTCATCTCAATAATGCGAAAATGATGAAGGGTCGACTTTATCTCACCGCACAAAGGGGAGCAGGGAAGAACGAATGGAATGCCCGGGGTTTACAAAAGGGTGTGATGGAATTTCAACTTTGACGCATAAAAAAACCTTCCCGGCAGTTAAAAAGCCGGGAAGGTTTCTGAAATATCTAAAATAATAGTCGCTCGAATTTACATCCCTGCAGAATCCTGCGCCCAGGAGGGAATGATAACAACATCAATACGTCGGTTTTTCGCACGACCTTCCTTTGTTTCATTGCTTTCTATTGGCCGGCTTTCTCCGTAACCAACACTCTGGATTCTGTCTTGCGAAAGGCCCATATTGGCAACCAGATATTGCTTAACCGCATTGGCACGATCTTCAGAAAGTTTGCGGTTTTGCTCGGCGCTTCCCTGAGCATCGGTGTGGCCTTCAATCACGATAGAGCTTGCTGGAAATTTCTTGAGTGAATTTTGTACCTTGGTGAGCAGACTGAAAAAACGGGGTTCAATAACAGACTGGCCAACGCCGAATGTCAAACCATAAAGTCGAATGATGATATTTTCCCGGTCACGAAGAACACGTCCTTCGTCATTGGTAAACATGGATGAAACTTCGCTTATAATTGCCTCGCGCTGGCGTTTCTTTTCCAAAACATCACGCAGGGACTGTTCTGTTGCGGTCAGGTTGCCGAGCTGTCCTTCCATATCCTTCACTTTTTGTTCCAGCTCTGCAATTTCATTATTCCGCTTTTCGATGATTTGCAACGCGCGTTTAAGATTACTTTTGGTCTCATTGATCTTTTCGATGATCGCGTTTGTCGGTTCTTCCAGACCTTTATCAAATTCTGTGGTAACGCCAAGGGATTCGCCAATTTTTTCGATTGGTTTTTCTGAAATCAAATAAACATCTTCGAAAGTCATGTCGGCATCTTTGAAGCGTGTGATTTGCTCATTCAGGTAAATAGCATGGGCTGCTTCGTATTTAGCCCGTTGGGCATTGTTTCGCGCTTCGGTGTTGTCATATCGATTTTGACGCAGCAGATCTTCAGAAAGCTTGGCCAATTCGCGTGCTTTATTCAGAGTCTTGTCAGCATTTTTTTCGACTTTCGCACGGTCCGCTTTTTCAAGCAAGGTCCACGCTGGTGTAAGAAAATTTGTCTTGATTGCAGCTAATTCTGCTCGCCGAAAGAGGGATTCAGCTTCACCACCCTTTGATTTTGCAGATTTTCCATCGCCTTTTTCCAGTTTTCCGGTTGCTTCGAGAAATTTGGTTTCAGCATTCTGCCACGACTCATCGGCAAATTTGGCTGCCCCGGCACTGATGGCGTCGTTGCGGGCTGTGATCGTTTTTGCAAGTGCGACTTCGGCAACTTTAATTGTTTCGCGACAGCGAAGTAGATAATTTTCTACTTGTTTGAGGCGTTTTCTTACTTCGTCAAGATTGCGGCCTTTACGAAATTCTTCATCCGCTTTTTGATAAAATTCCATCGCTTTACCATAGGAATCGGGAGCCAGGACTTCGCCATTTTTTTCCCGGATTTCGGCTATTTCTTTATCTGTGTTTCCGAAAGTCTTATCCCTTATGCTTTGTTGCCCGAAAGCGGAATTCGACATTCCGAGTATGAGTATAAAGACGAAAACAGACATCCTACTTGTTTTCATAATGAATCTCCAATTTAATTGATTGTTTTCCCGCTAAATACTGTCAAGATTCGTGTAAGTGTATTGAAATGTAAATTTTTCCTTCTCTATGTAATTTCAGCGTAACAATATAACAGAATATGGTAAAATGCAATACTTTATTTGCGAAATTATTTGTAGATTACGCGAGTTTGAACTCAAAAACTCATGTGATTTGCTATGTTTTGAATTAGGTATTATCTTGAGGAAATAATTCATGAAAGTGATAATTGCTGGTGGTAGTGGTTTTCTGGGACGTCGATTGAGCACCAGTTTTGTGAATGACGGCCATGCAGTTACGATTGTTTCAAGAAATCCGGGGAACTTGAAAACACAAAAGTCTCAAATCAGTTTTGTTTCCTGGAATGACCTGCAGGATTCAGTTGGACGACAGAATATAGCAGAGGCAGATGTTATAATAAATCTTGCGGGGGAAAATATTGGTGGAAAACGATGGACGGAGAAACAAAAAACAAAATTGCTTTCCAGTCGGATTGAACCGAC
The DNA here is from genome assembly GCA_020633655.1 of Deferribacteres bacterium. GTDB lineage: Bacteria > Zhuqueibacterota > Zhuqueibacteria > Zhuqueibacterales > Geothermadaptataceae > Bioreactorimicrobium. Next base: position 63,460 of record JACKDF010000004.1, read on the forward strand.
AAAACAATTGGTGGATTTAATCAATGCAAGCCAAATTAAGCCTAAAAAATTTATAAATGCTTCGGCTGTAGGATTTTATGGTGATTGTGCGGACCAATTGATCGATGAGAACAAAAGTGTTGGTAATGATTTTCTTGCAGAAATCTGTGTGAAATGGGAAGAACAGGCAAAATTGATCGAACAAAGCCAAACTGATTTCATCATTCTTCGCATTGGCGTCGTACTTGATGCGAAGGAGGGTGCCCTTCCACGCATGGTGCTTCCATTCAAAATTTTTGCAGGAGGAAAATTGGCAAGCGGCAGGCAATGGGTACCATGGATCCATATCGATGATCTCGTATCGATTTTCCGGTATTTGATAACCACCCCGGGAACTTCAGGCGTGTACAACGCAACCGCCCCCAACCCGGTTACAAATTCTCAGTTGACGGCATCCATCGCGAAAATACTAAGAAGACCGGCGTGGTTTCCGGTGCCAACATTCGCCTTGAAAATTGCGCTTGGTGAACAGGCAATGCTTGTACTCAACGGGCAACGTGTAATCCCGGATAAATTGATCAAAGCAGGGCATCCTTTTCAATTCAGTGAGATCGACACCGCGCTTATGGATATATTAAAAAAGTAAACGCGGATGTCTGGCTCAACGGAATCCGTGGCGTCATTTGGACGGTTGTTTTATTTATATTCTCTTTCCCAACTGCCATACATGGGATTCGGTAACACGAAAAATTGCGTACCCCATCGATCATCCAGCATGGCGTTTTTCCTGATGTTTTCCAGTCCAGCACTTGCGTCGACTTCGTAAAAATCTTTAAGGTTATCACCGAACAGCGCAATAATGTTTTTCCTGGGCAATCCCGCACAGCGGCCGCTGGCTTGCATGATTTCCCGACGCCGTACCTCTTTCGTGTCGCTTTTGCTCTGACGGCACAACAGGACGTCTCTCTCGTGCCAGAGTCCCAATTTTTTCAAATTATCCATTGTCGCTTTTTCATGGGGTGCATCCCGATTTGTTATAAATACGACGTAGGCATTTTCTCCCAACGCACGAACATTATCCAGAAATTTTTTAACCCCCGGAATCGCCGTCGCTTCACGTCTTTCCACCCAGCCTGTCCAGGATTCCGATGTAAAACCTTGTCCCTCCGCCACACGTTCCACTTCGTATTGTACATTGTTAAGTACGGTTTCATCGATATCCAGAACCACAGCCCACGGTCTGGTTTGTTTTTTAGCAGCTATTTTAATTTTTGCCAGCGCGAGATCGTAGGTTTGCATACACAATCCAATGTATTCAGCAGAATCAGTTACCCAGCGAACGTCCTTTGGCAACTTTGTTTCCTGGGACCATGTTGGCGATGTTGTAAAGGTGGAAAAGAGTAAAATTGCTATAACTGTCGTCCATTTTTTCATGTTTGTTGTCCTCACTTAAGAAAATTCAAATCAGATTTTTTATCGATATCAAATGCAATATTGGCGTCATCCACTTCGACTTGCAGCAGATTTTCCGTGTTTGCCTGAATGAGATTACGAGCACCGGTGTCGCCTTCCAGTTTGCGAAGCGTCTCTTTGTAGCTTGAGGGGAAAATAACCGGATGTCCTCGTTTTTTCCGGAAAACCGGAACACATATTTTTGTTCCATTTGCCCCGGTAAAATCGGTAATTAACTTTTCAATTGTTTCTGGCAGCACAAAAGGGACATCGGCCAGATGAACGATAATGCCTTGGCCAGAACATTTCAGGGCATCAATCCCGCAACGAAGTGATGAAGCGATTCCAGTGTTGTAATTCGGGTTTACCACACAATTGGCTGCGACCGGCAGCTGTGAGCGCAGTTTTTCATGCTTGTATCCCAGCACAACGACGATCTCCTGCAAATTGAATTGTGCCAGGAGATCGTAGGATAGCTGTAGAATTGAATGTGCACCCAGGTGCGCCAGTAACTTTGGTGTGTTCCCAAAGCGCGAGGATGTTCCTGCCGCAAGCACTATGCATGAGATGTCTATTTTTTTGCTTTCTGAACTCATGCAGTGTGGCTTTCCTGAACGATCTGTGCCAGTATGCTGAGGGCAATTTCACTTGCCGTTCTCGCTGCGATATCGAGACCAACTGGCGCGTGGAGGCGATTGATTTGCTCCGGTGAAAAACCTTTTTCCTGCAGGCGTTCTATCCGTTTTGCATGAGTGCTTCTGCTGCCTAAAGCCCCAATATAATTTATTCCTGAAGTCAGGGCCCAATTGATGGCTGGATCATCGATTTTTGGATCGTGGCTTAAGGTGACAAGGGCGGTGTTTTGGTTCAATGAAAGTTTTGGCAGAATTTTATCCGGCCATTTATGGTGAATTTCGGCTTTTGGGAATCTTTCTTCTGTGATGAATGCTGCCCGTGGATCGATCACGATGCAATCGAATGCCAGCACCGCCGCCAATTCTGCCAGCTTCACAGCGATGTGCCCAGCGCCTACAATGATGATTTGTTGTGGTGGCTGTAAACGCAAAAGGAAGTAGTCTTCACTCAATCTTCCGGTTTGCAAATGCGCTGTATTCGACTGCAACTGGAGTTTATTTTGAATTTCAATTGGCAATTTCCGCAATTCCGAAGCCGGGCTTGGGTATAGTTCAAAATTATTTTGGAGGTGTGAATCTGGGGGCTTATCTGTTTCAAAAAGTAAAATATCACCGCTAAATGGCTGGTTGTTTTGCAAGGGCAGGAGATAATACGCTGATTTTTTTGCCAGAACGCATTCGAGTAAATCGTGCTGTACGCCTGCGTTTTGAAAGGGCTGCAGAAAAACTTCCATTTCCCCGCCACAGGAAAGGCCCACCGCAAGAGCATTTTCACTGCTGACACTATATTTCAGTAATTTTGAATGGGATGTGCGCATAACCTCAAGTGCAGAGACGATAACATCATTTTCAACACAACCACCACTTACTGAGCCGACCAATTCATCGTTGGAGGAGATCGCCATTTGTGAGCCGATTGGGCGGGGGGAAGAGCCCCACGTCTGCACAACCGTCGCAAGAGCTGCTGTTTCGCCATGCTCCAGCCAGGTTTTTATCTTCTGATAAAGGGATTCCACTTTTACGCTTTATTCATCCCATAAATCTTCAAGACTTTGGCGTTCCCGAATGACTTTAACGCGTTTACCGCGAACAAGTAGTTCAATGCTTTTCGGTCGTGCGTTGTAATTTGAGGCCAGTGAATAGCCGTAGGCACCGACCGTCAGGACAGCAAGACAATCGCCGCGTCCAACGTGTTGTATTTTCCTTTCACGGGCGAAAAAATCACCACTTTCGCAGATAGGGCCGACGACATCGGCAACCATTGTTTCTGCATCACGGATTTCCAGGGGAACTATCTCGTGATAGGCAGAATAAAGGCTTGGGCGAATCAATTCGGTCATGCCAGAATCCACGATGACGATGTTTGTGTTGCCGGTTTTTTTCAAGTACAGCACTTCGGTGATCAATACGCCGGTATTTGCCACCAATGCACGGCCTGGTTCGATTATGAGCTGCACACCCGTATCTTTTATGGCCTCGATAAAAATGGGGATAATTTTCGCAGGATCAATAGCCAGGTCATCATCGCCCCGGGCATTGATACCCACGCTCAGTGCGCGTTCGTAATCGAGGCCATAACCTCCACCCATGTCGATATATTCCAACCGGTGCCCCGTGTCCAGCGCTTTTCGGGCGATGGAAGCCATGTAGTTTGCCAGCTCCGTATAAGGCTTCATTTCCTTGATTTGTGATCCGATATGGGCATGGATGCCAACGAGATCACAGTAGTTATCCTGTTTAATCTTCTCGATGAGCGACAGGGCGATATCCCTGGTAATACCAAATTTGTCGCCGTGACGACCAGTTGCAATGTAGGGATGGCCGTGAATATCGATATCCGGATTGATACGCAAGGATACCGGTGCAACCCGATTGAGGCGGCTGGCGATATCGCTGATCACTTCGTATTCCATCTCGGATTCGACGTTTATACCACGAACACCAATTTTTATTGCTGCTTCAATATCGATATCGCGCTTGCCAACACCCGCGAAGACGATTTTCTCAGGCTTGATACCCGATTCCAGAGCAAAAAACAGCTCACCACCCGAGACAACGTCTGCACCTGCTCCGCATTTGGCCAACATGCGTAAAATGGCGGGATTTGAGTTCGCTTTTAACGCGTAACAAACGGTGTGGGGATAATCTCCAAAGGCTTCATCAAATCGTTTATAATTCGCTAAAATTTGATTGTAACTATAGGCATAGAGTGGAGTTCCAAATTCATTGGCAAGTTCGGACAGTGCCACATTTTCCATATACAGTGTTGTTTTATCATAGTGCAGGCATTGCATCTTCTTATCCTCTTAATCGGTAATAATTAAATCTTCGCCCTCGTCAGGCCATTTGGATCGAATTGAAACTGTATCCGGGTAGAGAAAACTGTATTCTGCGGGAACAAATGGATTGACTGAACCGAAGGAGAATTTCCCGTCCTCATTCTGATCAACAAATCCCTGGATAATATAACGTCCCGGCAGCATGCTTTCAAATATATATTTGTTGTGGTTTTTTGTTTTTGTTTTATACAAAATAGCTGGATTCTCGATCTGCAATGCGGTGAGATAATATGTCATCGAACTGTCCGCAATGCCACGTGAATCGTGCACAGTTCCTGCAATCGAGCTTAACGTATCCGGATTGATCGTTATAAATGTGCGTGTTTCGCTGGTATCAAAAAGTGCATTGCCGGACCGGTCATGAAAATGATCTGTGGTAAAATTGAACCTGTACAGGGTGCGAGGTGAAAGCAAAGTATCCGGTTTAAAACTGTAGGTGAAGGGATTGTCCCAGCTTCCGGAACCACCAATTTTGCTTCCGAGTGTATCTTGCAGGAAAAAAGATGAATCATCGGGAATTTCCTGCATCCATTCGTTAAAATAAATCATGATAGTTGTATCTTGTGCCACATTTGCACTGGTGTGCTCGGGAAGAAACCGGATGATCCGGGGTGCAACTGTATCCGCTCTCGTAGTGCTTTCAAAATCGAAAAAAGAAAATGCCGGCAAAATTGTATTGCCAATGGTGTCCATAACCGTTTTGGTCCTGAAACGCAGGAATTCTTCGGTTTTTAGCGTGTCCGTTATCAGATCAAAGCGCTTGTTGTCCAGGGGAAATCGAGCAACTTTGTGTATCTGGATAAACGACTTTTGTAATGTGTCACCAATCGTAAAAACCGAGGTCCACTGGCTATCTGCCGCTGTTATATTTTCGCTGAATTTTACTTCGACCGTTGATGCATCGCGCATGCCGATGTTGTTGATGGCAGGGGCGAGGGTGTCTTGCCGCATGAGCCGAAACGCTAAGTTTTTCACACTGCGTTGACCTGCTTTTATGACCACATCTCGATTGGCCATGGCGATCCGATCCTCCATGGGATTGTAAACACCCGTCTTGCCCGCATCTTCGACGGCATAAAGCCGGTACGTGCCATCGGCCATAAAAGGAATCGAAAACCGACCATCAGCTCCCACCTGGGTTGAATAATCACCGCTTGTTTTTGTTGGATCGATGAGAGTGCTATCGCTTAATATATACGCCCAGACCGAAACTCCCTGTGCTCTGCCATCGAACACCTGGCCGTCAATTTGTCCTTTGTCGATGGAATCCCCTGTGGAGAAAGCGAAAGTAAAGCTGTGCTCCAGAGAAACATTGTGGGCATCGCGCAGAGTAGTGCCGAGGGTAATGACATAGGTACGGTCCTTCAGTAGTGGATCTTTGAATTGCAGTATGGTTCTTTTACGCTTGTGTTTAATCTGCACTTCGCCCGGATCCGGGGATACAAAAATTGCCTCGAAAAATGTATCACGATCGATTTTTTCGCTATACTGTAACTCGACATTCGTTGTTACCGGTATGCGAACCGCACCACTTTGCGGGGTCGTGCTGATTATTTCCGGGGGTGTTTTATCTTCCGGTCCTCCGGAGGGCGCGCGTTGGCTGGCACAGGCGGCGATAAGCGCTAAGGCAATGAGGGAAAGGACTGCTTTAAATGGCATCGTGCTTTAAAAAATTGGTCATATTGATTGTGTAAATAAAAACTGGTCTTGAATCACAGGATTTGCAGCTGAACCTTACGTTTTGTTTAACGCAGGACAAAATTAAAAGTAATCATCCCGTTTTGAACGCGTTGTTCCACAGTCGCAGGCAAGGCATCAAAACGCCATTGCTGGAACGCTTCAACGGCGACTCTTTCGAGTTCAGCGCTGCCCTTGTGTACCGGTAAAATATTGGAGACGACGCCCGAGGGAAGCACTGAAAAACGCAATTTTACAACGGCTTCCTTTCGCAGACCACTGGGGTATTCGGGAATCACTTTGTGCAGCACGCTGCGGTCTGCGACTTCGCCCTCGATCTGAAAGGGAATGGTGACACCTTTTCCGAAATCCTGCTCTTCGAAATTGAGCTTCTTTTCACCCGACTGGATTTCACTTAAGTCGGCCGTCTCTTTTCGAATGCCGGTTTCATTTTGCTGCAGTGGGTCGATTTCATGGCGATCGATTTTTTGTTCCTCTCGCACAGGCACTTGAAATTCATCCTGCATTTGCAAATCTCTCCGGCTCCTTTTAATAGGATCGTTATCATCTTCAAGCATTTTGCGTTTGGGAAGATTGATTTGCAGTTGATTGCTTTTCTTCTTTTCCGGTTGCGTCTGGACGGGTGGAGTATATTGTTTGCTGGTTTTTCGTGCAGGTTTACTTTTCACTGCTATGATATCCATCTCAACCCATTCGGAAGGTTCATAGTGCCAGCTGACATTGAAAAAAACAAATAACAACAGTAAAAGTGCGTGCACACCAAATGTGACGACCAGGGCGATTTTTTCTTCGTTTTGGGAGTTGGAAGGATTGATATTGTCGTTGAATTGTTTTGTTTTCATGACTTTTGTTCCATTTGACACGACCAGGGTGTATATTCTATTTATCAGTATGCAGAAAGAAAATATGGCGCATAGAATTAGTATTCTGGCTTCCTTGCATCGCGTAACGGGGATAACGCCAGAAAAATGCGTTGTTCAAATTTAACGTTTTAAAAACAGGCTATCCTGCTTTATTCATGAACGCCAAGATTAGGCAGAGGATAGCTTCTGCTTATCTTTCACTTTAAGTAGGACATGAATAAACAGGTTATATAATAGAATTTAAATTATTAAAAAAAAATTGTTTTATTGAATCGGAATATTTATTTATTTTCAAGCAAGTTAGCATGCTTTATTCATAGCACCGTTGTTGGGTAAGGGATATCCCCTGCCCATCGCTCCTTGGAGCTTTGCATAATTAAACAAGTTTAGTCGTTTTTCGTTTCCCATTCGGTGGTTGTTTTATCAAGTATATATAGATCGCAATAGTGCATAGCCCGCATTTTCATTAACTCATTTTCCTGAGTAATCCTTTCGGCATTTCAATTTTATATGCGTACTGAATTCGTGCATCAATACGCTTAAATTAGGAAAACTGTTCTCATGCATATGAAGAATGCCTTCAATACCAGAACTATCATTTCACTCGTGTGGATGTATTTTCTCTTTCTTTTTCCAAACGCCTTCCCACAAAGTTTCCTTACACACTCATACACCTTCATTGACGGTCTGCCCTCCTCAACGATTTTTGATATGGATCAGGCAGCGAATGGTGAAATTTGGTTTGCAACGCGCGGAGGCGTTGCCCAGTACGACGGTTTTCACTGGACCACGCATCTGGAATCGGTAAAAAATACACAGACCCGTTGGATAAAAGCCGATGCGCATGGTAATGTGTGGACTGCCGGAAGGAGTCTGGGGCACGGCCTGGCTCTGTTCAACGGTGAAGAGTGGACCCAGATTCCAATAACAGAGGATATGCCTTCAGCGAATAGGATCACTGCATTTGAGGTGGCTGATATCGATGGCAGAACGATCGCAATGCTGGGAACTGACATGGATGGAATATACTTATACCAAAATGGACAGTGGCACCATTTCACCGTTATACAAGGTCTTCCACACAAAACGGTACACCAGATTAAAGCTTTTCGTTCAAAATTTTACATTCTTACAAAAAGCGGATTGTGTTTATTTACGGGGGATAAAATTGAAAATTTTCCGGCTATGCGCGGGGACATAAACTTAAAATCGGTAAAAATATTTGATGTTCATGAGGACCCGGTTGATAGTTCAAGTGTAAGATTTTGTTTTTTAGGGCAAAATTGGATTGCCCTGTTCAAAGATAGCACGTTTATTTTTTCTGAACCCTTTGCCCCGTTTAAAGCGCCGGTTTTGTCATTGACCCGCTATCCCCTCGAAGTAGTGTTCGATGGCGGCAATGGCTATTATATCGCCAATTCTAACGGCTTGTATTATTTTGATGAAAAACAGCGCACCTCAATGAAATTGGGGCAGGCTAATGGATTGTTGTCAGAACGATTTGATGTGGTTCTGCGGGATGAGGAAAATAATATCTGGCTTGGCTCCTGGAAGGGATGCAATAAAATTATTTCCCGGCGCTTTACCAACTACAGAAAAATAAATGGCCTGTATAAAGATGAAGTAACGGCGTTTATCGAGTATGACAAGGGGAAATATGTGTTTGGCCACAATAATGGCCTCACATTGTACGACGGAAAGAATTACAAGGCAATCCCATTTACCATACGACGGGAAAATCCAACTTCGATGATCATCCGTGTTATTGATCTCACCGTTGATAAAATGGGCCAGATTTGGGTTAGTGTCAATGACCAGGGTATTCTATGCCTCGGGAAGGATTACAAACAGAAATGGTTCCTTGATGCAACCGATGATATGATGATTCCTTTAGCTGTTGATGCCAACGGAGAGATTTGGTGCGTATCAGAGGATGTACTCTACAAATTCGAAAATGGCCGATTTAGACCAAAACATACTTTTGTGTTTGATGACTTTCGCTCAATTCGCAAAATTGCTTTTATCGATTCGGCACTATGTGCCTGTTCGCCCTACGGGCTTTGTGTTGTGGAGAATGGGGAAGAGAAAGTCTATTTGGGGCCGGAAGACGGGTCCTCAAATTTATATTCGGTCTTTCGCTATACGGAGGATCGCATTCTTTGTGGAACTTTGAAGGGACTCTATGAAATTTCCGGTGATTCTTTGAAAAAATTTGAAGAAGGATTTCAAGTCGATTCACCGGTTTATTTTGTCCTCAAAGATGCTGAGCACAGGCTTTGGTTTGGTACCGATCGGGGCGTGCTTCGATGGGATGGATCCGAATTGATGCACTTTAATCACTTGCATGGACTGGCCGGCAATGAAACCAACCGTTCCGCTGGTTTTCTGGACAGCCAAAATAATGTCTGGATTGGAACGGATTATGGCATTACTTGCTACAACAGCAATTATGATAATAAACCAAAAGTAAAACCACGTATTGAACTTACGAAAATACTTGTGGACACTTTAAACATTCTCAAAACGAATCAAACAAGCTTGAAAGCAAGCCAGAATAATATAACGATCCAGTTTCGTTGTATTGCTTTTGCGGATGAAAAAAATGTTGCTGTGACCTATAAACTTGAAGGGGCTGATAAAAAATGGCAAGTGCAAAAGCCTCTTTTACAGCCAGAAATTCACTATTTAAATCTGGCTCCTGGAGAGTATCGCTTTCACATCCGTGCACAAAATGTGGATGGTGCAGAAAGCGATGTCGTTTCCTCTCCTTATTTTTATATCGAATTGCCCATCTATCGTCAGATTTGGTTTTATGTGGTCCTCTCACTTCTTTTCTCTTCTTTTCTTTTTCTTGTCTATCTGCACAACAACCGACGCAAGCAAGCTGTAAAGTTGCAGTTACTCGTTGCACAAAAAACAGCGGAGTTGTTGAGTACCGAACAAAAATTACAGGAGATGTTTAATCAATCGAAGGACATTATATTCATCTGCAATTCCGATTGGGATTTTCTTGACATCAATCCCGCGGGCGTTGGATTGTTTGGATTTTCTTCAAAGGAAGAAATTCTCCAAATAAATCTCATCGAATCTTTGCTAAAATACGAGGCGGAAAAAAAGAAATTGCGCGACAGCCTCATTGATACAAAATCTATCGAAAATGCGGATATCGTCATAACTTCCACTGCGGGGAATGAGATTTTTATGATTTTATCCGCATACGCCGTTTCAAATGAGGATGGAAAAGTGACTGAAATCCGCGGTATTTTAAAGGATGTCACGGAGCGGCAAAGATTAACCGAACAATTAAATCATGCAAAGCGAATGGAGTCTATCGGTGTGCTGGCGGGGGGCATTGCGCATGATTTTAATAATATTCTCTCCGTTATTATTGGTTATGCTGATATTTCTCTCAATGAAGCCGTCATTGGCAGTTCGCTATATAAAAACATCAAAGCAATCAACGAAGCAGCTTTTCGTGCAAAAGATCTGGTGCGGCAAATTCTCTCCTTCAGTCGCAAAAAAGCGGAAGAAATAAAACCGGTCCGTGTCGATTTGATCGTAAAAGAAGCCCTGAAATTTTTACGCTCGTCAATTCCCACATCCGTTGAGCTCATTTCGGATATTGATAACAACATCCCCCTCGTTCTTGCTAATCCGTCACAGATTCACCAGGTTGTGATGAATTTGGGCACTAACGCCTACCAGGCAATCGGTGAAAACGTAGGAACAATTCGAGTCGCGCTCTCTTGCGTTCGAGAACAATGGGATCCCAAACTCAATTTAAAAGATGGAAAGTATGTTAAACTCACCATTCAAGACTCGGGAAAGGGAATCGATCCCTTGACGCTTGATAAAATATTTGATCCATTCTATACGACGAAACCTGTTGGAAAAGGGACAGGCCTGGGGCTATCCGCTGTTCATGGCATTGTTCACTCCCTTGAGGGGACAGTGCAGGTTGTGAGCGAGTTGGAAAAAGGCAGTACATTCCATGTTTATCTGCCGGCAGCGCAATCTGCTGCAATAGAAGAAAATGAAATAACGAACCACATTCCCACAGGAAGTGAGCGAATTTTAATCATTGATGATGACAAAGCAGTGGCAAACGTCATCCAAAAAATTCTTACCAGGCTGGGATATCAAATATCAGTTTTACACGACAGCCAACAAGCGCTGGAGCATTTTAGTACGGATCCTTTTCAATATGACTTGATAATAACGGACCAAATCATGCCGGATATGACAGGTCTTGAACTGACAAGGAATATCCTGAATATTCGACCTGGAATGCCTGTAATTTTGACTTCGGGATACAGTGAAAAAATTGAACCTGACAATTTGCCTTCCCTGGGAATAAAAGGATACATCACCAAGCCGGCAACGGTGCGCGAAATTGCAGAATTGATTCGAAAAGCTGTGAAGATTGAAGCCTGATCCTAATCCGGCATACTCTTATAAGCACCAGGATTGGGCAGAAGATATCCCTGCCCATCGGTGATTCTGGGCAAGACATGAATAAACCGGGATAAATCCTTGTTGCATCTTTGATTCTCAAGCACGTATATTTCATTCACATCCGGTCGAAATGTTTATGCGACCGCTGGCTAATACGTCACTTGATCCGACCTTTCTACGTACGAACACACTTCTTCGATTTTCCTGAATGACACTTCCTCCTGTCTGCGATCCGATAGATTTGAACGACGCCCCCTGAATTTTCTGATAATCTCCGGATGAGAATCTGGTATATAATTTTGCATACCAAAGCGACCAACTTGTTGAATGTTGAACAATGGAGGAATCATGGCTACTCAAATTCAAGACGTACGAAAGCTCCTCAATGAAGTGAGACGGGAGCTCCGAAGCAAACCGAATATCGTTGCAACCGGCGTTGGTTACAAAATTGTCAATGGCAAACTGACTGATGAACCAGCATTGATATGTTCGGTCAGTACCAAAAAAGCGAAGAAATTTCTCTCCACCAGCGAAGTGATACCTGCATCCATACAGAATATCGCAACGGATGTGTATCCGACAGGCGTTATCCATGCCCTGGATGATCCGACAAAGAAGTTTCGTCCGGCGCCGGGTGGTGTCAGCATCGGGCATGTTGCTATAACAGCTGGTACACTGGGTTGTTTGGTACAAAAAAACGGGGTGCATTATATACTTTCTAATAATCACGTTTTAGCCAATAGCAACGACGCCAGTATCGGTGATCACATTATTCAGCCTGGCGCAGCTGATGGGGGCAGTTATCCGGACGATCGGATCGCAGAGTTGAGTGAATTTGTAACCATTCAGTTTCAGGGAAGCGGTGGTGACGATGGTGGCGGAGGCGGAAGCGATTGCAAAGTGGCCAACAGCACGGCGAGCATTCTCAATGCCTTTGCGGTGATGCTGGGCAGCAGAACGCGTTTGGTCGCCACACGTGATGTGCCAATTCAGGCAGGAGAAAATCTCGTCGATTGTGCCATTGCAAAACCACTTTCCAATGATTCAGTTAAAAATGAGATACTCAATATTGGAAAAATTACAGGTGTTGCAGAAGGAACTTTGGGTTTAGCAGTGAAAAAAAGTGGACGCACCACAGGATTCACCACCGGGACAATTCTGCAAATCGATGTTACAGTTGATGTGAGTTATGGAACAAACAAGGTAGCAACGTTTGTTGATCAGTTGATGACGGGGGGTGGAATGAGTGCAGGTGGGGACAGTGGTTCTGCAATTCTCAATGATAAAAACGAGCTTGTGGGATTGTTGTTCGCAGGCAGCAGCAACAGTACGATATTTAATCGTATTCAAAACGTCTTCACAGCATTGGATATTAACATAATACCGTGATCGGGCATGCAAGATCAACTCACGAAAATAAGAAAAGTAAAGGAAAAACACGAATCGCAGTGGATGGCAATTTCACAGGTACAGGCTGTCGGAATCGGAATATTGAAAAACGGTGAGACAGGTATTCTCATCAGTGTTGATCAATTTGATGCCAATCTTGCAAGTCGGTTTCCCCTGGAGATTGAGGGTGTTTTTCTGGAAGTTGTTGAAAGTGGAACCTTCCGTGTTTTGTGAAAAAACACCGTCCAATACTCGAATTTACCAGGTTCGAAGGTGAACCGTCGGACCTGATAAGACTCCTTTTTAGCTCAATCGAGAAAAAGCATTCTTTTGGTGATGGACGTGGTGCCACTGGTAATTCTGTAAAAATAAACACCGTCTGCGACCATCTGTCCGGTTTCGTTGCGACTGTCCCATTTCACAGTCCATTGGCCTGCTGGCATATCTTTATCCACAAGTGTACGAATTTTCCTTCCCAGAATGTCGTACACAGCAAGGTGCACGGTCTCATTGCGTGGAATTGCGAATGAAATCGAAGTATCCATCATTTGGCCTGATCCATCGACCTTTCTGCCAAAGGGGTTGGGGTAATTTGCAAAAAGTTGTAATGACGCCGGCACCGGGTTGGAGAGATTGTCCTGCTCCTCAACCGCAGTTGCAGCATTATTGAGAATGATGTGTATACCGTTTGAACCAGCTGCAACAGCGGTCCAGTTAGCCGGATTGTCCGATGCGCCGTTGCCACTTTCATCACCGGCATTATAAAACTCTTCCGGGGCATCAAGTACAATAGGTACATTTATCGGTCCAACAGATGAGTTGGTATTGAATCTCGAGTTAATGTTGACCACTTCAATTGTATAATTAGCACCGGCGGTTAATCCCGAAAGAGTAAAATAACCCGCAAAATCCGGATCGTCGGGATTATCAGCAGTCAAAGCACCAGATACCTGGGAGGCAACATCGTGGAAGGGATCATTAACATTCCGTGCCACGACATTTGCGCCGGTTAATGGGGTAACACCATCGGGGAGTAAAATGCGGCCGGTTATTGATTTTGTTTCGTTCGTAAAAGCAGTCGTGGGGTACAGACTGGCGATCGCACGAATATCATCGGCTTGTGGTTCTGTTGGTTCGCCAAGGCCTAATGAGAGTGGAAACATGATACTGACAGAACTTATAGGCGGATCACCATAAAGCTCGAATCCCGGATCGGAATCCTGAATGAAATGATGTCCATTCACTTGTGTATGGTCGAGATTCAGGAAGTGACCAAACTCGTGTAAAATAATCGCTCCGAATTCTTCGGTTGTCATCTCGTGCCCGTCGCGTCTGTTTCCATCGAGGAAGTCCCCATTGAGCAAGGCGATTCCTTTTACAATACGGGTAAGCGGTGGCTGGGTAACATAGACCGGGGAAGCAAGCCCGATAACACTTTCATCCATGCCTAAATCTTTAACGATTGAACCATCAACGTCGAAAATAATTGGATTTTTGTTATCCTGTGCCAATTCCACTTCTTCGAATTTTTCACCTGTTGTGACATCTACATCCAATAAGCCACCAAATTCAAACTGGACACTGCTGTAAGGAATGTGTGAAGTTGTCCATTTGGCAATGCTGTTTGCGACCAATTCCTGCATTGCTTCATTGCTTTGCAACCCACAATTTCCCAAATCGACGTGGTATTTTATCGGGAATCTGGAGACATCCCACTTGTAGGGCTTATTCGTGCTGGAGATAGCCAATGCGCCTCCTGCCATCATTTGCATTTGCAACAGGAACAGACCGGAAACAACCAAACCGATCAGTGTGATTAAGTTTCTATTTTTCATTTTAAGGCTTTCTTGTTTTTGTGTTGTATCAATTCTTAAAAGACTGTCGAATAACGTGCAAATTCGGACCCTGAGCCTGCCGAAGGGCCCGAATTCGAGCATGGGACCAGGCGTTTTGACATTTCCACTTTACTCAGTGCAGGCAAGCTCAACGTCCGGTTCATCTCTTTTTTAAAAGTGTCCACAGAGTTTTTTATCTCAACAAAAAATCTATTTATTCAAGGTTTTTATCATATCAAAAAACGCATTAAGTTCAATCGCACCCTCTGCTTCCTGCTTCTTTTTTGCCATTTTCAGTGCAGCGTTGTTGCCGATCTGGACGTTTTTAAAAAGCCCTTTGTTGCTTAAAGAGTTCATGACAACTCGTTCACCTTTTTGATTTTGCATAACTTTGAACGACCCCTGGAAAAGTCCCAAAGGACTTGTCAATCCCAACTTGCTGTCCTCGTTGAGGAAAAGAACGTACTCTTTGCCTGGATTGTAAACCGGCATACCGGCGATATTTCCCACGTAAAGCAAACCATTGCCAACATCGACGGCATTAATCAATCCGTATTGTTTAAACTTGATTGTTTTCGCCAGTTCGCCTTTAAAAGCGGAGAGCACTTCGAAAGTATATTCGGTGTACGAGATACCATTTTGATTGAAGTGTTCTTTTACGCTAAGACACCGGCCGTGGAATAGTCGTTTGGAAAGCTGTGTCATCTGTTCAATGTTGCGGGGAGCAACTTCAGTTGCAAATACGGTTGTTGAAAGAAGCAACAGGCTCAGTAAAATTGCCATTCGAATTGGCTTCATGGGGTGATTCCTTTTGTATTTATGGATGTTAAAATAAATTCTGTCGTCACTTTTAAAGTTTCGTCATAAAAAAATGCTTGATCACACCTTTTCTTGCGCTTTCTCACAATTTCAATGTTCTAAAACCCAAGGGCGTGTATAAAAGTTCATTCCACTATTTTCTGCTTAAAATATTATGCGGATAAAAAAAAATGGCACATGCTTGATTTGAGTGATCATTTACAAGCACTGTGCCATTTCTAATTTTTATGGTTTCCGCGTGGTGTCAGCAGATTTACAACGTTATTTTATTCAATTGTTTACATTTCTGTATGTCGAATACACTATTGCCATTACAGGATGTACGCTTTCGTACAAAGAAAAGGCAAAAGGTGGACTAAAATGTCGGCTGAACACCAATTCCGGTCGCATTTGGCAGAATGATTTTGCCTTCTGATACATAGGAGCCCTGGTACGGATCATTTTTGATCAGCAGGTTTCCATCGAGGTCAGCCCAATCCACAAGGGGTGATAGGTGTGCGGCAGCGGTTATGCCAAGGGCGCTTTCCACCATGCAACCAAGCATGATTTTTAAACCGAGGGAGCGCGCAAGAAGTATCATTCGCCAGGCTTCCTGCAATCCTCCGGATTTCATTATTTTTATGTTGATTCCATCGTACGCTTGTGCGAGGGCCGGAATGTCTTTCGCCGTCTTTACATCTTCATCCGCAACAAGGGGCAGGGGAGACCGCTGCCGCAGCCAGGCGATGTCTTCAAGTCTGTTGGCTGGCATTGGCTGTTCAACAAATTCCACGCCCATCTGCGCCAGCCAGGTGATTTTTTCAAGTGCCTCGTTTCGATCCCGCCAGCCTTCGTTTGCATCCACACGAATGGTTTTATTGGTGACTTCCCGAACAGCCTGCATAATGGCCTCGTCGTTTTCACCACCAAGTTTAATTTTAAGAAGTGGATAGTCGCGTGCTTCGATTATTTTTTGCTGCATGACCTCCAAAGTATCGATGCCTATTGAGTAACTCGTCAGCGGTGTTTTCCCTGCACGAAGTCCCAGAACACGGTAAAGCGGCACACCGAGCTTTTTGGCATTCCAGTCCATCAGGGCAATATCGATGGCTGCTTTGGCAGCTTGTTGACCTTCACCCAGTTTGGCGATTTCAAGTCCGAGCTCAAAGTATTCCATGGGATTTGCACTGGCTAAAACTGGCCGTGTATTTTCAAGAAAATCGTGTATCGATTCCAGGCTTTCATCATAGCGAACATTGTGGGCTGCCTCACCCAGGCCGGTAACACCCTCAGCTTCCAGCTCAATAAAGTTATAGGTTTTGCTTGTGCTCGAACCGCGTGAAATGGTCCAGGTGTGTTTTAATTCCAGTGTTTTTGTGGAGATTTTTAGATTCATAATTCTATCCGTTAGTTGGTCGCACACTAATTATATTCTGCCTGTTTGTGCGATTTTTGTCAAAATTTTCTATGTCGTTGGTGAATTTAATGATTGGACGGGGGAGAAGGAAAAGGGGGCTGTGTCAAAACATGTAACGCGATGTTCATGTCGTTCATTTTTGAGCTTAAACTTACGACATAAATGTCGAGTTATGGCCATTAAATCATGTTTTAACTCAGCCCCTAACAAATTAGCGTTCTGAAATGCTGATGTATTTCCGGTCTATGTCACCCAGATAGACCGAGCTTGGACGGAACAGTCGATTTTCGCGCAGTTGCTCCATCACATGGGCAGCCCAGCCGGAAATCCGGCTCACGGCAAAAATTGGAGTGTAACTTTCCAGTTTAAACCCAAGATAGTGATAAACAGAGGCGCTGAAAAAATCGACATTGGGGTAAATTCCACGGTCGCCAACCTCACGTTTCATGATGTCTTCGATCTTTTTGGACATCGCATAATAGGTTTCGTTTCCGGTAATTTGTGCCAGGCGTTCGGAATATTGGCTGAGAATGCGCGCACGCGGATCGAGTACTTTGTAGACCCGGTGACCAAAGCCCATAATTTTGGCTTTGGTTTCCAGTTTGATTTTTATGATTTCTTCTACTTTATCGAGTGAGCCAATTTCATTAAGCAAATGCATAACCCCTTCGTTGGCTCCCCCGTGCAGAGGCCCGCGCAAACTGCCAATTGCAGCGGTGATTGCACTGTGCACGTCTGTGAGTGTCGAGATAACCACGCGTGAGGTGAAGGTGCTGGCGTTGAAACCGTGTTCCGCATGAAGAATGAGACAGATATCCAGAACCCGTGCCGCAAATTCATCGGGTTTTTCGCCGTTGACCATATAGATCAAATTGGCTGCATGTCCCAGGGAATTGTCCGGAGCGATAGGTTCTTTCCCTTCGCGCAGACGCTGAATCGCTGCAACAATCGTCGGGAAAACAGCGATGAGTTTTTCTGCTTCATGGGAGGTTTCAATCACGGTGTGTTCATCGCTCTTTGTTTCGTACAAGCCTAAGAGTGAAACGACTGTACGCAGAAATTGCATCGTATTCGACTGGGATGGCATTTGTTTCATTATCGAGAGAACTTCCTGTGGTAAAGCTCTGTTCGCCTTCAGGCGTGCATCAAAATCATCAAGTTCTTTACGTGTTGGCAATTCGCCATAAAGCAGGAAGTAACTGGTTTCTTCAAATGTGGATTTTTCCGCAAGCTCTTCGATGGGAATTCCACGATAGATGAGTTTTCCTTCCTTACCATTTATATGACATATCTCGCTTGTGGTGGCGAGCACACCTTCCATGCCTTCATTGTATGTATGTTTATTGCCAAATTTATCCATGACTTCACGAACTTTTGCCATAATCGAATGACTCCTTTATAGGTTGTTTTATGTGTATGGTTAAATTTCTTTTTTTTCGCCTAAACTTAAAATTCGGGCTTGCTTTTCTTGTGCAGGTTTTGCTTCCCGGGGCTCGGAATTGTCTTTCGCTGTCTTCTCTTTTTTCTTTTCCAGCTGTGGGGTGATATCCGATTCGCTTGGTGTAATCACTTTTTCTATACGGATCGGAATTCCACCCATCGTAAATTCTTCACCATTGATTTGTTCATGACGCAAAATCCAGGTGACGACGTGTAATGGCACTTGCAAAACCAGGAGCTTGACATGCCACCAGTTGGGTTTGCTATCCGGGAGGAAACTCTCTACTCGCGCAAAGAACGCAGGATTCCCTTCAATAAAAACCTGTACAATATCTTTTTCGACAACTGGGTTTTCTAATTTATTCAAACTTTGACTCCACAGATGATATGCACTTTTTTTTGCGGTACTTTCTTCTTGAACGGCTGGTTTTACTAGAACCGTTATTATAACAATTTGATGTGATTTTTCCAAAAAAGATTTAAATTGTTGCTTTTCTTTTTCCTTCGGTACTTGAAAAAATGGAAATCATTTTTTCGAACGGTATCAGGAAATAAGGCTGCTGCGACAGCATCAGGCCACAATCACACACCAGCTCAACCTCGTGTGATGAAAGCGCATTGGTTGTTTTCTTCCCAGGAATATTTTCTGCCAGACAATTTAAATTTTGAGCTATCCCGGTCTATTCATGCGTTGCTTTGATTAGGCGATGGCCAGGGAATATCCCCAGGCTCGATCGTGCTGTCTATAAATCAAACAGGCTTTCGATTAATGAGAATTCACTTAAAGAAAATCTTTTTTTCACCATTTTTAATCCAGACGATAACAGTGTGTTGCTTTATTGCTATTGCAGGTAGTGCTTTGGTCCCCTCATTTATGGCACAAAATGTCGCATTGGCAAAAGGACAAAGTACGGGTGTTTCAAAAGCAGGAATCTCAGCACAAAAAATTTCAGATTTCGGTACGATTTTGGGCGTAGTGCGTGAAAAAAACAGTGGTCGCCCCGTCGAAAATGTACAGGTTTATATTGCATTATTGAATAAAGGCTCTGTCTCCAGTGCCGATGGCGCCTTTGTTCTGCGACACTTAAACCCGGGAGTTTATGAAGTTACAGTACGAATGCTCGGTTACGAGCCTATTGTCATCGATTCTGTCCTTGTGCAAGCGAATCGCCAGACCGAACTCGCACCGGAACTCGTTCCGAAAGTGTATGAGGTACATGAAATTCAGGTCACCGCCAGTCGACACGAAACGCTTGAGCAAAGTGTTCCCCAATTGGTTTCTGTCGTAAGCCGGCAGAAGATTCAGGAGCGCTCCATTTCTCAAACTCCTGAAATCTTGCGGGAAGAAATGGGACTTGTTGTGCAGAAAACCAGCAGCGGCGGAGGCTCTCCGATTATTCGTGGTCTGCGTGCCAATAAAATTCTCTTTCTTGTTGACGGAATCCGTATGAATAACGCGATTTACCGGAGCGGAAACCTGCAATATTTGAATACCATTAATCCTGCATCCATCGAACGCATGGAAGTTGTGCATGGCCCTACTTCTGTACTCTACGGTACGGATGCCCTTGGCGGCACAATCAATGCAATTTCTCCTACTCCTGGATTCTCCCAAAATGACAGGATAAATGGTGAAGTTTATGCAGTGACAGGCTACTCAAGTGCAGATGCAACGAAATATCTTACTCTTCAAGCCAGTTTAGCTGATCGTCGATGGAGTTTGTCCATGGCCTCATCCTGGTATCGTTACGGAGACGTCCGGCGCGGTTCTCATGGTGGCGAGGAGTTGATGCGGCGATTGCAGGCATTCCCCGAAACCGGCCGGGATCTCTCTGCAATCCAAAAGCCGAATGCCTATTCGAGTTGTTACACTTCCATCAAATTTCACTTCCAGCCACACGAAAAACATCGATTCACGCTTGCGTATGAATACAACAGGCAGGACGATATTCCCCGCTATGATGTCTTTGAGCGCAGGGCCTACGATATCTACTTTTATGATCCGCAGAATCGCGATCTCGCTTATCTTAAATACGAAAACAGTCTCAAGGGTCCTCTTGCAGATAAAATGTATCTGACAATGTCCTTTCATCGTCAGGAAGAAGGGCAGATAAAACAGCGGGTTGGGAGCAGCATGCAAACGGAGGATAATGTCAGCGTCTCGACTTATGGATGGCAGCTTCAATTTAATAAAGTGCTCCATAAAAATGATTTTATTATTTATGGAGCAGAGGGCTATTACGATCGTGTTTCGACCTCGTCTTTTGCACGGGATTTTTCAAATGTAATTCCAACCGCACTACCGCAGGCACCGCTCTATCCTGATGGTAGTACGCACAACAATCTGGGGTTATTTATACAAAATGAATGGCACGCAGACAAGGCATGGATGGTTACCACTGGATTACGGTATAGTGCCTTCCAGTTAAAGGCACCTTTTGGCTTTGTTAAACCCCTGCGGCTTGGTACGGTTGAGCGCCAAACTTCGGCTTTAACAGCGAGCCTTGGCGCCAAATATGACATCAATCCAGCCATTAGCGCGGTTGGCAATATTGCGCAGGGATTTCGCTCACCCAACCTCGATGATGTTTCCAAATTTGGCCTGGGGAAAGGGGGGACTTTTTACGATATCCCCAATCCCGACATCACTTCCGAAAAAGCGTTGAGTTTTGATGGCGGATTAAAGTTCAATAGCGAAAATGGGAAAGTGAATGTCGTCGCATATTACACCCGCCTTTCGGATGTGCTTATTCGTCAGGCTGGATTACTGAATGGATTATCCTATTTCATGAGCGATGGTGATACCATAGCGGTTTATTACAAGGCAAATGCCGGAAATGCATATGTAACGGGGTTCGAATTCGGTGCAGAAATGCTGCTCAAATGGGGCATCTGGGGAAAGGCTCTTGTAAATTTTACCCATGGACAAAATACTTCATTTGATGAACCCCTCTCCGGAATTCCTCCTCTTAATGGATTACTGGCATTGCGTTGGAATAATCCAAACTACTGGTCTGAACTGAACAGTCGATTCGCCTCTGCGCAAGCCCGTTTGTCCGAAGAAGATATGCTCGACTTGCGCATTCCCATTGGCGGCACACCGGGTTGGATGACGCTCAATTTCCGCATGGGAGTGAAAGTTATGGCCAATGTAAAACTAAATTTTGCATTGATGAATATCATGGATTTAAATTATCGTGAACATTTAAGCGGATTAAATGCTCCGGGACGATCTGTCGTGGTCAATGGCGAAGTACAGTTGTTTTGAAATAATTATTGCTTTGCGGTACATTTCGCTTATATTTCCACCTTACAATTTTTCTCATTCGAAACCATAGGAGAACACAATGAACACCAAAGATTATATCGCTCTGGAAGAACAATATGGAGCGAACAATTACCATCCTCTCGACATCGTCATCGCCCGTGCTGAAGGCATCTGGGTTTACGATGTGGAAGGCAATAAATATCTTGATTTTTTGAGTGCTTACAGCGCCGTTAACCAGGGTCATTGCCATCCACGCATTCTCGATGCAATGATCAAACAGGCAAAAAATGTTACTTTGACCTCACGGGCGTTCCGCAACGACCAGTTGGGACACCTGTACAAAAAAGTTGCTGAACTCGCCGGGATGGACATGGTGCTTCCTATGAATTCAGGTGCTGAAGCCGTCGAAACAGCCATCAAAGCTGCACGCAAATGGGGTTACAAGGTGAAAGGTGTGGCAGCCGATAAAGCAGAAATCATCGTCTGCGAAAATAATTTTGCCGGGCGGACGACAACCATCGTTGGTTTCTCCACAGAACCACAATACAAGGATGGATTTGGCCCATTCACGCCGGGTTTTAAAACAATCCCTTATGGTGATGCCGACGCGCTGGAAGCTGCAATCACAGAAAATACGGTTGCCTTTATCGTCGAGCCAATTCAGGGCGAGGGTGGAGTCGTCATTCCCAAATCCGGTTTTCTTACCAAAGCACGCGAAATCTGCACGAGAAAAAATGTTTTACTGGTCTTCGATGAAATCCAAACCGGTCTCGGTCGTACGGGTAAATTATTCGCCTATCAACACGAAGAAAATGCCAAACCGGACATGATGACTGTTGGAAAAGCGCTCTCCGGCGGTTTCTATCCGGTCTCTGCCTGTATCGCGAGAAAAGAAGTGTTGGGTGTTTTTAACCCTGGTGACCACGGAAGTACATTCGGTGGTAATCCCCTGGGGTGTGCCGTCGCGATTGAGGCACTGAATGTTCTGGTGGATGAAAATTTGACAGAAAAATCTTCCGAGCTTGGCCGCTATTTTATGGAAAAACTTGCAACTTTGAAAAATCCGCTTATCAAAGAAGTGCGCGGGCGTGGGTTGTTTATTGGTGTTGAATTAAAACCCGAGGCTGGCGGTGCCCGAAAATATTGCGAACAACTCATGGAAAAAGGTCTGCTGTGCAAAGAAACCCACGAACATGTGATTCGTTTTGCTCCTCCACTGGTCATCAAGAAAGAAGAAATCGACTGGGCATTCGAGCGCATTAAACAAGTCCTGGATGCTTAATTAATCAAATTCCGACTTTTTTTTGAGCGACGGGTTGACAGGATCATTAATGATGGTCTATTTAATTTTATAATTTGATTTAACAAGGGTAGCGTTCTGCGCTGCCCTTTTCTGCTTTTAGTTGTTCCTGCAGGTATGAAAAATTGACTTTTTAAACTTATTGATGAGATTTTTTTTGCAAAGGGACTAAATTCCATTGTGGAGTATTGCATGAAAACAGTCAAGGTGCTTATTCAATTTTTATTCGTGATTCTTCTCACTGTACCGCTGTTTGGACAAAATTTCAGTGGCACAATAGAAATGGAAATGACGGAGTATGATTCTGAACAGCTCTTCGCCTTGTTCCCTGAATTAAATGACGCCTTCGAACCAGCTCGAAAAGCTGAGGATATTTTAACTCCTACCACCATGTCGTTGTTGATTCGTGCGCAAAGCGTTGGACTGGAACCCCAGGAATCGATGATGAAGATGCAGTTTGCTGATAACTGGTTTCGAATCGATTTCCCGCAGAATGAAATAATGATGTCGATGATTCAGAACCTTGAAACGAAAATGATGTACAATGTTCAATGGCAAAAAGAGCTGTACACGGAAATAAATCTCAGCAAGGTGGCCGACATGCAAAAAGGTTTGCGCGAACATTATCAGAAACCTTCAAATCCATTGGCTTATCTCGATTCCTTGCCACCTGATCAGCGTGCAGAAATTTTGCGACAACTGCCACCAGAAACGTTAAAGAAAT
The DNA here is from genome assembly GCA_020633655.1 of Deferribacteres bacterium. Lineage (GTDB taxonomy): Bacteria > Zhuqueibacterota > Zhuqueibacteria > Zhuqueibacterales > Geothermadaptataceae > Bioreactorimicrobium. The sequence continues at coordinate 87,052 of JACKDF010000004.1, forward strand.
TGAAAGAAAATCGCGGACCTTTCACAGAACCACAGAAACCCTCAGATAATACGCAAAAAGTTATAAAAACCGGCCGCAAGGAAAAAATCAGTGGTTATGCTTGCGAAGAATACCGTATTGAGAAAAGTGATCAGGTGCTTTCTGTTTGGGTGACTCCCGCGCCTCAAGGACTTCTCAAAGCGTTAAAAAACATGACGCAGAATTTCGAAGAATTTGGTGATGACGATGCCATGAACGATATCTGGCAGGTGGCTCCGGATCATATGCCTGTTCTGACAAAAGAATTTGATTTTGCTCTTCCCGGTGAACCCAGTTTAATCATTACACAAATGACCAAACTGCAGGAAGCACCTATTCCATCCCAGGTGTTTGTCATTCCTTCTCATTTTAAGAAAACATCCATGCTTGACATGCTTGATACCCAATAGCATTCTGGCTAAACTGGTGAAAAACACATGTAAATTCGGACCCCGGGTTGTCGAAGGGCCCGAATTTGCGTGTGGAACCGAATGTTTCGATACTTCAACTTAACTCAGTGCAGGCAAGCTCAACGTCCGGTTTATCCATTATTCATCCGTCTCGGCACCGCTTGATTTATGCGTTTGGTGCCAAAATCCTCTTTCGAGCCTCCTATTAAATGAATCCACACATTTTAATCCCCTGAATTATTTCGTGTTCCTTCGATAGAATATTATACCGGCTAATTTTTAGCTGGAATCCAATTTTCCTGGCCTCAATCAATTGTGGTTTTTACTTCGCATAACTTCTGTTCGAAGAAAATCATTCTGGTCTGCTTAAAAAAGAAGGCTATGTTAAACGAACGATATGAATTATACCTCGATTTATGGCCAACAACAAAAACAAAATTAAGTCGAACGGCGAGCCGCAAAGGTGCAGAGATTCGCAGAGTTTTTTAAAAATTTTTCTCTGCGTAACTCTGCTTCTCGGCGATTCTGCGTTTTAAAAATTCCATTTATTTGGCTAGTAATTCAGACCTTTCCTTAAACAAAGCGAAATAGAACAATTCTGGATGAAGTCTATCTAATGGGATGCCTGCACTACAAGATTCAGGCATGCTGAAGAAAAGTGGAGAATCAGGAATGATCTTTTGGACGAATCACAATATTTAGTTTAGCGGTCATTCGGGTGGGAATTGGAGTACGTCACAGCTGCAGTAAAATGCTCTTTACATTTTCTCCCTGTAACAGGCTTTGCACTAACGACGAAATGAATCATTTTCGTATAGAATTTAAGTAATTGTTGTCACTTCGTCGATAAACTGGGCATTAAGTTTTAAGTATCTAAAATATGAGTAAAATATCCTCGTGAAAAAGAAAATTTTATTTATTGATGATGAAGACAACATGCTGAACAGCATCCGGCGTTTAACCCGACGATGGGGTCCGGACTGGGAAGTTGAGTTCATGAATTCAGGCAAAGATGCCCTGCAATGGATCGATGAAAAAGGGCATCCTGATGTCATCGTCTGTGATGTGATGATGCCGGGAATGACAGGCTTTGAAGTACTGAAAGAACTGCGTACAAAACCGGAAGCAGCGCTTATTCCGTTTTTGTTTTTAAGTAGCCGCAATGAATTGACCGATTTGCGGCGGGGCATGGAGCTTGGCGCAGACGATTACTTAATGAAACCCATTGATCCGCAAAGCCTGAAAACCGCCATTGAAACCCGTCTTAATAAAAAATCCAATCTTGAAAAATTTTCCAACCAAAAGCTTGATGAACTTCGTGGTCACCTCGTCTATTCGATGCCGCATGAATTGCGCACACCGATAAGTATAATCCTGGGTTTTGCGGAGCTTCTAACAGAGCAAACCACCAACCTGGATGCAAACGAATTGCAGACTGTGGGACAGGGGATACACACCGCTGCGAAACGCTTGCACCATTCCATCGAAAATTATCTGTTTTATGCACAAATTGAAATAGCGGCTTCTGATTCTGTAAAGCGAACTTTACTGCGTTCCGAAGTTTGCGACACGGCTGGATTGGTGCTAAAGAATTGTGCATTAACCAAAAGCCTTGAGGCACAACGACGACAAGATCTCGTGACAAAAATTGATGAAGCTGCAGTAAACGTATCGCGCGAACACCTGTCTGTTATTTTTGACGAAGTCATCGATAATGCCTTTAAATTTTCTAATCCCGGCAGTAAGGTTCAAGTTACAACACGAGTACTTGAATCGGAATACCTGGTTGAAGTTATCGATGCCGGAAGGGGAATGCACGTGGAAGAGATTGAAAAAATTGGTGCTTTTATGCAGTTTGAACGAGGAGTGCATGAACAGCAGGGGAATGGCCTCGGTCTTTCAATTGCAAAGAGATTAACGGAATTGTATCAGGGACGTTTTTCGGTGGAAAGTGATGCAGAGAATCACTACACTAAAATATTGATTGCATTAAACCTTGCCTGATTTTCTTGTTTACTTTCAACAGAATTTTGCAGTAATTCGAAGCGGGTGGAACTTTTTTAAAATGCAATTGGTTTTAATTCACAGAATTTGAACTTTTCAAGCCCATTCAAAGAGCATTTACAATTTGAGTATCTGCACGGAATACCAAGTGGGATACTGATTGTTAAATGAAAATCACAGCGAAAAATTATTATAGCCAATCCTTTTTATCCCAGGAGAAAGCGATTATGAAAAATAAAGTGCTCGTACTTTTGGTTTACTTGTTTGTCTTTGTCTCGGCTGCACAGGGGCAGTATTTTGGTAAAAATCATGTGCAGTATAAATCCTTTGATAGTTATTATCTGCAATCAGAACACTTTGATGTTTATTTCACCGAAGGTGGCAAATCCATTGCTGAATTTGTCGCTGAAACTGCTGAAAAGGTGTATCGCGATATCAAGGAAGATTTTCGCTACGAATTGACCGACCGCATTCGTTTTATCGTTTATAACAACCACAATGATTTTGAGTCAACAAATGTGCAGTTGGCGCCGGGTGATGAATCAACGGGCGGATTTACTGAATTTTACAAAAACCGCGTTGTAATTCCCTACGAAGGCGACTGGGAAAAATTCCGCCATGTTATCCACCACGAATTAACGCATGCCGTTATGTTGCAGATGGTTTATGGTTCCGGGATGCAATCCATCATTACAGGCATGACGCGCATGCAGCTGCCATTGTGGTTTATCGAGGGATTGGCCGAATATGAAAGCCGTGGTTGGGATACCGAAAGTGATATGTTCATGCGCGACGCAGCATTGAACGGTTACGTTCCGGATATACCATACCTTTATGGTTTTATGGCCTATAAGGGTGGCCAGTCGGTTCTTTACTATCTCTCAGAAAAATATGGTGGTGAAAAGATTGGCGAACTCCTGGGTAAAATCAAACTTTCAAAAAGTGTTGATCGCGGCTTTAAGCAGTCCATTGGCGTTGGAATCGAAGATTTAACCAAACGCTGGCACAAATACTTAAAACGTGAATACTGGCCGGACATCAACGGGCGTGAGGAACCGGAAGAATTTGCAAAACGCTTAACGGATCACATTAAGGACCGTAATTTCATTAATAACAGTCCGGCTTTGTCGCCAAAAGGAGATAAACTGGTATTTCTCTCCGACCGTAGTGACTATTTTGATATCTATTTAATGAGCGCCATTGATGGCAAGGTCATCGATAAAATTATTTCCGGTCAAAAAACAGGTGATTTGGATGAATTGCACTGGTTGAGGCCGGGACTCACATGGGATCCCAGTGGAGAGCAGATTGCCTTTGCGTCCAAAGCTGGTGGCTACGACGCGTTACACATCGTCAATGTCCGCAAGAAAAAAATTGTCAAGTCATTTAAATACCAATTGGACGGCATTTTTAGCCCAACCTGGTCACCGCAAGGTGATGAAATTGCATTTGTCGGAATGGAAAAGGGGCAATCTGATATCTACTCGCTCAACCTGAAAACTGAAAAGTTACGTAAAATTACCGACGATATTTTTTCTGATCTCGAACCATCGTATTCGCCGGATGGTAAGCATATTGCATTTCGCAGTGATCGTGGAAATTATATCGATCCTTCAAGGATTCCGGAAAATTTCAACATCACCCATTTTAATTACCGCAATTATGATATCTACACGGTTGAGCTCGACGAACGCAATAAAATACATCGAATAACAGCAACATCGAGTTGGGAAAAATACCCTGCATGGTCACCCGATGGAACGCACCTGGTATTTACCAGTGACCGTTCGGGAGTTTACAATATTTACATGCACAATCTCGATACCGGTGATGAGTATCCCATTACGAACGTTATTACCGGTATTGATCACATAAGCTGGCGTGGTGATGGCTCAAGATTGGCATTCACTTCGTTTTATTATGGCGGCTATGATATTTATCTCCTCAAAAATCCGTTGAATATCAAACCGGGTGATCTCGTACTTGAAAAAACCAATTATATAACCAAGCTCGAAGAAAAGCGAAAAGATAAAAAGATGGATACCGAACAGGTGGCCATCGCTGAGGTGCCGGAGCAAAAAACCGATTATTCGAACTTTGTCTTTGGGCAGGATTTCGCAGATGGTGATGTCGATCCGGCTGAACGTGGAATCGTTTTTTTGGATACCACACGGTATAAAGACGAGTCTGGCGAGTTCAAAGTAAAGGATTATAAACCACAATTTTCCCCGGATATCGTCTATGGAAATGCTGGTTACAGCCAGTTTTTTGGTGTACAGGGAACAACCCAGTTAGCCGTTTCGGACGTTTTCGGTAATCATCGTTTCGAACTGTACACAGACCTGTTTTATGACATGCGTAATTCCAATTATATGGTACGCTACTTCTTTTTGCCAAACAGAACAGATTACGGCGTCGGTGCTTATCACAACGTTTATTTTTTCTATTCTGATTATTACGGTCTCATTCGCGACCGCTATTTTGGTGGCAATTTTTATGCATCTCGTCCATTCAGCCGCTTCACGCGCATCGATTACAGCGCCTCATTCCTTGGTATCAATCGTGATTTTCTTGATTGGCCTGAGGGATATTTGCCGAACGATGATATTCGGGTGGTGATGCAAAATTTGTCCTATGTGAAAGACACGGCAGTGTGGGGCAGTACCGGTCCCGTGAATGGTACCCGTGCATCCTATTCCTTAAGTTACAGCCCCAATATGTTTGGTGATAAAGGCCTGGAATTTTACACTTTCCGTTTTGATTACCGTCGCTATTATAAATTCAAAAATGAATATAATTTTGTGGTACGCTTTTCTGGCGGTGCGAGCAACGGGAATGAACCTCAGCAATTTTTTCTTGGTGGAATGGATAACTGGTTGAACTATAAATTCAAAGGCGGCACCATACGCATCGACCATCCCGAAAGTATTTATTTCAGCTCATTTGAAACCCCACTTCGTGGTGCCAATTATTACGAGCGTGTGGGTGACCGTTTTGCTTTAATGAACTTTGAGTTTCGCTTTCCTCTCATTCGCTATCTAATCCTCGGCTGGCCGTTGCCCCTGGGAGTTGTGAATGTCCGGGGGGCCCTCTTCTCAGATATTGGAACGGCATGGTATAAAGGTGAGGAGAAGGATCTCGACCTGATCCACGGACGTGATTTGCGCCTGCCACAACTTGGCGATGACATGGTGATGGGTTACGGATTAGGCGCCAGAGCGTTTGTCGGTTTCTTCCTGTTGCGGTTCGATGCGGCCTGGAAAACCGATTTAGTGTCCAATTCCGCGAAGCCGCAGTATTATTTTTCATTGGGTGCTGAATTTTAAAGCCAATTTTTTTAAGGAAATCAGCTATTCGTACGGTAGATAGCTTCAGGATACGCATTCAATATTTTTGAAGGTATACTTAGATGAAGAGATTTTATGCGATGCACGTGTATGTGGTTTTACTACTCTCTTTTTTAGCGACTTCGGTTGGATTTGCAAACGAAAAAGGACGGCCACCTCGGGATGGCCATGATGAATTCTTTGGAGCTCCGTCCTTTGTGTTTCAAACATATCAATTTCCTGGTGAGAACCAGAGTAAAACCAAACTTGAAGTGAAGGTCGGTCTGGTAAATGATGTTATTCAGTTTGTCAAATTGAGCGAAGACAAATACAGGGCTTCTTATGAGCTCACGCTTGATATAGTGGACAAAGAAAAATCGCATATTGATGGAGCTGTAATAAATCGGGAAATTTTTGCAGGAAATTACCAGGAAACCAACAGCAGACATAAGTTAAACAGAGAGTCAATGGCGTTTTTACTGACACCGGGAGATTATGAATTGCATCTCGATATCCTGGATCTCGATACGCGTAAACATTTGGAACGTGTCGAGAAAATCACTGTGGAAAACTATGATGCAAAAACGCCAAATTTGAGTTCGCTGGTGTTTTTGCATCCAAATCCAGACGCAGATGGTCTCGAACAAAATCTTGCTAAAGTCTATATGCAAGGTAATGAGGATATATTTGTTCGCTTCGTTTTGTCTGGATTTACATCGAGTGATTCCATCCATATGAAGTATACACTTAAAGATTGGGATAACAAACCTATAACCACATGGCAGGAAGAAGTATTGGCTGAACGCGGAGTGCTCGTTGTAACGCGTTCTTTGTCCGAACATATCCATACCACCGGGCAGTTATCCTTAAATATTGAGTGTAATCAAAATGATAAAAAAGCCTACGGTCATGATGAGTTCATAGTGCGGGTACTGCCAAATCTTGCTAAAAATAATGATGCGCCGAAATTGGCAAATATTGGTTTTGGACCTCTCAAAAGCTTGATGAATTCGGGAGAATTCAAGCATTTTATGGCCATGGACAGTCTGCATAAAAACGAATATTTGGACGAATTTTGGAAAAAGCGGGATCCCAGCCCGGATACTGAGGCGAATGAATTAAAAATTGAATTCGAGCAGCGGGTCAATTTTGCCAATGAACAGTTCTCGGTTATTTCCAAACAGAAACCGGGATGGAGTTCGGATCGCGGTAAAATTTATATCCGGTTCGGAAGACCGGATATGGTTCGCAATCAAACGAATAAAATTGATGAACCGCCGCTGGAAATCTGGTTCTATCGCAACAGTGGGAGCAGATTTGTATTCAGAGACAAAAAAGGTGATGGTGATTTTGAATTAATTCACCGGGAATAAATAAAAAGCTTGCTGCAGCATAAGTACAGGAGGAAAAAATGCAGGCTATCTACACTGGTTTATTGGCTGGTTTCATAATTGGCGTTGTATGTGTTGTCTACGTCCTGAGTCGCTCGTGGTACATAAATTCTCGCCTCGAAATCAATAATATGGACTCCGCAGAGCTTCAAATTGAAAGCACAAACTGGATGATCATGGCAGTTTTCAGCAGTGGATCGGTATTTTGGGGATTCATAGGCGCTGGTATTTATCATCTGCTCAAAGATTACATTCTCTTCGGTATTTTTTCTGTATTGTTTTCAATTTTTGCGGTTATCTTTTTTGCGTTTAGAAATACCGATAATAAACTCGATAAAATTATATTGAGCGTAATTATAATCGACGGTCTTGGCTTTCTGATACCCTACCTTTATTAGTGTAAAACACTCACAATTCGCTGGGAAGCAACATTCGATTGGTAAATTGAACATTATTGAAAATGCTCGTCTTTTACGAGCATGTTTTTTTCTTGCATAAATTCAAATGATTCTCAAACAATTGCATTGTTTGCTTCATCCCGCGTTGGTTTCTGTTCCAAGCCAGGATCGATCCCTGAAATAAGTTTGCGGTATACCTGTAACAATGGTCTTGCAACGACTTCCCATGAGTGAAATGCTTCTACGGCAGCTCGCGCCTGCAGGCTAATGATTCTTCGTTGGAATTCGTCATTGCTTATCGTAATGATTTTTTCGGCAAATGCATCTGCTGTTGTCGCAATTGCGATGTTTTGTCCATCGACGACATGCAAGCCCGCTACGGCGTTTTGTGTGGCAATCACGGCTTTGGATTGCGCCATCGCTTCCAGAACGTGGCTGTTGACGAATTCGCATTGCTGATGCGGAAAAATGACAGCTGTTGCTTCACGCACGATTTGTCGCGTGTCCTTTACCTCCGTCGCCACATAAATATTTTTCAAACGGTTTAATTCTCGCATCTCTTCTGACGCCCCATTTCCGACGATAAATAAACGCAATTCGCGATCACGTCGTTGCAGCCTGCCCCACATTTGCCGGATAAAATTTCGAATGGCATCGCGATCTTCTTTTTGGTTGAAAGCACCGGATAGAACGATGGTTTTCATTGCATTGACGGAGCCATTGTTCACGTAATAATTTGTATCAACACCCGGCGGTACAATGGTGATATCTGTTTTTGCTGTGTACGATTGAATATGCCGTTTCATCTTCTCCGTCGGTACTATGATGTGATCTACGTTTTCCCATGCAGCATGCAAAAGTGATCGGGCGCTGTGAATTTTTTGGTGATCGAGATCCGCTGTTATTGAATCGGACAGAAGCTGTTGGATAAATATTTCAGGCGAGATTGAGTCGAGCTGTAGTAAAACTGGGATGTTGTTTTGTTTGGGGAGTGCATGCACCAGAGCCGCATGTCCATAATGGATCAGGTCAAATGCGTTGGAAGTAAGTAATCGCTCCAAAGTTTTGCGCAGTGCTTTAAAATCAAGTCCCAGGGAATGATTAGATGAATTATTAAAGAAGTCTTTCAGTTTTTGTATTGGCGCGATTCTTTTCTGTTGAATTTGGTAGTAAGAATCACAAAATTTTTGTAAGTGATCCAAGGAAGGCTGTTTGTTATTTTCTGAAACCACAACGACCGTAATGTTGTGGTGCTGGGATACATGCTTCAGGAGTGCATAGTTTCGTGCATCAGTCACATGTTCTGCAAACTCCGGTAAACGGCTATTTAAATAAAGTATATTCATGCTCACTGCAAAATATTAAATTTAAAGATTTGTATTTAATTTAATTACGCCATACGGGAGAAAAATGTTTCTCCACGATATTGCGGCATTATAAGTTTACTTTTAACAATAAACCAATTATCGGCATCACCATTTGAAAGGCTAAGGTCAAGGGCATGTTTTTGAACTTGAATCAACTTCGTAAAATAGATAAATACACTGTGCGTGGCAGTGTATTTTGTCTGCTCAGTATCTCCCTGGTTCTGTACGAGCTTTATGCGGTTTCGCCACCACGTCTTGCGCTTATTGCAGGCTATGCACTAACATTTATTTTTGGTGTGTTCACTATCATTACACGCCACAAACGGCCAAATTGATCAATTGAATGAAGGAGAACACAATGCGTTGGTTCAGCATGATTCTAATTATAGTAATGATCGCTTGTCAGAGCACTGAAGAAAATCCGGCAGCAAAAGGATTTGATGCTGCAGGTTCAGATCCTCAAGCCGTCGCGATCGCAGATACGGTTATGAAATATCTCGGTGGGCGCAAGAATTGGGATGATGTACGATACATTTCATGGGATTTCTTCGGTCGCCGTCTGCATGTTTGGGATAAACACAGCGGTAATATTCGCATCGAAGAAGGGGGAAATGTGACGTTGATGAATATTCACTCCAAACGGGGACGTGTCTGGCAGGGTGGCGAGGAAATGACGGAGGCTGATTCTCTGGGAAAATTGCTTGAACGAGGATATCGTGTCTGGATAAATGATTCTTACTGGCTGCTTATGCCCTACAAATTAAAAGACAGCGGTGTCACATTGAAATACCTCGGAGAACGCGTATTGGAAAACGGCAATCCTGCAGATGTGCTGCAATTGACCTTTGAAAACGTTGGTGTTACGCCACAAAATAAATACGATGTCTTTGTGAATAAAAAGACGCATCATGTGGAGCAATGGTCGTATTATGCACAATATGATGATCCGGAACCTCGCTTTACGACGCCGTGGTCCAATTGGCAATTGTATGGAAAAATATGGCTCTCCAACGATCGCGGTGAGCGCAGTCTGTCGCAACTCGCTGTTTTCGATAAGTTACCGGCATCGATTTTTGAAAGTCCTGCGGTGATAGATTTGAGTACCTATTAATAGTGCCTTTGTAAATTGAGTAACTCAGACATCACCTCCATCCATCATTGCATTTCACCATTTGGCATCCCTATTCATCCATTCATCTGTACGAGTGTGAACAATTTGCAAAAAGATCGTATCATGTGTTCAAAATTTTCATCCATAAACCAAATTAGGAGAAATGATCATGAAACGAATCTTTGCATTAATTGCGCTACTCTTGGTTCCGGCACTCTCTATTCAGGGGGCTGAATACAAGGGAGGGCAAACCGTGCACATAGCCGCTGGCGACACAGTGGCTACCGATTTAATGGCAACAGGCCGTAGCGTGGAAATTGAAGGGACTATGCTAGGTGATGTTTTTGCCGCAGGTGAAAATGTCTACATTGAAGGCGATGTTGGTGATGATATCTTCGCTGCAGGACGAAATTTGAACATTACTGGCGCTGTGGGCGGTATGCTGATCGGCGGCGGTGAGACTGTGCTTATTGATACAGAAATAGCTGATGATGTTTTTATTGGCGGTGGTACAGTACGCATCACTGGCAAAGCCCATATTCACGGTAATGTTTACATCGGTACAGGAAATCTCCTTTTTGAAGGCGGTCGTATCGATGGCAACCTGCGCGGCGGCAGTGGTGATACTTATCTGAATGGCGAAGTGGATGGTTATATTGAGTGGGGCACAGGACACGTTCAAATAGGCGACCGCTTTTCAGTCGCAGGTGATTTCGAACTTGAGCTACCTGCAACCCTGGAAGGAAAAGAGATTGAAAATCTGCCATCGAAAACGGTTGTAAAATATAAAGAACACGAGTATGGTGGTTCCATATTCAAAACCATTCTGGTTATGCTCATGGCTATAATTTTTGGTCTGTGCTATGTGCTGTTTTTCAAAAATTTCTCAAAGGACCAAATCACCTATGCTCGCAACAATGCGCTTCAAGGAGTTGGTGTCGGATTTCTCGCCCTTGTCGCAACACCGGTTTTTGTCGTCATTCTCGCAGTGATCTTTCTTACAATTCCCATCGCATTGTTTCTGCTTGCAATTTATCTTATGTTGCTTTATCTCAGTGGAATAATCAGCGCGGTTTTTCTTGGAAATGAAATTTTAGCACGCACAGGTAAATCGCAACCCACCCTGGCTTTGGCGCTGATTTTAGGAGTCGTATTGCTTACTTTGCTGAAACTCATTCCAATTCTGGGATTTCTGGTTTCACTTATTGTTGTCAGCTTCGGAATGGGGAGCTTCCTTTTGTATCTTTGGAGTATGCATAACGACAAGAATATGGAACCTTCTGCATGAAAAAAGTAGCCCTGCTTTTTGGTGTCGGCGCGCTTGTTGGCGCCTTGTCCCTCGTCTACAATCTTGGGCAGGACTATGCCATCCAGCAAGCAGGGCTACTCGCTATCGTTGATGCCGTCGTTTTTGCTTTCTTTGCATTTGCTACCTTTTCTTTATTGCATAACCGGCTTAAAGTATTTAGCCCGCAACAACAATGGCTGCTGCGGGCTTTGTTTTATACCATTGCCCTTGTAATGGCCTATTTCTTCAGTGCCTTGATTAAAATAAATTTGTTGAATGACAGCGTCCTTGATGGAAATGGAATCTCTAATTTTTTTTGGGACACATTGGTCGATTTGAGCGCAATTCCGCAAGGGCAAGGCACCTTGTCTGAGCTTTTTCCTCCCGCGCTAAGACAGATCGTACTTACATTTATTATTCTCATTTTGCTCATAAGTGTGGCCAGCATTCTAGGGAGTTGGGTGGAAATTCGCTGGCAGGAATCCCGATTCCGGCAAGCTCGTGAGCGTGCGGAATTGACTGCTTTGCGGGCACAGATGGAACCGCATTTTCTCTTTAATACGCTGAATACCATTACCAGCTTAGTGAAGCACGACGCGGAAAAAGCAGAAAAATTGCTCATCGAATTGAGTGAAATGCTGCGCTATCTTTTTCAGAATGCCAACACAGACCGGGTTGCATTAAAAGATGAACTGCATTTCACACGGCTTTATGTGCATTTGATTCAGGCTCGTTTCTCAGAAAATCTGACAGTGCGATGGGAAGTTGAGCCGGTTGCGGAAGGCTTCCTCGTGCCGGCATTTATGCTGCAACCTTTGTTGGAGAATGCCGTGCGCCATGGCTGGATCGATCAGTCAAATCCATTGGAAATTTCGATCCGGGTTAACAGAAAAGCTTCATTTCTCTGCCTGCAGATCGTCGACAATGGACAAGGTATCGCTCCGGTTATGCAAGCAAAATACAAAAAACCGGGACATGCCCTTGCAAATTTAGAGGATCGTTTGAAATTGTTTTATGGACGGACGGATCTTTTAAAATTAGAATCTAAATGGAAAAAAGGCACTCTTGTGGAGATTTGTATTCCGGAATAGTGGATGTTGCATTTATGCCCACAGCCGCAATCCCATGTACCTTGGGTTTGTCATCACGATTTTTAGTATTGCGATTTTATACCAGCGCGTGATTTCATCCTTTGCCCGTGCTGCCCTGTTTTTTATCCTCACCAATCGCTGGTACATTCGATACGAGGAAAAAATAATGCTGGCAAAATTCGGCCCTGAATTTGAAGCTTATCGCAATGAAACAAGACGCTGGATTTGAATAAAGTGTCACAGACGGGCGTCCTTCCAATGTTCTTTAAGTTGGATCCCGGTTTTATTCGTCTCAACCAGTAGTAAATCGAAATAGACTATCATAATCATAAACCTTGCAACCTGTAACTTTAAACTTTCAAACTTTATTTATCCCATGCGCACATACATAGTCGAAGATGAAAAACCAGCCCTGCAGCGGCTGCAAAATATGCTCACTGAAATCCCTGAAATTGATATAATTGGCAGCACCGCCAGCGGCAGAGAAGCCATTGTAGAAATCGACACGCTCCAGCCTGAGTTACTGTTACTCGATATCCACCTAAGCGATATGTCTGGTCTCGACGTTTTACAGCTCATCACCAGCACACCTGCGGTGATTTTCACTACGGCATACAACCAGTATGCAGTGCAGGCATTTGAGCTGCGGGCAGTGGATTATCTACTGAAACCGTTTTCGCGGGAACGCCTGCAGGAAGCCATTTCTCGAGTCCGTGAAAAGAAAACAACACCAGAGGCACTGAAGGAACTCTTCGCCCAATGGCAACCACCAGCAAATTATCTAACCCGTTTTGCTTCCCGAGTTGGCGATAAAATCACCATGTTTACCGATGATGAAGTGGTCTATTTTACCAGTGAAAGCAAGTTTGTTTACGCTTGCCTCGAAGAACATCGCTACCTACTGAACTACACACTCTCCCAATTGGAAACACGCCTTGACCCGGAGAAATTCTTTCGAATTCACCGTTCCTCTATTGTCAATTTGAATTATGTACGTAAAATTGAAGCAGACAGCAGCGGTGGATACACAATTACCACACTGGGGCGCAGACCGGCCAATCTTTCGGTAAGCAGAACGGCGGGAAAGGTATTGCGGAATAAATTGGGGTGGTGAGAAGACTGTTCATTATCACATTCACGAAACAATGATTCCCCTCTGCGTTAAATCACTCGTTGACGATCTTCACATCTTTGAACATAAATGGATTGTCACTCAGTCGTAAGGATGTGCCACTGGCAGTTGTCACATTCTTGAGAAGGACTTCCTTCGTTCTGAGGTAGGGATAGTGTTCAGTGTAGGATTCGTCCGTCATTTGTGGATTAAAATCTTTAAAAATTGCCGGACCCTTGTAATTCTCGGGGTGATTAGCGTCGTCGATGTGAAGATTTTCGATGGTGATCCGTTCCGGCATGGTACAAGTATAACCAAAATCATGTTGTCCGGAATTCGAGCCGCTGAGGAGACTGACGCTGGTTGGATTGCCGTTTGAGGGAACAAAAAAACAATTTTTTATTTTGAATTCACCCTGCCATGTGCTGCCGTAATCGGGTCGCAAATTGATAAAACTCCTGCCGCGAACAGTTGTATTCTCCACTGTAAAAATTCCAGTCCCAATGGCATTGATTCCCTGGTGCCCCAGGGTTGAGTTGCGGATCGTCGCATTGGCAACCCCCATGTGAGCGTCGAAGCGGGAAAAGGTACAATTGTCGTAAATAAGATTTTTACAATAGTTCGAGCCCATTATTCCCCAGTATGTTCTGTCGTTTATATCATTTGTCTGACTGCAGTTCCCAAAGGATACATTGATGGCACGGCCGATGATGATATCGTAAGAACCCATGGGGACAGGATTGCCGGCTGATCCGATAGTCCGGTAAGTTTTGTGTCCCGTCAGGATGGTGTTCTGCACTTTAACATTGGCGCAGTCACGAATATTGAGAAAGCCACCGTAGGGAGCGCCCTGGTCTTCTTCTCCAACGATGCGGTGTTCCAACCCCACCACGAGCACGTTCGAACGTCGGATGGCGATGTTTCGGCTGTAATACGTGTATTTGGATTCCGCTTTATTGGCAATTGTCGTAAAGCGGCCTCCGGTTATTGTCAGCATCGTTTCGTCCATGGGCAATGCAGTAATTTCAGTGATTTGGTCGAAGTCCCAGATAATCGGAGCATTCCTATCCACATTACCGTTTTTATCGACGAGAAAGATATCGGTCTGTGGGGAGCCATTGTTTTGGTTGTTGCCAAAACGGATATAGCGTTTTATGTGGGAATTGGTCACAGTTATAAGGCAGGTTCCGGGTAAATAGACGTTAATTTTATCCTGATTTTTTTCGAGCGAAGTTATTCCGCCAAGGCTAAAGGGTCGAAGGCGGGAGCTGACCAGGAAAACAGGAGCGTTCCGGTTCTGCACCTCCGTGTCATCAATAAGGAACGTTGCAGTACCGAAATCGGTGTCCGTACGGATGATGGCAGTACGGTCCTTTCCGCCAATGTAATACGTGACGCTTTCATCAGCTTTTACTGAGATGCGGTACTTATTTGCGAATCCATGGGTAGCGACGATGGCATTTATATCATCGGTTTTGCCATCGCCTTTGGCGCCAAAAGCGCTGTAGCGAATGAATCCATTATGTTGAAATTTGTCGAGGTCTTTAGGGGACACATTGACATGTAGAATTCTATTTTCATCTTCCCAAACAAAGGTTTTTTGCTCGTTGGACGTAATCACAAGTTGATCAGAAATCGGTTCGGTTTGCGCCTGTGCTGGAAAGGTGCACAAAGTGAAGAAGAGCAGGTGGAGTACATATTTCATCATGAGCCTGTTTGTTGAATGATCATTTTTTTTCAAATTAATAAGGTTGTTTAGTGCACGTAATCGAGGAAGGCCAACCTTAGCCTGGAATTCATCAGGTTTACAAACATAAAACATCGAACTGCACGCAATACTTCCATAGATTTGCAACGGATATATCGTTCTGTGGCAAGCCGAACACGCAGTGACTTGATTCACTGATACATCTCTTCAAGAAGTGGACTTAACAACCGATAGAATGTAAGTGAATAGCATTTCAATTATTTGTCTGTTGTGAGGTAACGACCCATGAACGAATTAAAAGACGCCAGGCCCATATTTTTATGGGCCCAGGAGCATGGTGATACGCGTATTGTCGAGCGAATTCTGGTTCGAGTTCTCCCAATTTTGATTGAGCGAAAAATTGAACTAACCGTTGATCAGATCGAATCGGAACAAACGCTTTTTTTACCGGTTGACCTGGTAAATTCGATCAACAGTGCCGCAAATGAGTTGGTAGATTCCTTTAACCTGGAGGGAGACTGCCGTGTTTGACATCACAAAATACCCATTTGATACGAAGCATAATTGCATATCGATAGCCGGTGAAGCGATGATTTTTCATTGCCATCACTATTTAAGTGTGCTTCTACGCACGATTCTCGATGCTGAATACATCGACAGCCGTCCATTTATTATAGGTAGCGCTGCGGATGCGGCCTATAATCAGTTGTCGAACTTATGCGCGGGATTAGACCGTGATCAGTCAAAAAAGATGGTCGAGGATGTTTATAAAACCTTTGGTTACGGCCTCATTAATATAAGCTCGATGGATGAAAATGGCGTGACCGTCCAAAGCACCAAATCGGTATTTTCCCGAGCCTGGAAGCAAAAATTTGGTCTTGGTAAAAAGCCAGTGGATTTTTACACGACCGGTTTTCTGGCTGCTGCTTATGCAGTGATTTACGACAAGCCCCTCGCCGAAGTCCATGGTGTGCAGACCACGTGCATGGCGTGTGGTGACGATTTCAACACGCATGTTATTACCCACGGGGAGGGCAATTTTACAATCTATCCGAAAAAAGCTGAGACCCAGTTCAAAGATGTCGAGAAGGTCAAGCTCAATTGGAAGCATGAAGAGACGATTACCAACGCCTTCCTGGGAGCACACGTCAATTTTGTCGGCAATGAAGAGGGGCTCATTCCGGCCTTTGGGGTTTACATCGTGCGTAACCAAAGCGACTATGTCAATCGTCTGCAGATTGAGTTTGTACGTGCGATGATCGAAGTGGCTGGTGATTACGGCGTGACATTGGCAGGTGAATTGTTAATGGAAGCTGGCACGGCCTGTGGATTTTTCACTTACGGTGGCATTATGACCTCCCAAGAGTGGAAGGATGTCATTTTACCTCATTTAAAAACACGTGAAGACTGGATTAAAGGGCTCATTTCGCTGATTAATACGATGGGGTGGGGTTATCACAGTGTTTTGGATTTGTCGTCAGAACGGGCTGTATTCCGAAATTATAATGATTTCGAAGATCTCAGCTATTTGCGTATGTATGGCACCCGCGACTATCCCATCCATTGGGCCAACAGTGGCGGATTTACCGGATTAATGCAGTTGATTTTTAGTACAGACCTGGTGAGCGGAAAATCTATTCATACGGAAGAAGGTTTTCGTAAAATGCGTCGTTCCACCAGCCGCTACAAGACACGAATGACTAAATCCATTGCATGCGGTGACGATTATTTAGAAGTGGAGATATTCCGCTAATGTTTTAATAGTAAACATGTTGCGTTTTGCTGAAACGATGATTTGAGCACGAGGTTTAAAGTTGCAACAAACTCCTAATATGGAGCAGATTCAGGATTCCATCCAAAAGCACACCCGTATTTATAAACAACTGCTTGCGATTGGTAAGGGTTTAAACGAGACAATCGAGCTGGATGAATTGTTGCGCCTTGCCGGTGATTTTGTAGTAAATCAAATCGGTTTTGAGCGCTGCCTGATTTTTGTGCATAACGATGAAAATGGTTGGTTTAGCATTCAGCATACGCAGGGTTACGACAATCCGATGCAACTTCAGGTGATTAAAATCATCAACCTGCTGCTTTCCGGCGAAGTCATTGACTACCTTCGTTTAAGCAACGAACCCATTACCCACACCCCGGAACACCCGAATGTGATGGTTGCCAGCCTGGTAAAATCCCTCTTCCTAAAAGATGCTTATTTCGAAATTTTCGGAGGCGACATCACGATTCCTTTCGGTTTAATCGTGGTGGGCAATGGCATCGGCGAAGGACCTCCGAATGTCAAAGTTAATGAAGATGAAGCGATTATGATCGCTTTGGGAAATTTCATTCTTCAGCTCTCGAACACGGTCAACAACATTATTTTTTATAGCGCGTGGAGAGATGAAAAGCAGCGGCTCAATGAAAATATTGAACGGCGCACAAATGAATTATTAGAACAAAAACAAACTTTCGAGGCGATCTACAAGACAACAAAGGATGGCATCGCGCTTTTGGATGCCGAAACCTCCGCATTCTTGGATGCCAATGACGCCTATGCGGAGATGACGGGTTTTACAAAGCAGGAGCTGTATCGCACCAGCTGCATAAAAATGAGCGTTAAGGAAGATGTCGAACGCGCTAAACAGGCTGTTAAAGAAGTCGTCGAAAAAGGATTCCTGAAGAACTTTATAAAATCCTGCTATCACAAGTCTGGCCATGCGATTACGATCAATATGTCCCTGGTGTTGATGAGTGATCGGCAGCGGATTCTGGTGAGTGCAAAGGATATTACCCAACAGAAAGCTTTGGAAAGCAGTTTGTTTGAGCAGAAACAAAAAGCTGAGGATGCAGCACGGGCAAAATCAGAATTTCTCGCCAACATGTCCCACGAAATCCGCACACCGATGAACGCGATCATTGGTATGTCCTACCTTGCTTTGGAATCGGAATTGAATGCTAAACAACAGGGATATGTGGAGCATATTCAGAGCTCCGCCAACTCTTTGCTAAGAATTATCAACGATATTTTGGATTTTTCAAAAATCGAGGCCGGGAAGCTGCATATTGAACACATCGATTTCGATCTCTTTCGGGTTGTCGATGAGGTCATCAACCTGAATGAGTTAAAGGCTTTCGAAAAAGGCATCGAACTGATTGTTCTCTATCAACCGGACATCAACCAATATTTCTTCGGCGACCCGCTGCGGCTTTCACAAATTTTAACCAATTTGTTCAGTAACGCCATCAAGTTTACCGAGAACGGCGAAGTCGTCCTTTTGGTGAAACGTCATGGGGACAATAGCCTTTATTTCGAGGTCAAGGATACCGGTATCGGAATGTCCGAGGCTCAGCAGAAAAAGCTGTTCGCGTCCTTTTCCCAGGCTGATGGCAGCACCACCCGAAAATACGGTGGATCCGGGCTTGGTTTGGCCATCAGTAAACAGCTCGTGAATATGATGAATGGCTCAATTGACGTTTCGAGCATCGAAGGCGAGGGCAGCCGGTTCTATTTTCATATTGAACTTCCGCCGCGTTTTCCTCAGGATCAACAAGTCTCTCAATTTGGTGGTTTGCACGCTTTGGTGAGTGATGGCCACAAGGATTGGGGGCGCGTGTTGAAACAGGAATTGACGCGCTACGGATTTGTCGTAGATCTGGTCGCCAACGCCGAAGAAATGCGATCCATGCTTCTCGAAAAACAAAATTACGACTTATGGATTATTGACTCCGCAACGTGCCAGGAATCTGGCGGCTGTTTTTCTGTTTCCAAACCTGATTCAATTGCTGATAGAAGACAGGCGTTGGATTCGCGCCCTCCACATGCCACGATAATCACCGGCTACAGCTTTGAAAAAGAGCCCATGAGTGAATTTTTGGAGGTCTCCGCACGGATTAAATTTCTGAAAAAGCCGATTAATCCATCGAAGGTTTATGAACTGGTGAGTGAGTTGTTTTTAGCGCAACAACCCAGAAAAGAGCGGGAGATAAAATCCTCAAAGAGCCTCAAGTCGCAGTTGCAGACATTGCGGGGATCACGAATTTTACTCGCTGAAGACAATCGTGTGAATCAGAAAATTATCGAGGGGTTGTTGAATAAAAGCGGTATTGCCATCGATATTGCGGAAAATGGCCAGCAGGCGATAAAGATGTTCGATGCCAACATTCACGAACTCATTTTAATGGATATTCAAATGCCGCTCATGGATGGGTACCAGGCCGCTTCGGTGATTCGCTCCAGTAACGATTCGACCCCGATTATTGCATTGACTGCCAACGCCATGGTGTCCGATGTGGAGCGCAGTCGTGCAGCTGGAATGAATGAGCATTTGAATAAACCCATCGATGTGAATAAACTTTACAAAACCTTGCTTTGCTATCTTGGCAAAAAAAGTGAGGTACAAGTGGTTTTGTAGGAGAATTTTTATTTCGACATATCAAACTGGGACATGTCAATCCACTTTGCTCCCCAAATATGGCCGTCCGGATCAGCGAAGTCACGCCCATACATAAACGCATACTCTTCAATGGGATTTATATCCGCGATTCCACCGTTTTCTGAGGCCGATTTGTTCATCGCATCGACTTCTTCCCGGGAATCGCAGGACAGTGTGAGCCCGAATCCGCTCGAGGTTTTTGGTGGAATCGGGCGGCTCGTCAATGTGCGCCACTTTTCGTGGGTCAAAAGCATTAAACTAATTGACTCGCTCCATACCATAAACGCTGCGGACTCGTCTGTGAACTGCGGATTGAGGACGAAACCGATCGCTGTGTAAAATGCCTTCGATGCTTCCAGATCGGTTACGGGCAGGCTAATAGTGATTGTTCGGGGCATTAATGGTCTCCTGTTGGGTGGAAATTAGTGGAATAACGACCAGCATAAGCGGCTGGCAACGTGTCAGTCATGGCAGGCATTCTTAAGACATTGATTAGGTGTAAATAGCTCTATTCTTCAAGCGCTTTAATAATTTCAGCCTGATACATCTGAGCATTGTTTTCTGATGTATGATCTATCATCAATAGCGTTAGAGCGAACATGATAACTGCAGCGCCAATTGCACGGCCATGATTACCTCCCCCAAAGTGAAAGATGGCTAACCCTGCTATTATGAGAAGACTCCAGCTTATGAGTAATGGTCGATACCATTTACTGAAGCCCTCAACTCGATCCTTCTCGCTTCTAATAAATTCCGAAGGATTTTTTTCGTATTCAGCGCGGAATTTTTCAAGCCGGTTTGTGTTTTGATAAAGACCGATTCCTGCCGCTGCACTCCAAAGCAGACCGACAACCAAAAAAGGAACAATCAAAGCTTTGAAATATGGAAGGTGAGCTAATCGCCAAAAATAGAATGCAAGGATCAGTAGAAAAAGCCCGAAAATGAAAAGCATTCCTCCCTCAAAAGATTCCCCCTTAACCCAATTTTCTGTATGCTTGATAAATTGCACCGTTACCTCCTGTGTTAACATAGATGAGCACAAAAAGTTAGCATTTGAACACATCTACTTAGCGAAACCCTAAATGCTCTGGGGATTGAAAACTATTTTTCATCCCCATTTTCGTTACAATAAACGAGAAAAAGCAGATATTCAAGAATAACTTATTCTAAATCAATTAATCCGCTTCCTCAATTTCTCCTCCCGGTCTGCTTCTTATACGTACTCTCAAAAATCTTGTCCGCGTTGCTTGCTTCAAAACCTTCCCGCCTTGCACTATTCTTGCCGTCGGCTTGCAGCAGCCGGCGTTCGGCAAACTCCACATAAGAACCGGAGATTTTTTTCACAACCGGCGTTTCGTTTGAGGAAGCAAATTCGGCGTCGATCATTTCGGCAACGGTTGAGCTTTGGATCAACAATCCGTCCTCGCTGGTTTTTATTTTTCCCCCGGAATCGTTGAGTTGGAAACCACTGTCTTCCAGGAAAGCATTAAATTGTGCAATGGTGTTAAATCCGTCCGGAAGTGTGTGCACGCTTATAGTAAAGTGGTTGAGGTAATAGCGGTTGTAAATAACCCATGAAGCGTACTCACTTTTTTCCGCCAGTGTTTTGTAGTCCTGCCATGTGGGCGTGCGCCAAAGGGATTTATGCAGGAAATCATCCACCTGTTCTGCATTGTCAAGATTCAACAGATCCACCGGATCCTGGGTAACTTCACTGGTATAGCTGCGAATGATAGCCGCGGTTTCCGCCGACAATTCATCGACCATGAGCTGGCTAATGAAAATCCGCGGATACTCGGGACGGGGAGGGGCGTACCAGTAGGCGTTCAGTTTTTTGACCGGGAAACGATAGAAATCCCTTTTCTCGTATCCAAGGTGGAGAAATATTTTTTCCAGGGAAGCAATGCCGAGATTTTCAACACCCATGGTGCGAAAAGCGATGTGATCATTTTGAATATCGTTTAAGGAATCGATGATCCCTTTTTCGATCATTTTATCGATGATCGCCTGCACATCCGGTACCCGTTCGCGATAACGTGTCATCAGTCCGTCTAAAACAGCATCGAGAATTTTTATTTTGTCACTCATGTTTTTTCCTGATTACTTGTAATAAATGATGAAATTAGAGATGCAGCTGTGTTCTCCACAATATATGGAATTGAAAGAACAAATCAATTCTGGAAATTGAATTTATGGTATGAAAAACCGGAGGATGCCTCACCTGGCGGGGCAGGTTGGGTACAAGATCCTGCACCATCTGTGTGAAACGTTGTTTTTTTTCAGGTAGCAAATATAGAAATTTACTGCGTACATCATTAGCCAGAGTAAACAGCATGACACTGTTTAACGAATGATGTGAATTAAACCATGATAAATTGCTCAACGAAAAACAAAATTTTGTTTATGCCAAGGGGTAAAGGCGTGGAGATTCGCAGCGTTTTTTAAAAGCTTCTCTCAGCTTCGATGCGGCTATGTGTTTTCAAAATTCCATTTCTCGTAGCCTCAAAAAATAGTGGATTTTGTTTCGCCGGCCTTTGGCTCGGATAAAAGCATTCGGAATGACGCCTCTCCCTATACGACAGCCCCAAACAATTTTCCAATCAGCGCGGTTGCGGCCATTGCCAGGGCACCCCAAAATGTAACCCGCTCCATTGCGATAGAAATTTTGGCTCCGCCTGCTCTGGCGGACATTGCTCCCAATAGTGCCAAACTCAGGAGTGATCCCAGCGATACGAACAGAATGGTGTTTGTGGCGGGACTGATTAATGTAATCAGCAGGGGCAATGCAGCACCCAGGGCAAAGGTCGCGGCGGAGGCAAAAGCTGCCTGAATTGGCCGTGCATGGTGGATTGTCGTCAAACCTAATTCATCGCGTGCGTGAGCACCTAACGCATCATGGGCCATTAATTGCGCTGCCACCTGTCCAGCCAGGGTTGCCTCCACTCCGCGGCTTACATAGATTTCTGCCAGTTCCTGTAACTCAAATTCATGATCTGCTTCCAGCTCGAGTCGCTCCCTTTCCAGATCTGCTTTCTCGGTATCAGCCTGTGAACTTACGGAGACGTATTCTCCTGCAGCCATAGACATTGCCCCGGCGACTAACCCTGCAATTCCTGCGGTGAGCACATCCCCCCGCGCCGCATTTGCCGCTGCAACGCCAACAACAAGGCTGGCAGTGGAAACAATCCCATCATTTGCTCCCAAAACGGCTGCCCTCAACCATCCAATTCGTTCGGCGAAATGTTGTTCAATATGTCTGTTCATAGGTATAATCCCATCTGTATTTATCGATATTTTCAGAAAAACGATCGCTTCCCTTGTCTTTTTCTCCAGAAATGCACAACCCAGATAATAATCCCCAAAAGCACAATTGCGCTGATTATTTCGAGTTCAATGTGTTTTATGTCCTGAAGCAGATTTTCCAGGGCATACCCGGAATAATAACCGATCAAGGCAAAACAAACGGCCCAGATGAATCCCCCCAACAAATTTAATAAAAGAAATCGCGTAATACTAACTTGGCTTAAGCCAATGAAAAAGGGCGCGATTGTTCGCAAACCATACATGAACCGGAAACTGAGAATGAAGAAATTCTGGTGCCGTTTCAAGAGGATTTCAGGTTTTTTCACGTTGTTTTCCCAGTTTGGATATTTCGCAAGAAAGGCCTGCCCCTTAAATCGGCCAAGAAAAAAGAGGAACTGGTCACACAAAAGTGTGCCGGCGAACCCCACGGCAATTGTTAAATAAATATTTAAATAACTTTGGTGGGCCATAAATCCGGCAATGAGCATTATTGTTTCACCTTCCAATAAGGTGCCGATAAAAAGCGCATAATATCCATAATTGCCAATGAGATTTTCAAGCGTCATTGTTCTTGTCTATTCCGTCAGTTGGTTTTTTTGAGTTCATTGATTACTTCGATTTGAATTTCCTGTATTTCGACCAGTCGTTTCCATTGACTCAAAAGGATATGATCGATTTTCTCGTGTAGTTGTCTGATTTCCAATTCTGCTTTCAAATTGACCCGGTAATCGTTTTCTGCCTGCAAGCGATCACGCGTTTCCTGTCGACGCTGGCTCATAATGATTACTGGAGCCTGGATGGCAGCAAGAGTGGATAAGACGAGATTCAATAAGATGTACGGATAAGGATCGAAGGGATTTTTGAGTAACAGAAAGGAATTCATGCCCATCCACAGAGCGAGAAAAGCGAGAAAGAGGATGATGAATGCCCAGCTTCCACCAATCGCGGCAATTTTATCCGCCAGCCGCTGGCCGAACGTTCTGTCTTTCAGCGATTCGTCAAAAATATTGACCGAGAGGGCTTCATGTTTCAGCAATTTATCCGAGACTTCCTGTTCCAGGCTGGATATTTCTCCCAATTCGTCTTGCAGGAGGGAATTCACGTATTTTGTTCGATAGTTGTTTAAATCATTCGAACAGATGAAACCTTTCTCCGACCATTCAGGGAAATCGGATTTAATTTTTTGAACCACAGCATTCCGTACCAATTCTGCAGGAAAAAGCTCGGATAATTTGTAGGTATTGCCACATAACTGACACGCATGTGCCGTCGTTTTTGCATGATGCATAGATTTGCCTTTAACGGTTTGTTTATGGTATGTTTGAATCCCGTTGAAGACAAGTCAAAAATAACTATAGAATGATAAAACGGGATATCGTTTCAAGTTTGGTTCCCTTTACAAATTTAATAAATCCATGGGATGAGTCTTTTGGTTTTCTCCATATAGCGCAGGTATTTGTTGCCGAAATGGTTTTTCAATGCAATTTCTTCGATAGAAATACGATAAAGAAAGACTGCAGTGATTGGGAAAAATACAGTCAGGAAACTGATCCAATTATCAAAGCAAAGTGATAAGCCGAAGAAGGATAGCAATGATCCCGTATAGGACGGGTGGCGGAGGAATTTGTAAAGACCATGTTGAATTAAATTATGATTTTTGTCTAATGCTACAGAAACTGTAAAATATTTATTGAGTTGGATTATCGCGGTCCATCGAAGAATTAGCCCTAATATTATGAAAAGTATTCCCACGAAATAAAAAGCTTTCGGGTAGAAAGCAATAAAACCTTTACCGGAAAGTCCAAAATAGAGCCCCATACCAATCGCTACATTAATGATAATCCAGAGTAATTTTAATGAAGACTTATCTTTGTCGATTGATTCTGGAGCAGCTTTTTTGTGATAAGCTAAAAATACTTCCGAGAGAAACCAAAACGCTGATACCATTAATAATGCATTCAATTTTACTTTTCCTCCTCAAATGGGATCAAGATCATTTCTGCCAAGTGCGTTGATAAATGCATTTTTATCTCTTGGCGATATCATTATTTCTTTGCCGTTTTCATAACAAATCAACAAACGATCCAGTGAAAGGGCAGGGCTCCCCAATGGGTTTCGCGTCTCTCGAATGACCGAAATATGCTCAATTGCAATTTTCCATTGAAGTGGTCCGCATTGAATAAGAAGTTCTTTTGCCGTGACTACATAGCGGGTGCTGAGGAATAACCAGAGGGGCAATGCCGCACCTATCGTAATGACAACCAGAGCGCTGAGCAGGTTTTCCAGGCTGACTGACTTGTGAAGGAGTTGCAAAGCTGCGGCACAGGAAGCTACGATTACGGCAAATATTACAAGGAAAAGCCAGGTATCTGTTTTCGATTTAAAAACTTTCATGGGATTTTCTCTTTTGTTTTGAGTCCTGTCTTATGCAGAATAAACCTTTTTCCATCAATCCGTGCCAGTGCCAATATTCTGCGATGAACTACTTATCCTCTGTGATGTATCATGGAAAATTATTCCGAGTCCAAAATGCCTCAGGCATCGTAATAATGCCAAATCCATACAAATTCTAACGCACTGCCAGAAAACTGGCAACAAGTTTGTGGGAATCACAGATATTTATAATCAAACTCTTCCGCAATTGCAATACAAATGATAAACGTAAAAAAATGCTTGTAAATACATTTTACTGTTGAAAATATAATTATTTATGCATAAAATTTATCGGCTTTCATTTTGCATCCGATATCTGAAATGCAATCTCCTCTGATAAACCTCACTCCTCAGGACTGAGGAATCATTTTCCAAATGAAAATTGTGTGACTATGAACTGCTATAATTGGAATATTTCCACCCACTGAGATTGAACCAGGATTCACCCAGGAGCACATCATGCGATACAACTCACATTTCAGGATGATACTTGCGGCCATATTCTTAAGCGTTGCGACTTTTTTTACCGGTTGCCTGCAACCAAAGCCAAGTTATCTTCCGCATAATTCCGGACGTCCACAAAGCTATACACCGCGTTACACCGAAAACGGCGGAGATGAAGGCGTCCTTGATGCCTCAGCGACAAAAATTGAGAATTTTTCCGGCGGAGGCTATGCATTGAATTCATCGATTGTTGCGAGAAATCTTGCAACGGTTCTGCTGCCTTTTCTCGATACCCCGTACAAATACGGCGGTGAATCGATCAAAGGCGTCGATTGCTCCGGACTTGTGAGAAAAGTATATATGGATGGATTTAACATTGAATTGCCGCACAAAGCCTCGTATCAGTACGCTCTGGGACAAAATATCGGAAAAAAGCTGTTGCTTGCCGGCGATCTTGTTTTTTTCTATGAGACGGAGGACAGAAGCATCGGTCATGTTGGAATTTATCTCGGCGAAGGCCGGTTCATTCACTCGATGGCCAAACGCGGTGTGGTAATTTCCCATTTGCAGGAAGATTACTGGAAGAAATATTACGCCGGTGCGAGGCGCATTTTCGGGAAAATAAAACCGACACGGCCAATACCGGAAAATTGAACTTATTAATGTTAATGGATTCATAAACAGCGATTTAGCGTGGTTTATTCGTAACTATTCAGCCTGACTTGGAGAGAAATGGTCCCTGAGCTTGTCGAAGGGCCATTTCTCTCATGATGTAGTGCCGCTCCCGCTTCGACAAGCTCAGCGTCCGCTAATGGCTGAGTAGTTACGTTTATTCGTCCTTTGTGTAGAATTGATGATGGTAGAATTGACGATGGGCAGGGGATATCTCCTGCTCAATCCTTGTATTTATAAAAAAAGCAGGTTCGTTTTCGACACACTCAATCTCTTTGCGACGATTGTGCCCGTTGAAGCTTGAATCGCTCAATTTAGGTAGGAAAAAGTTGAAAAAAGGAACCGAACTCGAACTCGAAATTGATTCGTTAGCCTTCGGGGCGGAGGGTGTAGCCCGCCACGAAGGCCTTGTTGTTTTTGTACCCGGCGGATTGCCGGGTCAACGTGTTTTAGCGCGTATTCAACGCAAACGCAAGGGCTTGCACTATGCCCGAATTCTGGAGGTTATACGTTCATCTCTGGAGCAAATTGCGCCGCGCTGCCAGCATTTCGGGGATTGTGGTGGTTGCGCAATCCAGCATTACGAGTATGAAGCACAGCTCCGGCAGAAGCACACACAAGTCGTTGATTCCATTACGCGTCTTGGAAAATTGACCGACATTGATATCACCCCGGTTTTGCCCTCCCCCGATGTCTTCTATTACCGCAATAAAATGGAGTTTACTTTCAGTCGGTTGCGCTGGTTTTCAGCGAAAGAAATTGAAACAGGCGGAAATGATTTAAGTAAAGATTTTGCCCTTGGTATGAACGTGAAAGGTTTCTATAACAAGACATTGCATATACGGGAATGCCACCTGCAAAGTGAGTTGTGCAACACAATCCGCAATGTTATTGCACTCTACTGTGCAGATTCTGCCTTGCGACCCTATACAACGGTCGATCATTCTGGCTTTTGGCGTTTTCTCGTCGTGCGTGAAGGAAAAAATACCGGTGAAAGCATGGTAAACCTGGTCACTGCCGACAGGGGAGAGAAGGGGCAGACTGAAGTAGATCGCCTAGCGGAAATTTTGAAAAAGGAAGTGCCTGAAATTACGACAATCGTGCACTCGGTTAGCAAGAAGAAGGCACAGGTTGCCACCGGCGATTCCTGCCGAACGGTTTACGGCCCCGGCTATATTACAGATAGATTAGGTGACTTTACGTACCGGATTTCAGCGAATTCCTTTTTTCAAACCAATACGCGTGGTGCAGAAAAACTCTACGAGCTCGTCGATGCTTTTGCCGGGTTGAGTGGCAGTGAAACAGTCTGTGATTTCTACTGTGGTGCAGGTTCCATAGGCATTTATCTCAGCAAAAAAGCCCGAAGAGTGGTTGGCATTGAAATCGTCGAGGCAGCAATTGAAGATGCCAAAACCAATGCGGCATTGAATAATGTGGACAATTGTGAATTCCACTGCGGCGATATCAAGGATTTGCTGCTGCAGCAAAAACAGCTATTCGCAACCTCGGCACCCGATGTAGTTGTGCTTGACCCGCCGCGTGTCGGCTTACATCACAAAGTTGTAGCAGAAGTGGTTGCTTTAGGGGCAAAACGCATCGTTTACGTGTCCTGCAATCCCGCAACCTTCGCGCGCGATGCACGGATTTTTAGTGATAATGGCTATGAGCTGGCAAAAGTGCAGCCTGTGGATATGTTTCCTCATACAGCGCACATCGAGTTGGTCAGCCAATTCAATTTAAAATCCCGAGCCGTCAATGATATCGCTTGATAAAAAAAAACAACCCCATGTTCCGGAACGTACCTGCATTGGTTGCAGTGGCAAATTTGCGAAAGGTACACTTCTGCGCTTTGTCCTTGTCTCCGATGTACACATTGAAATCGATCCCAGGCACATCAAACCTGGTCGTGGTACCTATGTTTGTAAAAAGAAATCCTGCGCCGATCGCGTTGTGAAGCAAAAGAGGTTGCACCGGGCTTTCCGGTGCAAAGTTGGAGAGGATATTTACGAGCAATTTATGAAAGCCATGCAGTCCTATGAATAAAGCGAAGATAAAAACCTTGCTTAACCTGGCGCAACGTCCACGAAAATTAGCCATTGGTTCTTCAGCCGTGGAAGCCAATTTGAAGAAAAAAAATGTTTCTCTCCTTTTATTGAGCGAAGATGCGGGCGCAAACCTTGAACGGAAACTGCAAAATCAAATAAATACGTTAGAATTGAAGTGCCCGATCATTCCCTTCCTGACCAAAGCCGAACTCGGTGAAATGCTGAACCGTCCTGACGTTGCCGTTGTCGGTGTTTTGGATAAAGATTTCGCGAATGGTATTTTGATGTACACGAAAAGCGATGGCTCCTGATCAATCCCAATCCTGGGATTATACAGATAAAATCTTTTCAACGCTCTTCATCACTTCCCGTCTTTTTCCTTGAGATTTACCCCGGTTTTCTTATTATGAGGACAAAGTTTTTCCTCCATTAATCCAAATAATTGTTTAACTTTAAGCGCACATTTAAGCGAGCTTTTAATTGTGATCATAAAGCGAATCCACTCTCAGGAACCGGTAGCGTCAAAAATCGCATAATAAAATGAAAAGTATATATGTTCTCAGACAAACAAGCCACAAGGGCGCTGGCTGCAAATTTTCATTTTGTAGTTATTCTGTAGCCTTGTCCCCAAGTGGGCAATTTTCGAGGAGAAATTATGGATCACCCAAAAAACAAGAAGACGAATGAAACCAATCCAAAAGGAATTTCTCGCCGGGGTTTTTTAAAAGGATTGGGCGTTACTTCGATTGGTGTTGCAGCGGCACCAAAATCGGAATTACTTGCAAAGTTAGAAAAGACACCATCGCCAAATGGCAAATTACTGGGGAAAGATGCAGTGATTATCACCCTCGAAGTGAACGGCAAATCGCTTCAAGTCGAGGTAGAGCCACGGTTTACTTTGGCAGAAGTCCTGCGTGATCATCTGAATTTAACCGGCACCAAAATAGGCTGCGAGCGTGGTGCCTGTGGTGCATGTACCGTTATCATGAACGGTGTAACGGTCAATTCATGCATGACTCTGGCTGTGGATGCCATCGGGCAGAAGATAGAAACCATCGAAGGGCTCGAAAAAGATGGGCACCTTTCCAAACTCCAGGAATCATTTATTGAGCATGATGGTATGCAGTGCGGTTTCTGCACCCCGGGAATGATCATGAGCGCTAAAGATTTACTGGATAAAAATCCGCATCCAACGCGGGAAGAAGCGCAGGAAGCGACAGCGGGAAATCTGTGCCGCTGCGGAACCTATCCCAAAGTATTTGAAGCTATCGTCGCTGCAGGAAAATAATTTGTGCAAAAAGGAAATCGGAGATAAAAATGGCAAAACAAGTGAAACTCAACGTCGGGATTGAGGATAATCTCGAAGAAATAACGCTTGAAATCCCGGAATCCACACCACGTCCCTGGGATGGCCAAGCGGACCTGAAATATGTCAGCAAGCGGGTGCCACGCGTTGATGGTGAAGCGAAAACCACCGGCCGGGCCAAATACACCTTTGACATTCAGTTGCCGGGGATGCTCTACGGCAAATTTTTACGATCCCAGTACCCGGCAGCCGTCATTCGAAAAATCGATACCTCGAAGGCAGAGAACTATCCGGGCGTGAAAGCGATAATTCCCGTCCAGGAGAAGCTGCCGATGATCGTGCGTTTTGCGGGACAGGAAATTCTTGCTGTAGCAGCAGAAACCCGGCACCAGGCCGAAGAGGCAGTCAAACTTATCGATGTCACCTACGATGTGCGGAAATTTGTCGTCAATAAGGAAGCTGCAATGGAGAAAAGTGCACCCATCGTATTTGACACAAATGTTGAGGAAAAATCAGCAGAAAATAAGCCAGGGGAAGAATCCGGTTCTATCGAGCAAAAAAGCAATATACGCGGACCACGCGTTACCCCACGGGATGGTACACCGGACAAAGTTGATGCCGCATTGGCTGGCTCTGACGCCACCGTCGAGGCAACTTTTCGAACACAAGTGCAAACCCACTCACCCATGGAGACACACGGCGTCGTCGCCCACTGGACCGCGGAGGATAAATTGAAATGCTACGCATCGACGCAAGGCGTTTTCCACGTGCGCGACGAATTGGCCAATACCTTCTCATTGCCTAAATCAAACGTGCAGGTTATCACAAAATTCATGGGCGGCGGATTTGGGGCAAAGTTGAGTATGAGCATCGCAGGCTTTATGGCTGCCAAATTAGCCAGAAAAGCAAATCGTCCTGTTCGTTTGATGCTGGATCGAAAGGAAGAGCATCTGTGCGTCGGCAACCGCCCGGATTCCGTACAAACGCTGCGCATCGGAGCGAAGAAAGACGGCAAATTAACTGGAATTAAGCTGATTTCCTACGGAACAGCAGGTGTGGGAACAGGTGCGGGGACTTCGGGTCCGGCACGAAATATTTATCAATACGACGAATTCTACGCTGAAGAATCGGATATTTTTACCAATGCTGGCCCCGGCGCCGCATTTCGCGCACCCGGCCATCCCCAGGGTGCTTTTGCACTGGAGCAGGCGATTGACGAACTCGCCCATAAATTAAATATCGATCCCCTCGAATTTCGCCTTTTGAACACAAAACACAATGATGTCCGTCAGGTGCAACTCAAAATTGCCGCGGAAAAAAGCAACTGGAAAAAACGCAATCCCCGCCCGGGTGCCGATAGCGGACCGATTAAACGGGGAATCGGGATTGCCAACTCGGTATGGTACTATTTTTATGGCCAGAACTTTCAGGTTTCAACCCGGGTTTTCAGCGACGGTTCTGTGCAAGTTACAAACGGCGTGCAGGATATCGGTACGGGTATTACCACGGTAATTGCATCGGTTGCAGCGGAAGAATTGGGTTTGAAGCCTTCTGATATCGTCGTCTCCATTGGTGACTCCGAATACGGTTTTGGCCCGTCGAGCGGCGGCAGTGTCACAACGGGTGGTATCAGTCCTGCGGTGCGGGATTCGGCTTATCTGGCAAAAATGCGCATGTTTGAAATTGCGGCCCCGTTGCTGGAAACGACACCGGAAAATCTTGTGGCAGCCGACGGGAAGATTTTTCTTAAGACGGATCCTGCGAAAAATCTGAGCTGGAACGACGTGGCGAAAAAGATTCCCGGTGATAATTTTATTACCATTGGCGAACGAAAACAGGATTATTTCCAACCGAAAATTCGCACCATTCACGGTGTGCACGTAATCGAAGTCGCTGTTGATACGGAAACCGGTGTTGTCAAGCCGGAAAGGGTATTTGCAGTCCATGATTGCGGCCGGTCGATGAATTTACTCACGACCGAAAGTCAGATCAATGGTGGTATCATTCAGGGACTTAGTTACGCACTCTACGAAGACAGGTTACTCGATCGCAATACCGGCATTATGGTGAATCCGAATTTCGAATACTATAAAATTGCCGGCTCAATGGATATCCCGGAAATCAAATCCGTTATTTTAAACGTGAGTTACGGTCACAACAGCACAGGCGCCATTGGCATCGGCGAACCGGCCACAGTAGCGACGGCCGGAGCATTAGCCAACGCAATTTACAACGCCATCGGCGTACGCTTACGAGAATTACCAATGACACCGGACAAGGTACTTCGTGCTCTGGAAATGAGGAAAGGAGCAGAATCATGAAAAAATTTGAATATGGCATGGCAAAAAATCTCGCCGGTGCATTTGAATTCCTGAAGGAATCCGAGGCAAAAATCAAAGCTGGTGGAATTGACCTTCTCGATCTGATGAAAGAAGGACTTGAATCACCAACGCGCCTTGTCAATATCCGGACTGTTCCGGAATTGAGTTTCATTAAAAAAGATGAGAAGGGAAACCTGCACATCGGGGCGACGACAACACTGGCGGAAATCGCCGCACACAGTGAAATCCAGACGCGATATCGGGCTTTGGCACAAGCGGCAAAAGCAGTCGCGACACCGCAGATTCGTAACGTTGCGACGGTTGGTGGAAACCTGTGTCAGCGGCCACGGTGCTGGTATTTCCGGAGTGCCGATTTTAACTGTTTGCGAAATGGTGGGGATCATTGTCTTGCCGATGAAGGTGAGAATAAATACCATGCGATTTTCGGTAATCAGGATGGCTGTGTTGTTGTGCACCCCTCGGGTACGGCCGTTGCCCTCATGGCACTTGATGCAAAGCTGGTGATCGCCAGAAAAAAAGAAAGCCGGGAAATTCATATCGCTGATTTCTGGGTGACACCCGAGGACGATGTGACTCGCGAAAATATTCTCAAACACGATGAAATTTTGACGGAGATTATCCTGCCGGCGACAGAAAAGAGCACCACGAGTTATTATTTCAAGCAAAAAGAAAAGCAATCTTTTGACTGGCCGATTGCCGATGTGGCCGTAGTGCTGGAAATGAACGGGAAAAAATGTACCGCTTCGAAAATCGTGTTGGGTTCCGCTGCACCGGTTCCCTGGCGGATCGAAAAAGCGGAACAGGTCTTGAAGGATAAACAAATTTCCGTAACGCTCGCACGACAGGCGGCCGCTGCCGCGATGGTGGACGCCAATCCCCTATCGCAGAATGCTTACAAGGTTCCTGTGTTTTCCGCCGTCATATATCGCACCATCTGCTGGGCTGCGGGAATTGATCCTTTTGCGGCATAGTAAATAAAGAGTGCTACTTCGTTGTGAAGATGATTAACCTCATCATCCTCACTTGCTTATTCCATTGAAAAAGAAATTCGTCCGTCCCCTTGTGGGGCGGATTTTTCTGCGGAAAAATTGTACCGGAGATACAAACAATGAATTTGAAAACACCACCGACTTGCAAACATATGCGTTCAAAAAATATCATGGTTCCGGATTTCACCGACCCGGAGGTGGAATTTAGTATTGACCAGGGCGTGCAGCATTACTGGTGTTTGTGCACAATGACAACGGCAGGCCCTGATAATGATTTTGTGGCAGCAGAAATGTGCCAAAAGGGGAGAGCCTGTTTTGAAGCGGAATGAGATTACTGCGTGGGTCTTGCAAAGGATACTAAAATAAGGCACTGATTAAAATTAACCTGTTGCGCAAAATTGAGATTAAAAGGAAAAGAAACCAACCTGAAACGTCATTCCAGCAAGCTTTTAGCCGGAATCCATAATTTTTGAGGATATTTAAATTTTGCACAAAGGGTTATAATAAGCAATAAATCCCCTGTGATTTCCCACTGCAACAGAACGAGTCACTCTGTCAAATAATATGTTTGAATCCCTCGTTTTTCTGCGACAAATTCAACGATTTTTGCGAGTTATATTTTTCCCACCACCGCTTAATAATCTTCATTAATTCTTAAATTCTCTTTCCGCAAATACGAAATGGTAACGGTAATTTATACAAACTGAGTGGACAGCAATGAACGAATTACCACATTTAAAAAATTCGTTATCTGCCACAAGTAAGCAGGAAAATCCAGTGTCGAAGAAGGGAGTCGGAAGGCATTGGTATGGGCTTGGCGGTTATTGAAACATTTCTGAAGTCAATACTGCAGAGCACGAATGCACAGGTTTACATTCAATGGATTGAAGATGAGACGTCAGCCTGTTGCACTTTCACATACCTATAAATTGCATATCAACGTATCTGTTCAAAATGCCTTCTGCAGCTGCCCTGATTCCTAAAACCTGATTTTGATTTTATTGATATTTAAATATTAGCCGATTTATATAAATGATATTCGTTAGCTTAGGCAAGGTTCCCGGCACCATTTGCGATAATTTAATCGCAAGCTTTGCTTAAAACGAAGAAACCCGGAATGCAAAATGAAAGAGGCACATCTTGCGAAACATTCAAACCTTCGCACGATTGTGATAAACGAGGGACATCTGAATGAAAATTTTTAAAAGCGCTTTTGTTTTGATTCTGTTCCACATGTTCTTTTCTCTGGTACAGACTTCTGCTCAAACACCTGTGGCGAATCAGCCAATCAATGCGGCCTCACGTTATATTCTAGGCGATTCTGATGAAATTCTCATCAAAGTGAATATCCTTGGTTACGTGCGCAAGCCGGGACAGTATTTTATCCCGCGCCACACGGATTTGGTAACCCTCATTTCCAATGCAGGGGGTTTTGTTCCCGGCGCGGATCTTGACAAAATCCAATTGCTGCGGCAAAATGCAGAAGAAGCAACCAATGGCAGCAGTGGACAAAAGGAAGAGCACGAAATTAAATTCATAAGTATTGAAAAATATTTTGAGACCGGCAAGACGAGTTACCTGCCAACCCTGCGTGCTGGTGACTCTATTGTTATAAAGCAATCCCGTGGCGATAAAATTCGCAATTTTTTTGGTGTGAATTCAGTCTTTAATGTGGTTGCAACGTTAGCTTCCGTCGCACTTATCGTTGATCGGTTACGATATAATTGATGATTATAAATTTAGAAGAGTTGAGTTTTACAAAAACTAAAAAAGATGGCGAAGTGCGACGCACTTTATGTAATACATGAAGATGGATTTTCAAACTGCTAATTTCGCTTATAGATGAAGTGCGTCGCACTTTTTTCTACAGCAAAGCCTAAAACTTTAAAAGAAAAAACATGAACGAATTGCAAAAACAGAACACCCTTTTCGCCGAAGAACGCACCTTATCCGTTGCCGATTATATTCGAATTGTGCGTCGGCGCTGGTGGCTTATTCTTCTTTGTTTTCTTGTTGTTTCAGCAGGAACAGCACTTTACACCTTAAGCCAGGATCCCGTCTTCCAGGCTGCCTCAACCATCATGGTGCAGGAGGACGGCGGTGTTCAGAGCGTTTTATTTGATGAAAAAGCCTTGTTTGGGAAACAGGATGAGATTAATGATCAGGTTTATCTGCTGAAAAGCCGTTCCATCGCTGAGCACGTTATCGAAGAAGTTATGCAATCGGAATACCGCGATAGCCTGCCAATCATCAAAAAAGGCATCGGACTCGCCCTCGATCGGCACTACGAATACAACGAAGGCCAGCCGGTCGATACCATGCGCGTCATGCAGCAGGCACGGGATTACGCGGTTGGCAAATTACGTGAGGATCTCACCGCCGATCCGGTCATCGATACCAATTATTTTATCGAAATTCGTGTGAAAGGCGCGTCGCCATTTGAAGCGGCCTATCTGACGAATTTGGTTGCAACCATTTACCAGAATCAGGATCAGGTGCTAAGCCAGGGTGAAATTCGGGAGGTGGTTGATTTTCTCGAAGAACAACTCTCAAAAAAAGAAGTCGATCTGAAGGATTCTGAAGAGCAACTGAAGAGTTTTCAGGAAAAAGAAAATATCGCTGATCTCTCCGGCGACACACAGGAATTGATCAATCAACTGGCCGAATTCGAATCACTGTATAATTCGACGCTCACCGACTTGCGTGCTTACGAAAAACGTCTTGAATATCTCAACCAGCAGCTTGGGATTCAGAAAAAGAATCTGCAAGCCAATATCGCACAAATTTCCAGTCCCCTGATTTTGAAGTTGCGGGATGAACTCGCAGAAACCGAGCGCAAAGCCTCCGCTGTGCTGTCGCAAGGCGTGACGGAAGAATACCCGGAAGTGAAAAAATTACGGGCTCGTCAGGATGTCATTAAAGAGCGTTTAAATACCGAGACGAAAAAACTGATCATCGGCGGTCTGACGCCAAACGATCCCATGGCGCATGCACAACAACTCGTGAGCCAGGTGATTGAGTCTGAGACGGAAATTCGAACGTTAAAAGCCCGTTCTCTGGCGCTCAAGCAAATCGTCGATAATTACAGCAAGAAACTGGAGAAATTGCCTGCAAAAACCCTGCGTCTTGCACGCCTTGCCCGAACCAAATCTGTCGACGAAAAACTCTATTATATGATGAAAGAGAAATACGAGGAATCCCGTATTTCTATGGCCGGGCAAATTGGTAAAGTACGAATCATTGACCGCGCGGTGGAGCCGGGTGCACCTATTTCTCCAAAGAAACGGCAGAATCTCATGCTCGGCATGCTCTTCGGTCTCGGTCTCGGTTTTGCCATTGCGATTTCCCTGGAATACCTCGATAAAACAGTGCGTACCGTTGAAGATATCGAGCGTCTGAATATGCCTTTCGTTGGCACCATACCGCATATTGATACGGATACCTCAAGCCGGTTCGCTGCCCTTTTGCCCAACGGCAACGGTAAAGAAAAAGACTTTTCCTCGCGCATGATTGCATTAAACCGGCCGAAATCTCCAATATCTGAAGCTTATCGTATAATTCGCACGAATTTGCAGTACAGCCAGATCGATGGCACCCTGAAGACGATTCTTATAACCAGTCCTGGCCCTGGCGAAGGGAAATCCACGACTACGATTAATCTCGGTGTTACACTGGCCAATATGGGATTGAAGACACTCATCATCGATGCGGACTTGCGCCGGCCGGTTGTGCACAATTTTTTTAAATTTGACAAAAAACCCGGACTGACAAATCTACTGGCAACAGATGCTGATTTTAACGACATCATCAAAAAGCCGGATATTGACAATCTTCATATTTTAACCAGCGGAGTAATGCCGCCTAATCCATCGGAACTCCTTGGCTCAACCCGCATGCGCCAGTTGCTCGATAAAATGAAACAACACTTCGATATCATTTTGCTGGATAGTCCGCCGATTATTGCAGTAACGGATGCGCTGATTGTCGCCTCCGAGGTTGATGGTGTGCTATTGATCAACAAATCCGGCAAATCGCAAATTGAAGGCGCAAAGCGAGCGAACCAACTGCTCAGCCAGGCACGAGCCCGTTTTCTAGGTGTCATTCTTAATGACGTACGGGCCGAGAATATGTACGGCAGCTATTATTACTATTATTCAAACCAGTATTACTACGGCGAAAGCACCAATCCGGATAGCAAAAACGGGAAATACCATAAGCGGAAGAAAAAACGCAAAACGAGTTAAGGAATACACGAACCCACCCCGGATTAAAATTCTGAACGAATTTTAATTGTCCCCTCCCGGGAGGGGACAGCATCATGAAAAAGTGCGAAACGACTATTTCATGATACAGGGGTGGGTAAAGATGCACATTGAAAACACCGAACACACCGATCGTCTATGGGATGCCCCATAGACGAAAAATAAAACGGGACATTCGTCCCAATAAAAATTTAGAAAATATGACAACAAAAACAGCACTGATAACAGGCATCACCGGGCAGGACGGATCGTATCTTACAGAACTGCTGATTGAAAAAGGCTACATGGTCCACGGTATCATTCGCCGCAGCAGTTCATTTAACACTGGACGTATCGATCATCTTTACCGGGACCGACACATCAACAACCGCAAGATGGTGTTGCACCACGGTGATCTCACGGATTCCAGCAACCTTAGCCGGCTGATTGAACGTATTAAACCCGACGAAATTTACAATCTCGGAGCCCAAAGTCATGTGAAAGTGTCCTTTGAAGTTCCCGAATACACCGCGGAAGTTGATGGACTCGGCACATTGAAATTGCTCGACGCCATTCGTGAAGTCGGCATAAAAACGCGATTCTACCAGGCATCAACCAGCGAATTGTATGGCAAAGTGCAGGAAGTACCACAGACGGAAACGACGCCGTTTTATCCGCGTAGTCCGTACGGTGTTGCCAAACTTTATGCCTTTTGGATCATAAAAAATTACCGTGAAGCCTATAACCTTTACGCCTGCAACGGCATTCTTTTTAACCATGAATCCCCACGCCGTGGCGAAACCTTCGTCACGCGGAAAATTACTCGAGCGGCCGCTAAAATTCAGGCCGGCCTACAGGATACATTATATCTTGGCAACCTGGATGCGAAACGCGACTGGGGTTATGCGCCGGAATATGTGGAAGGCATGTGGCGCATGTTGCAGCAAGACAAACCCGATGACTTTGTTTTGGCCACTGGCGTTACCCATACCGTGCGCGAATTTACCGAGTTGGCCTTTACGGAAGCTGGAATAAGCGTTGATTGGCAGGGAGAGGGTGAAGAAGAGTGTGGCGTTAACCGTGCAACCGGGAAGACCATTGTGAAGATCGATCCGATGTACTACCGGCCAACGGAAGTCGATTTGCTCATCGGCGATCCTGCCAAAGCCAACAAAGAGCTTGGCTGGCAGGCAAAAACAACCCTGCAGGAGCTGGTGAAAATTATGGTCAAAGCCGATATGGAAAAGGTGAAGAGATTTAATCGGTAGAAAGTTGGAACGTTTGAATGTTGGAATGTCCGAAAGTTTGAACGTTGGAATGTCAAAAGTTGGAACCTTGAACGTTTCACTTTTCATTCAATGGGTCATTCCGGCATACCTTTAGCCGGAATCCACTCGTTACACGGCTCAGCCTTGTAACGTAAATTTGCAGGCTCTGCCTGCAGTAAAACAACAGACTGACGGCAGAGCCGTCTAAATACACATTCCCAGACGGAGCCTGGGAACGAGATTAACGAAAGTCCTCAAACACAGTGAACAAAGATTCCAAATTATACGTTGCCGGTCACACCGGCCTTGTTGGTTCCGCGATTATGCGCAAACTCGAAATTGAAGGCTATCAGAATGTCGTTACTGCTCGCTCTGAAGAACTCGACCTACGCGATCAACAGCAAGTAGATGCGTTCTTCGAGCACGAAAAGCCGGAATACGTTTTCCTTGCGGCAGCGAAAGTGGGCGGTATAATGGCCAACAGCACCTACCCGGCGGAATTTATTTATGATAATCTGATGATTGCCACCAACGTGATTCATGCGGCATACAAGTATGGAGTGAAAAAACTGCTTAATCTGGGCAGCTCGTGTATTTACCCGAAAAACGCGCCGCAGCCTCTGAAAGAAGAATACCTGCTCACCGCACCCTTGGAACCAACCAACGAACCTTATGCCATTGCCAAAATTTCCGCTATTAAACTCTGCCAGTCCTACAACCGGCAGTATGGCACCAATTTTATTTCCGCCATGCCGACCAATCTGTATGGTCCCGGGGATAATTTTGATCTGGAAACATCCCACGTGCTGCCGGCGATGATTCGCAAATTTCATGAAGCCAAAGTAAACAACGCACAGAAGGTTACACTCTGGGGCACTGGCGCGCCGCGCCGTGAATTTCTCTATTCCGACGATCTCGCCGATGCGCTGCTGTTTCTCATGCACAAGTTTGATGCAACCGGCGAAGTAGATTTTGTCAATGTCGGCACCGGTGAGGATATCAGTATTAAAGATCTGGCAGAGCTAGTGCGGGAAGCGGTTGGATACGAGGGGCAAGTTGGTTGGGACACAAGCAAGCCTGATGGGGCGATGAGGAAAATGCTGAATGTGGGAAAATTATTTCAAATCGGATGGGAATATAAAACATCATTTATTTTTAATATTAATCATGTATATAAGTGGTATTTAGAGTGCATGTATTGAATTCTAATCGTGTGTTTATAAAAATTTAAGTTTTAGTATGATTTTATTTGATATTGTTTTCTTTTATATCCCTTTAGTACTCGGTATATATTATTTTTTCAAGGATATAAAAAAATTTTCGATTTTTTTACTTATTAATTATGCATCTGGTGTTTCTATGTTAGGTATACCAGATCTATTCGTGCGAGATATTTTTCATTTCTTTGTGATAATATATCTGATTGATTATTTTCTTGTAAAAAAGAAGAAATTGATTTTTGATAAGGGTGGAAAATTATTATCAATATTTTTTCTTGTTTTTATTTCGCATTTGATTGCTGGACAGAATAATGATATGTTGCGAACAATATTTAATAAGTTCTTTTTATTTTTTGACTTCCTTTTTTTTATAGCAATTTTAGAGAAGCATGAAGATATAAAAATTATGGTGGATTATTCCATCATAGCTGTAGTCGTTTCCTCGGTCTTTGGAATTATTGTATATCTTTTTCAGGACGTTTTTCAAAGCACAGTTTATTCATATATTATATTTTCCTATAGAGGAGGATTTCGATTTGGTGCTTTTAATCAAGCTTATATGTTATTTATATTTTCGCTTGTCTTTCTTAAAGGCACGTCCAAATTGGGACTATCAGTCTTCTCAATTGCTTTAACAATATTTTCTGGAAATCGAACTTCATTTTTCATGATCGTTGTCGCTATGCTGTTTTACTTTCTGATTCAAAGCAAGAAGTACAATTCAAAGATAGAATTAACATATATGATGCCAGTTGTTTTGGCTATCATAATTTTCTTTTCCTATATTCAAAATAATCCCAAAAGTTTACCAGTCTATTTTGGACGCTATGCTTTAATGCTGAGTGATCCAATAAAGGCCGGTGGGGGGCGCATTGAGACTTATAATCTTGCTTGGGAGAGGATCCAAACTAATTTCTTGTTTGGGAATCGCATTGAAAACAGAAAAGTAATTTCTAAGTCACGAAGGAATAAATTTTCTAATGCTCAAATTCATGCATTTTCTGGGTATATGCAGAATGGTTACCTTGCTAATTTGTACGTATATGGAATTGTCGGATTAGGTTTAATGTTATATATAATTTATTATTATTATAATAAATCAAAGTACTTATATTTGAATTTAAACAGAGATCATAATAAATCCTTTCTATTTTTAAATTTAATTGTTGTTTCTTCAGCGGTCTGGGGGTTGTCAGGAGGAGCATACCTTAGTGTTCTAATTGAACCTCATTTCCTCGCATTAATCTCATTTGGTATTTCCACTCAATATTTTCTTATTGAAAATCGTGTGCAAACGCCACCTAATAATACCGTACCTCATATTCTAAATTTTAACTAATGAAATGAAGCGTATCCAACGAGAACAACCTAAAATTTTGATCCCCTCATTAATTTTAGATTTTTTTAAAAAAATCCTTTCTGATAAATTAGTAAAGGTATTTTCGCTATCAACGGTTTCTACGCTTTTTAGGATGATTTCAAGTTTAATCGTCAATAAACTAATAGCGAGTTTTATTGGAAGTACTGGTTTTGTTTTTATTGGTCAAATTGGAAATCTTATTGCAATGTCAAGTACATTTGCTAGTGGAATTGGTATTGGTGTTACTAAGTATTCTTCGCAATTTACTAAATCTGAAATAAATTTAAAAAATTATATTAATACTGCATTTACAATAATATTAATATATTCGTTAATTGTAACTCTTCTGTTTTTTGTTTTTTCTGATTTTTTATCAAAAATTTTATTTAAAAATGATACATATCAATATGTTTTTATTATTTTATCTTTTTTATTTGTGGGAACTGCTTTAAATATACTTTATATATCAATATTGAATGGATTCCAAGAGTATAAAAAATTCGTTATTGTGAACATTTTAAATAGTATACTTTATTTAGTATATGTTTCCTTGTCAATGTATTTCTGGAGATTGTTAGGTGTCTTACTTGCCTTTGCCACCTATAATTCATTAAATTTTTTTGTCACATACTTTTTTACTCGCAAAATAGAAATTGTCAAATTCTCTCACATAAAAATAAAAATAGAAAAAGAGGCCCTTTTCAATCTTTTAAAATTTTCCATAATGCCTATAGCAAGTGGTTTGGCTTATCCTTTAGTTCAAATTTTTGCGCGTAATTTTATTATTTCTGAAATTAATCTTGATTCTGCCGGGCTTTGGGAGGGTATAAATCGTATTTCCAATCTTTTAAATACTGTAATTACGACCTCGTTGGGCGTTTATTATTTACCACGATTGTCAGAACTAAAAACAGACAGCTTAGTTTTAAAAGAAATTCGTAATACTTTAATTAAAATTATTCCTTCACTAGCTTTCCTAACCATGATTATAATTTTTTTTAAAAAACAAATTATTCTTCTTCTCTTTACCCAGGATTTTATTCCAATGAAAGATTTGTTTTTCTATCAATTTGTTGGGAATATTTTCAAAATTTCCGGGTGGATAATTGCTTATAAAATGCTCGCAAAAGCTATGGTGAGAGAATATCTGATTACTGAATCACTTTATTATGCAGTCTACATATGTTCTATGATTGCTCTCGTACCTTCGATGGGATTGGAAGGCGCAGTCCTGGGATATGCAATAAGCTATCTCGTTTATTTCATTTATCTTACTATTCGGTTTCAACTTTGTAGAAATAATTCGTTAGGTGTACAAGATTTATGAAAAAAATAGCTATAATTTCTCATGTTGTACCTCCTCAATCTTCGGGACAAGCTGTTATACTTGGGAGACTTCTTCAACAATTTGCACCATCGCAGCTTATTTTCATAACTAATCAAGTAGAA
Source organism: Deferribacteres bacterium (assembly GCA_020633655.1). Classification (GTDB taxonomy): domain Bacteria; phylum Zhuqueibacterota; class Zhuqueibacteria; order Zhuqueibacterales; family Geothermadaptataceae; genus Bioreactorimicrobium. Next base: position 129,774 of record JACKDF010000004.1, read on the forward strand.
CATTCTATCCACACTAATTTCGATATATACTTTTGTAATACATATTTAAGTTCAATATTTAAATACATTTCTTATTTGCCAATATTGTTTTTCTTTTATACGAAGGCGGAGATATTTTTACGCTCAAAAAAAATTCAACAAATCGTATTTGAAAACAACATTACTACGCTAGTCGTTTGCTCTGGTGATCTTTTTAATATGCCAGCTGCAACCAAAGTATGTAAAAACAATAATATTGAATTAATTCCATATTTTTTTGACGATTATATTTATCAATGGAAATTAAAATTTGCGCGTAAAGCGGCAAAGTATGAAGCGGATGCAATTTCCTTCAGTAAAAAGAGCATTGCTCCAAATGAATATATTGCAGGAGATTACAAAAAACGCTATGGCGTTGATGTCAAAGTTATTAGGAACCTATCCGAAAATTCTTTTCTCGCGAACATTAATAATCTTAAAAATAAGAATACAAAGCTTGAGGTTGATAAGCTTCAAATTGGATTTTTAGGTAGTGTATATCATGCAAATTATGATGCCTTTCTTGCATTTTTTCAAGCATTGAAAAAATATGATAAAATTTCCATCAAGTTTAAAATTTATACTTCCATAAACCATCGTAAATTGGAGAAATTATTCATAGAATTTAATCACATTATAGAATATAGTGAACATTTAGAGCAAAAAGATATCCCCACTGCGTTACTCGAAAATGATGTCCTTTATTTGCCTCTTGGATTTAATACTGGAATTGAAAAAGTAATTAGATCTTCTGCTCCTGGGAAATTAGCGGAATACTTATATTCAAGCAGACCAATAATCGCTCATGTTCCCGGGGATAGTTTTGTTACTTGGTACTTTCGAAAAAATAATTTCCCATATTTAATAAATTCACAGGAAACTAATAAAATTATAAGCGTAATCACAAAAATTATAGCCGATAAAAAAGCCAAACGTGATTATTCATTTTATCTGCAATCGGCTAAATCTGATTTCGATCCGCAGAAAAATCAAAAATTGTTTCGAGATTATATTTTCGGAGAATAAAATGTTCAAAGATAAAACCTTACTCATCACCGGTGGTACAGGATCATTTGGTAATGCTGTTCTTGATAGATTTCTCTACTCCGATCTGCAGGAAATACGCATATTCAGCCGTGATGAAAAAAAACAAGATGATATGCGTAAAAAATACAATCACTCGAAAATCAAATTTTATATCGGCGATGTCCGCGATTTTCGCAGTGTCAGCAGTGCGATGCATGGGGTTGATTACGTCTTTCATGCTGCCGCCCTCAAACAAGTGCCGTCCTGCGAGTTTTTCCCAATGCAGGCTGTGCAAACCAATGTCATCGGCGCCGAAAATGTCATTACAGCAGCCTTAAATAGTGGGGTACAAAAACTTATTGTACTTAGTACGGACAAAGCCGTTTATCCGATAAATGTCATGGGCATGAGCAAAGCAATGATGGAAAAAGTGATGGTTGCGAAGTCACGGGAATCGAATCATCGAACTGTCTTATGCGGCACGCGCTATGGAAACGTTATGGCTTCCCGTGGATCAGTGATTCCACTTTTTGCAGAACAGATAAAAGCTGGCGGACCAATCACAATTACAGATCCCAACATGACCCGCTTCATGATGACATTGGATGACGCCGTCAACCTGGTGATTTATGCTTTTAAGCACGGCGAACCCGGTGATATTTTCGTGCAGAAATCTCCTGCATCGACTATTGGTGATTTAGCCCAGGCGATGAAAGAGCTTTATCGATCTGATATCGAGATTAAAAATATTGGCACACGGCATGGTGAGAAGTTGTATGAGTCACTTGTTACGCGTGAAGAAATGTTGAAGGCAAGAGATTTGGATGATTATTACTGTATCCCGGCGGATAATCGTGATTTGAATTACAACAAGTATTTCTCGGAAGGCAATGACAAAATAACTGAAATGGTTGAATATACATCGCACAATACAACGCGGCTGGATATCGACGGAACAAAGAAATTGCTGCTTAAATTAGATTCAATCCGGCAAGATATCAATATGTGATTTTGCGCCTGAGTTTAAGACTTTAGGAAAATCTATGAAAAAACGTGTTCTGGTTTTAGGTAGCAATGGGATGTTAGGTGCAATGGTATCGAACTACCTGACTATCCGAACGGACTTTGCGGTTGCAGGGACCTACCATAAAAATCGCCTTTCGGATTTAACATCTGTAACACTGGCTGAAGAGTACCATTTCGATGCCAGTTCCCTGAATGTCAGAACCGAACTGCAGCTTATCATGGACGAATTCCAGCCGGATTATATCGTTAACTGCATTGGCATTATCAATCGCTATGCTAACACAGGAAAATCCGCAGATGTGTTACGCGCCACGCTGATCAATTCGGTTTTTCCACACCTGCTGTCTTCGGTTGCTCTCGGGCATAAGGAAAGCACACGAATTCTGCAAATTGCCACCGACTGTGTTTATGATGGCTTTAATGGATTTTACACTGAAAAGGCACAACAAACACCACTTGATGTCTACGGTAAATCAAAAAGTCTAGGAGAGGTGGATGCGACGAATTTTTTAAACATACGCTGCAGTATTATTGGACCGGAACTCGAGAATAAATCCAGTCTGCTGGAATGGTGCTTTTCGCATGCAAAGGGAAGCGAAGTTAATGGCTATTTGCACCACTACTGGAATGGGATCACCACATTGCAGTTTGCCCAACTTTGTGAAAAAATAATTCAGGAAGACTTATTTAATGCCTATCGTGAAAAGTCTCATACGGTACATTATGTTATTAATCAACCCGTCAACAAATATGAATTGGTTGAATTGATTGATGTAGTGTTTCATTTGGAGTTGAAAGTGAAACCAGTCAGTCAACCACAGCCAACTATAAATCGCACCCTGGCATCCGTTTTTCTTCACAATGCGATCCAGCCAATGAAAAATGCGATTACGGAATTAAAACAGGAAATGGAATTTTTAAATTTTTATGGATGAAAAAAAGCTAAAGATCATCACGATCGTGGGAACCCGCCCGGAAATAATTCGCCTGTCCCTGGTGATGAAAAAACTTGATACATATACAAATCACATCACGGTGCATACCGGGCAGAATTACGATTACGAATTGAACGAAATATTTTATCGGGATTTGGGACTGCGCAAACCGGATTATTATCTGGGCATCGATACGAGAAGTCTTGGTACGGCGTTAGGCGAAACGTTAATTAAAGTTGAAGAAGTTTTCCTCAAGGAAAAACCGGATGCAGTTCTCATACTTGGGGATACCAACGCCTCGATAACCGCAGTGCTGGCAAAACGCATGCACATTCCGATTTACCACATGGAAGCAGGGAATCGAAGTTTTGATCTCAACGTACCGGAGGAAATCAATCGTCGGATTATTGATCACCTTGCCGATTTTAATCTGCCATATACCGAAAATTCCCGTTCTCATCTGCTCGCAGAAGGTTTGCCCCATCGGCGGATTTACGTCAGCGGATCGCCGATGTTTGAAATACTAACACATTATCGCGATAAAATTGAAAAGTCTTCCATTTTAAAAACACTCAATCTGCAGCCACAAAATTATTTTTTAGTGAGCGCCCACCGTGAAGAGAATGTTGACAATCCTGAAAATTTAAAGCGGATTATCGCTGTTCTAAATGCACTTGCTGAAGCGTACAACGTTCCCATTATCGTTTCGACGCATCCACGAACCCGGAATCGGTTGGATAATCTTTCCGGTATGCAAGTGGACGACAGAATTCAGTATTTAAAACCGTTTGGTTTTTTTGATTACAATTTTCTCCAAATGAATGCCATTTGCGCTGTTAGCGACAGCGGCACGATTAGTGAGGAATCTGCAATTCTGGATTTTCCTGCTGTCACGATTCGCAATTCGATGGAGCGGCCCGAAGCGATCGATGCCGGTTCAATCGTTCTCGCCGGCCTGACTACAAACCGTATTCTGGATGCTATAAATCTGGTGGTTGATGAGTATAAAGCCGGTGAGAAAAAGGACGTTTGCTCTGAATATCTTGTCACAAATACTGCTTCGCGTGTTGTGCGGCTGATACTTGGAACAGCCTCCTTGAGCAATAAGTGGTGGGGAATTGCCTGAAATGGAAATGCGAAAGTATGGGATAATTTATGGGGCAGGGGAGTACCCAATTGGCTCATCAGCGCGCCGTTTACGTATGTGGCATCGTGCTCTGAAGCATAGTGGAATTTATACAAAGCTTATCATCGCACATCCAGCACCTTCGACGAACGATGTGAAAAACTCTGAAGATTTCGTTCATTTTATGCTTGAGTCTCAAGCGGGATTGGATGTTGAAGCTTTAATGACGCGAAATTACAAACATATATTTGGAAAAATAATTGGACTGTGGCATGCCTTAAAATTTATCAAAGGACAAACAGATAAACTCGATTTTATTCTCTTATATGGCGGGGGTTTTTTCGAGGGGTGGTTGTTGATGCGCCTGTGCAAAAAGCAGGGAATTCAGTTTTTAATTGAGCGTACAGACGAGAACCGGCGTCGCTTCAAAAACAAAAAAAATATCTACGATCACCTCGCTATCGCCTATGAAGATTTGTTTGAAAAGTATATTATTCCACGCTGCGATACACTTTTTGTGGTTTCAGCCTATCTGAAAGATAAGTTTCAGAAGCGGTTTCCCGGGCTTAATATCAAACGAACCGTGCCCAGCATGATCGATCTCGACGAATTCTATGCACTGCAGGAAAAATCACTTTCTGATTTGACCATCCCCGGGTTGGATGTATTTAAAAGCAAAAAAATAAAATTTGTTTTTGCTGGCAGTTGCATCTTCCCTAACGGTTTGAAGTTCTTTTTAAAGAATGCAGCTGAGCTTATTCGGCAAGGATATGATTTTAAAATTGTTTTTATCGTCTTCAAAGGGCATATCCGTGAGATTAAAGATTACGTTCAGGAACTAGGCATCACTGAATATTTCACGATGATCGAAAACATACTGCCGGATTATATTCCTGCTTGCTATAAAAGTGCTGACGTTCTCGTCATGCCAGAAATGGGAAAAGAAGTTGCGAATGCGGGCTTCCCCGGTAAAACAGCGGAATATTTAGCCGTGGGTGTGCCAATTGTGACAACTGATTTTAGCAATATCAAAGATGTTCTGACCCATGGTGAGAATTGTGTTATGTCTCCAATCGGTGATGACGTGGCATATCAAGCGAATTTAAAAAAATTGTTAGACGACGGGGAGATACGGGAAGTCATCGGTGGAAAAGCTGCGCAAAGTGCAAAACAATTTTTTGACTATCGGGAAAGCCTCAAACATATTACGGAGGAATTGTGCCCGACAAGCTGAAAAATATCCCGAAAATAATGCACTTTTACTGGGGATTTAACAGCCCGATGTCCTATCTCAATTACCTGACGCTTGTGAGTTTTAGTAAACTCAATCCGGACTGGCAGCTGCGGTTGTATCGCCCAAAACGTCCTTCGGAATATGTATTGTCGCAATATATCAACGATAAAAGATTCGAATACACCGGTAAAGATTATTCAAGTGAACTTGATAAAGTGAAGAACCTGTCAGTTGTCGAGTTTGAGTTTTCCAATCTTGGCGTCGCGGATGAAGTTGCTGAAGTTTATAAATCTGATATCCTGCGATGGCATCTCTTATCCACCATTGGTGGCGGATGGTCGGATATGGATATTTTGTATATCAAGCCTGTAGCAGAAATGCAGACTGAAGGAAGGATGCTCACGGGGATTGAGGTAGAAATAGATACGGTGATCATTTTTAAGGACTATGGCTACCATCCAATAGGATTCTATTTGGCGTCCCAGCAGAATACATTTTTTGGTCACCTCTTTGATGCTTTTCCAAAATATTTTGATCAGACAGAATATCAATCCGTTGGACGGTATATGCTGGACAGCCTTTTCCCGGATGAGCAAACAATCCGTATAAAATGCCAGGATTCACATATTTGTGATGTGCCTTCAAAGACAGTTTATCCTTACAAACCTAAGGAAATCCTGTTTTTTTATCACTCAAAATTACCGTTCTTCATTCGTTCAACTACGATTGGTATTCACTGGTTTAACGGTGCGAAATTGTCGAAAAAGTTTAACAATAAATACACTGATAATAAAAAGATAAGTTGGTTTGATGCGATAAAATCGCAAGTGTTCAATAATATTAAATTTGTTGAAAATTTGTAGAAGGTTCGATATGGTCGGATTGAATTTAGTATTTAAAAAAATACGAAAAAAAATTGGGACATTTTTACCGTTTACTAAGAAAATACGTGATCATTATTTTGAATATAGAATTTTTGCAACGCCAGAGAACCTTAACCTTTTCAAAAAAATGCAAACTGGAAAGCTTGATACATCCGATCCTATTCCAATTAAACTGTCACCAAGTCTTTCTAAGTATCCTCTGTACTGCCGTCCCAATACGTCTGATCATACAGTATTATGGACGACATTTGCGAAAAAATATCATTTGCCAATTAGGAAACTCGGATCTAGTGCTAATATTCTCGACTTGGGTGTTAACATTGGATCTACAATACTCCATTTAAATCATGAATATCCAGATGCTTTCATAGTTGGTGTAGAAATGGATAAAGGTAATTTCGAAGTTGCAAAACTAAACACATCTGTAATTAAAGATTCTTGTGATTTACTGAATAAAGCCGTTTGGTGCCGGGATGAACTGGTAACTTATTCAGGAAAAAATGAAGAGTCTTTTGCCATCACAGGTAAATCAAATGATTCAATCAGCATTGAAGCAACAACAATTTCACGGGTAATAGAACAATATGGTTGGAATAAAGTTGATTATGTAAAAATGGATATTGAAGGCGCTGAAATGGTCATTTTTGAGAACGATTTATCATGGTTAAATAAAGTTAAGCAAATTAATTTAGAGATTCATGATTTTGGTAAAATTGAATTTTTTATTAATAAATTACAGTCATCTGGATTTAAAGTTAGACATCATAAAACTCACTGGTCAGGTATTTATGGATTTCGATTATAAAAGTCTCTTGACATGAAAATATTTGATTGTTTTACATTTTTCAACGAACTGGATTTGCTCGAATTACGACTCACGACATTGTATCCACACATCGATTATTTTGTTCTGGTCGAAGCAAATTCAACATTTACTGGACAACAAAAGCCCTTTCATTTCGAAGAGAACAAGAAACGCTTTGCCGATTATTTGGACAAAATAATTCATGTAAAAGTGGAAGACTTGCCCAAGCCAAAGTCAAAGACAAATTGCTGGAATGTGGAATGGTTTCAGCGTGATGCGATCCAGCGTGGCTTGGAGGGAAGGGCCGAAATTGGCGATGCAATTTTGATTTCTGATGTTGATGAATTTGTAAAGCCAGATGCTATTGCAGAAGCATGCAAGTCGTCAAAGTGGATTTCATTCCAGATGGACTTATTCTTTTACTATTTCAATTATAAATCAAGCAATTTTGGACTTGGACCGGTTAAGGCCCATTATGGGGATTTTAAGTCAATACAACAAATTCGATACTCAGTTGAAGATAATGAAAAGTTCAAAAATGCAGGGTGGCATTTCAGTTTTATGGGAGGCGAAGATCAGATAATTAAAAAACTCCATGCGTATGCTGAATCCCAAACGAATGTACCGGAGCTAAATAATCGCGATATTATACGTTACAAAATAAAAAATGGAATGGACATTTTTAATCGCGATGGTTTGATCTATTCGTTAATTGAAATTGATGAATTCCCACGGGAAATTCGTGCATTTCTGAAAAAATACCCGCAGTATCGTTTCAATCCGCAAGATTATGAGCATCTCGAGATTGATGAAAGCTTACTCACAAAAACAAATTATGCAAAGCGCAGCATCTGGTTTCGTCTGCGGAAGAAACTCTATAAATTGCGGTTAAAACACGGTATATGAAGATTGCAATAGTCGGCAGCAAGGGAGTTCCAGCAAAGTATGGGGGCATCCAATACGTCGTCGAAAAATTGGCGGAAGGATTAACACAGTTAGGTTGTGATGTTACCGTTTTCTCTTATTCCTATTATTCAGATATCAAAAAAAAGAGTTTTGAATATAAAGGATTCCAGGTTGTAAACACACGCGGAATTCGTACAAAACATCTCGATGCTATCTCTCACTCATTCATGGCTACTCTGAAAGCTTCAATAAACCGAAAATATGAAATTGTTGCTTTCGTCTCCACAGCGGCAGCGTTCTGGGCGTTTATTCCTAAACTATTTGGTAAAAAAGTTGTCTTCCATTCTCACGGCTTGGAATTTCTTGGCTATAAATGGAGTCGTTTGGATAAATTTCTGATGAAGTTTATCATTCGTTTAACGGCCTGGCCTCTGGACGGCATAACAACGGTCTCGAGTTCACAAATCACGGAATTAAATAAAACATATCGAGCAAATGCAAAGCTGATACCAAACGGAATTCACTTTAAGGGATCACAAAGAAGTATGCAGCCACAAGAATATATTCTCTTTGTGGGAAGAATTGTACAGGAAAAAGGCCTCGAGACACTTATAAAATCGTTTCAAAAGATTTCATTTGAAAATCCTAGCTTTGTGCTAAAAATTGTCGGAGATGCTGTATACACGAGTCCATATATTCGGGAATTAAAAAATGCTGCTTCTGTGACTGGTAATATTGAATTTTTAGGATCCAGATATGGGGATGAATTGAGTGAACTTTATAAAAATGCGTACTGTGTTGTTATACCCTCACTTATCGAATCTTTCTCAATTGTATTGCTGGAAGCCTTGATGTATAACGGTGCTGTGGTTTGTTCTGACATTACACAATTTAAAAATATTGCAGATGGGTACGTCGAGTTTTTTGGAGTGGAGTCCTCAGACGCATTATCTTCAAAACTTCGTTTTATATTGAAAGATCAATCCCATAGAAACGAGCTTCTGCAAAAATCAGTTAACTTTCCGTTCGATAAATATGATTGGGGTGGGATAACAAACGCTTACCATGATTTTTATAAAATTTATCTTTAATCTGTCATTTGTGGCTATGCTTGCTGAACAGGTCTAATTTTAAAAATATACATATCGATTCTATTTTTGGCTGATATTTCAAAATTTATATTTGCCGCGAACAATTTTATCCCTGAATCAACGCTATTTCAATCTCTCTGCTAAATGATCTTTTCTTCCTGCTTTTTTTCTCCGCATAAACCTGCCTTTGTACCTAACTTATAGCAGTATTTTTTTACCAAGCATACATTAACTATCTTAAAACAGCTGCAAAAACAAGACGTTTTTGCTTTGTTTAGCAAAACGGGCTCGAGAATGGAGAAAGGGAATTTTTTGTATTCTTGCTGTTAAGGCTTGAACGATGCCCAGGGATAGATGCTATAGGTGTTGTTGTGGAAACAGGTGTTAATTAAATCACCATCTATGTCATCTCAATTTTCCTCTTTCAACCGTGGTTGCTTGTGGATCACGGTGAATTTCATCCATTCACGTCGTAGTTTTTAGGAACCGCACCCTTCGATTGCATCTTCAGATGGCTTTTCGGATCCATGCAACGAGCTTGCTGTGGACAAAAAATTTGGCAAGGAGAACATTAAATAATGGTGAAAGTTGGAGTTATTGGAGCAGGAAAATGGGGGAGAAATCACATTCGGACGCTCTCAAATCTGGATTGTGAACTGGTTGGGCTTGCAGATATCGATCCGCAAGCTGAAAAAATCGCAAAAGACAACAATATTCTTTATTTCCAGGATTTTTATGATATGCTGCCGTATGTAGACGCTGTAACGGTAGCTGTTCCAACAGACAAGCACTACGATGTCGTAAAAGAGTGTTTGATCGCGAAAAAACATGTGCTTGTGGAAAAACCTGTAACCCTGCGTGCAAATAAAACCCAGGAACTGGTGGAACTCGCCGAACAGCAGAAATGTGTTTTTTCCGTCGGTTATTTGTATCGATTTAATCCCGCAGTTATCAAGTTGAAAGAACTCCTGGAAGACGCCGGACAACTGCAGTACATTACCACACGATACGTGCATTCCACTAATCCCCCGCGCCGTGACTCTGGTGCTGTTGTAAATCTTGGTGTGCATCTCATCGATATTCTGAATTTTATTCTGGAAAAACATCCGGGTCGTGTTTATTGCAAAACCAAGGATTTATTTGGAAATGGCCTTGAAGAATCAGCCATGATTATGCTGGATTATGATAGCTTTTTTGCCAGTCTGGAGGTGAGCAGTTGCCATCCGGAAAAAGCACGAGATATGTGGATCATTGCTGAAAAATTGAAAATTTATTGCGATTTTCAGGATCAAATCATCAAAGTTTTCCCCATCGAAGTCTCCTACGATGGCGTCACCAAAGCAGAACCGTATTCTGTTGAAATAGAAAAATCAGAACCACTCACCGAAGAGCTGAACCATTTTGTTGCCATCGTGTCCCATGAACTCAATGGGGAATATACAAAAATGGTCAATATTGGCAGGGAAGAATATTTTACCAGCCGGGTCTGCGAACTTGCCCTGCTCTCAGCAGAAATCAGACGCGATCTCGATGTTAAGCCAGATCAGGCGGTTGCAACAAATGCGCTCTCCGGCAATGGTACAATTTCTACCAACGGCGCAGCGAAAACGAATGGTAAAGTCTACACCAACGTACAACAGCACAAAAACGGGGTTTCTGCTTATGCATCATGATGCGCTGTATCTGCTGGAGGAGGACAATAAACTGCAAAAAAATGGACTCGTTCATATAGGCACGTCTTTGAAAATGCGGGAAAACCAGTTTGTTGAACCTTATTGTCTTTTGGGGATTCCCCCAAAGAATGCGGATAGTGACACCAAATTGCAAATTGGTGATCATTGTTATATTCGCAGTCACACTGTGATTTATGCTGGGACGAAAATCGGTTCCCATTTTCAAACCGGACATAGTGTGCAAATACGTGAGCGTTGTGTCATTGGGGATAATGTTTCAATCGGCTCAAAAACTGTTCTGGAACATCAGGTAATCATCGAAGATAATGTGCGTATTCACACGCAAGCTTTTATTCCTGAATTCACAATTATTAAAAAAGGTGCCTGGATCGGACCGAACGTGGTGTTCACCAATGCTGACTTTCCTTTGGGAAGGGAAGTAAAAGACCGTCTTCAGGGTCCAATCATCGAAGAGAATGTGATTATTGGCGCCAATTCCACGATTCTTCCCGGTGTACGACTCGGTGCCGGTTGTCTGGTGGGGGCCGGAAGTGTTGTTACACGTGATGTTGAGCCTGACGCGGTTGTCGTCGGGAATCCAGCTCGCAAAATCAAACTTAGAAGCCAATTACGCTATCAGGATACACAAGAATTAGTGTATTCATATTAAATTATTTAGACGCGCAACAGCAACAAGGACTGCATCATGAACTCAATTGGAGATGTTCTTTTTATCTCAATGCTATCGTTTGTATTGGGGATAGCTCTTACCAAATTGCTTATAAAAAAAGCACGCCAGGCTGGCTATGTTGTGAAAGATATGTACAAACCCAATCGCCCCGAAATTCCTACAATGGGTGGTTTGGCTATCATGGCTGCGTCCCTCATCACACTGACTATTGCTCAATTTAGTGCGCCGGATATCGGCAAGCTTTTGCAATACTATTTTGTCGCCTTTGTCTTCGGGCTTTATGGGCTTGCCGATGATTTGATGGGATTTAAAATGCGTTATGATAAAGTCCTTATTTTATTCATACTCGCCATTCCGGCAGCATCCCTTGCGGATGGTTCATCACTTGAGTTGATGTTTACCAGGCTGGAATTGGGCACATATTACCGTTGGCTTTTTGTTCCTTTCTACATCATGGTGATCGCCAATTTGATCAATGTCCATGCCGGTTACAATGGGCTATCGGGCGGGCTTAGCGCCATACTTTTTATTTTTGTAGGCGTTTATTCATATATGGTTGGCGGAATTGAAAATGTAATGGTTTTAGCTCCATTGGTTCCGGCTTTGATTGCGTTTATGTGGTTTAACAAGTTCCCCGCACAAATCCTTTTGGGAAATATTGGCACTTATTTTTTAGGTGGCGCCCTGGGGACTTATCTGGTGATGAACAAGATGGAATTATTTGGTTTCGTTATCGTTGTGCCTCATACTATAAATTATATTTTAGACTTTTGGACATTGAAACTCAGAAGGGTGCCGTTAGTTAAATTTGGGGACATCCGGGAAGACGGTACCATCGCTTCACCTCCGACGATGAAATATGTGTCTTTGAAATTTTATGTGGCTTCTGTTGCCCGTGTCACCGAACCACAGGCTGTAATGTTGCTCTACGGCTTTACCTTCATCTTCGGAATACTTGGCATAATTTTGTTAGGATAGGATTTCTAACTTTAAATATTGAGCGCCTTATGAGAAATCATGTGGCGCTTGTTGTCGTTTTAAACTTTTTCACTCAGGGATGATATGAAAAAAATACAATTAGTCGATTTACAAGCACAGTATGCGGATATCCGTGAAGAGCTTGATCCAGTAATAACTGAGGTTATTGAGAATACGGCCTTCATCGGTGGAAAATATGTTCAGCAGTTTGAAAAATCATTTGCATCGTACTGTGGTGCGGAGCATTGTATTGCGGTTTCCAATGGCACAGATGCAATCTTTTTAGCACTTGCAGCACTGGGTATCGGAACAGGCCACGAAGTCATAACCGTGCCGAATACGTTCATCGCTACGACTGAGGCAATTACACGTACAGGCGCTATTTTCCGATTTGTTGATATCGATCCATTTACACGTACCATGGATATAAAAGCTCTTGAAAATGCGATAAACAGCAGAACGAAAGCAATTCTTCCTGTACATTTATATGGACATCCAGCGGATATGGATGCGATAAATGAAATTGCTAAAATACACGATTTATTTGTTATTGAAGATGCAGCCCAGGCTCATGGAGCCTATTATAAAGGAAAACGGATTGGATCGATAGGGAAGGCAACCTGTTTTAGTTTTTATCCGGGAAAAAATCTTGGTGCATTCGGTGATGCCGGAGCTGTTGTAACCAACGATAGCAAATTCGCTGAAAACGTTATTCGACTGAGAAATCATGGCCGTTTGACCAAGTATGAACATAGTATTGAAGGTTACAACCATCGTTGTGATGGATTGCAGGCAGCAATTCTCGATACCAAATTGCGCCATTTAGACGACTGGACAGCGAAACGACGTGCCCACGCCAAGCGATATAATGAACTTTTTGCCGGAATTTCTCAGATCAAGACACCTGGTGAAAGAGAAGAGGTGGAAGCGGTATACCATCTTTATGTTATCGAGGTGCCAAACCGTGATGCCGTTCTTGCTGAATTGAATAATAACAACATTGGAGCTGGAGTTCATTACCCTGTGCCACTCCATCTGCAGCCCGCGTATGCTGCGCTTAATTTACCCGTCGGCTCCTTCCCGGAAACGGAACATTCAGCAAAAAATATTCTTAGTTTACCATTGTTCCCGGAATTGACGGAAGAGCAAATTCAATACGTAGCGAAGGCTGTAATTCAGGCTGTACAACGATAATTTTTCTTACCCTATTTCACAAAAGCCGCATCGGCACTATTCCCAGCTGATGTGGCTTTTTTTTTCGCATTCAGACCCTTCCAAATAACACAATCCCCCTTTAGTACCAACTCAGCTGATTACTGCTAAAGATCCTGAACTTGTATGACTTTCTACAAAATGTGGGAAAATAAATTCCAGCATTTCCTGGATTCCATATACGATTTTCATACATAAGCAGACAAAATTGCCGGGGGCAAAGGCATTCCTCTGATCATAATAGGTATTATGCCCAGTGGGACACAGAGAACTATTTTCTGGTGTTGGTTTCATCTTTCCCAGATTTTTTCATCTACGCATCACTACTCGCTGGGGCTGTCAATGAAAAGTTTATGAATGCAGCAATCCCAAAAACAAAAATACTCACAAACCATTAATCGTTTAAATATTAAAAGATCAACGTTGCGGCATAGAAAAGGAAGGAATGTGAAAGAAAGAGTTGATTTGCGTCTCAACCTTGTCTAACCCGGGGCACATTTTTGGGCTATTTCCTTTTTCAGAGGATGACGTATGGCAGCTGATAATGAAGTTATTCTCATTGTTCGAGTCCTCGATAATATTACCGCACATTGCTGAGCAAAAAAATAGCCTTACAGAATTAAATTCCATAAGGCTATCACGAAATCGGTAACTATGGGAAAGGCTATCTGAGATTACTTAATATTTCCAGGGACTTGCTCACGAATTCGCTTTTCGGGTACTCATTGATAACACGACCGAAGGCTTCCCGTGCTTTATCCATTTGTCCAAGTTCTTTGTATGCTCTGCCCATCATATAAAGTGCATCGTCGCGTTTGATAGCGTCTGGTGTATCCAGAACACGATCGAGAGACATGATTGCCTGCGAGAAATCACCAATGGAAAAATAGGCTTCACCTAACCAATAATTGCAGTTACTTGTGAGATAGTGATTCGGGTAGTTTTGTACCAGAGAAGAAAAAACATCAATTGCATCGTCATATCGTCTACTGTAAAACTTGTACAAGCCATCTTCATAAGCATAAGTAAATGCAACCTGTGCGTTGGCATCGCTGTCGTAACTGGAGCTCCCTCCGGCATCATCCCCTAAAATCGAGTGTTTTAAATCGGTGATTTCCATATCCTTTTGCGAAATCATTTCGATCAGTTTGTTCACCCGATCCTGTAATTTTTTGTATTCCTGAATTTCCTGTGGTGGATTTTCTGAGTTCAATAACGCCTGAAAATCCGAATTATTATCCAGGTTTCGGGAATATTCCACGAGTTGTGACGGTGTTGCGTTGAGTTCGGTTTCCATGGGTAAATCTTCAATATCCCCTCCGGTGAAAAGATTTTCATCATCCAACGCGGTTTTGTTGTTGAAGTAATATGTTAAGCCCAGTGTGGAGGTAAGATAGGATTTTTGCTTATTGTCCCGGACACCTTCAGCAGTAAATTTATCCAAAACAGTCACTTTAAAAGCCATCTGGGAACCGATAAAACTACGAATACCCATACCGACGGCACCTTCACCAGCCAACATTAAGCGATCGTTATTTGTTGAGATGAAACCAATGCTATAGATTCCACCACCAACTGCAATGAAAGGATTCATATTACTCAGTTTGGCAAAATCATACTCAACTAACAGGTCACTAAAAGCCAATTTGGTGGAACTAATTGTATTACCACCCAGCTTTTCACGAATAGGACGGTACCCGGTGACACCAGTCAAGGTAAGGCTGCTGGAGAGTTTATATGAGAGCAGCGCTTCGAATCCAATTCCCATTGGGTAAGTTTGGGGTCCGAAACCTTTCTGCGCACCCAGGTTTAATCCGCCGCCCCAACTTCCCTTTTCGATTTGTGCCTGGGCAGAAATGGCAAGCGAAAGGAGAAGTAAAAGCGTTTTTGTGCATAAAAATTTTGTCTTTTTCATATAGCTGTCCATGCGATGTTAATAGCTTCCCGGCGATTAGGTTTGAAAGAAGTATGACGGGATATTCTTACTATTAATATTACCCACACTGCGCACAAATGCATAAAAAATTGCGCGCTTTTCGAAAAAAACTGTGAAAAAAAGTAACTTCTAATGACTCAGTAGAAAAAGCAGATGTTAACGTGCTGTTATTGGCTATGTGAATAAAAAAACTTGATTTTGTGAATTTCTGATTTAAATTTAAGTCAGGTGTTCTCCCCTCATTTAAATGCGCTCAACATATACAACGACTGCTTTTCACCACGGATGGTATTCGGGACGACGGTTAATTCGGTGCTGTTACGACGATTCATATTGGCTGGAATGGTTGATAAGTTAGGATGGCTGCGCTTCTTCGTATTTTCTCCCCTAAATTTTTCGATCGGAAAGAATTAAGTAACTATTTTGCAATAATTTGCAATTACCTACAAGCAAAACATTGTTAAAGAAAATGAATAGTCATAGTGTACATCAAAAAAAATATGTTTTGAAAAAAACAAAATTCAAAAAGTCACAAATAAAAAATAGTTTTGTTAAAGAACATTTAGGTTTATTAACCGGAATTTTGACAGTTATTGTATCCGTCGGTCTAAGTTACATAGTCTCGAACTTAAACATTAAAACGGCACATATTAACACCCTTAACGCAAATGCTCAAGAACGATATAACAAAACGTATATTGATGAAGGAATTGATGAGCTTATTGCATCAACGTTTTATTTTCAATTTTATTTGGAGAGCAAAAAAAATCGCGATAAAACGGTTAAAAAAGAAAAATTAGATTTCCCCGCTAAGTCATTAGGGCGAGTTAAGGCTTTATACTATACACAAGATTTACCGAAAGGAATTGATACTTCGTTTGTAAAATTATATTTAGACGTCATTGCTTATGATAACTCAAATAATGAAAAATTTTCAGGAATTATTATAAAGTGTGAATCTATTCGAAAAGACTTAATTGATATAAAAAATGATATGTCGAAAGTTGAAGTGAAATTTAACCAATCTGTATATGAAGTATTTCAAAATTTCTTAAAGAAAAAAGACTTCGATTAACATCGTATGAACATTTATAAATTGATTTTATTAGTTTTGGTATTTACGAAATCGAGTTTTTTGTTTGGGCAGAAAATATACAATGATTTTTTTGCGAAACAAAAACAGATCCTTGTTACTCTTAGTGAGATTCAAGAAATAATTAGTGAAGATTCTCCTGAAAATTTGAATTTTGCTTTTGATATATTGGTAGATGATATTAATGATAATAATGAAATTACTCAAAAAATATGTAAAAATATAAAATATTTTGAACAAGAATTAAACAAAAACAACCCAAGAATGGAATTGAAATTGTCACCCGACAATCCCAATACATGGGGTACAGAGTTATCAGCAATTGTTAGAAGGGGCTATTATATAATTCAAAGTATTGAAATCGATACAAAAAAAAATAAAATTCATTCAAGCAAAATACGACTTAAATTAGGACAAACTAATGATTCCGCTTATCAGAAGATTAAAGATTATGGAATGATGAAAGAAAAGGAGTTTTTTATCAAAGACACCGAGTTTGAAATTTTTGGCACTTTCTACCCTCGAAATCCTTGCAACACGAATTCGAATAAATATCATCAGATTTCATTTTCTTTAATAAATAATTTTGGATCTTTTTCAACCTCCAATCAGTCTGAAAAATTGTTAGGAATTCAAATTACTTACATTGATACTGATTGCAGTTGTGAAATGAAAGGAGAGCTTTTTTCGAAGTTGTGTTTAGCGAATAGTGAAATAGCGGAACAGAGAAATTATTACTCTATCATTTCAACTGATGAGAATAGTTTTTTTTCAATAGGCGATTTCATCATTTCACAATGTGATGACACCGACATGGGTAAAATTGAATGGATTTCGGAGTTGATTTTTGAAATTGATGATCGAATGATGAACTCTCCCAAATTGAATTTTGATTTCATTAAAGATAAACCCGAAAATGTAATAACGATTAACTTTATTGATAGCGATACTGGAGACAAATTATCTGAAATAGATTATCCAATTGATTTCAAAAAGAATCAATATTCTTTAGCCGATTTTAAAGAGTATTGGGAAAAAATTGAGTCAAAAGATGTTGTCGATAAAATATTGGATGAATATGAAATTATAACTGAAAATAAAGATTTTTCCTACGAAGTTGAATTAAGAGATGTTAGTGAATCTGAAAAATCTACTGCCACCAAAGTAGCATTCGATTACCAGTCCGGTTACGAATACAAATTTGTTGATTTTGATATAAATCTACGTAAAAAGCACGGCGAATCACAGGACAAATTTACTATAAATCGAACAATTGATGATTACCGACAAGGCTCTGAAAAAGATAGAGAAGATATTGCAAGGCAATATCAACTTCGTGAACCATTAGTTGTAAGAGCTGATATCGTAGTAAATCCACCAATTAAAATACAAGGAAGTTTTCCCGAACAAAAAATTAATTCAATTGCAAATAAATTTCCAGTTTCAATCTATAATCCAGTTTCTATTTTTACTGCGAATCCTTTTGGGGGATATTCAGCTACAGGATGGGTCACAAACGATGATAGACTGATTGGGCAAAGGGACATAGTTTCAATATGCAAAGACGACTCAATTACTTCAAAACACTTGTTCCCATTCATCCAGAAACAAACTCCGAATATTTGGCCTTTGGGGGAGTATTTTACGGTTAAAGATACCATCTTTGCGTTCAAACCTGGTCTTCAAAGTGAGATGGAAAAGTCATTTAATCCGACAAATCAAAATTTCCCTTTGCAATTAAAGCCGGTGTGGATTTTTGATTACCAAATTTTTCCTACAGTTAATCTTCTCGGTGCTGGATTGCATTATTTACATTTTTACCAAAATTCAAACATATCTGGTGGTGGAGGTAAATATAGAGTATGGGAATATCGTCGCAAAAACAGATTCAATGATTGGATTGGTGGATTTGCAGGATACAGTACCTTGCGTCTTGTAGAGCGGTGGGTATTTGATAGATGGTTGGATATGCGTATTACAAATAAATACTATTTGCAAATAACTTCCGGTATAGATGTACTCATTACCAGTATATTTTTATTCGATTATATCGAGGGAGATAGTTGGGATTTTTACAGATCAATACAACGAACTGATGAATTAAGATTGCCACTAACATATCCATCCAAACAAGTAAAAGCTATTAATCTAAAATTTAATTTCTGATTCGAAACGTGCATCCAATGATGATAATGGCCCAAAGAATTTTGAGGGTTTTACCGTGCTACGAACTTATTTGACTGCCGTTTTTCTCATTTTTTCATGCATTACGAATGCAACTTCCCTGTCTGCGCAACACCCTTGGCCAAGCCCTAGAGGGGACGGAAATAATAGTGGACATTCACCTTTAGAAGAGCAAAAGGGACCTGCCACACTTAGACATTACTCTACACTACCACTTACTAATGGATCCGATACACCGCTGATTTTGAAAAATGATTCGTTTTTTGTGAAAGCGAATAAATCGACAGGAAATCTATATTATTATACGGCACCACTTGAAAATCAAGGGAAACTTATTTCTCCCGAATCTAACTATGCTTTTAATAGTCCGGGATTAGTCCTCGGAGATTCAGTTTATTTTGTGGTCAGCCAATATGATTCATATAGAATAAATCGCTACGATATACATGGAAATGCTGTTGATTCAACAGTTCAGGATGTCACACAGGGAGGAGAAGTAGTTATCGTTGGGCTTTTTAACGTTTTGGGATATGATAGTATTGCCGTAATCACACAAAACTCACTTACAATTTTTGATAAATATAATTTGGCTTTTGCTCACACATACAAATGGGATAATCCGTGGCAACCTCATCCACAGCAAGCTCATTCCAAGCATGGTATATTAAAAGCCGCTTTTACAACACCCAATGAGCTTATTGTTGGATTACAGTATCTTGTAGCACAAATCAGTGGTGATTGGCTTAGAAAAAATCCAGGTAAGAATATAGTACCGAATACCAATGACCATAAATACTTCCAAATTATCAATCATGAGAATGAGCAAATCAAGTGGATTATTAAAGATACAAATTCAAATAATTTTTGGATCGGTGGCGATTATCCGGTTTGTAGATTTGCATTCATTGACAAACTTGATTCAACTAATTTCATTCATCCTAAAATCAATCAATTTGCCCCATTGGCAATTCATGATGATGCATATCTCATTGCTGCAAGCACAACACCCAATGTCCCGACCATGCTGTCATTGCATAAAGGTACCCTCGCAATCAAAGACAGTGTCAAATTGCCGAACTCTAATTGGAAATTTACTACGGCGCCAATCGTAACCAAATCAGATGATAACGGGAAAGAATATATCTATATTACTGTTAGAGAAACAACACAGACAGGCTCTGATTCGTTAGTTCGCTACACAATTAAAGACGGTTTTTTCCAGAGCGAGGATAAACATATAATTAATGTGGAAAATCAAATCGATGATGGTGAAAAACCGCTTAGCCTTGCGGTGGATAAAAATAAAAGAATATATGTACCAACTTTAGCTGGATTAGAGATATTTTCAGAAAAACAACAGATCAAAAGTTTTACCAAAATTGGCGGCGACAACCAACATACTGGTTGTGCCGGGATCATACTTGATAACCTTTTGCAGATAAAGGTGATAAATCAGTTTGATGAACCATTTGAAAATCTAAAAATAAATTTTGCTGTAGGTACAAATGAAGGCCGGTTAGTCAAAAGTGATCAAAAAAATGGTAACATTGTTGTTACAACAAACGAACAAGGTATAGCCGAGGTTGGATGGATCCCCGGTTTTTACGATGGACAGCAAACTGTTACGGCTAGTGTCGTCCCTGGGCAGGTCGATTCAAGTCCGCAAGAAACATTTTATGCTATTGTAGATCAGGGGGTGTTGCGCATCAAACACATGGATAGTTTATACCCACCAAATAGTATTATCAAAGTTGGAACTGTATTTGAAAATAAAGAACATAAATCATCGATTGAGATTTCAAATCAGCATGATGGCAGTTGTGTTTTGCCTCGTATTTCAAGTCTTGTAATTAAGGATCCTTCAAAACATAATTTTCGCTTTGATCCTGATAAAATACGAATTGACTATCCCGAACCAGATAATTTAGGTCCAAATGGTACTCCTTTACAATTTGATATAATATTTAATACCCAATCTCATGCGGAGACGCAAACATGTGAAATTGAAATTGACTTTCTTGATGAAGATGATGTTCCTAATAATAATTTTTTCCTGCAAATAGAAGTTGCGGATACATCTTGTAAGGGCAGGTTTGTCACAGAAACCGAATCTCTTATATTTCAAGCTATTCCCCCAGCAACGAGTGTAACAAAGGAAATTGCGTTCCAAAGTAACGAACGCTGCTCGGTTTCCGATTACGAAATAACGATATCAGAAGGTTCTCCATTTACAATTGTGTCTCCTAATGAGTGGACTGATGTTCCTTATGAAGGTCTAATAAATGTGCAAATCGAATTCTCCCCCGAATCTCAGGGCTTACATGCTGATAGTTTAGTTGTTACTTATAATGATGGTGAAAAGTTTATCATGCCAATTTGGGGTTTGTCGCTTGAAAAACCGCTTTCTTTCCCCAAAACGACTTTTATTGATACGGAAACTTCGACCATTGAGCTAACAAATGAAAATAGTGACACGGTTTTTTATTTTATTACCCAGCCGTCCAATCCAGTGTTTGGATTCATAAACGCTGACGATAGTACGATTGCACCTCAGGAAACCGATACGCTCAATTTCACATTTTCACCTCAGGTCGCAATACAATATGCTGATAGTTTTACAATAACGCTAAACGGTGAAACATCAACTGTTTATCTTTCAGGACAGGGAGTCGAAGTTTTAAAATTCGAGCCGAATCCGCTTCAGTTTATTTCTACATGTGTTGAATTAAAAAGTACATCTTCCTTTAAAGTTTATAACCAAAGTAAACAGGATTTGGCTTCCGATTCAGTAAAGATTTTCGGTGATTCATTTTCTGCTGATATTGGTACTGTTGAACTCGCAGGCGGTGAAAATAAGGAGTTTGTTGTTGATTTTTATCCTGCACAGTCTGGTTGGCATGATGGTCGTTTACAAGTTTTTTATAATGAGAGTCTCAATTCAAATTTGAATCTGCGGGGAGTTGGCGAAACTGCACTGATGGCTACCAACCTTGATTCAGTAGTATTTGAAAAAAGGTGCGAAACGACAAGGTTAGAGAAAGAATTAATATTAACCAGATTCGGGAAATGTACACTTGAGTTTAAAAATATATCAATTGAAGGAGAGCACTGGTGGGATTTTAAACTCCAACCCAATCCGGATTCATTAGATTTTCCCATATTAATTGAGGATAGTATTTCATTCGAAATAATTTATAAACCAAATAATAATTATGTTGCAAGCCGTGCTGAGTTGAAGCTTGAACTGAGTCATGGGGAGAATAAAATCATTCCATTACGCGGAATGAACGAGTTTGATTTGACAGCGCATCCAAAACCAGATGAATTTCAAGTCATTCCTGACAAATGGAGTGATAGCAGTTTTGTTGTCCAGTGGCGTAAAAAGGAAGATAATCTTGCAAAGGCTTATTTTTACTTCGAAGATGCTGATATAACCTATGATATTCCAAGTGGTTCAATAAAAATTACTGAGGACAATCTATATCAGCGCATTGAAGGTATTATTCCTCCTGAAGAAGGATTAAATCCATTTAAGTTTTGGTTGGCTGATCAATGCGAAAATGCGGATAGGGATAGCAGTATCTCTGGTGAAATGAAATATGACACAACAAACGCAGTAATTCAAGTGGATGCGCCCCCTATCGCTTCAGTTTCTGAATATGTACAAATTAAAATAAAAGCAAGTGACAGTATCTCCGGGATTAAGTCAGTGCATTATAATAGCTGGCCAGGTGGTACTACAGATTTATTCGACAGAGGGCATCTCATTCAATCATCGGATACGACGGAAACTCTCCCTGCAACTGGCTTAGTTTATATGATTACAGTAACTGATAATGCAGGGAACCAGAGTGTTGGAAAGAACTCAATTCTTCCAAAAATAGATCAAAATTTTTTTCAAGTTGATTTGAAAGACTACAGAATTGTATCTACCCCGTTTTATCCCGAAGGTGGCAGGTTTCTTGATGAAATAAAACTGACTAATGGTGAGAATCCAAGAAATAAAAATGAATTTCATGTCTGGCAAATAACTTCACAATCCGCAATGGCATCTAATCCATTCGGTGATTTTACATTTTCTGACAGCCTGTCTCCAGGGCAGGCAATTCTGATTCGAACAAAAAGCGCGACAAATATAAATGTGAAACCAGGGGCAAGAGTAGCAATCCACAATGTATTTCAGATCCCTTTGCATCCGGGGTGGAATCTTATTGGAAATCCGTTTCTATTCAAAATGCATATCCAAAATATCCGACCCATTGAGTTGGTAAATCAAACTTTTAAGCTCAGAAAGGGTTTTGATAAGCCTGGAGCTGGACATCGCATAGACCAATTTGACGGTTTATTACTGTGGGCTTTTCCAGATGATACATTGCTGAGTTTCTTACCGGATTCTAATAAAGTTGATAGTACATTGGCAGGCTTTTTAGTGAATCCTACAAATACTGACACCACTTATATAGGTTTTTCTGCGGATACCACCCAATATAATTTAGCGATAACAGCTGTTTCCGGGGATCATTCCGACACAATATTTTTAGGTTTAAAAGATGATTCAAAAACAGAATGGGATCCATATGATATGATTGATCCGCCTTCTTTAAACAGTACGGTTCAAATCTATTTTGATCATTTGGAATGGGTAGGTCATGAAGGTAATTATTCACAGGATATCCATAGATTTCCCATCGAAAATACTGGGCAATGGCGATTTAAAATATTTTCCAAAGAAAACGTTGGTAAATTGCATCTCAAATTCAAAGCTAGCCCAGACCTGCTAAATGAATTTCGTATTCAATTATTTAGTAATCAGGACAATTCTACTTATACGACAATACCCAGTATCGAATATGTTTATAATTGTACTCCATTGGAAATTCAACAATCAACTCAATCAGCACTTTCGTTCATCATCATACTCGATGAGGAATCGCAAAAGAAAAGTGCTAAACAACATAAACAAAACATTGAGGCTGATGCTGTGACGTTTAGCAGTTATCCAAATCCGTTTGAATCAGTAACATCCTTTCGAATACAAATACAAAATGAAATGTTTCTGTCCTTGCAAATCCATGATTTAAATGGAAGATTAATTCGTTCATTTTTTGATAAAAAATATTTTTCTTCAGGAGTTCATGACAGCCTTTGGGATGGGCGCGACTCTCATGGCATGATGGTATCAAGTGGGATATATATGGCTCGGTTAATAACCGAGAAAAATCAGGTTTTTGTACAGAAGATAACACATATAAAATGATAAAAAATAAAAACAAAGTATGTTTTGCCGTGAGATAAATATATAGTATTCGAAGGTAGACTTAATCTCGATTTCTAATCGAAAATATCATGAAATCAGTAAAATAAAATTAGTTTTTTGTTAATCTATGACCAATTAATTTTTACTTATTTACTCCCAATCCCCCAATTTCCTCACATCGACGCTCATTTCGCCATTTTTGCCCAATTCAAACAGGTTGACAAATTTCTTGCCCCATACAATTTCATCCCATTGATAGGACGATCGGGTATGTACGGTAGTCGAGAAAGTCTCATCGAAGGCGCTGAGCAGGATGAGAACTTCGGCTTCGGATTCCGCAACGTCGGTTGCGTTTAAGCCTTGCAATGGACTGGTTTCATTGATTGGATGCACGATTGTCCATGTTAATGGGAAAAAAGCAACCTGATCTCGTTCCAGTTCCAGATTATGAAATTGCCGTTTACGATTACCGTGTGCATCCACTTCAAAACGGCTCAGAATTAGCCGGACGGACAAGTCAACAAGCTGATTGCGGCGTGCGTTGCTTATGCGAAACATAAGACCGGTTATGCCCTTGTAAGGTGAAACGAGAGCATTTTCACTGAATAAAATTTCGGCAGTTGGGCGTGAGAAACGGGCAAACAGCAAACCTGTAGCAAGAGCAAAACCCAAAAGGCCGGCAAAGGATTCCGCTGTTGCGATTAGATTTGCCAGTGTTGTTACAGGGGTAATATGACCATAACCAACTGTCGTAAAGGTCTGCACACTGAAAAAGAAAATTTCCAGAAACCTGCCTGGTAAAGATACCGAGTGAATACCGCTTAGTGCTTCATGGCCAGCAAGCATATAGAGTGCAGCAAATAGAAGATTGATACCAAGGTATGCCACGATGAGTGTGATGTGGAAGATGCCCCAATGCATCGCGATAAGCGTATGATACGTGTTCAGGAATTTAGCAAAGGGAAGGCCTGTCCGAGTTACATTGAATGATCCATCGCGATTTAGAAGTCTTGCACGACTTTGCTGCGAAACCGTTGTGCCAAATCCCAAATCCTGATTTTTGTCAAGAATTTTATCCAGCATATGTTATCCCGATTTAAAATTTTCTCATCCTGGTTCGGAAATTACAATTTCATTTAGACCAATCAAAATAAATAATGGGCGACATTAGAAAAATTTGATTGTAGTTGGATAATACGAGGGAAGATAATTGGGGAGATGATTCGGATCATCTTTGGCTGTATTTTTGAACAATTTCCTCGGTTGTTATCCCAATGGGGCCTGTTAATATACTCCCATTGTGGGACGGGGTACAAATCCGTAAGGCTAAAGTATTCAATTTGTCATATTGAATGAGATCTGGCGGGATTGCAAAATACTGCCACGGGGAAGCATTGAGATTTTGCGAGGCTTTGTTTGCTTTTTGTCCTTCGAGTACAGCGCTGATGAGCTCCCCATTGAAGTAAACTTTTTCACATTCGGTCTTCTGGCCAGTGATGAAAACAAGTTTGCGATTGGCTAATCTCGAAGGTATGAGGATCTGTTTTCTGTACCATGCAACTTCATCCGGAGATTGCTTCGATTTTAAGTCCATTTCTTTGGAAACAGTAATCTGTTCCCATGCATTGTCCAGGATGATTGTGTTGCGCCAGTGACTCGAATCTCCACGCGAGAATTTCCACTTGCCTGAACAATCCACTTTAAGTTCAAGCTCATGGGGCATGTAGTAAATCCCAAGCGGGCCTTCGTAAATTCCGCCACTGATATGATAATCATAGATTCGGATAGCTATCAGATTATTTTCTGCGGGTTTGAGTAAATTGGCCGGTAATTTATAGATTCGAACCTGATCCCATGCAGTTTTGTAATTTGGTGGGAATTGACCTGAAAATCCGATTTTTTCGCCGTTAAGATAGACCTCATCAACATCATCGATACGGCCGAGTTTGAGGTAGAGATCTTCAAGTTTGATGTCTTCCGGAACCTGAAACCAGGTGCGGTACCAGGCGTAGCCATCATAACCGGGAAATCCCACATTTTCCCAGGGCGCCGGCACTTTAATAAAAGTCCAGTTGGAATCATCGTGGTCGGGGAGAGCAAATACGGGTTTATCACCAATTTCAAAGCGCCATTGCGATGCAAGTTTGATTATTGGTTGCTGATTTTCCTGAATTAGGCCGAGGGACAAAAATAAGTAAAGGAACGGCTTTATCAATTTTAATCCAATTTGCTTGGGGGATCAAAGCGTTTTGCTCAAATTATGTTTAATGATACACATATGTTTAAATATAAGTGTCAATAACTGTACGATTTCATGTAATGAAATGTAAAAAAACCGGAAGGATTTATGATGGGATAAAGTCGAATTTATGGAGCAAATCGCAACTCAGTGCCGTTCATCTGCGTTAGCTCTTGTTGATATTGTCCTACGTGTTTTATGTTTGCTAATTTCCTACTCAAGCAGTTTGTAACCGATGCCATAAATCGTTAAAATATGTTCCGGGTTTGCCGGATCTTTTTCAATTTTTTTACGGATTTTCGCTATAAAATTATCCACTGTGCGGGAAGTCGGGTAGATTTCATAGCCCCACACTTTGTTTAATAGCTCGTCTCTGCTAACGACTTCATTTTTATGCTGGAAAAGGAATTTTAAAATTTCGAATTCTTTATACGAGAGATCGACTTTTGAATTTGAACTCTTTGCTTTGTAATTCTCAAAATCGATTTCAAGTTCACCAATTTTTATCGATTTCAGGTCGGTATGCGTATTTTCGGGATATCGGCGAAGAACAGCTTTAACGCGGGCAAGCAATTCCCGAACGCTAAACGGTTTTGTTATGTAATCATCCGCACCGAGTTCCAAACCACGCACTTTGTCGATTTCCTGCTGTCTTGCTGTGAGCATTATAATTGGGGTTTTATCACCCGTTTTGCGAAGTTCCTTACATACATCAAAGCCCGATTTTTCAGGGAGCATCACATCCAAAATAATCAGATTATAGGTATTGGAAAGTGCCATATCCAGACCTGTTTTGCCATTGTTTGCTATGTGTATATCGTGTCCGTCAAATTCAAATGTATCTTTTAAACCCGAGGCCATTTCTGCTTCGTCTTCAATGATCAATATTGCGGCCATTTTGTGCTCCATTTTTTAAATCTATTGGAAATATAAGTGAAAAAGTACTCCCTTCACCGACCTTACTTTTCACTGTAACTTGCCCTCTGTGCTGTACCATAATATTTTTAACGAGGGTTAAACCCAAACCACTGCCCTTTGTCGTGTGTACAAGGCTGTTTTCAACACGGTAAAATTTGTTAAAAACTTTTTGCTGCTCACTAACAGGTATACCGAGTCCGAAATCCTGCACTGATAAAATGACGGCGCTGTCCTTTTGTTGCAGTGTTATATTGATGTTTTTGTTTCCGTTGGAATATTTTATTGCATTGTCAATCAAATTAACTACGGCCTGCTTTACTGCTTCCGCATCCAGGAGAACCCGGGGAAGATTGAGCTCGAGGTTGTTGTTGATTTTGAATCCTTTTTGACTGACATGGTACTGATAAAAATCGAGAATGTCCATTATGAGCATTCGAATATTGGTTGGTTTCAAAGAATAGGTTTTTCTTTTCGATTCAATTTTTGAGAAATCGAGAATATTGTTAATGAGTTGCGTGAGTCTCGTGCTTTCCGCCATGATTGTCTTGTAATAATGCTGTTTTTTCTCTTCAGAACGTACTCTGCCCATCTCCATAAGTTCCGCAAACATGCGTATGAGAGCAAGAGGGGTACGAAGTTCATGCGAAACATTGGCCACAAAGTCTTTCTCTTTTTGCGCCAGTAGCATCTCGAGGTAGACATAACGAATAATATAAAAAATACTGCTCAAAAGTATGATATTTATAATGGTTAAAAAGATAATGTTTGTGCGTGTTTGCACGTGGGTAAATTCATCCAGGGTTGTGCCGGCGAGTTTAATTTCCAGTTGTAAACTGGGGATAATCCATAGAGCTTCACTGCGCTCGAAAATATCGGATTCGACATGTTCTGTCGCATATATCATTTCACCTGAACTCGTATCGCGCACTGCGAAAATAAAACTGCTTTCCTGCATGGAATTGAATTTCCGCCCAACTATTTCCTCAATAAAAGTTCGGTCATCGATGAAAATTCCTGCCAGAGTCAGAATTTTATTGGCGTTTTCAATATTGACCAAGGGGAAAAGCAGCAAAGTCTTGTGTGCATTTTCTACTTTCTGCCATTTTATGATATGTGGATTGACGTACCCTTGAACGGCATGATCCGTCATTGTGAGAATGGCTTGTCGATCCTTTATAATGATTTCCTCAATTTCGTTTAATGAAGCTGCGCTGAGCTCATTATTTCGTGCAACAGGCAGTGATGCATCCATGAACGTAACATATTGTCCGATATTTGTCCGTAAAAACGCCCCTTGTATGGATGAGTAGGATTGAACAAAATTTCTTAACGTCTTTCGGACCATTTCCGGCTGGCTCAGAGCTTTCGGCTGCTTTAAAAAGTAACTGGAAAGTTTGATTACCCAGGAATTAAAATTATCATAGCAATTTTGGTTTACCGCAAAAAGAATTGTGTCCAATTGACGCTGGTAGATGGATTCCAGCAAGGCTTCCTTTTTGTCCTGTTGAATCACCTCGAAAATAGTGACAGAGAGGACAGGGAGCAATATCGCGAGAAAAAAGGCGAGAATTATTTTGAAGAGTCGTGATTTTTTCATCCAGAAAGTCTCAGGTTTAAAGCGAATTTTAAATAAAATCGAAGCGAATGGCAAGGAGAAACTCAGGAGTCATTAAAATGGTATCAATTCTCTTTAGATTGATTTTTTGAATGCCGATTTGCATGGATTAGGGCAGTTTTCATTTGAGGCGAATTGCAGGAGATAGAGCCAATGCGTTGGAGCTTAGAAAAAATTTTACTTGTCGCGAAGAAATTAAACCGACAAAACCTTCTAATTTTAAGATTTTCGAGAGTCCAAAAATTAGTCTTATTAACCGCGCTTCCGCTCCTGTGTTACATTTTTATTGAAGTCATTTTTTTCACAATCCTTGGGCAAACGACGGAAACCAGTTCCAAATTAGGCCTTTTATTTGGCGGATCCTTGCTCACCATCGGTGTTGTGTTTTTTCCTGTACGCCAGCTTATACATGACCTTAATCAGGACAATACTCCGAATGAAAAACCGCCAGAGGCGAATTATGCCACAACTTCCGAGGAGAGTTATTGGGATATCGTATCAGTGAAAGTTGACCGTCTTGTTACAGGCTCCTTCGATTTGGAAAGTTATGAACAGAACAGCTCGAATATTAATAATTCCATTCTGCATCCTTCTGAAAAAACGAAGGCTGATGATCCTTTATTGGCTGGCTTAGATGTCCTGGAAAAACAATTGCAAATTATAGGCGAGCAGGCGAAAGCCATAACCGAAGATGATCTGCAAAATCCTTCTCTCGCACTGAAAACTGAAGGTGAACTTGGCCATAGATTCGCCAGCCTCGTAGAATATGTGCACAATTTACACGAGCAATCTACGCAACTTGTCACTGGGGATTTCATCGATGACATAAAATTAGCATCAGAAGCAGCGAATACACAAGGCATCCGTGCTGATATAAATACGGTTGCTCTTCAAATGAAGGCTCTTCTCATTCGTGCAAAAAAGATAGCTGCCGGGCAGTTTGACATGAATGAAGTTGAAGAAGCGCTGAATGCTGGTGTCGAAGTTATGGAAGCTGCAAAGGTAGAAAACGCAGAAAATGGGCCGCTCCACGCTGTTTTCGATCAAATTGAAAGCCGTTGCCGTTTACTGACTTTGCAAGCGCGCACTCTTTCTCGCGATGAATTGGATGCCATAATATTGGAAAATGAGATTGAAGGGGAGCTGGGAGAAGCTTTTCATGCACTGATACAAAACTTAAAACGTGCCGCAATCCAAATCAATGCCCTGGCGGATGGGGATTTGACCAATCCTTCGTTGCAACCGCAGGAAACCGATTTAGTGAATGAAGATAGGGAAGAGGAAAGGGAAAGTGCACGTATTCTCACTTCGAGCATTCAACGTACAGCGATCAATTTTAAAAAAGTTCTGGATGAAATTGTTGCGTTAATCGATGGTGCGAAACAGGGAAATCTGTTTCTGCGTGCAGAGACCAATCAGTACGACGGCGTATTCAAAGTCGTTTGTGAGCATCTCAACGACTTATTGCAAGCCATTGAAACTCCGTTGGAAGAAATTGGCATGGTGTTTACACGACTTTCTATGAATGACCTGACAGCTCGTGTCGATGGTGAATTTCATGGCAGTTTTACACTGTTGCAGCAGGCTTTAAACTTCACAATCGAAAATTTTCAGAAGAATATTGCGAATATAAGTTTTAATGCACAGAATCTCGCCGCTTCAGCAGAAGAATTTGCTGTCATTAGTGAAAACTTGGCCCTAAACGCTACCAACACCGCAGAACAATCAACCACTGTTTCAGAAACATCGGAGCAAATTGGTCGCAATATTAAATCTGTGGCCGTTGGTACCTCGGAAATGAGTCACAGCATTCGTGAAATCGCTTCAAATGCGCACAGAGCCTCCGATGTAGCACACGACGCACAAAGCCAGGCAAAACTCGCAAATCAAACGATCCACCGGCTCAATGATAGCAGTACGAATATCAATCAGGTTATCAAAATTATATCGGATATTGCGGCACAAACCCGGTTGTTGGCCTTAAACGCAACAATCGAATCAGCCCGGGCGGGGGAAGCCGGGAAAGGTTTTGCCGTTGTTGCCAACGAGGTCAAACAACTGTCCGATGAGACTGCAAGGGCGACAGAGACGATTCGGGAACGGATCGAGAGCATCCAGAATGATACGAATGCAAGCATCACGGTAATTGATGATGTGGGCAAAATCATTGATCAGATAACCGACATCTCGAACAATATTGCCAGTGCGGTGGAAGAACAGAGCGTCACCACTTCAGAAATTCAGCGTAGTATTGATGAATCCGGAAATGGTGTCCAGGAAATCACAAAAAATATAATCAATGTCTCGCAAACAGCCCAGAATACAAGCAATGGAGCAGCAGAAACCCGGACAACATCGCAGGAGTTGGCGAGAATGGCCGCTGCACTACAAGAACTCGCTGAGCAATTCTCCTTTTAAAACGGGAACAATTAAAATGCTGAAATTACATACGATTCGAAAAAAACTCATTCTTTATTTTCTTCTCATCTCAATTGTTCCCCTTTTAATTTTAGGTGGATATAATGTTGTCATAACCTCGAGTAATCTTGAGAACACAGCCATTAACAACCTGCAGGATAAGTCGGATGAAAAGGTTGCATTACTACAGGCGAGTCTGAGAAAAGTTGAGAATGATCTGCGTTTTCTAAGTACCAGTTTTGCTATCAATAATCTCATGGAAGCTTTTGTCTTTGATGATCCCGATGAGATAAATTACTGGTCCGATGCAACCGCAAATATGTACTTAAGCTTTTCACAAAACAATGATCGTTACAAGAAAATTCGATATATAAATGAAAACGGTGATGAGATTGTTCGAATCGATTGCGATGGCAGGAAGAGTTGGATTGTCTCGAAAGCTGAACGAAAAAACAGAAGCCGGCAACCATTTTTTAGTGAAGTAACGAAAGTCCAACCAGGAACGATTTATTCTTCCCGTTTAGCTTTGGAAACCGAAGACGGCCTTGTGACAAAGCCTTTTGTGCCTCTAATGCAGTATGCCACACCCGTATTTGATGAGGATGGAACGGGACATGGTATCGTTGTACTGGACGTTTATGCAGCATCATTTCTCAATCCCTTTCAAATGATGAATTCAGGAAACGCACTCTTGGTAAATCATGAGGGGTTTTTTCTTGCTCATCCTGATAGCGCGTTGGCGTGGGGATTTCAATTAGATAAACCTGCAAATACGATAAAGTCGGAAGTTGATTCGATTACGTTTAAGATGATGGTCGCTGCCCAAACTGGTATTGCGGACGCAGGAAATGGTAAGATCCTGTCTTACAGCCCGGTGTACTACCAGCCCTCTGATTCAACGCGATATTGGATAGCTGTCATCGAAGAATCGGAAGAGGTCATCTATGCTGCTGTGCACTCGTTCATCAAATCACTTCTCGTCATTATTCTGGCCATCGGATTTATCGTTTTTCTGATTTCCAGTCTCATCAGTAAAAGCTTCAGTCGCCCCATCTCAGAAACGGTGGAAGTGATAACAAAAATCGCAAATGGAAATTTGCATCAGCCTAAGTTGCTCACCAATTCGAAAGATGAAATTGGGGAACTGGCAAAAGCTTGTAATAAAATGCTGGATGGTTTTGGACAAGTGGTGGAGAAAGCAAACGATATTGCCGCTGGTAAACTTGGAGCGATCGCATTAGAGGAAGCGATTGAAAATGGTGAATCGGTTGAAGCCGCAGCGATCCGACTGGCTAATGCAGAGATGTATGGTCTGCATGGAGATTTGGCAGAGGCCTTTCTAAAAATGCTGCAACAGCTAAAAATCTTGACCGTTCAGGCTCGTTTTATTGCTGCAGATGCCCTTGCTCATCCAGCATTGCAACACCAGCAGCGCGGTGAATTGGGAGAGGCTTTCAATGAAATGGTGCAAAATCTGAAAATTCTTGCTCAACGCGCCAACAATATCGCTGATGGAAAATTGAAAACACGAACTGCAACGAATCATTCCGGCGAGGTTGCGGAAGGAGTACTTGGAAGTGCCTTCAAAAAAATGCAAACGCAACTTACGGAGTTGGTCTACCGGGCAGAGGAAATCGCAGCTGGTAAGTTGGGGGCTGAACAGGCAGAGGCAAGAATGAATGCCGGTGAGCCTATTGAAAAAGCTGTATTGGTTCACTCAAATCAAAAAGGGGATTTGGAAGAAGCTTTTGATGCAATGCAAAGCCGGTTACGATTGCTTACTGTGCAAGCGCGGCTTATCGCGAAAGACGAGCTGCACAACCCTGCTTTAAAGGTTGTGCAAGAAGGCGAGCTGGGTTCCGCCTTTAAGGGCATGTTGACAAACCTGTTGCATTCTGCAAAAAAAATGGATGCTGTTGCAGTTGGGGACCTGGAAAATTCGATTTTAAAATCCAGCAGTGGAAAAAATGAATCAAAAGGTGTACTTGGATCAAGTGTAAACAAAACGGTCACCGTTTTGCATAATATCGTCCATGAAATAGACGTGTTAATCAAAGCTGCACGTTCCGGAAATCTTTCCATGCGTGCCCGTGAGGAAAATTATGAGGGGACTTACAAACAACTTTGCCAGGGAATCAATGCAATGCTGGAGGCTTTTGATAACCCGATCACGACTATTTCACGGATTCTCAATTCTGTTGCCGAAAATGATTTAACCGTACATGTTGATGGCAAGTTTGATGGCTCGTTTGAAACATTGCAGGAGGGTGTGAACAAAACGATTCACAATTTACGAACGAGTATAACGAACATTGCGGGGAATGCGCGAAATCTGGCTACATCCTCAGAAGAATTTACTGCTATCAGTGAGATGATGGCAACAAATGCTGTCCAAACAGCACATCAGTCCAGCACTGTTTCCTCGGCATCAGAACGAATTAGTCAAAGTGTGAACATGGTTGCAAATGGTACCTCAGAGATGAACCATGCCATAAAAGAAATTTCCGTGAGTGCACATAAAGCCGCTTCAATTGCCGAAGACGCAGCAAAATATGCCCTTGCCGCTGGCCGAACAATCACAAAACTTGATGAGAGCAGTAAAGAGATCGAGCAAGTCGTTAAAATCATTTCTGATATTGCTGCACAAACACGCCTTCTTGCGCTCAATGCAACAATTGAATCAGCCCGTGCAGGAACTGCAGGTAAGGGATTTGCTGTAGTGGCGAATGAGGTTAAGACACTGGCAGATCAGACGACCGAAGCAACGGATTCGATACGTGAACGAATCGAAAAAATTCAGAATGAGACTCAGGAAACCGTGACCGTTATTCATGACATTAGTAATGTAATTGAAAATGTCAGCAAATTATCGGTTACTATCGCAAGTGCTGTTGAGGAGCAATCTGTTGCCACTTCCGACATTCTGGGCAGTGTCAATGATGCAGCGAATGGTGTAAGCGAAATAACTCTGAATATCACCGGAGTTGCTCAAGCTGCTGAAAGCACTAGCTCGGGTGCCACTGATTCAAAATCGAGCTCACGGGAACTGGCTCGAATGGCTTCCGCATTGCAAACCATGGTGGAACAGTTTAAATATTAAACTGCATTCGGGTGAAATAGAAATCGGTGCATTTTATAAAATGTTGCAAATATAAAATGCTTGTGGGGATATTTTCCTTGCGCAAATTTCAGCTCGTCCTTCTATATTTCTATTATAGTTATGGCTAAAACCTCTTGATTTTTACAACGCGAGCAATTACTTTGAATGTCCCTGATCACATCTGATTTCGTGTGAACAGGTTGTTAAGGAATGATTCAACATTACAGGAGTGGCTTCTATGTTTGGTTTGATAATGGCGGGTGGTACCGGAACACGATTTTGGCCTAAAAGTAGAGAACAATTTCCAAAACAATTGCTGAAAATTCATGGTGAACGGACCATGATTCAGCAAACGATAGACCGGCTTGAACCGCTTATCGAACTGAAAAATATTTTCATCGTTGCATTACCCATTCACAAAGATAAAATCCTCGAACAACTCCCTGGTTTACCTGAAAAAAATATAATTGTTGAGCCTCTTGGAAAAAATACCGCCCCCTGTATTGGGTTAGGTGCGCTGTTTTTGCGTAAGATTGATCCGGAGGCAGTTATGGCTGTTTTGCCTGCCGATCATTTGATTCTTAATGAAAAGCAATTCATAGACGATCTTGCGCACGCCGGTGCATTAGCGAAAAAATCCAATGCCCTTATAACTCTTGGTATTCAACCTACTTTTCCTGCCACCGGGTACGGATATATTCAATACGACAACAAACAAATCGAAGAGGGAGATCACAAAGCCTATAAAGTGAAGGCGTTTGCTGAGAAACCCAACTTTGAAACAGCCTGTCGATTCATGGATAGTGGCGATTTTCTGTGGAATAGTGGCTGTTTTGTCTGGAAGGCTGAGACAATTTTGAATGAAATTGAGCTGCACCTGCCGACGATGGCTGATGGTTTGGATGATGTCGATAAGGCTATTGGTACCTCTGAAGAGGAAGAAACTATTGAGCGTGTTTATAAACAAATCCGCAATATCAGCATCGATTATGGCGTGATGGAGCAAAGCGAAAATGTGTATGTCATTCCAGGTGATTTTGGTTGGAATGATGTTGGGACCTGGAGCGAAGTTTATAAGATTCGCAACAAGGACGCTGATGGCAATGTCACTTCTGATAAACACATTTTAATCGACTCAAATGGTTGTCTGGTGGAGGGTAATGATAAAGTAATCGCGTTGGTCGGTATGCAGGATACGATTGTAGTAGATACGGAAGACGCAATGTTGATATGCCCAAAGGATCGAAGCCAGGATGTCCGTCAGGTAATCGATATGCTCAAGCGCAAGAAATATATGGATTTGCTATAGTGGCCTCATCGAATATGAACGAAGATGAAATATTAAAAGCATTGGAAGAGCTGACCACACGGCTTGGCTTCAAGTTGCGTTATGAGAAAGGGGATTTTGCCGGTGGTGGGTGCCGGGTTGGATCGGAAAAAATGATTATTATTAATAATTCATTGCTTGACTCACAAAAAATTGCGATAATTGCGAAGGAACTGGCGAAACTCGATTTGGACGACACATTTTTAGTTCCTGAAATCCGTGAAATAATAGAAAACGGCAAGCGTTTAGAAAATTGATTGGAGGCTGAATGGCTATTGATGATTTGATTTCCTATTTCAGGGAGGACCTTTTCTTCGCTGATTTTATTGCGGAGACAAAAGAGGATGCATTGGATAAGCTTGTGGAGAAGTTTGTTGATGCCGGGATTATTAAAAACAAAGAATTGGTTTCTGAGATGCTGCATCGTCGTGAAAGCATTGGCAGCACCGGAATTGGTAAGGGGATAGCAGTGCCACACGGTCGAACTACTGCCGCGCCAAATCTTACGATTGCGTTTGCAAAAGTAAGCGATGGTCTGGAATGGGATTCCCTCGATGGACAACCCGTTCATCTTATTTTTGTTGTTGTCGCCCCACCGTTTGAAGAAAATAATTTGTATCTGCCTGTTCTTGGTCGCCTCGTTGAATTTTTAAGTAAAGAATCAAATCGTGATCGTTTAAAAGATGTTACCTCTTACGATGAGTTCAAAGAATTATTAACTGAATAAGTAGAAAGCATAATGAGAAATCAACTTGAAAAATTGGTCGCCCTTCAGGACCTCGACTTGATGATACAAGAATTAAAGGAAGTTCAGGAACTCGGTTTCGAAGTAAAAACCGAAAGCTCGGAAACCTTAAAAAATGCACGCGATGAAATGACAGCAAAAATTCCAAGACCGCTTTTGGGAAATTATGAGCGTTTGCGCAAACGCTATAAGCGTGCAATCGTGCCTATAAAAGATGACAAATGCCTCGGCTGTTTCATGAAATTACCAACCTATTTGCTGACCCACATGCAACGGGATGAACAGGTTATCACCTGTGAAGGATGTGGTCGAATCCTCTACTGGCTAATGTGAAAAAAACTATCCAGTCTTTCGGTTAGGAATAAAATTAACCCGGCAACTTTACGGTAGTAAGTGGCTCGTTTGTGAAGAGGAAATCATTCGTAAGAGAAGTTCATGGATTTTCTCAACTTCAGATTGCGGGGGGGATGCTTCTCCATTAAGGAGATAGAGTCTGCTGCTTAGATAATTAAACATGTCTTGCCGGGCGACCAATGGCCGGTATTCATATTCTCGATTACGTTTGTTCTTCGGGGACATTTCAAAAGAATAATCACCAAGAGGCGTCATGAAGGTAAATGGATTTTGAGGTGAAATGATTTTTTCACTTAGAAAGCCAGTTTTGCTCATTTGCTGCAGATTTTCTCTTAGTTGCAAGAAAGTTAGCAATTGTGTTGAGTCAAGTCCTTCATAAATTTCCCTACCCGTTGCATGCTCATTTTCCCAAATAATATTTAAAATATCCATTTCCATCTGTGATGGAATGGGAAGTTCGCTCACGTTCCGTGGCCTGTTTTTGTAGTTTCTCAGAGCGTTGGCTCCGAACCGTGTTAGTCCTGTTATATTTAGTAAGGCTGGTCTGTCAAGTTGGTCCTGGCTGAGTCTCGCACCGACATAGTCGCGATCGATTTGCTGCTCCAGTTTTTCTTGCGCTGAAAGTCTAAAATCCAGCGTAGATGCGTCGGAAAAACGGTTTATATTCATTGTAGCATTATGCCGATGATAGCGCCAGACCATGGTATCGAGAATGGAGTGCCAGAGAATGAATTTTTCGAGGGAAATCGAATCCGTTCCTGCTAAAATCTCACGAATTGGTGCTTGACTTTGCACTATCTCTTCGGATTGCTGGGCTGCCAGATTTGCAGAAAAAAATATGAAAAGATAAAAGATGCAGCTCGGTATTCGTTTCATTTCGTTTATGATGTTAACATTGATAAAGGATAGCGCTTGCTTTTTAGCATTGATTAAAATAGTTTAGACCTTTGTTTTTCAGACAGAAGTTTAGGGAAAAATGGCTTAATTTTCTAATAAATTTTTGATTTCCTGGAATGGACAAAATCAAATTATGACTGAAAATTTTCAGCCTGGTGCGAAAGCACAGGCACTAGTGGCATTTTCAACAGTGAACAACCATGAAAGTGCACAGAAAATTGCACATGAATTAATTCAGCAGCATCTTGCCGCATGCGTGAATATTGTACCAGGAGTTGAGTCGATTTATTTCTGGGATAATGACGTTTGCGAAGATAACGAATTGCTGCTGATCATCAAAACCACAACTGCGAATATCGAAAAGATAAAAGAAATATTACCCCAAATACATCCCTACAAAGTGCCTGAACTTGTTTTTTTACCTGTTGTTAACGGCTTGTCTGATTATTTGAACTGGATATTTGAAGTTACGGAAAAGAATGATGGTTGAAACACAGTTTGAGCTGGTTGTCCTTGGCTCCGGAACATGCGCTGCAACTCTGGAACGCAGTATGGCCAGCTATTTATTGAAAATAAAAGAGACGAATCGTCGTGTTTTGCTGGATATCGGTGCGGGAAGTTTGCGCCGGCTTTTAGAAGCGGGGGAGGATTACCGGGACCTCGATGCAATCTTCATCAGTCATTGGCATACAGATCACGTCGCGGATCTCGTACCTTTTTTATGGGCGACTGTTAATACTCCTGGATATCAACGACGAGGCGTTTTACCAATTTTTGGTCCATGTGGATTAAATAACTGGTTTTCGAATTTGGCAGTAGCACACGGCCAGTGGTTAAATGAAACTGATTTTGGTGTTGAGATTATTGAAAAACAGGACGAGTCTTGGGAGTGGGAGGGGATAACCGTAAGTACTTTAGCATTGCAACACTCGGTTCCGGTAAATGGCTATTCATTCAAGAAAGGGAAATCTTCACTTGTATATACCGGTGATACCGGGCCGTGCGAATCATTGCTAACGCTCGCAAAAAGCGCAGATTTGCTACTAGCTGAGTGCTCTTTTCCAGCTGCACGAAAAGGAATTGATTACCATTTAACCTCGGAGACTGTTGGGGAACTTGCACAGGTTGCAAATGTTAAAAAATTACTGTTAACACACATGTATCCTGAATGCGAGCTGGTGAATATTCAAGACGAGTGCGCAAAAAAATTTAATGGAATGATAGAACTCGCGCAGGATTTAAAGCGTCTGAATATCTGATGCTTGTGTTTATTGCACAAGATTTCGATTGCAGATACGAAAATATACTATGCACGCAGCATGTTCCATACAAAAAATATTTATATCCAAGGAAGTTGTCTTTTTTGAAATATGGTCAAACACATTAAAAAACATTGGTTTCTCTATTCGATTCTTTTTTCGGCTATATTTCATGTTCTGATTTTTGGCATTATCAGTCTGCTGCTTTTTATGCGTGATGCCTATTTTTTTGTTACTCCCCAAAATCTGAATGCTGCAGAGCCTGCCCCCCTCGTTTTTGATTTTACCCAACCGAAATCTAAGGAACTTGCTGAGACACCGGAGTCAGCGCGTCTCAAAGACGCACCCGACAATGCCCCCTATGCCTCTGATAAAAACGCACGTGCGCAAAACGAAAATGCACCCGATGATCTTCCGGTTGATAATCCGTTCAGCAAAGGTTATGCTGATGCAGCACAAATAGAAAATTTGCTGGGTGTACAGGAGAACTCACAGATTCAACCGGAAGTTTTTGATAAAACGCTACCTGAACAAGCTGAAGCTTCGAAAGTCAATGAAACAGGCAGTAAAATCAGTTATGTAAAACAGAGTTCTGAAACTTTTTCCCGTGACATGTTGGTTCATAATGCAAAAAACACCGTGACTCGACAACCTGGAAATTCAACAGTCCAGCATTCAGCAATGGATAATTCATTAAGTCGGGCGTTGGATAGTGGAGCCCTCTCATTTAATACGTATGATTGGGATTTTGCGCCTTATATGCTGAAACTAAAAAGGGTAATCGAAGAACACATTTTCCCGCCAGCTGCTTTTTCCCGTATGGGAATTATAAGTGGGCGTTCACAGATAAAATTTCGAATCGAACGTGATGGAAAATTGACGAAAGTCGATGTTTTAGGGTATGATGGGCATATCAGCCTCATGGAGACGAGCAAGCAGGCCATTGAGGTATCAATTCCGTTTGATAAATTACCAGATAATTTTCCGGAAAAATATTTAGAAGTTACAGCAACCTTCAATTACAAAGTATATCGGTGAAAGGATTTGCATGGAGTCGTTACAAGCGGTTTGGCAATTTTTAGTAAAAGGTGGTCTGATTATGATCCCTTTGGGACTTTCTTCCCTTATCGGGCTGGCGATTGTGATCGAGAAGACCCTATCCCTGCGTGAGCGAAAAATTTTAATACCTGAAATCATTTCGGCTTTGGATGCTATTCGTAAAAAGGACGACCTGGATTTGGCAGTTGCTATTTGCCAAAAATATAATGGTCCTTTTGCAAATATTATTCTGACGGTGTTACAAAATAATAAACTCCCCTCACCCGAGTTAAAGGAAATGGTGGAAGAGAAGGGACGTCAGGAAGTTCGTGCGCTGGAGCGCGGTTTAGTTGCTTTGGAAACGGTGGCCGGAATTGCTCCACTTCTTGGTTTGTTGGGTACAGTTATCGGCATTTTGAAGGTTTTTAATGTGATCGCCGAAATCGGTGTCGGGCAGGCAAGTGCGCTGTCCGGTGGTATCAGTGAAGCGCTGATCACCACCATCGTTGGTCTTAGTATTGGTATCCCGGCGGTAGTTTTCTATAATTTTTTCATCGATAAAGCCGAAAATCTTGTGCTTGATATTGAGAAACAGAGTTCGAATCTAATAATGAAAATAAAATACTGGGCCGACGCAGGAGATGCACCGAATGCAGCTCAAAATAAATAAAAAGAGAAAACCCGTTATAAACATCACTTCATTGATTGACGTACTTTTCCTGTTGCTTATTTTTTTTATGGTTTCTTCGACTTTTTTGGAAGAGCCTGGAATGAAATTGACGCTACCCGAGGCTTCGAGTGCGGAAATTGGAGAAAAGAAGGAATTTACACTCTATCTCACCGCCATTGGAGATCTATTTTTAAACGATTCACCTGTTGATGTAGACAGTCTTGAAAATAAAATTAAAACTATTTTGCCAGAAATGAAGGAACAAACGCTCACATTGAAGGCGGATACCGAGGTTAATCACGGCAAAGTTGTAAAAGTGATGGACAAAGCCCGTTTGGCAGGCGTGAAGAAGCTGGTCGTTGCAACGAGTACATCCGGGGAAAAAAAATAAATGCAGATATTCTGCAAACTATGTGACAAAACTGTGATCGAATATAGGCCAGTTTACCAGGGGTGAGTGATTTCCGGTCAAATTAATCTGCGTAAATTCCAACCAGTTTTTTAATTAAGTTCATAGTCTCTATCATCAATCGTTATTATTTGTTGGATTGGTAACCAATGTTGAAGCCGATTAATATATTGAAAAGATGTTATTTAGCAGATATTTCTAGGACAATGTTGATAAATTTGTTGCCTTGAAAAAATTTTCGTTTCGAAATGGCACACTGCTTGCTAATGAATCGATCGTCTTGAAAAAACGAAACAACAGCTGGCTAATGACTGTGGTCTTCACTCTGAAGGAATTCAGAGCCTTTCTCAGGAATCTCACCCTTGGACATATCTTTTGAAGTAGATTTGAAGAAATTAAACCAGTGCTCTGCAATCATTAAGCCCTAGGACTAACTTCAACTTTGGAGGAGCTGATGGATAGAGGGACAGTACTTCATTTCGGAAGAGAAAAAAATCAAACCGAATCTTTGAAAATGTTATTGGAACGTGATGGTTTCACGTTTATTAGTTCTGATCAAATTGATATCGCTCAGGACATGGCTTTGCGTGAAAAACCAATCTCTATTATGCTGAACATGGATGACTTCGGCGAGGATGCGTGGTTAATTTGCTCTGAATTAAAAGATGATTTGGTGACCCGGAAGTCGGCACTGATCCTTATGTCTGAATCAAGCGATGAAAACCTCCGAATTAAAGGTTTGGAAAGCGGTGCTGATGAGTTTATTAACTTGCCGGTACATTCCAGGGAAATGGCGGCAAGAATTAAAGCTATTGCCCGCCGTCTTGCGATGTTTGACAATAAAAAAATCCGCGTTAAAGACATTGAAATTGATCTTGATGAGCATCGGGTTCGCAAAGCAGGCAAACCAATTGACCTGACCTATATTCAATTTAAATTATTGTATCTTTTGGCCTCAAGACGAAACAATGTGTTTAGTCGGAAAGAAATTTTGGAGAAAGTTTGGGGTAAAAAGGTTTATGTTACTAATAGAACGGTCGATGTACATATCAAACGTCTACGTGAAAAATTAGGCGAATATAAATATCCATCCCAGTACATCGAAACCATTCACGGTACTGGATATCGCTTCTTGTAATCTTAGTCTTTTTCATAAATTTCCTCCCTCCGGGCCCCTGGTGTATGCTGGGGGCTTTTTTTATGCCCTGTTTCCAACACCGTCCTGATTTGCAAATTGTAATTGGTACAATTTGTAGTATAAACCTTCCATTTTTAATAATTCCTGGTGCGAACCAATTTCACGTATTTCACCATGGTGCAACACGATAATTTTATCAACGTGCTGGATAGTCGAAAGCCGGTGCGCAATGATAATCGAAGTCCTGTTTGCCATTAATTCCTCCAACGCCGATTGGATCAGTCGTTCCGTTTCAGTATCTATGTTTGACGTCGCTTCGTCCAAAATGAGAATCGCAGGATCGTGCGCCAGAGCGCGTGCAAATGCTAAAAGTTGGCGTTGCCCAACAGAGAGCATGGAACCTCGTTCATTGAGCTCGGTATCCAAATTTTGCGGCATTTCTTCGATGAAATCCATGGCATTGACCAGACGCGCTGCTTCAGCAATTTTTTCGGTGTCTATTTTTTTATTACCAAGGCTGATATTTTCGGCAATAGTGCCGGCAAAAAGGAAAACATCCTGTAACACCAGGCTCATTTGCCCACGCAAATCGTCGAGTGCATAATCACGGACGTTTTTCCCATCCAGATAGATAGCGCCTTTCTGGATATCATAAAAACGCCCAAGCAAATTTATCAATGTCGTTTTTCCGGAGCCGGTTGCTCCGACAATCGCAATGTTTTCCCCGGGATTAATGGTGAAATTTACATTTTTTAAAATCCAGGTTTCATCGTTGTATGCAAACCATACATCCCGGAATTCGATTTTGCCACTGGCGGGGTGCAGGTTCGGTGCACCGGGCACATAATCCTCTTCAATTGATTCATCGAGTAGATGGAAGACACGTTCACTCGCGGCCATCGCTGCTTGCAGAATATTGTATTTTTCTGATAAATCTCGAATTGGGCGATAAAACATAAATACATACTGCAAAAATGCTACAATACCCCCAAATGTCAAGGCTCCAGCAATGACCTGCACACCGCCGTACCATAGAATGAATGCCGTCGTTACAGCGCTGATAAAACCCGTTAAAGGAAAAAATAAGGCGAAATAAAAAATCGTTTTTAAAAATGCTTGTAGATGGTCACGATTGAGCGAATCGAATTTAATAAAATTTTTTTCTTCTCTGTTGAAAAG
Source organism: Deferribacteres bacterium (assembly GCA_020633655.1). GTDB lineage: Bacteria > Zhuqueibacterota > Zhuqueibacteria > Zhuqueibacterales > Geothermadaptataceae > Bioreactorimicrobium. The sequence continues at coordinate 173,155 of JACKDF010000004.1, forward strand.
TTGTGAGACCACCATGCCACTTATATTTTCCTGCAAATAAGTATTGATGGCAGCAATGCGTTGACGTACTAATCTGAATGCGTCCCGAACTTTAATTTTGAACAGAATGGAGACAATGAAAAGTAAAGGCAAAACCACAAGTGTTAGTAAAGCCAGTTTCCAGTTCAAAATTAACATGATAATTACGATGCCCACCAGGGTGAGAATGTCTCCGAAAATCGCTACAAGTCCGGACGTAAACAACTCATTAAGTGATTCGATATCGGATGTGACGCGGGTCATCAGCTTACCCACAGGGTTTTTATTGAAAAACTTTAAGGGCAAATGCTGTATGTGGCCGAAAACTGCACGTCGCAAATCGAACATGATTTTTTGACCGAGCCAGTCCATCGTATATGTCTGCCAAAACTGGCTAATAAAAAGGCCGAGCAAAACCAGAAAAAACCATCCAATAAGGTGTGATAAACCACTTAAATTACCGGTAGAAATGTATTCATCAATTCCAACTTGAGTAAATTTGGGTAATGAGAGTTCCAAAAGCGAGGCGATGAATAACGTGAAAATGGCGAACGTCCATTGCTTGAAGTACGGTTTCGCAAAAAGCAAAAGGCGTTTCATTAAAACGTGATCATATGATTTTATGGCATTTTCTTCGAACGGATCCGCCAATTAAATTTCCTCCAATGATTCTTCCAGCAATTGCATATGGTATAAATGGGCATATTGTCCATTTTGCGCGAGCAATTTTTCGTGATTGCCTTGTTCTGTTATCCGACCATGTTCAAGAACGATAATGTGATCCGCATCGCGAATTGTACTGATTCTGTGTGAAATGATGATTGTCGTTCTTTTGTTGATCTCTTGACGCAACTGTTTCAGTATCTCTTCTTCCGTATAGGTATCAACAGCTGAAAGGGCATCATCTAAAATCAGGATCGCAGGGTTTCTTATGATCGCCCGGCTTATGGCTGTACGCTGTTTTTGTCCACCAGAAATATTGATTCCTCTTTCACCAAGAATTGTATCGTATTGTTGCGGGAAGGCAAGAATGTCATTGTGTACTTGCGAAAGTTTCCCCGCTCTTTCAATCTGCTCCGGCGATGCATCAGTTACACCGAAAGCGATATTTTCAGCTATCGTTTCGGAAAAAAGAAAAGTGTCCTGCGTGACATAGCCGATGTTACGGCGAAGGTTTGCCAGAGAAAATTTTTCGATCGCCAGGCCATCGATGGAAATTTGTCCACTATCCGGCTGAAGTAAGCGTGGTACCATGTTCGCTAACGTTGATTTTCCTGATCCTGTGCGTCCGACGATTGCCAAAGTGGTTCCACTTTTAATTGTCAGATTAATATCTCTCAATATTGGTACACCATCGTAACCAAAGCTCACATCTTTAAATATTATCTCACCCTGCATGGATTCTCGCATTTCGCCATGAATATTGAGGGGGATGTCCGGTTCTATGTGAAATATTTCATTAATTCTGGCCATTGATGCGATGCCTTGTTGGGTTAGATTTATCACCCAACCAAGGGCGATCATCGGCCATGTGAGATTGGTAAGCAAGGTAAAAAATGCGGTGAGTGAACCTATGGAAATTTCGTTGTGTGCAACCAGGCGGCCTCCAATCCAAAGCACCAAAAGTGTGCCTATTCCAGCTAGTAGGCCCATGCTGGACCAGAGCAAGGCACGGGTTTTGGCCAGATACAGGCGTTCTTGCACATATTTCTCATTGAGTTTACCAAATCGCTCTTTTTCCAGTTGTTCCTGTAGATAAACCTTGATTACTCTGATTCCGGAGATATTTTCCTGTGCATGGGTCGTTATATCAGAATAGAGTTCCTGGGATCGTTTAAAAGAATCGTGAATTCGACGCATTAATTTTGCGACAGTGAAAACCATAACCGGAAAAGTGAGCAGTGCAATAAAGGTCAGTGTCGTATTCATGGAAAGCATGACGATAAGTGTACCGATTAACCGTATTGCAGTGTTGGCTAAATACATAATACCCGGGCCAACCAGTGAACGAACCGCATTGAGATCATTTGTCGCGCGTGCCATGAGATCGCCGGTACTGTGACGCTGGAAAAATCGAATGCTCATTTTTTGCAAATGGGCGAAATAATCGTTGCGCATATCGTACTCAATGTATCGTGATACGACGATTATGGTTTGTCGCATAAGAAAAAGGAATACACCTTCGATCAAGGCGATGCCAACCAGTGAAAGGGCATAATACCCCACAATCTTCACATCCGTTACGCTCTCCAGGGAGTCTATCGCTTTTTTAATAAAGATTGGCTGGATGACTGCGACGATGTTGGTAAGCAGGATGAAGAGAAATCCAAGTAAAATTTTCGGTTTATATTTGGTGAGATAGGGGATAATACTTCTTAGCTGATCCGATTTTGAAAAGCTTTCTTCTTGCGTGGCCATTCCTCTCCTGATAGGTTAAATCCCAACTTTAGCATATTAATTTTATGAACTCCCTGCTTGAGCAGGGGTTATCCCTGTCCATCGCTATATCTGCATAATCTGTGCATAAACTGGATTAGCTCGGAGGTAATTCAGTTTTTTCATAGATAAGCTTTTTTGTTATCCCTTCTATAAATTGCAAAATATCCCTTAGAACGAGTTCTTTGTCGTAATCTAGGGATAAGATATGAAAACTTCGATCATAGAGTTTCTTGGTTTTTGTTGGTGTTTGCAATGCGTTGTAAATTAAATCCGCGTTTCCCGGTTCAACAACGTGATCCTTGCTTCCGTGTAATACCATTACCGGAGAAGATATATATTTAATATTTACCCTCATTTTTTTTAACACTTTAAACACTTCCAGTGAAGCACGCGTCGGATAATAATTGTAAGAATTCATCCACTTCAGTGCATCTTTGTCGTTAATATCAGGTCCATTAACTTTATATTGGAATTTAACCAATCTGTATAAAAGTGTCGCAAACAGACGCGTCCTGAATCGAATACAATAAGGCACAGCCATTGTTACAACCCCGTCGACTTTGTGTTTTGCTGCTAAGCACAAAGCCAATGCTCCACCCATCGAAAGACCAACCAGAATTATTGAGTCGCATTTTTTCTGCAAGTTTGTATAGGCCATTTCCACGTCGGTAAGCCAGTTGGCATACGTACAATTCAGCATGTCAGTCGGTTTTGTGCCATGTCCACACAGTCTGGGACTGGATGTGATATAGCTATGTTTTTCAAATTCTTTTGCCAACCATGCCATTGAGTTTGGGGAGCCGGTAAATCCATGAAGGAGTAGTATGCCTATGTTTTTTTTCATGATAAAACCCTGAATTCTGCAGTGCGAGGTGTGAGCGGTGATAAGTTAACATTTATTCCGCCATTAAACAACAATTGCTTTACGGGACAGCGTTCGGACTGGTAAAACGATTTTTTGGTTATTTTTTACCATGCCAATAGGGAAATGTACAATGAAATATTTTAAGCTGCGGTCTGTTGTGTTCTGAAAAAAGCCATTTCTTCTTTCCACCCAATTCTTACATATCTGCAATTCCTTAATAAAAATAATCTTAAATGAAAATTATTTTATTCGGTGAATAAAAATTTTCTTGCTTTTATAGACAAATGGCGTATATTTGTTGTAAAGTGGAGTAAAGTAGTATAAAAGTGGATAAAAGTGGCAGAAGTGAATTCAAAAGGCTTTGAACGAATACAAAGCTTTACCGGTACCTTCGATTTTAATCTTGATGCGAAAGGCAGGGTGAATATTCCGGCACGCATTCGGGAAATTATCGAATTGAAGAAATTGAATGCACTCGCCTTGCGTATCATCGAGAAAGAAGGGTGTCTGTTTATCCGTGCTTATCCAATCGATTACTATAACAAGCACATGCTTGGAAAGATGGATGACTGGGATGCAGAGGATGAGTATCAAATGTTCGCAATGATGGGTGTCACCGCACCGACAAATCAAGTGAGTATTGATGGGCAGGGACGCTTGAATATTCCAGATGATATGCTAAAAGAAGTCAATATAAATAAACAAGTTCGCTTTGTTGGAATGAACAACTTTTTCGATATATGGAATCCTTCAACTTTTGAAGCTTTTTATAATCTCATGGCAACCCGGTTGAAAAAGGATAAAAAGTTGAGTGATGAACGTGGAGGTGCAAGCTAACAAGCGAAATTTGCTAATTGTGGACTATACGACTTTTCTGAATCCCTACCTGACTTGTACAGATAGTCTTAAATTTGACATACCACAAGCAAGGTGTGTCCCAAGGAAGGGTTGACAAATTGCAAAAACAGCACGAGATCGAGGATAGCGTTTATCACCAGCCTGTTATGGTGGAAGAGGTGATGCGCTTTCTGATTGGTAATCTCAATGGAACTTACATCGATGCAACACTTGGCGGAGCAGGACATACATCTGTTTTATTGAATCAACTCAGTGAAAGTGCACAGGTTTTCGGCCTTGATAGAGATCCGGATGCCCACCAGGCAGCCGCAACCAGAATTGGTGATGACAAGCGCTTCACGCCGGTTTTGGGTCCTTTTTCAGGGATACGTGAATATGCCCGCCAACAAGGCATCGCAGGCTGCGATGGAATCCTTGCTGATTTAGGTGTTTCATCGTACCAACTCGACGCAGCTGATCGCGGATTCAGTTTCATGCGTGAAGGCCCTCTGGATTTACGAATGAATCAACAATCCGGCCGGACTGCTGCTGAATTGTTGGCTGATATCGACGAAAAAGAATTGGCAGATATTTTATTTCAATACGGCGAAGAGCGGAAGTCCCGCTTGATTGCCCGTGCCGTAGTAAGAGAGCGGAAGATGAAGGCACTTACCAAAACGACTGATTTGGTTCGAATACTCGATACCTGTTTGCCTCCTGGCAACCGAATAAAATCTTTCGCCCGCGTTTTCCAGGCTTTGCGCATCGCAGTGAACGACGAATTAGGTGAGTTGGAGCTTTTCCTTGAAGATGCATTCCAGCTTTTAAAATCTGGTGGGCGCCTTGTCATTTTAACTTACCATTCTCTTGAAGACAGGCTGGTAAAACGTTTTATTGTGGAGAAATCACGTAATTGTATATGCCCGCCGGAGTTGCCCGTTTGTGTATGTGACCATCGTGCAGAAGGTGTAGCTTTGAATCGCAAGGTTGTTACTGCCACAGCGCATGAAATTAAAACAAATCCACGTGCACGTAGTGCCAAGCTCAGAGCAATCGAAAAAATAGAATAGAAGCAATGCTGCCAAAATCCACAACACCGAATAAAAAGCCCATGGCCAAGGCGCTGAAAAGGAAAGCGGCACAACCAAAGCCTACTGCGGCTAATTACGGTTTGCTCTGGCTACCAGTCGTTATCCTTTTTGTTATGCTGTCTTGCTTGTCCGTTTTCTACATTTGGGAACGTATTCGCACACGGGAAATCTCTCGCGAGATTGTTGAATTGGAAAAAGCAAAAAAAACCTTGGCAGAAGATATCTCAAGGTTGCGGGCGCAGGCAGAAGAATTGAGCAGTTATCGCCGCATTTATAAAATTGCCAAAGAGCATTTTGGTTTTATTGAATTGAAACCAACGGTTATCGTCAGTCCTAAATGATATGAAACCTCAAAACCAAAAATTTCGCCAGGAAGAGCAAAACAGCGTAACCGATTCGCGTTTGTTTGCCACAGCATTCCTTTTGCTGGTATTTGCTGGTATCCTCGCGCTGCGCTTGCTGTATATTCAGGGCATTCAGAATAGTAAATACAGTGCCGATGCGCTGCATCAGTATTTAATAAAAATTCCCCGCGAAGGCGAGCGTGGTCTGATTTACGATCGCCATATGCAGAATCTCGTTATTAATGAAGCGTGTGTTTCCATCGGACTGGACAAAAGCAGGATGAACGCTTCTGCCCGTCTTTATGCGAGAAAGTTAGCACGCCACCTCTCACGCTCTGAAAATTGGATTTATAATAGAATTCGCAAAGTATCTGGCGATTTTGTTTGGCTTGAGCGTCGTGTTGATACTGCAATAGGTTCGAAAATCGCAACCTTGAATTTACAAGGTGTCCGTATTGAAAAAGACACTCGACGCAATTATCCACACCAGGAAGTGGCGAGCCATCTTCTGGGCTTTACCGATGCCGACAACAAGGGTATCGAAGGTGTGGAGTATTTTTATAATGATCTGTTTACCGGTGAAGACGGTTGGAGTTTGATTCAACGGGACGGGCGTGGTCGTGCCGTGCCCGAGCAGGTTATTCGCGAAAAAGAACCGGTAAATGGTGAATCGATTGTGCTGAACATTGATTTGATTTACCAGACTATGGCCACCGAAGAATTACGCACAGCAACGCGTAAATACAATGCGACTTCCGGTTCTGTTATTGTGCTTGATCCGAATACCGGTAATATCTTGGCTATGGCAAATGAACCGAGCTACAATCCAAATTCACCGACACAATACTCCATCGCTGCACGGCGAAACCGCGCGGTGACCGATGCTTTTGAGCCTGGGTCGACATTCAAAATCGTACCCTTTGCCGGTTTGTTAGAGATGAATAAGCTCAATCCTGCTGAAGCGGTTTTTGCCGAGAATGGAAGCTACGCTATGCGTGGCCGCACGATCAGGGATACATCTCCACATGGGTGGCTGGTTCCGAAGGATGTGTTGCGTTATTCCTCGAATATCGGAACCGTGAAGTTAACCCAAAAACTCGGCAATGAGGCACTGTACAAGTTTGTAAAACAATTTGGATTCGGCAAGCAAACAGGTATTGAGTTTTCTGGTGAAACAGCCGGCGCAATTCGCGATGTACCGGAGTGGAGTTCGTTCAGTCAGGCTTCCATTGCTATTGGGCAGGAGGTTTCTGTTAACGCATTGCAGGTTGCTTTGGCATATGCAGCAATTGCCAACGGTGGCAACTTATTGCAGCCGCATCTCATCCGCGGCGTATTGAAAGAAAATGGTGAAATTGAGAAAATCCCTGTCACAGCAGATGATAAACGTCCAAGACGAATATTGTCCGCAGAGACGGCAACGGAAATTAAAAAGTATTTGCTCGACGTCGTTGAAGAAGGCACCGGTAAGGATGCAAGAATTCCTGGAGTTCAAATTGCCGGTAAAACAGGGACGGCTCAGGTGCCACGCAGTGACGGAAAAGGGTATTCAACCTCGGATTTCGTCTCTTCGTTTGTGGGATTTTTTCCGGTGGAACAACCGCAATATCTGATCTATGTTGTGTTGCACACAGACAAGGCGAATCAGTGGGGAAGTAAGGCTGCTGTGCCCACTTTCCAAAATATTGCAAAACGCATTTCGGTCAATTTGCAACAACCGGAATCGAAATACACCGAGACGACTTCAAAGGAACAGAGTAAGTTGAAACATCAGGACTTGCAGCAAATCGTAGTACCGGATGTTGAAAACCGACGTTTTGAAACCACAGAAGCAGCCTTGCGTGATTTGGGATTGCATACGGTTTCGACCGGCGAGGGTGAATTTATTAAAAGCCAGTTTCCTGTGGCCGGGACTAAATTGAGTCCCGGAGATGAAATTAAGCTTGAGCGTTTCGAGTTGCTTCCATCGGATGGCTTTACAAAGATGCCCAAATTAATCGGTTTATCACTGCGGGAAGCGTTGAATAAAATGGCCATCGCCAACCTCGAACCCATGGTTTACGGCAATGGTAAAGTCGTTCGGCAAAAGCCTGCACCCGATACGCCGATTCGTGCAGGAATTCGTTGTGTAATCGAATGTGAAACCCCGGAAATTAAAACGCCTTTTTTCAGCCAGGTGAACTGATGCAAAATATGAAATGGACATTGCGCGAAGTGGTCACCGCGTGGGACTATTCCTATAGCCTGCAAAACGCGGACAATGTTCTTGATCAGACCATTGTGGCGGTATCGATCGATTCTCGAAAGATGCAACCAGGTGATTTGTTTGTTGCCATTTCCGGCGATGTCTTTGATGGCCATAATTTTGTTAAACAAGCACTGGAGAAGGGCGCCTTAGCTGCTGTTGTCTCAAAGCAATGGCTCCAAAAGAATCCAGGTTTTGCCGGACGCACGCTTATCGTTGAAGATACGCTCGTTGCTTTGCAGAAAATCGCTGCGGCATACCGAAAAAAACTGAATCCATTTGTATTTGCCCTGACCGGCACAAACGGAAAAACAACAACAAAAGAGATGATTGCTAATGTTGTTTCCGCTGAAAAGACAACCCACAAAACAACAGGAAATTTAAATAATCACATTGGCGTGCCCCTGACTTTGTTGGCCATGCGCGAGCCAGTCGAGGTGGCAGTTGTTGAAATGGGCATGAACCATGCCCGTGAAATCCTTACCCTTTGCGAGATTGCACAACCCAATGCCGTATTGATTACCAACATTGGACGCGGTCATACTGAATTCTTTGGCGGTCTGGAAGGAGTGAAAAAAGCAAAGCAGGAAATATTCGATTATATTGCCCCCAGGGGCACTGCCTGTGTGAATATTGATGATACAAACGTGGTTCGGGCGGCACACGATGCAGGCGTTGCATTAATGTGCAAATATGGATTTTCACCAGAGGCCGAAATTCGAGGCGAGAATTTGTCCCTTGGTGAAGATGGCTGCGCTCGTTTTTCCTGGAATGGGGCAATGATTCGAGTCGCTATTCCCGGATTGCATAATGGCCATAATGCTCTGGCGGCGATTGCTGCGGGATCGGTGACAGGGATTTCACCAGCAAAAATAATTGACGCAGTACAAAAGGAAATCGCTGTATCAGGGCGCATGAACAAACTTGAGGTTGGCCATCGCACTGTACTCGATGATTCCTACAATGCAAATCCGGAATCAATGCTTGCAGCTCTTGGGACGTTGGTTTCTTTACCCGGAAAGGGAAAGCGCTATGCAGCTCTTGGCGATATGCTGGAACTGGGCGTGCTCGCTGAAGAAAGCCATAAATCGGTTCTTCAGGCTGCAATCGATAAAAATCTCGATTTTGTTTTTACTTATGGCCCGGAAATGGAGAAGGCCACAAAAAAACTTCAAAATTCACGTATTCGCCATTTTAAAAGTAAGGATGAAATCATATCTGAAATTCAAAAAATGAGTGAACCTGGAGATGTCTTGTTAATAAAAGGATCTCGCGGCATGCGGATGGAAGATATCTTGACGGCATTACAAAATAAATTACCTGTGTAAAGGCTGTGAATAAGTTGTTCCACTATTTTTCATTTTGCAACTGAGAAATAGAGGTTAACAAAAGGCGGTCGGTTATGTTTTACTATCTGTTTTATCCTCTCCGGGATGTTATCTCGGGATTTAATATTTTTCAGTACATAACATTTCGTGCTGCATCGGCTGCTATTACGGCGCTATTGATAAGTTTTGTGTTTGGTCCAATTATCATTCGGTTGTTGCGTAAACATCAGATAGGTGAAGAAATTCGTGAAGAGGGCCCGGAACATCACAAGGTAAAAAGTGGAACGCCAACTATGGGAGGAATTATCATTCTCATAGCGGTCATCGTTCCAACTCTGCTTTGGGCGCGGGTACTCAATACCTATATTTTACTCATCCTGCTTGCTACAATCTGGATGGGTGTCGTCGGATTTATCGACGATTGGATGAAGGTCGTCAAAAAATTTCCCAAGGGATTAATCGGCCGCTACAAAATTGCAGGCCAGGTGGCACTTGGTACCATTGTGGGTGTTACGATCCTTTTTGCAGACGATTTTGGGCAGTTTGCAACGTACACACAAGTACCGTTCTTTAAAAATTATCAGTTTGATTTCTGGTATTTTTATGTTCCGATGGTGATTTTTGTGATCACTGCCAGTTCCAACGCGGTCAATTTAACAGATGGAATTGATGGTTTGGCAATTGGTCTTGTTGGTATTTGTGCTCTGGCGCTGGCAGTCATAGCCTACGTGACAGGGCACGTGAATTTTAGTGACTATCTGAATATTATGTATTTTCCCGGCGCCGGCGAACTGGCCGTGTACTGCGCTGCCCTCGTGGGAGCATCACTGGGTTTTCTTTGGTTTAATTGCCACCCGGCTTCAGTTTTTATGGGTGATACCGGTTCTCTCGCTTTGGGGGGAGCCATCGGTACCTTGGCTATTCTGTTAAAAAAAGAATTGTTCCTGATCATAATGGGTGGAGTTTTTATCGCTGAAACACTATCTGTTATTTTGCAGGTCTGGAGTTTCAAAAGGCGTGGAAAACGAATTTTTAAAATGGCGCCAATTCACCACCACTTCGAATTGCTGGGATGGCATGAATCGAAAGTGGTGATCCGGTTTTGGATCATCGGCATTTTATTCGCACTGCTCAGCCTGACAATGTTTAAAATTCGATAAAATTATGCAATTAGTAAAAGCAAAAATTGATTACAGCCTTTTGTTCAGCATCGCGGTTTTGCTGGTTATAAGCCTGACTTTTATTTATACAGCCAGCTCGACAAAAGCGATGGAGACTTTTGGCGATGATACGTTTTTTCTAAAACGCCAAATGTTGCGTATTCTCATCGGTTTCGTTGTACTTGTGTTGGCTATGCGTATCGATTACCACCGCTTGCTGGAATTAACGCCAATTATCTTTTGGGTCGCATTGACATTGTTGATTGTGTTGCTGGTTGCACCCCACGAGTGGACCTTGCGCGGCTCACGTCGTTGGCTGAATATTGTCGGCTTTCGTTTTCAACCATCGGAGATTGCAAAATACGCACTGATTTTAATGTATGCCCGCGTTTTATCTATGCCTGATGTGAATATGAAACGTTTTACCGACAGTATCTTACCTCAGCTCATTTTAACGGGCGTTGTTTGCGGTATTATCATTCTTGAGCCGGATATGGGCACAATGCTCATGGTACTTATGATTTGCATTCTCATGTTGTTCGTCGCAGGTGCACAAATTTGGCATTTGGCTGCCGTTTTCCTGAGTGGATTGATCGGCGTTGCGGTTGCGCTTGTATTCGTGCCGTACCAACGCGCGCGCTTGATGGATTTCCTGCATGCTTATATGGGAAAAGGTGAAATTGGCTGGCAGATTAAACAGAGTCTTATCAGTCTGGGTAATGGTGGTTTAACCGGAATTGGTCTCGGTGGAAGCCGCCAAAAAATGCACTGGTTGCCTGATCCGTTTACGGATTTTATCGGCAGCATCATCGGCGAAGAATTAGGACTGTTGGGAACCTGGTTTTTGATATTCCTTTTTACTGTGATCATTTTTCGTGGATTCCGAATTGCTTTGTCGGCACCAGACCGGGAAGGCCAGTTGTTAGCCGCCGGGATTACAATCTCCATCTCACTTTATGCATTTATGAATCTGGCCGTGATCACACATCTGGCACCGACGACGGGAATTCCGATTCCTTTCGTATCCTACGGTGGCAGTTCACTTATAATGAATTTATTCGGCGTTGGAATTTTAATGAATATTTATCATCACGGCAGTAGCAAACGTCGAAAGCCTATTCGGGGTTTTTTGTTTAATCGCAGCTAATCGGAAGGAGAAGAAATGCCCCCAAGATATCGCATCGCGATTGCAGGAGGTGGCACAGGTGGCCATCTCTACCCCGGCTTGGCTATTGCTGATGCCTTCGTGGCGCAATACCCCGGCTCGGAAGTAGTCTTTTTTGGTACTGCCCGCGGGATTGAAAACAAAATTATCCCGGCAGAAGGTTACAAATTGCATTTGTTGCCGATGCGTGGGTTATTGCGTAAATTCAGCCTGGAAAATGTTCTTTTTCCATTCCGATTGCTGTTGAGTGTGATAAAAGCATGGTTTCTTTTGCGTCAATTCAAACCACAGTTGGTGATCGGTACCGGAGGCTACGTTGCAGGGCCACCTTTGATTGCCGCGAAATTCCTGGGAATCAAAACCGCGATTCAGGAACAAAACAGTTTTCCTGGACTGGTGAATCGTAAAATGGGTGCCAGGGTCGATCTAGTGTGTGCTGCATTTGCAGATTCGCAAAAATATTTTACTGGTCAAAAGCATTTTTATTTAACCGGTAATCCAGTTCGAATTCGGCCGGTTGCTGCAAATGAAGAAGCGAGATCGCGCAAAGCTGAAGAGGTGGTCGTTCTGGTATTTGGTGGAAGTCAGGGTGCCAATAGAATAAATGAAGTTGTCGCCGAATCCTTGCCTGATTTAATGAAAAAATTTTCCATTCGGTTAATTTGGGTTGTTGGACCAGTCTCGGAAGCAAAAATGAAAGTGTGGCAGGAGAAATATCCGGAGAACGTCCAGGTTTTTGGATATATAAACGACATGGCGCATGTGTACCAAAGCTCAGACATTGCTGTCTGCCGTGCCGGGGCGATGACCCTTTCAGAACTGAGCTTGTTTGGCTTGCCTGCGATTCTGATCCCATTCCCATGGGCGACAGCGGACCACCAGACAAAAAATGCACAAAGTGTAGCACGAGCCGGTGCAGGCATTATGATACAGGAAAAGGATCTTACCAAAGAGCGGCTTGCATCTGAGCTTGAAAGTATGCTTTCAAACAGGGAAATGCGACTGCACATGCAGAAGCAGGTGTTGTCCCTGGCAAAACCGGATGCGACGCAGGAAATTGTAAACCACTGCATAAAAATAGTAGAAAATTAAAATGAAACTGGCTGGAAGGTATATTTTTCTCATCACGAGTGCCGTTTTGATTGTGCTGAACCTTAGTGTTTGGATTCAGGACAACCATGCATTTTCTGTAAAAAAAGTGCTGATCAGCGGCATTTCCCTACTCGATGCACGAAATGTCATCGAAGCAGCGGATATCGATACGGATTCTCATATACTCGAGGCAGATGTTCGCTCCGTTAAAAACAAACTGGAAGTCCTGCCTCAGGTTAAAAAAGTGCGTGTTTCACGGGTTTTTCCCTCCAGTATTCGAATTCAGATTGAAGAACGAAAACCTGTTGCGCTTATCATTGATAATGGAATCTGGGGAATTGATGAAGAAGGTGTGTTGCTGCCACGATTTCGCTCAAAGCATGGGCTCGATTATCCGGTTATTGTGAGTGAAAAACTTTCGCATCATAATCCGGGAGAGCAGATAAAATCGAAACAGGTACTGCAGCTGGTTGAGTTCCTTGGGTTGTTGCGCGAGACAAATGCTTCGGTGTATGCGCTCATTTCCGAGGTGAGCTGGGACGAAATTGATGGTCTGAGAATAATGACTGTTCATAATAATCTGCCCATACTCTTTGGAAAAGCAGGATTTTTGCAGAAAAGCAGAAAACTGGCCTCAGCCTGGCGTTATTTAACAATTGAAGAAAGAATGGATAAAATTAAATACATGGATTTACGATTCCACGACCAGATAATCATCAAAAAACGAGAAAGTAAAGCCTGACAGGAGGCGGGGTATGCCGAACGATTACATTTGCGCCTTAGATATTGGCACAACGAAAATTTGCGCACTCATAGCTGAGGTTGACGAATATAATGAATTAAAAATTATTGGCGTCGGAACAGCTCCTTCGGAGGGCTTGCGCCGGGGCGTTGTTATAAATCTTGAAAAAACAATTCAAGCAATTAAAAAAGCACGTGATGAAGCGGAACGCATGGCCAATGTTGAAGTGCGCGCAGTCTATGCCGGAATAGCCGGCGACCATATTCGTAGTCTTAACGGACGTGGTGTTGTGGCTGTCTCTGGTGAACACAACACGATTTCCCACGAAGACAAGCGTCGGGTGATCGAGGCTGCGAAAGCCGTTGCTCTTCCATTCGACCGGGAAATAATCCATATTATTCCACAGGAGTTTATTGTCGATGATCAGCGTGGCATTGACGACCCTGTGGGTATGTCGGGCATGCGCCTGGAAGCAGAGGTGCATATTGTGACCTGCGCTGTAACAGCCGCACAGAACATCTGGCGCAGTATTGAAGGCGCTGGAATGACAGTAATGGATCTCGTTCTGGAACCTTTAGCCAGCAGTTATGCAGTGCTTACAGAAGATGAGAAAAGTTTGGGAGTTGTAGTTCTCGATCTTGGAGGCGGGACAACGGACATCGCACTTTTCTGCGAAAAAGCCATACGGCACACGGCTATCGTCAGCCTCGGTGGTCGGAATGTGACCAACGATCTGGCCCATGGCCTGCGCACACCGGTTGAGAATGCAGAAAAAATTAAAATCGCCTATGGAAGCGCCCTTTTGCATGACAATGACAAAGATAAATTTATCGATGTTCCCGGTGTGGGTGGACGCGCGGCGCACCGTGTGCCAAAAAGCATGCTCGTTGACATTATCCAGCCACGAATGGAAGAAATTCTTACGCTTGCTGCCAGGGAATTGAATAAATCGGAGTACATTAAAATGATGACCACCGGTGCTGTTCTCACGGGTGGAGGATCCATGATTCCCGGTACCGTTGAATTGGCCGAGGAAATTTTTGAGATGCCCGTAAAACTCGGAATTCCCCGTGGTATTCAGAGTGTAAGTGAAGAAATCCACACACCAATCCATGCCACCGGTGTCGGCTTGCTTTTGTATGGCCACCAGCACAACCGCCTCCTCGATGGCCCGCTGGAAGGGGAAAGTCATGTATTTGAGAAGATAATTGAACGCATGAAAAGATGGTTCGGTGGTGGAACACACTAAGAACGAAAAAAATCATATCCGTTAATAACCGAAGGAGTCAGCCATGAATTTACGTTTTAATTTTGATGAAAGTGCAACACCTGCAGCAAGAATGAAGGTTGTTGGTGTTGGTGGTGGCGGCTGCAATGCTGTCAACCGAATGATTGAATCCAATCTCAGCGGTGTCGAATTCGTAAGCATCAATACCGATTTACAGGCACTGGAAAATGCAAAATCAAATTGCCGTATCCAGATTGGTAAAAACCTGACACGCGGGCTTGGTGCAGGCGCAATACCGGAAGTTGGCCGTGAGGCCATTCAGGAAGACCGTGAGGCCGTTGTCGATGCCCTTGAAGGTGCCGATCTTGTATTTATTACGGCTGGTATGGGTGGCGGAACGGGAACAGGAGCTGCACCGGTTGTTGCTGAAATCGCAAAAGAAAGTGGTGCTCTCACTGTTGGTATCGTTACAAAACCCTTCATTTTTGAGGGACCGAAACGCATCAAACGTGCCGACGAAGGCCTGATGGCCTTTAAAGAGCGTGTTGACACATTGATCGTCATTCCAAATCAGCGCCTTCTTTCTGTTGTACCCAAAGGCACCCCGCTGAAAGCAGCTTTCCAGACGGCAGACGAAGTGTTGTTGCATGCAACCAAAGGGATTTCCGATTTGATCAGTGTTGCCGGTTTGATTAACCTCGATTTTGCCGATGTGAAAACTGTCATGCGCGAGATGGGTGATGCCCTTATGGGCAGCGCAGTTGCTTCTGGTGAATTGCGTGCCGTTGAAGCGGCTGAGAGCGCTATCCGTAGCCCATTGCTGGACGACGTTTCCATCGCTGGTGCACAGGGTGTACTTGTCAATATTACCGGTGGTGAGTCCATGTCATTACATGAGGTGAATGACGCAACTTCGGTCATCTCTGAAGCAGCAGGCGAGGAAGCAAATCTCATTTTTGGTGCAGTCATTGATCCACAAATGGATGATGAAATTCGTGTCACCGTTATTGCGACGGGATTTAACAACAACAAGCAGGCCGGTGCACAGCAGAGTGGCACTCGGCGTATGCGTATCATCGCGAATGATTTGAAAGAGCTGGAGCTCCCCACTTACCGACGTCGTGAGCAAAATGGCCATGGTCCTGTGGGCGCTGACATTGAGAAGAGCCTTTACAGCGATGATGACCTTGAATCCCCAGCTTATTTGAGAAAACGTTCGGCCAATTAATCCATTTTTTTGTGTGCTGACTCGATAAAAACCGGCAGCAGTTTTGTTGCCGGTTTTCTTTTATAACCCACCTGATTTTCACAATCCAATCTATGCTTGTTTTACCCCCAATTTTTTACTTGAGCTTTTTTTTCCAAAATGACATTTTAATTCTGCATCGTCATGTTCTGATGGTAATTTATAAAAAAAACAAAAACAGGTAACTGTTCATTTTTCATGTACAATGCGCTGAATTCTTCGAATTTGATAAAATGCTGGTAAGATTAAGAGAATGCCAAAGTACTGAAAAAGATATTGACAATCAGGTTGTCAAGATCAATTGCGTAACTGCGAGGAAAAAATGCCGAATGTAACAAATTTTGAATCGATAATCGATTTGAATGGAAGCACCAACGGTGTCGCTGCACTGCGAAGTGAGGCGCTTCGGCGTTATCAAATAAACTTCACCACAAACGGTAGGGGACAAATCCGTATGAACAACCAGAAACAACGACAAGTCATTGACGACAAGTCTATACGGAGATTAAATTTTGTGGGCAAATATTTGATATCACCTGCTTTCTTATTCAGCAGCCTTGGTGTCATGCTTTTCTTTCCTGATACACTTTTGCGCAAAGTGATGGCGCCATTTGCCAACCTGCGCTTATGGGAAAAAGCAGGAAAGCGTTTGTTTGATATTCTGGGATCCATTCTCGGTTTTATCATGCTTTCGGTATTCTTTATCATGATTCCATTTTTAATTTTATTCGATAGTCGTGGGCCAGTCATTTACAAACAAAAAAGGATCGGCCTTAATCATCGCTTCGGTGATCGTCGTCGGATAAGGTTACAGGTGATGCATGATCGGCGCCAAGGGGAAAGACGGAAAAATGATTTGTTTGGCAGACCGTTTTGGGTGTACAAGTTCCGTACGATGCGTCAGGATGCTGAAAAAACCAGTGGTGCGATGTGGGCACAGGAAAATGATCCGCGAATCACGACAATGGGTCGCATTCTTCGTTTCACCCATATCGACGAAATTCCACAGTTTTTCAATGTTCTCTGTGGCGAAATGTCCCTCGTGGGACCGCGTCCGGAACGTCCGGAATTAATGCCGGAAATTATCGCCAAGGTCCCGGATTTTCCAAACAGATTGCAAGTGAAACCTGGCATGACAGGACCGGCACAGATTGTTTGTGGGTACGACACGACGATCGATGCGGTTAAAGAAAAATTGCACTACGATTTAGTATATGTAAGAAAATCAGGTTTGAAAGAGGACATCGTCCTGTTATTTCAGACTTTTTGGGTAATCATTCGAGGCAAGGAAGTCCTTGATTCGTAGAACCACCAGGCATGGAGGTCTTATCATAATGCACTTATTTAGATGGGCTTTATTGGCTGTCGCTGCAGCCGTGTTTTCATTCACTCAGCCTCTTCTTGCTCAAACCCCTTCAGAAGGGAATGTGAAAATTATTTCCAATCCCGATGAAACAGTTGTGACCTTGAAGGGGGAATATACATTGCGCGGGCAAACTCCTTACGTTGTTGTCCATAATTTGCAGGGTTATTACGAACTTGAAGCGAAAAAACGTGGATATGAAGATTTTACTTCGTCGTACGTTTTTAGTCCAACTGTTCGTAAAAAACTGGCAATACGCTTAATTCCAAAATCGCGTCTGCGCTCCTTTTCCAGATCGATGGTTGTACCGGGTTGGGGACAGGCATATACCGATCAGAAATGGAAAGGTCTGTTCATCGCAGGCTTGCAGTTAGGTGCTGGTGGTTATTTCGTTTACACCCATATTGATTATCTGAATGCAAAAGATGATTACGATAAAGCCCTCGATGCATTTGCCGCATCAGGTGGCTCGCAAGATGCGACCATTTATCAGGATGTTCAGGATAAATGGGATGTTTTAAGCTCAAAATACGACAACCGTAAAACGGCGCTCATCCTCAATCTCAGCGTATATTTGTACAATCTCTTCGATACCCTGTTTTTCTATCCGAAATATCACTATCCAAGAATACGGGCAACTGCTGACATTTTGCAAGATGGGAATCAACCGACTTTGGCTCTCGGATTAAAAGCCAATTTCTAGTAACGGATTGTGGTAACTTTAATATAGTAAACCAATTACATTTTCGGAGTTCATGAAAATGAAAAAACGAATTGAATGGATTCAATATGTTTTTGTGGCTGGACTGCTGCTTCTGTTTATGCTTGCTACAGGCTGCATTAAAAAACCTTCAGCCCCGGAAGAGCTGCTTCAGGGTAACGATACCTTTCCTGGTAAACCTTTCAATATACATATCGCCCTTGGTGATGGCCTCGTAAGACTGGATTGGACTGTCAACAACAGAGATGATGTCGACCATTTTCTGGTCACACGGCAAAACGTTGTCGAAACACAAACTATTGAAGTAAGTGTTATCGATACCGTCTTTGTAGATGCCGGGCTCATCAATGGACAGGAATATATATATACGATTAAAGCTGTTAAGGTCATCAACGACAGAGAATTCTCCGGTTTGCCTTCGGACAAAATCACAGCACGTCCCAACGTCTATTCGATTCTGCTGGAAAATGGCGCGGATTTTACCTCAAGTCGTGCAGTGACACTCGGCCTTACGGCTCCGACTACAACGAGTATTGTCGAATTGAGCAATAGCGAAGATTTTGCGAACTCCTCACTTTTACAATTTCAATCTACCTTGCAATGGACACTCTCCCCTGGTGATGGACCAAAAGTGGTTTGGGCCAAATTTCAGGATCAGGAAGGGCAGACAACAAATACAGCCGTTAGTGACAGTATTTTTCTGGATACACGTGCGACCATTATTCTGGTGGAGGAAAATACCAACGGCCAGTCTAAAATCGCAGCCGACAGTATTTACTTCTCAATGTATACTGGAGAGCCCTTCGGCCTTCTCGCAACAATTTCAATTGAAGACGGCCCGCGTGATGTGCAGTTAAATGACCTGGGTACAGGGTATTATGATGCATGGTATGTTATACCAAAAGACGCGGACGTATTGCAGGCAACGATTACGGGCAATTTTACTGATCGTGCCGGTAACGAAGCTATTCCAGTCATTGCCGATTCACGTGTCACTATATTACGTGCTCCAGCGGCAGTAACCCTGTTCAAGCCGGTCATTGCTGGCGATGGACGGACTTCCCTGAAACTTTCCTGGAGTCTCACAGAAGATCAACACGATTTTCAAACATATGAAGTCTATCGATCCGTTTTGGGGAGTAATGAGTTTACACTGGTCTCAATCATTTCGATTTCGACAGAGACTTCTTATACAGATTCCGGTCTTTCACCAAACACGACCTATGTCTATAAGATTGTCGTACGTGACCGGTCTGGTTTGACAGGTGAGAGCAACGAGGAATCCCAGACCACCCGTCCTGATGAAATTGCAAATCCGGTTATTTTGTACAAACCATTGTATTTTAGTGATGCAACGACCAATCAGATTGATCTGAATTGGACGACAAGCGCAGAAGATAATTTCAATAGTTATCAAATTTATCGAAGCACAAGTCCAAATGTCACAACAAATTCCACTTTAATTGGAATTATTCCACAGCTTGATATAACGACATACAGTGATACTCACTTTTTTGAAAACTCGACCTACTATTACAGTATTTTTGTCTACGATGATCGTGGCCAGGTCGCATCGATAAGCAACGAGGTGTCGGTAACAGTTCCGAACACATTGCCAGAGCCAGTTTACCTGGCACAACCAATCATTGTTGATTCTACTCGTTTCCAGCTTTCCTGGTCGCAAAGCCTTGATCCGGATTTTGCAAATTACCGTATTTATCGCTCACGAGGAAATACAGTGAATCTCACGGAAGAGCCAATTGCAATTCTTAGTGGTGAAGTGCTGCAAACAACTTTCGAAGACCTGAATTTGACACCAAATGTTATCTATAGCTATCGGGTTTTTGTATACGATACGAATGGTGATCGAGCGGGAAGTAATACCGTGACAGAGTTGACAGGAGGTATAAATTAATCGTGGATGGTGTATCTAGCCTGGATAAACTTCATTTTTTTGCAGGGAAGCAGATCATGTTGAAACAGAAGTTAGCTGTATATTTTATTTTTGGTGTACTACTGCAGTTGTGTTTTTTCGGGCAGATGAATGCTCAGGATTACATTCTGGAACCGGGAGATAAAATCGCTGTCTCGTTCTGGCAACAAGCAGATTTGAACACAGAAGTACGAATTGACCTTGATGGAAGAATTGAAATCCCCGTCGCCGGACGTATTACTGCTGCTGGCTTGACAGTCTCCCAACTGGGTTTAGCAATTGTTGAAAAAGTCAGCATTTATAACCGAAATATTACCCAGGCATTAGTCAATGTCATCGAATATGGAAGCAAGAAAATCTATGTGACAGGCGCTGTTCAAATGCCCGGCCCCTATACGTTTGAGTATATGCCAAATGTGTGGGAAGCCATACTGCAGGCGGGTGGACCCATCGAATCAGCAAGGCTCGATCAGGTGACCATCGTGCGTGGTGGAACCACCAATGGACAACTCATCTCAGTTGATCTCAAATCCTATTTTAATACCTCAGACTTATCCCGGCTTCCCGAGTTACGTCCTGGAGATAATATCAATGTACCAGGAACAACGGGTGGCTCCGGTACAGGCACTAATGGGGCAAACGGTGGTGGTTCAGGCACGAGTACCTCGTCGGGCTTGTTCTCCAAGCGTAGTGTCGTCTATATTTATGGCCAGGTGGTGTCTCCGGGTGTATATGAAATCGAAGAGGGGACCGACATTCTTGAAGCCATCGTCCGGGCAGGTGGTCCATTGCTGACTGTACGCACAAATGCGAACGGCCCAACAGTTGAACCTGATTTGGAACATGTGCGCTTGATCACAAACAGCACAGAGGGCACGATCGTTTATGAAGTTGATTTGGATAATTATTCTATGATTGGTGCGCCAAAGCCACTTATTCTTAAAGCAGGTGACACGATTCATATTCCATATAAAGAATCTTATAAGAAATTTACGATAACTGCTGCCCTCGGCGCAGCCATCACAGGTTCGGTGTCAATTCTTGTTTCTTATTTTCTCCTCCAGAAAGTCTTGAAAACGAATTAATTGAGCAGTGAAGAAGAAAGCCCAGATATTGGCTTAATGATCGCATAATAGAGCAGGATAAAAAATGCAAAAAGGTCCATCATTCGACATTCGCACGATTTTACAAATTGCCCAACGTAGAAAATGGTTTCTAATCGTGCCGATCGTGCTTGCCGTAATCGCGTGTGTCGCTATCATCCAACTTACGATCCCCATGTATCTCTCAAAAACGACGATTCAGTTGGGACCGTTTACAACGTTGACCGGGCGCATGTCCCAAATGCTTCCCGGGGTAACCGCTGAAAACCGTGTTCGCATGCGGGATAACAAGGAGGCAATTTTCAAACAATTGTCCAACAAAATTACCCTCGGTAAAGTCATTGATCGCGTTGGCATGAAACCAAAGGAAGCACAGGTAAAATTAGCCGATGAAGCCGTGCGGAAAAATCCATCCCTGGTCCACGAAGAAGCATTGCGCACGATTATGATCGAACAAATGCTCGCCAAAATGACCCTGGATTTCGCACAGCGAAGCGAGTATTTTGAACTTGGTACCAAGTCGACCAATCCACAAAATGCTTATTTAATCACCAAAACGTTGGCTGAACTTTTCATCGAAGAAAACTTGATGGAAGGTTTAAATACCCTGAAGGGAACCGCAGAATTTGCCTCAACGCAAATGGAAAAATACCGCATTCAGTTACAGGATGCCGAAGATGCTTTGCGCGCTTATCGTCGTTCGATGGCCCAAACATCGAACCAGAATCTTACAGTCAATTCTGCGAATTTGCCGCAGGTGAACAGTCTCATTCAGTCATATGAAGCGGCAAAGCTGAAGTATGTGGACGAATTGAACACCGTTGAATCCAGACTTGGCGATTTAAATTCTGAGATTCGCATGTTTCAATCGGATGAGGCAACACAAATTAAAGCGCAATTGATTGAAAAGATTTCCAAACAGGCAGAATTGCTGATCAGTTTCCCCTGGAATAATGGTGATGTCCTGCGAATCGGCACCGAAATATCCAAACTCAAAGATCGTTTGCGTGCGGAAATACGGCGAACGGGACCACGCGATTTGCAAGGTACCTATGGCCATTCGGTCATTTCGCTAGCAATCCGGCGTGAGGTTATTGAAACGGAAATTTCCCTGTTAAACAAACAGATTAATACGCTCAACCGGCTTATCGATCTATTCAACAGCGCCCGCAGCACCATTCCCGTTCAGGAACTGACTTTAAACAATCTGCAGGCTAAAGTTGAAATGAGCCGTCAGCTCTATCAAACCTTTGTTGACCAGGCAAACAGCGCCCGAATTCGTGAAGCGATGCAATCCACTGAAATTAAAGCGCGTTACCGTATCATTGATCCAGCGCAAATTCCCGTTACCCCGATCAATACGGATTTCATGCAAGTAATCCTTATTGCATCCATTGCCGGGCTTGGCCTTGGTGTTGGCATGGTGTATTTGCTGGAAATGCTGGATAATTCCTACAAAGGGATTGAAGAGATTGAGACGGCACTGGGTGTTTCGGTATTGGGAATTGTACCAAAGATGAACCTGGGTACATCGGAGCCGAAAAAGAAAGCTTTGCCTTTCTGAACCACTTGAATTTACAAGTGGATATACATTGATTTTATAAATTTTATCAACAAATAAAAGTTCGCAAATCCTTATTAAAAGAGGTAAATGTTTTGAGTGAAGTGAATCGTTTAGTTTATTCGGTCGAAGTAACCGAAGATAAAATCCACATCATTCACCTCAAAGATGTCTTCGACCCTTCGACTGTTGAAGAATTCGAGCATGTCCTTGAATATTTGTTCAGCAATGAGCATTACAAAGTCGTTGTTAATCTCGCAAGAGTAGAGTTTGTAAGTTCTGCTGGATGGGGAACATGCACCAGCGTTTTGAATCAATGCCGGAATCACGGGGGAGATATCGTGTTGGTTGGTATGCAACCAGAGGTATTTGATGTCTTTATGCTGTTGGAGCTTGATACGTTCATCGAAGCCTTTCCTGATATCGACACAGGTTTGAAACATTTCAGGGCCAAATCTTATGTTGTTAATCGAGCCAATGAAATTGTGGAAACCGAGCGTGTGAAAGAAGGCAAATTGGAAAATGGCGCTGTTACCAAAGAACGATTCCAATTGCCGCCGGACGACGAATTTGAAAACGATGAGCAGGATATTTTCGATGAAAGTGCGTCCTCCAGTTTCGATGCGGTGGAAGAAGACCAGGATGATGAACCAGATGTCTCGCTGGAGGAAACCCAGGATTTTTCTATGCTTGCCACGGATGATGATATCCCCGTGCAACGTGTCAAACCTGTGGAGCCAAAAGGCGAACGCGAACCCGTCATGCCGCGAAAACCACCAATGGATATACATGAATCGCCCATGACTGCTTCCGGCTCTGATGATACATTGGAACGTGAAATTTCACGTGGAAAGGTAGCGCGACCCGAAATGCCGCGTGAACCTCAGCCGATTCACAAGCAAGAGCCCGAAAGAAAAGAGGACAAGAAGAAATTTTTTGATACGGAGTTTTATTTCGGTCGGCCTTTGACCCCATTGAGTAATCAGAAACCAAATGTGCCCGTTCAGAAGAATACGGCTTTTACACGATCTTCGGGTTCGACATTGAGTAATCGCAGTAGCTATGCGAGCACACCGGCTCCGGGGATGAAAAGAGATCCTCTTCTGGACAGAATAATGAATGTGGTTGTGGCGAATCCTTCGCTCGGTCCCAGTGCAATTCGAATTGAGTTGATTAAAATGGGATATGCTGATGATTCATTAACGCGGTCAATGATATTTAAGAGATTGAATGATGCTGATCTGAGTACAAGAAATAAGCGAATTGAGTTCGCACAGAACAGGCGTCGATAATACGATTTTTAGTACAGATTATGAGCGCTTCAAGTAAACAACATGGAACGACAACACGTTAAACACAGGTAAGGAAAATGGGTGATTTCATTTTTAACGATGTTATTCGATCAAACCAAAATAGTGAATACTTTCTGAAAACTGCCAACAGTGAGTACGAAAATCGCATTATTTCTTCGTTTTTTCGAAATGGCACTTTAATCTCAACGCAATTTAAAACCTACGATAAAACCCTTCACGGCGAGCATTTGCTGCAGGAGACGCGCACCTATCATGATGAGAAAAAGGCAGAGGTGCAATCGTTGTTGGGGCTATCGGAAAAGATGCGTGATTCCGAGCAGGTTGAAACAAAAAACCTGATTGGTTTAGCATTTCTTCGCCGTGGCATGTACGAAGAAGCCGTTCGAGAATTCGAAGAAGCCGCAGTCCTCGATAAGGACAATGCGCTGATATACAACAATCTGGGAAGGGCGTATCTTGGCGTTGAGCGCATAAACGAAGCGACAAAAGTATTGCGGATGGCGATTAAATTGCGTTCCCAGTTTGCAGATGTGCACAACAATCTTGGCCTGGCTTATCTGCAAAAAGAACAATGCAAAAAGGCTGTAGAATGTTTTGACAAAGCTGTTGAAATCAATACTTATTATGCAGAAGCATTCTATAATCTTGGTATGGCGTATGTCCTTAATGCTCACAAACGTGAAGATTTCAATCTCTCCGTGAACTGCTATAGCAATGTGATGGACTATATGGAAAAAGCCATCAAAATAAATCCTGCATATCGCAATGAGCATTTCGATCGTGCAGAGGCATTACTGCGCAATAAGGAATACGATCAAGCCTACGTGGAATTTGAGAAAGGCAAGCGTGATGTCGCTCCGGCAACCGATTTCCCATTTATTCTCGATTTCTATCTGCGTGTATTGCACAATGAAAGTAAATTGAAAAGTGGAATGGTGTTGCGGCATATCAAAGAGATTGAAAAAAATCTACGAAAATATCCCAATTATGCTGATCTCTACAACCACCTGGGTGTTGCTTATGTAATTTTGAGTAAAATCATCAACAACAAAGCATCTTTGCAGTTCGAAAAAGCTTTGGAAATTAATCCCGAGTTCGTTCGCGCAAAACGCAACCAGCGATTAGCGCAATATGACCAGAAAGGGATACAATTACTCTTTGATGCCATATTGAAATAGTTTGAATAATAAATTGAATGGACGCAATTTTAAGAATAGTCCGCCAGATTGACCTGGCATATGACCTCAACTTTGACTAAGGAATAATTATGGAATTTGGTGGAAATATTCTGGATTATTTCAGGGATGAATCACCAGAAGCGACAGAATTTCGTCGCTTGCATTCAAAAATGCTTAACCTGCATGGTGGGCAGGAATTTAAAAATGTACTGATTACCAGTGCAACCATCAGCGAAGGCAAAAGTACGGCAGCAGCTCTTCTCGCGTGCACAATCGCCCGTTATCGCGATACGAAAACGATCATCGTCGATTGCGATTTGCGCCGGCCACGTGTCCATAGTTTGTTTGGATTGCCGAAAGAAGACGGTGTTGCGGATGTGCTCACTGGAAGACGCAACCTCGATGCCTGCTTTAAGCCAAGTCCTATAGAAAATCTCCAGGTTTTAACTTCAGGTGGAGTAATTAACAATCCAACAGAATTGTTCAACTCCCCACGAATGAAGGACCTGTTTTCAGAGATAAAATTTTATTTTGATGCTGTCATCGTCGACACGCCACCGATTATACCGGTTACGGATTCTCTGATTTTGAGCACGGAAATGGATGGTGCTATCATGGTAATTAAGGCAGGAGAAACGAAAAAACAGATAGTTAACCGTGCTGTGGAATTAATGCGAAATTCGGGCTTGAATATTTTGGGAGTAATTGTTAATAATATGAAAGGTGTCCTACCTTATTATTACGATCACAAATATTACCGTTACGATTATACACCTGGCACGACGACTGAAGAGAAATTATTTTAACCGTAATGGTGCAGGTACGTTGTTTAATCTTTAGCTGGGAGTATGTCGAATGGCGAAGTATTTGGTTACTGGAGGTGCCGGGTTCATTGGTTCCAATCTTACACACAAAATTCTTGCAAATGGGGATAGCGCCCGCGTTCTCGATAATTTAAGTACAGGTCGGTTGGAAAACCTCGAGGATGCAAAGGGTGATTTTGAGTTTATTAATGGCGATATTTGCGATTTATCCACGGTGATGCAAGCCGCTGAAGGTGTCGATTATATTCTGCACCAGGCTGCATTGCCATCGGTTCAGCGTTCCGTTGAAAATCCGCTCGCTTCTAATGAAAATAATGTAAACGGCACGCTTAATGTTTTAATGGCAGCCCGTGAATATAATGTAAAACGCTACGTTATGGCATCGAGTTCTTCGGTTTATGGAAACACGCCAACGTTGCCAAAGGTAGAAAGCATGCCGACAATGCCGCTTTCTCCCTATGCTGTTTCCAAACTTGCTGCCGAAAGATACGCCATGAGTTTTCATACAGTTTATGGTGTGCCGACAGTGGCTTTTCGCTATTTCAACGTCTTTGGTCCACGCCAGGATCCCAACTCCCATTATGCCGCAGTGATTCCATTGTTTATCAATGCACTATTAAACCATGAATCACCAATTGTTCATGGTGATGGTGAGCAGTCACGCGATTTTACGTTTATCGATAATGTCGTATATGGAAATTTATTAGCCTGCGAAAGTGATGCTGCTTCCGGGAATGCGATGAATCTCGCTTGCGGTGACCGCATCACTCTAAATGAACTTCTCGAAAAACTTGAGAATATAATCGGTGTGAAAGCCAATGCGAAATATGTTGATAATCGCAAAGGCGATGTAAAACACTCTCAGGCAGGAATCGAATTAGCTCGAAAACTCATGAAATTCGAACCGCAGGTTTTGTTTGATGAAGGACTTCAAAAAACTGTTGAATATTATCAATCTCTTATGCATTCGGCAAAGGTCGAAGCAGTCGCCTAAATATCAAATTTAATTTTGTCACGGACGACAAAAGTTATTGGGGCAGGGATGTCGAAACTTCAAACTTCACCGGATACAGGCATCAATGAGTATAAACAACGCGATTACGGTGGATGTCGAAGACTGGTTTCAGGTCTCACTTTTCCGACATCATATCAATAATTCTGATTGGGATAAGATGGAGAGTACGGTAACGGATAATACGGTCCGTATTCTCAATCTTTTCTCCCGCTATAATGTAAAAGCCACCTTTTTTGTTCTTGGTTGGGTCGCAGAACGTTACCCTGAGCTGGTGGTTGCCATGCAGGAGAATGGCCACGAGGTGGCATCCCATGGTTATGGCCACCAAATGGTTTTCGATCAGTCACCGGATCAATTTCAGGAAGACGTCGGCCGATCTATCGAAATTTTAGAGGCGATTACCGGTGAAAAAGTCCGTGGTTATCGGGCGCCAAGTTATTCCATCACCCGGGACACGCTTTGGGCTCTTGAAAAGCTCGTCGATTTGGGTATTGAGTACGATTCCAGTATTTTCCCAATCCGACATGATGTCTATGGCGTTGAAGATGCACCGCGATTTCCCTTTAAAATCAGCATTGAAAACAAAAATAATATCATAGAATTTCCCATCTCCACTACAAAAATAATCGGTAAAAATATCCCCATTGCGGGTGGTGGTTATTTGCGTTTATGGCCATACTGGTTTTTTAAACAGGGCATCAAAAGGGTCAATAAAGGTGGTGAGCCGACGATTATTTATTTTCATCCATGGGAAATCGATCCTCATCTTCCACGAATCAATGTGGGAAATATGAAGCATTTGCGCCATTACGGCAACCTGTCCCTGATGGAAGATCGCATCCAGTCTTTGCTCCAGCATTTCAAATTTACCACAGTCTGGAATGTGTTGCAAAGTCGGGACGAATTCGAACTTTGGCCAGAGACAAAGCCGGAATGGAATTCATACGCAAAAATGGTGCAATGATTCTATTACCTCTCAAAGACTAGTATCTATTCTAATTTGGCTCCATGAAAATCGAACATCTTACTTCAACCAATGGTGCGGCAGAGGAGTATATCCGGTCTGCCGCAGATGGTAAAATATATCATTTACCAGCTATTCAGCAGTTAATTCAAGAGACTTTCGGCCACGAAACGTTCTATTTGCAAGCCCTTGAAGCCGGTGAGGTCTGCGGTGTCCTGCCATTGGTGCACATGAAAAACCGCATCTTTGGCAATTTCATAATCTCCGTTCCATTTTTTAATTATGGTGGTGTTTGTGCGAGCAACGCTTCGGTGCGAAATGAATTGCTGGAGGAGGCGATTGCAATCACGCGTAAGCAGCAGGCGAGCCATTTGGAATTACGCCACGTCGACAGGCATTTTGAAAATTTGCCGGGAAAAAGTCATAAAGTTGCTATGATTCTTGACTTGCCGGAAACTGAAGAATTGCTCTGGGAGAGTTTCAAATCCAAATTGCGCAGTCAGATTCGCAAGCCGGAAAAGGAAGGCTTGACCATTCGCATTGGCAAAGAAGAGTTGTTGGAAGATTATTATAAAATTTTTTCCGTAAACATGCGGGATCTCGGTACTCCTGTCTATTCGATAAAACTATTTGCCAACAT
This sequence comes from Deferribacteres bacterium, assembly GCA_020633655.1. Taxonomy (GTDB): domain Bacteria; phylum Zhuqueibacterota; class Zhuqueibacteria; order Zhuqueibacterales; family Geothermadaptataceae; genus Bioreactorimicrobium. The sequence continues at coordinate 201,570 of JACKDF010000004.1, forward strand.
GTTGCGTTATTTTCCCCAAAATGCCTGGATTGTTGCGGCGTATAAGGAGAACGTAGCGGTGGCTGCTGGTTTTGTTCTCGGTTTTGGGGACACGATGGAAATCCCCTGGGCTTCTTCACTGCGGGAATATAACCGGCTTGCCGGCAACATGATGATGTATTGGCATTCTTTAAAATTGGCCATTGATCAAGGCTATAAAAAGTTCGATTTCGGCCGCAGCACGCCAAATGAAGGCACGTATAAATTCAAAGCCCAATGGGGGGCAGAGCCACTGCCGCTCAATTGGGAATACTGGCTGGCCGATGGTGATCAGATGCCGGATATCAGCCCGAATAATGCCAAATACCAGGCGGCGATTAAAATCTGGCAGAAAATCCCGCTGCCGATTACAAAATTCCTCGGGCCGGCGATTGTGAAGAATATACCGTAACCGTTTTAAGGTTTGAATGTGTGAAAGTTTGAACGTATTGATGTTCAAACATATGATCTGCTTATTCATAAATCACGAGATCAGTCAGGGGATGTCCCCTGCCAATCACGAACACGACGCAAAGCATAAATAGAGCACACTAAAAAGGAAATCATCTGTGGAATGGCTGCTTTGGTTTAGTATTGCAACAATAATATATGTCTATGCCGGATACCCGGTACTTTTACTGCTCATGCAGAAACTTGGCCGCAGCAAACCGGTGCAAAAGCGTGAGGTGGAACCAACAGTTGCATTGGTCATTTCCGCTTATAACGAAGAAGATGTTATTGCGGGCAAGTTGGATAATTCACTAGCCCTTGATTATCCGCAGGATAAACTGCAAATCGTTGTGATCTCCGATTGTTCAGAGGACCGGACAGATGAAATTGTCACCTCTTACGAAGCTGAAAACGTCCGGCTTTTCCGGTTGCAGGACAGGGGAGGGAAGACGGTTGGATTGAATCAGGTAGTTCCGCAATTGGATGCTGAAATCGTCATTTTTTCGGATGCGAATGCAATGTATGACAAAGGCGTGGTTCGCAAGGTCGTACAAAATTTTGCCGATGCAGGGGTTGGCGTCGTGACTGGCGAGTCCCGTTATGCCATCGATGAGGGCGATAGCTCCACCGAAAATGAAAATTTGTACTGGCGCTATGAATTAGCGTTGAAAAAAATGGAGAGCGGTCTCGGCAGTCTCGTGGGTGGAGATGGGGCAATCTACTCTATCCGTCGATCTCTTTATCGACCGATGAAAGCTTCCGATTTGTCGGATTTCGTCAATCCATTGCAAATTGTCAGCATGGGTTATCGTAATATTTATGAAGCCGAGGCTTTTTCCTATGAAAAAGGTGGAGAAAGTTTTGACAAAGAATTCCGGCGCAAAGTGCGAATCGTGAACCGCGCCTGGCGCGGCATGATGACCATGCGTCGCTTACTAAATCCTTTTAGATTCGGCTTCTTTGCAGTGCAGGCCTGGTCCCATAAACTTTTGCGCTGGCTGGTTCCCGTTTTTATGATTTTGGCATTTGCAAGCAATGTGCTGTTGCTTGGTACCAGTTCTTTTTATAATGGTTTGTTGGTTTTGCAGACAGCATTTTATTTATTGGCGATTGTCGGTCGAATGCAACAAGGCCGTGATAATACGCCGGCTTTGTTTTATATACCTTATTATTTCTCTTTGGTGAATTTTGCCAGTTTAAAAGGCATTATCGAGAATTATACCGGCCATACATACACCGTTTGGAATACTGTAAGGCAGTGAAAATTTTGATGTCCAGTACTTTAATTAGTTTTAAATTTGTAACTGTTTAGCCTGACTTGGAGAGAAATGGTCCCTGAGCCTGTCGAAGGACCCATTTCTCTTGTGTCGTAGCGCCACTCCCGCTTCCACAAGCTCAGCGTCCGCTAGTGGCTCAATAAGAACTTAAATATTGGTTGTTTAGTCTATGGTTGTTATTCGATTTCTAAAAATGAAAGTGTCTTTATTGCTGAAGACCATGTTGTTTTATTGTGGTTTTTTTGCTGTGAAACGCTCTCTCTGGCCTCATAAAAAGATCGCTATTTTGCGTTATCATGCTGTTGTGGAACGGACAAAAAATGATTATACCAGCCCTTCCATCGCTATTTCGCCAAAACAATTTGAACGGCATGTTCGTTATTTTGCGAGGAAATACAATGTTATTTCCCTGGATCAGGCTGTTGCCCTTTTGCAAAGCAAAGCCGAATTGCCCGCTAATTCTGTCGTTTTTACATTTGATGATGGCTATGCCGACAATTATCTCGCCTATCAAATATTGAAAAAATACCAGGCCTCCGGTACTATTTATCTTACAGCGCACGCAATTGACCGTCGTGAGCATTTCTGGCTTTCGGAAGTCACGATGCGTATTTTAAAAAGCAGTGCACAATCTTTTGCGATTGAACATGCCGGAGAAAAATCGACTTACCCGTTGACGAATATCGTTAAACGTTGGCGTGCGGTGCGCGCAATGGTCCGTCTCATTAAAAGCAATGATCGCACGGTACGTGAATCTGTGCGAGGACAATTAGCGAAACAGTTGGACATTCCAGGATTTCAGAGCAAAATGGAAAATCTGATGCTCACCTGGGAGCAGATCCATGAGATGCAGGAAAATGGGATGATCTTCGGCGCGCATACATTAACCCACCTTAACCTGCCCAATGCCGGCGCAGCGGATGCACGTAAAGAAATTGCGGAATGCAAGACTTTTATGGAAGAAAAATTGGGGATTCCCGTGATACATTTTTCTTATCCCAATAGCGGACCTTATGAGTATTTTACACCGGAAGTACGCAATATGGTGGAACAAAGTGAATACATTTCGGCTGTAACAAGCGCCGCGGGTTTTGCCGAGTCAAATAATGATTTTTTTGCTATAAAGAGAGTGCGGACAGTTCCCTCACTGATTGAAACCGTTGCCGGAATAGAATTAGGCTAATCGAACAAGGACAGTATGAAGAATAAGGAAAAAAAGCTCCTGGCTATCGCATTTATTTACCCTCCGATGGCACGAGCGGGAGTACACCGTAGTGTGCGTTTTGTGCGTTTTCTCAAGGAGTTGGGCTGGCAGATCTCCGTTTTGACACCGGATGAAAAATATTATCCTCCGCAAACCCCCGTCGATCATGGATTAAACAATAAAATTCCCGAAGGTATCGTCGTATCCCGCACGGCTGTTTTTCAGGGCATGTACAAATTATTTAATTTAAAAGTGAAGATGGGAAATGAGGCAAACGGTCAGGTGAAAGATGAGCGTGATAAAGAAAAAATTGCACCCATCAGTCATGATGAATTGACGTCTTTGGCCGAAAAAATTAAGCCGCAAAAGCCGGTTACGAAAAAATCGAAGAAACAGGCCCTGAAGGATTTTATTTTTGATCTTTTTACGTTACCGGATAAAGAAGTTTTTTGGTTGCCTTATGCTTTGTTTCGTGGATGGCGTCTGCATCGGCACAATGCATTTAACATTATTTATTCGACGGCACCGCCTTTCACTGACCATCTCGTCGCCTTGTTTTTGAAAAAATTATCCGGCAAGCCATGGATAGCAGACTTTCGCGATCCATGGGCACGTGCGCCAATGAAAAAACAAGAACTCAGCGGAACATTCCGTGGCCGTGCTATCCATTTTTTTGAACGTAAATTTGTACAGCACGCGGATAAAATTATCCTGAATACCGATTGGGCGCATACAGAATTTATGCAATTCTACAAGGGTAAAGCGGCTGCAAAATTCGTCGTTATAAACAATGGTTTTGATCCCGAGGATTTCGAAAACCTGACTTTTAGTGAAATGACGGGAGTTCCTGCAAAATTGCGCATAACCCATACGGGTGCGCTGTACCGCATGCGGGATCCAGGCGCATTTTTTCAGGCACTCAGCGAAGTGATCGATGAGGGTGTGATTAACAAAGACGAGATCGAAGTCAATTTCGTTGGTATTATTGCTCGGGAACTCTACAACAGCTTTTCAAATCTTGCCCATCTCGAGGATGTCGTGAAAGTCTATCCGCCTGTGAGCCACGAAGAAGCATTGCGCTTTCAGGCACAAGCGGATGTTTTACTGGCATTGCAACCAGGGACGAATCTGAGTATTCCCGGAAAAATATTTGAATATATCGCCTTACGGAAATACATTTTCGCTGTGACAATTCCCGGTGCCACGGCCGATCTGGTAAAAAATTACCATTTGGGGAGTGTCGTCGATCCGCAGGATTTTAATGCCTTAAAGCAGGAGTTGGTTAATCTAGTACAAAAATGGCGTCAAAATCAATTGAGTGTGCATCTTAATGGCGCATACGATAAGTTCAATGGTCGTAACCAAAGCAGAGAATTGCATGATTTGCTGACAGAACTTCTGGAGCGCAGGTGAAAGTCGGAATTGAAAACGTCATCTCGGAACTGACGGAGCAGGAAAAGCACTACTTTCCTGCCGGGCTTGAGGGGGAGTTGAAAGTCGTCAGGAAAATATGGCGTCCTTACAGCCGCGTTTATAGAATTCAGGCAGGTGCAAATGGCTCAACCCGCTATTTTTGGGTCAAAATGTTTAAAATGCCCGAGGGGTTTAAGGAAAAGGCGGATAAGTACCTCAGCCGTTTGAAAACTGAATTTGACATTACACAAAAGTTGCAAGCTGCTTTTGTGGACACAGCGGAAATGGGCGTTATTTCTCCTCTGGCTTTTTTCCCGCAATTTGGCGCTGTTGTGACCTGGGAAAGCAAAGGACAACCCTTGAGTGATCTCATTGATCGTAACGCCAGATTATGGTCAAAGGATGCGAACGACAGCTTGTTGCTGGATTATGCCCACAAATGTGGCCAGGCCTTGGCACGGATGCAACAATTTACATTGCACGATACGGAATATGACCCTTTTGAGCTTATTGAATATGCTGATATACGCCTGCAGCGGTTGGTGAAAAATAAGCGAGCGCCATTTTCGGAAGCACAGCGCAAACAAGTGCTTACCTTTCTTGAAAGAGAAATTCCGCACGTATCGATAGAAGAACGACGCGTTTGTGGTGTACACAGTGATTTTGCAGCCTTTAATGTTTTAGCGGCTGATGGGCACATTACACTAACGGACTTCACCTCATTTAAAACAGGCTCTTCCTACGTGGATCTGACTTACTTTTACCAACGACTTGGTGGTTTTTTACATAAGCCCATTTTCAGGGAAAATTTTATACGACAATTGCAGCAGGAATTCCTTTCAGGATATGGAATCTCCGGGATTGAGCATCACCGCATGTTTACCCTCTCTCTTGTTCGACATACCATAAATAACTTCAGCTCCCTCGCTAGAAATCGCCGTGGTGGATTGGGAAAAATACCGTTGCCGCATGTGCAGCTTTTTCATCGCCGTATTTTTCACATCTATCGTGAATGGCTCGATCAAGTATGCGTTTGATTCGGAATACCGTTAATCTGAAAAATTAACTGTTTTTATTCCCGGAGTCATGCGCAGACATTTCGTTCTGAATGTACTTTTTCTTAGATGTTGTCATATTTTTTAATACGTAGTGTACTATGAGGTAGGAATGCAAATCAGGCACCCGCATGAAATATATAAAGAGCCCCGGTCTCGTCGAGTAAAAATATTGGTTTTTGCTTTTTTACTTCTGATGGTGAACGCAGGTTATCTTTCAACCTTCAAGGAAGTCAGTACTTTTTATTTCTTCAATGTGATGTTCCACATCGCGTTGGGATTGGTAGTGATTATTCCTTTCATCCGCTATGCATTCCAATATTTGCAGCAGGATGTTCGGTTCGGTAAAGGCTTTGGCCGGATGATGGGAAATCTCGGGTTTGCCGCGATGGTACTCGGTTTTCTTTTTGGATTGATCATCCTTTTTCGTGGTAAAATGTCACGGGAAGCATGGCTTCTCTATTCTCACATCGGGTTCAGTATTTTTGGCTGTTTAGCCATGATTTCTTCCATTCGGCGTGCAGGTTACCAGATTAGCGTGGATAACGTTTACATCACCGCAGGCCGCTGGGGATTAGTATTTTTTATTACCGCTGGGATGATCCCAATTCTTGGATTTATGACTCGTACGATTTTCCCAACCGTTAACTATTCCATTTATAACAACGAAGTAGCAAAAAATTTGATGTATGATCTTGCACCGGAGCAGGTATACAATCATTTTTATGCCAGCCCGGCTTCCAGCTCTTCAAGTGACATTGGCGATACAGATTTTATTCACGACTCAGCGACGTGCGGTCAAAGTGGCTGTCATACAGGAATTTATAACCAGTGGAAAAAATCGACTCATGCGGAACCTGCGTTGGCAGATACCTGGTATCGCTCCTCTGTGGCCAATCTGCAGAAGGATGATGAACAATCTACCGTGAATTATTGCTCCGGTTGTCATGCTCCTGCCTTGCTGCTGTCGCAGAATGGGGAAAAACCGGTTATTTCAGCATCGGAAGAACTTCTTGCACAATCCAACATCGGTTGTAACGCTTGTCACGCTGCCAAACGGGTAAATAACACCATGGGCAATGGCGATTATGTATTGCAGCGACCGCGATCCTATACACATATGTCTTCCGATATCGAGTTTTTTCGCAAGCTTTTTGCCTTTAAGCTGCATGTCGATCCAGACCCTCATAAAGACTTTTTTCTTAAACCATTCATGACGCGACAAAATTCGGAGTTTTGCTCGAGCTGTCATAAGTTAAACAGCGCAATCCGTCAGACCCAGCACCTGGCCATTGGTGCAATGGACAATTACGATTCATGGCAGAAAAGCGCATTTGCCGGAAAAAGAATTGACACTTTTAAGGATACTCGCGAACATGACTGCGCTGATTGTCACATGCCGCGTATGCGTATGGACGATCCAGCTGCGAAAAGTGGGACGGTACACGATCATTCTTTTAATTATCATGTTGTTAATCAAAAAGGATCGACAACAGAAAATGATTTAATTGTGCAAAGATATAAGATTAATCCAATTCGTCTCGATGTGGTTTCTATTCAGAAAAAAGATGGAAATGAATTCCCAACGCAAATCAGCTATTTTGATGAAGATGCTGTGTCGATTCAGCCGGGAGCCACGGTGGGCTTGCAGGTGTTGGTGCAATCCAATGAAATCGGCCACGATTTTCCCGGGCGCTACAGCGAATCCATTGAAACCTGGCTGGAAGTAAAAGTTCGCGACGAGCATGACCGTTTGGTTTTTCAATCCGGTACCATCGACGATTTCAACCGGGTCGATAAAGATGCCATGAAGTGGGGCACAGTGTATTATGACCGAAAAGGAAGGCTGGTCACATGGCCGCACGGATTTACAGCGGGAAAAATCACTTATGATCACCGCCTTAAACCACTGACTTCAGAAGTGGTGCACTATGAATTTCAAATTCCCGAAAATTGTGGTGATGAATTGTACATTACGGCTCGTCTCAAACAGCGTAATATCCAGGAGAAAGAGGACGAACTCCTGACGATGAAGTCGTCAAATGGCGTCGTCCATTCACCGAATGCAATGTCATCGGTTCATGTGGCAAAAATTGTTGCAGAAACCTTAACGGGTATTTCGATCGCGAAACAACTACGTCTACCAATGAAAAATACCATTCTCGGTACGGATGAAATCTATCAGATTTGGTTTAACTATGGCATTGCTCTTTTCCTGAAACAGGAATGGGATGACGCCGAGCGCGCCTTTTTGCAAGCTGCAAAAATAAACGGGGACGATGTGCATTTGTGGATAAACATGGCCCGCGCTGCTTTGGAAAAAAGTGATTGGGAAACGACAGAAATATATCTTGAAAAAGCACGCGCCATCGAACCCGGACTGGATAGAATCGTCTATTACCAGGCGATGATGGCGGACAAAAAAGGAAACCTTGACGAGGCCCTTTCCCTGCTCCGCGACATTCGTAAAAATTACTACACAGACCGCGTCTTTTTGTTGAAGCTGGCGGAAGTGCAGATGAAACGTCAGTTTTACAAACGCGCTGGAAAATGGTACAAAAAAATTCTGGAATTTGCCCCGGATGATCTCGACGCCCATCGTGGGTTGCGTGAGGTCTACAAAAATCTTGACTACGACGAAGGTTTCCAGAACGAAGACAAGCTGGTACGCGCCCTTGAAAAGGCACTTTCCCACCATGAATAGTTTACAGGTGAGAACAAAGGGATGTTCTCACCTGTATCTCTTAACCACATGTAGCTTCCCACCCCAATGACATCTTTTCAGTAAAAATCGCAGAAATTACGCTTGCGATTTACCTCATTTTTTTATTCTTTTACCGGATTCTTTTTTAGAAATTTAAGTCTTTGTTATTCAGAAACTTTAGCAGTTTAATAAGTGCCTGTTTAGTATCACTTTCCCTTACATTTTGTGGGATAGTACCATTTCATCTCTTCTGAGTTTTTAAGTTTTTCAGAAGGCAGCTATCTCGCAGTTTGTTAACGATGTTCATAAGATGAAACTCCCTCGATGATAGCAGTTTCTGATTGTCATCCTTCGGGAAATAATTCAAATATACTGGAGAATAAAACCAGCGATGAGTGCAAAACTAGTTCTTGAAGATGGAACAATTCTATTTGGGACAGCCTTTGGAGCAACAAAATCCACTTTTGGCGAGGTTGTTTTTAATACAGGCATGGTCGGCTATCCGGAAACATTGACCGATCCTTCCTATACCGGACAAATTCTGGTGTTAACGTATCCCCTGGTGGGAAATTACGGCATTGCCGAGCGATCCTTTGAAGACAATATGCATCGTTTTTTTGAGTCGGAAAAAATACACTTGAGCGGCCTTGTCGTTTCTGAACTTTCGCACAAGTACAGCCATTGGAATGCAGAAATTAGTCTGGATGCGTGGTTGCAGGAGCAAAACGTCCCCGGGATTTATGGAATCGATACACGACTCCTGACCCAGAAATTGCGCACGCGAGGCGCCATGCTGGGCAAATTGATCATGCGGGAGGAATATCTGGATTTTTTTGATCCGAATAGTGAAAATCTGGTCGCCAAAGCCAGCCGTAAAGTTCCGCAAACATTTGGTAAAGGTAAGAAAAAAGTTGTTGTTATCGATTGCGGCTGCAAAAATAACATTATTCGCTCACTGATTTCACGTGGTGTGGAAACACAGGTTGTGCCGTGGAATTGGCCGGTAGAAAAAGAAGAATTTGATGGTGTGCTCATTTCCAATGGACCCGGCGATCCCATCCAGGCAGAAAAAACGGTACAAACCGTGCGCGAACTCTTCGATGCCGGTAAACCAATTCTCGGCATTTGCATGGGAAATCAGATTCTGTCCCTCGCAGCAGGAGCCCGGACTTATAAATTGAAGTATGGCCACCGCAGTCAAAACCAACCATGTATTCAGGTGGGCAGCAAACGCTGTTATATCACATCACAAAACCATGGCTATGCCGTTGACGAAAACACCCTGCCCCCAGAATGGTCACCCTGGTTTTTTAATGCCAATGATGGCACCAATGAGGGAATTCGTCACAATTCCAAACCATTCATGAGTGTTCAATTCCACCCAGAAGCCACACCAGGACCCGTTGATACGAATTTTATTTTTGATGATTTTGTGCAGATGTTGTAGGAAAATAACAGGCCGAACGTCCAATATGCGTTCAGGTAAACTGTAACTTGAGACGTGAAACCTGTAACTTTCATCCTGTAACCTGATATCATTCTTAAACCGGAAAAATTATGAAAACCATAAAAAAAGTTGTCATCCTTGGGAGCTCAGCTCTGAAAATTGGCGAGGCGGGGGAATTTGATTACTCCGGCAGCCAGGCCATAAAGGCACTGAAAGAAGAAGGTATTTTTACAGTGCTCATTAATCCCAACATTGCCACCATTCAAACTTCTGAGCATTTGGCGGACAAAGTTTACTTCCTGCCCGTAACACCCTGGTTTGTTGAGCGAATCATCGAAAAAGAAAAGCCTGATGGTATTTTGCTCGGATTCGGGGGACAGACGGCACTGAACTGTGGTGTCGAACTCGCGCAAAACAAAGTTTTCGAAAAACATAACATTACCGTTCTTGGGACACAGGTTTCTGTCATCGAAGAAACAGAAGACCGACAACTCTTTGCCAATAAATTAGCCGAGATTGATGTAAAAGTACCGCGAAGTGTAGCTGTAGAAACCATAGACGACGCACTAAAAGTCGCTGAGAAGATCGGCTATCCCGTTATGATTCGTATCGCTTACGCTCTCGGTGGATTGGGATCGGGCTTGTGTCAGAATGAAGAGGAAGTACGTGAGCTTGCTTCGAAAGCCTTTGCTTACACCAAACAAATTCTCGTAGAGGAATACCTGCACGGCTGGAAGGAAGTCGAATACGAGGTAATGCGTGATAGCAATGACAATTGTATCACGGTCTGCAACATGGAAAACTTCGATCCCATGGGGATTCACACCGGCGAGAGTATCGTGGTCGCGCCCAGTCAAACATTGAGTAATCACGAGTACCACAAACTTCGTGAAATCGCCATTCGGGTAATTCGTCATTTGGGCATTGTTGGCGAGTGCAACATCCAATATGCGCTGGATGCAAAATCCGACGATTACCGGGTTATTGAAGTCAACGCACGGCTGTCGCGCAGCTCGGCGCTGGCCTCCAAAGCTACGGGCTATCCACTGGCTTTTATTGCAGCAAAACTGGCGCTGGGACACAGCCTCGTGGATCTGAAAAATGCCGTAACGCAAACCACGATGGCCTGTTTCGAACCGGCACTTGATTACATTGTCGTGAAAATTCCCCGCTGGGATTTGAAAAAATTTCGTATGGTTTCCAAGCAGATCGGTTCGAGTATGAAATCCGTCGGCGAGGTGATGGCCATAGGCCGAAATTTCGAGGAAACATTGCAAAAAGCATTGCGAATGCTCGAGATTGGCGTCGATGGGCTGGTCGGAAATGAACACATTCATTTTGACAACTTGCAGGTTGAGTTGAAAAATCCTACTGATGAACGAATATTCGCCATACCTGACGCACTGCAAAAGGGTTTATCGGTCACGGAAATTCATAACCTGACAAACATTGACCGTTGGTTTCTTTACAAAATTAAAAACATGGTTGATACCGCTGAAAAATTGCGGGTCTATGCCGGCGGTGTCTGCCCCAAAAGTGCACTTCTGGCAGCAAAAAAAGTTGGCTTCTCCGATTCGCAAATCGCAAAAATGCTGCGTATTGGCGTGCGGGAAGTGGCAGGTATGCGCAAAAATTATGGTATTACGCCCGTCGTGAAACAAATCGATACCCTGGCTGCAGAATACCCCGCGAAAACCAACTTTCTTTATCTTACCTATAACGGCGATGAAAACGATGTCAAAGTCAGCCAGAAGAAAACAGTCATCGTGCTCGGTTCCGGCGTCTACCGCATCGGTTCCTCCGTGGAATTCGACTGGTGCTGTGTGAACGCAGTCATGACCCTCAAAGCGATGGGGTACCACACGGTGATGATCAACTACAACCCGGAAACCGTGAGTACGGATTACGATGAATGCGACCGCCTGTATTTTGAAGAGCTGACTTTTGAGACCGTCACTGATATCTATGAAAAAGAAAAACCGATGGGCATTCTGATTTCCATGGGCGGACAAACGCCAAATAATCTCGCCCTGAAATTTCATGAAGCCGGCATGACAGTGCTCGGTACAAGTCCCTTAAAAATTGATCAGGCGGAAGACCGACACAAATTTTCATCGCTTCTCGATCAACTGGGCGTTGATCAGCCTGAATGGAGTGAGTTGAGTTCCATCAACGAGGCGCGAAATTTTGCCACCAAAGTTGGCTACCCGGTGCTCATTCGCCCCTCCTATGTATTGAGTGGTTCAGCGATGGCGGTGGCCTCCAATGACCGCGAACTGGAAAAATTTCTTGGCAAAGCCGCGGATATTTCAAAAGAACACCCGGTTGTCATCAGCAAGTTTATTGAAAATGCCAAAGAAATTGAATTTGATGGTGTGGCCAAAGATGGCGAGCTCATTTGCCACGCCATTTCTGAACACGTGGAAAATGCCGGGGTGCATTCGGGGGACGCAACGCTGGTTCTGCCACCGCAACGCACCTTCATTGAAACGCTACGGCAAATCCGCCTGAGTGCCCGCAAAATTGCCAAAGCCCTGCAAATCACCGGACCCTTCAATATGCAGTTCATCGCCCGTGATAACAAAGTGAAAGTCATTGAATGCAACCTGCGTGCATCGCGCAGTTTTCCCTTTGTTTCCAAAGTTTACAATCTGAATTTTATTGATATCGCCACACGAGTGATTCTCGGTGAGGAGGTGGAAAACGTCGAACGGTCGTACATGGACATGGAATATGTTGGTGTCAAAGCGCCGCACTTTTCCTTTACCCGCTTATTAGGTGCTGACCCGACTTTGGGTGTGGAAATGAGCTCCACCGGTGAAGTCGCCTGTCTCGGGGATGATTTCCAGGAAGCCTTTTTGAAAGCGATGTTATCCGTGGGATTTAAAAAACACATCAAATCGGTGCTGCTTTCTGCAGGGCCGCTGGAGAAAAAACCGGATTTCGTTGCCGTAGCACGACAACTCAATGCAAAGGGTATAAAACTTTACGCCACTGGCGGCACCGCACGATTTCTGCACCAGTATGGCATCGAAGCGAGTATATTGCACTGGCCGTTAAAGAAGGAGCAGCCCAATGTTGCGGATTATCTGCGTGAGGGCAAAATCGATCTGGTGATCAACATTCCGAAGAACTTCCAGGAAGAAGAACTCACCAACGATTACATTATTCGCCGCAAAGCCGTTGATTTTGCCATTCCGCTCATTACGGAAGCCCGGCTGGCGAGACGTTTCCTGGAAGCCGTGCTTAACAAATCCGACGACGAGCTGCACATCAAAAGCTGGGATGAATATTGGAACTGATTTACGCATTCCTTTGTTCAAAAATATCGTAGCTCGCCCCATTGTTGGGTAAAATTGAATTCACGCAGCAGCCCTCAAGGGACAGGACAAAGTGAATTTATTGTTTTAAAATCTTATAGCTTACCCCTTGTGGCAGAAATTGATTGCGAGTAAACATGTAAAATTATGATATTTTACATTACATATATCATATTTAAGTATTTCAAGAAATTCTGGAATTGTTTTAACCATTTTATAACGGGGCAATACATGGCGGGTCCAAACAGAGAACAACTTGAGAAACGGAAACTGCAAGCGGAAATCGATAAAATTAAAGCTGAACAACGGGAAATCGAAAATCGAACAAGGTTTAAAGTTATCGCCTATCTCTTGGGGGGAATAATTGGTTCGGGGACAGTGATTTCTGTTATTTCACCTATTCTTACCAGCAAGGCTGAAAATGCAAAGATCGAAGCACAAGCCTTAAGAATGAAAAGTGAATTGGCTGAAGCTGTTAATGATACCACAAAACGAAAACTTATACTAGAATCTCAAAAATTGGAAAGGGATAAACAGAGCTTGCTGGTTGCCAATGATTCTATAAAAACCGTACAGGATCAACTTATTAAACAAAAAGAAGTATTGCAGACAAGGTTTGCCAAGCTAAACAAAGAATATCTAGCACTTGCAGTTCAATCTCAACGAACCGAGAAGGAAAAACATAAATTTCAATCTTTGGCTATACAGGCGGACCAGGCAAAAGATTCATTAACCGCACAAATTAATGATTTACGAGCCCAAAGGCGGGTGACAGAGAAACGGGGCGAGGATATAGCGAGTAAAGATTTTTCTGTGGATGATGGTAGGTTTTTATCCGTTGACGAATCAAAGCGCATGATTATTGACAAAGACTTTTTTGATCGTAACTTGAACCCGGATGGCAAGGGGATAATGCATAAATACGAATACCGAGCGAACGGTGAAATTGTGTTTGATGGCGCGACTAGTTTGTGTTGGCAGCAATCAGGTTCAAAGGATCGTATGTCGTTTTCTGATGCTCAAGAGTATATAGCGGATTTGAATCGTCTGAAAGTCGGAGGATATTCTGATTGGCGCTTGCCGAAACTGGTAGAAGTGATGAGTTTGATGGAATCGAGAAAGAAAGGTGATCTATATATTGACTCGATTTTTGATAAAACGCAGAAATGGATTTGGACTGCTGATTTATACTCGACTTCGCGACCGTGGGACGTCGATTTTTACGGTGGCTATTGCGTTATTTACGGTCCCTTTGGGGGTAACTATGTCCGAGCCGTTCATTAACGACATTGAATCTTTGATAATTTGAATTTTTTGATCCTGCGTCCTTTATAGTTTCCACGAGATTAAGCTCGGGACTCAAATTGAAAACCCGCGAAGCGGGTCGAAAAATATTTTGCGAACCAAAAAATGTGCGACGCACTTCATTTCGAGGCGAACGGGGGATTATTGCATTACTTCACTTTTAACACGTAAAGTGCGTCGCACATGGCGCTTTAATTGAGCTTGGTCACAGGCACTCCGCCGGGGACAACGCACATTAATTTCCCCCCTTTGTTGTTATTTTTCTTCAGCCGGCATAATAAAGAGTTCATCCGGGATATCGCTGTTTAGCTCGATATTATCGAAAACAAAAGACATTTTTTGCGCACCCAGTACTTCAAGTGAATGCGGGTAAAACAGGCCATCGATTTCTTCGTAGTCGCCCAGCTTGACCGTGATCGTCATTTGTTGTTCCGGTGTTTTGACCGGCACTTCGGTTCCCATAAGCAGATTGGTATCTTTATCGATATAAAAAAGCACTTGCTGGCTGTCGGGCCGGGTTGCCTGCAATTTATAACTGTTCATGCCTTCAAATTCCGCCATGCCGACAAATTCCAGTGCCACGCCGTTTTCCTTGTAATTCACTAACTCACCATCGAACTGTGCTTGCTGGATTACCTGTTTTGCCTGATCACCGGTCAATGCGGTTGGTTTGATCATTCCCATCATTGGATTTTGCATCCAGGCGACATTGCCATCGTAGGCCTGAACGATTTTTTGACCCTGAAAACTCATTTCAGAAATCCACTTGTTGGGACGTTTTTTCTTTATCGAAACCTGCAGTTCAGCATTGCCCATAGGTGTTGCAAAAACACCTTCCTGAATAATCGTATTCACGGATTTAAGCTTATCCAAGCCTCCGAGGGCGTCGTAATATTTTACGAGTATTTCATCAACTGTTTGTGCACCGAGATTCACGACAAGTGCAAAAAAAATCGCGCCGGGTAACCAAAATCTTTTCATCTGCATTTTCCTTTTTGAATTTTAAACAATCCCTAAATTTCCGTCATAATAAGAATTTATGGGGACGATACCAAGCGTTTTTCTCGCGGCGAAGAGCAGGTTTTATTGGCTAAATCCTTTTTCGATAGCCTCGGAAGGGTGCTAGTGTAATTGGACAGTCCGTCATGTGGAAATTGATCGATGGATTTGAATATTGATTCTTGTTTCCCCATTTTCTTTCTTGACACAGTAATGAATAATTATTATCTTCACCGCAATTTAATTCAAAAATTTTAAGAGACAGTGCAAAAATGACTATTCTGTTTTCCGCTTCCAGCAACTTTTATTGGTTTTTTATCTGGTATTATTATGGCAGAAGTGGGAAAGTTCTATCACGATTTCGCTGATTATAAAATCAAAAAATAGATAAAAATCCCACCCAAGTTGAACCCGGTGGGATTTTTTTTTGCACTTTGTATTTAATTGATTCACCTGGAATCTCCTTTTCTTTTGTCATTTTGCTGTCGCCGGCCTTTGGCTCCGAATGCATTTGTCGGGAATCCACGCTGGATTAAGATAAAAAAATGGATTCCGGCTTAAAGCATGCCGGAATGACGACAAAAGTGAATTTCCAGGGTGGATACCTAGAATGGTTTTTCATATTCATGCAAATTCAACCACAAACTTTCGCCGAATTCCAGCAACAAGCACTGCATGGCAATGTCATTCCGGTTGCTGAAAGTATTTTGGCGGACGTACTGACTCCGGTGTCCGCTTTTCTTCGCTTATGTAAAAATGACGAAGATGGATTTCTTCTCGAATCCGTCGATGGTGGAGAAAAAGTTGCGCGCTATTCGTTTCTCGGCCACCATCCACGCCAATGGATTCAATCTTCCGGCCGTACCGTGACCATCCGCAGCGAGGCAGGTGAACAAACTCTGGATGTTGACATTTTTTCTTACCTGAAATCCTTATTCCAAAAATATACATTTGTGGACCGACCCGACTTGCCACGATTCTCCGGAGGCACGGTGGGATTCTTTGGCTACGATACCGTGCGCTTAATCGAGGAATTACCGGAGCAGAATCCCATACCCGAAAATCAAATCGAAGCTTCCTTCGGACTTTATGACACCGTTCTCGCCTTTGATCATCTACGCCAGCAAATCATCATCATTGCCAATGCTCTTCTCGAAGATGGTGTTTCTTTGCGTTCTGCCTACGATGATGCCCTGCAGCGCATTCATGATACACGCGAAGCACTGCGCAGGCCGGTGAACACGAGCAGCCAGCCGGCCAACATACACGCCGATGTCAACTCCAATTTTCGCAAACAGGACTTTTGCACGGCGGTGGAAACAGCCAAAGAATACATCCGTGCTGGTGATATTTTTCAGGTTGTCCTTTCGCAGCGATATTCCCGCAAAATTGCCGCTGAGCCATTTGATATCTATCGTGCATTGCGCTTAATCAATCCTTCACCATATTTGTTTTTTGTACAGAATCAGGGGCTGTCGATCATTGGCGCCAGTCCTGAACTGCTTGTTCGCATTGAAGACCGTGAAGTAACCGTGCGACCGATCGCCGGTACGCGACCGCGTGGAAAGACGATTGAGGAAGACTTGCGCCTCGAAAAAGAGCTGCTGGCTGACGAAAAAGAGCGCGCAGAACACGTGATGCTTATGGACTTGGGCCGTAACGACATCGGACGTGTAGCGCAATTCGGCACCGTGAATGTTACCGACAATATGATCATTGAGCGTTATAGCCATGTGATGCACATCGTTTCCGAAGTGCGTGGGACACTGCGTCCCGAGTTTGACGCCATCGATGCATTTAAAGCGTGTTTTCCTGCGGGAACGCTGAGCGGCGCGCCAAAGGTACGGGCGATGGAAATTATTGAAGAGTTGGAGCCGGAACGGCGTGGCGTGTATGGCGGTGCCCTTGGTTACATCGATTTTTCAGGAAATCTCGATACGTGCATCGCTATTCGTACGCTGGAAGTACGGGATGGCGTGGCGCATTTTCAGGCCGGTGCCGGGATTGTTGCCGATTCGGTGCCGGAGCGGGAATTTGAAGAAACCGTGCACAAATCCAATGCAGTTCGCTCGGCCATTGCCATCGCTGAAGGGGGATTGGACAGCCTATGAAAAAGCCCGTAAAAATACTCGTAATCGATAATTTTGATAGTTTTACCTACAATCTCGTTCAGTATTTGGGCGAATTGGGTGCTGAGCTTGAGGTTTACCGCAATACTCAAATTACAATCGAGCAAATTCGTGATAAAAATCCGGATGGGATTTTGCTCTCTCCTGGACCAGGGGTTCCGGATACTGCCGGTATTACCCTGGAAACGATCACGGCTTTTGCCGGTGAAATTCCCATTCTTGGTGTATGCCTCGGGCATCAGGCCATCGGGCAGGCCTTTGGTGGTGATGTCGTTCGAGCACCGGAGCTGATGCACGGCAAAGTTTCGGAGATTTTTCACAACAACAAATCGATTTTCGCCTCTATCCCAAGTCCGTTCACCGCGACGCGCTATCATTCATTGATCGTAGAAGAGAAAACACTGCCAACATGCCTGCACATTACTGCACGAACAGAAAACGGTCTTATTATGGGACTGGAACACGAGTCACTACCGGTTTACGGCGTGCAGTTTCACCCGGAATCGATTTTGACGGAGAGCGGGAAACGTATTTTGCAGAATTATTTGGATAAAGTCGGAGATGGAAATCAATAATCAACAAACAACGCTCAACACTCAATTTTCAAGTTTTCTGTTTATATTTTATTTGAAAATTGAGCATTGTCTGTTGATTATTGAATGTTGATTTTTTCCCACATTTGGTTTACGAAAAATTGGAGATTAGTATGCTAAAATCCGCCATAAGTAAAGCCATCGATTTTCATAATCTATCCCGTCAGGATGCATTCGATGCCATGCACATCATCATGTCCGGCCAGGCATCGGAAACGCAAATAGCGGCTTTTCTTGTTGCCATGCGTATGAAGAAAGAAACCGTCGACGAGATCACCGGATTCGCAGATTGCATGCGGCAGCACGCCACGCCGGTGAAAATTGATCTGGATGCAAATCCAATCGACATCGTCGGCACCGGTGGAGATGGCAAGCATACTTTTAATATATCCACAGTCTCAGCAATCGTGATCGCCGGGGCTGGTGTGCCGGTGGCAAAGCACGGCAATCGCAGTGTTTCCAGCAAATGCGGCAGCGCTGATGTTTTGGCGGAACTCGGTGTGAAAACTGATCTCAATGCCGATCAAATGGCACAATGTGTGGCCGAAGCTGGTATCGCGTTTCTTTTTGCACCGATGTTGCATCCCGCAATGAAATACGCTATTGGTCCACGGCGGGAGTTGGCAGCACGCACGGTTTTCAATATTCTTGGTCCGATCACGAATCCTGCTGGTGTGAAAAGGCAAGTCATTGGTGTATACGATGCCGCGCTTATGCGTCCGCTGGCGGATGTGTTGCAGGCATTGGGCTCGGAGCACATTCTGCTCGTGCATAGCGACGACGGATTGGATGAAATCTCTCTCGCTGCACCGACGAAAGTGGTGGAATTAAAAAATAATGAAATCAGCGAGTACAAAATTAAACCTGAAGATTTTAATATATCACGCAACTATGGCACTATCATCGGAGCGGATGCAGCGGAAAATGCACGCATTGCCACGGGTGTGCTCAATGGTGAAGATGGTCCAGCTCGGGGTATCGTTTTGCTGAATTCCGCTGCAGGATTGTATGTGAGTGGCCGTGTGCAGAATTTGATGGCGGGTGTACAAAAAGCAGCTGAAAGTATAGATTCCGGTGCGGCGACGAAAAAGTTGGATCAATTGGTTGAAGTTTCGAATTCGATTAAATGAACGGTAGAAAATGTGCCAGGCACTTCCCGTGTTTTGCACAATTTAAAGTGCCTGGCACATTCATGGTAGAAGGCTAAGGCAGTCATGCCGGTTTGCGCTTTTTGCAATACCGGCATCTCATAGATGAATAAGACACATTGTTGTTCTCGTATTAAAAAACAGGATATTACGGCAATAATGAGGAGATTCCGGTATTTTGCTGGGAAGCGCAAAAACCGGAATGACATGGTTATAATTGAATAAACATCTGGACTTGATGAGATATAAATAAGTACGATCAAAACGATGAAATCAAACATTCTCCACAAAATTTTAGCCCACAAAAAAAACGAAGTCGAAGCCCAGCGCAAAAAAGTACAACTGGAGGAACTTCGCGAACGCGTGAAGACTACAGATGCCCCACGATCGTTGGCAGCAGCATTGAAGGCCACACCGCAATTGGCTGTGATTGCGGAAGTCAAAAAAGGCTCGCCTTCAGCTGGTACGATTCGCCCGAATTTTAATCCGGTGGAGATCGCACAACAATACGCTGCAAACGGCGCCGATGCGTTGTCCGTACTCACAGATGAGCATTTTTTTCAAGGCCACCTCGATTACATCGCTGCGATTCGACCACATGTGGACGTTCCCATTTTACGAAAAGAATTTATAATCGACGAGTACCAGCTTTACGAAGCCCGAGCCGCTGGCGCTGACGCCGTGTTGCTCATCGTTGCTGCATTAAAACAAAGCGAACTGGAGCAATTTTTATTCATCACGGATAAATTAAAAATGCAGGCCATCGTGGAAGTGCACAACGAGAAGGAAATGGAACGCGCCCTGCAAGCCGGTGCAGCAATTGTCGGCATCAACAACCGCAATCTCGAAACTTTTGAAATCGATCTCGGAGTCACTGAGCGGTTGGCGCCAATAGCTGGTAATGACATCGTGCTGGTGGGGGAGAGTGGCATTTCTAAGTGGGATGATTTGCAACGCATGGCCGCTGCTGGTGTTGATGCAGTGCTTGTTGGCAGTCATTTTATGCGGCAGGATGATCCGGGTGAGGCGTTGGCGGCGTTTAAGAAAGGAATTTCCCATCCTTGGAGGGGACGAAAAGAATAAAATGCATCGCATTTTTATTCTTTTCAGGGGTGGGTTCGTTGGAATTGTTCGTGAACGAAGGAAAAGCGGACCCACCCCTGAAATATAAAGAGTCGCTTTGCGCTCATTATATTTCTGTCCCCTCCCCTGGAGTGGATTTTTAAAATCATGCTTAGAATAAAAGTTTGCGGCATTACACGAAAAAGTGATGCAGAAAAAGCAGTTGAATTGGGAGCTGATGCACTGGGATTTATATTTTATCCGCATAGTCCGAGATTTATTCATCCCATGGATGCATGGGATATTGCAAGGAAATTACCAGAAAATATCACTAAGGTGGCGGTCGTTGTCGTGCCAGATCCGGAGACAGTTGCTTTCATTAAACATGATTTTAATTTTGATGTATTGCAGATTCATGGTGCGCTGACACCGGAATATTTGCTTTGTTTACGAGTTTATTCCATCGTACCTGCATTGCAAGTTGGTGACGATTTTTCGATCGATCAAATAGTAAAACTAAAAACATCAACGGGTGCATTTTTGCTGGATACATTTAAGAAAGGCGAATACGGAGGCACAGGTGCCAGTTTCGATTGGTCTCAAGCGTATAAAGCAAAGCAGCACGCACGCATCATTTTAGCCGGTGGACTGAATCCGGAGAACATAAATAAAGCAGTAGAAACAGTAAAACCCTATGCCGTCGATTTGAACAGTGGCGTCGAATCGAGTCCCGGCATTAAAGACCACGAAAAATTGCAAGACATCTTTCATAAATTAAAGGAATACAGACGTGACTGGCAACCAGATCCCCCAAAAGCTTACCCAATGGCCTGATGAACGCGGGCGATTCGGCGACTACGGTGGCCGTTTTGTGCCGGAAATTCTTATGCCGGCCATCCACGAACTCGAGTTGGAGTACGAAAAGGCAAGGAATGATCCGTCATTTTTCGCAACATTGGAAGAATTAAACCGCGAATATACCGGTCGTCCCAATCCCCTCACTTTAGCCGATCGACTGACAGCGTATGCGGGTGGTGCGAAAATCTATCTCAAAAGAGAAGATTTGAACCATACTGGCGCTCACAAAATCAACAATGTGCTCGGGCAATTACTGCTCGCACGGCGCATGGGTAAAAAACGAATCATCGCTGAGACCGGAGCCGGACAACACGGTGTGGCCACGGCAACGGTTGCTGCCAAATTCGGTCTGGACTGCATCGTTTACATGGGCGAAGTGGATACCGGAAGGCAGCGGCTCAACGTTTTCCGCATGGAATATCTCGGAACGAAAGTGGTACCCGTAGTCTCGGGCAGCAAAACGCTGAAAGATGCGATTAACGAGGCTATTCGTGACTGGGTGACCAACGTGGAATCGACTTTTTACTGCATTGGCTCAGTCGTCGGCATGCATCCGTATCCAATGATGGTGCGCGATTTCCAATCGATTATCGGTGAGGAAACAAAACGCCAGCATCTCGAAAAAGAAGGCCGCTTGCCTGATGCGTTGGTTGCCTGCGTCGGCGGTGGATCCAACGCCATGGGCATGTTTTATCCTTTTATCAATGATAAAAGTGTTGCAATGCACGGTGTTGAAGCAGGAGGACGTGGTTCGGGGGTGGGCGACCATGCAGCAACACTTTCCTATGGCGAACCGGGTATTTTGCATGGCATGTTGACCTATATGTTGCAGACAGACGACGGCCAGGTTGGTGACGTCCACAGTATTTCCGCCGGACTGGATTATCCCGGCGTCGGGCCGGAGCACAGCTGGTTAAAAGATACCGGTCGGGCGCAGTACACTTCCGTCACCGATGCCGAAGCGCTTGAAGCGATGGTATTGCTGTCTAAAACCGAAGGCATTATTCCGGCTCTGGAAAGTGCCCATGCGGTGGCCTATGCAGTGAAGCTCGCCGGAACAATGTCGCCGGACAAATCAGTGGTTATCTGTTTATCTGGCCGTGGCGACAAAGATATGGAAGCGGTGTTTGACATGGTTGCCAAAGGGGGTGAAAAATGAACAATCTGCGCGGCACACTCGAAGCAAAAAGAACGAAAAATCGAAAAATTCTTTCCATCTATTTAACTGCCGGTTACCCGGATTTGCAGGCAACCGTTCCCCTCCTCAAAGCAATCGTAGACGCTGGCGCTGACCTCATCGAGCTCGGTGTACCGTTCTCCGATCCCCAGGCGGATGGCCCGGTTATTCAGGAAGCTTCCCATAAAGCCCTTGAAGCAGGAACAACCGTGGGTGCGATATTTCCCATTTTAAAGGAATTTCGCCGCTATTCATCGGTACCGGTGATTCTTATGGGATACGCCAATCCATTTATGAAGTATGGCTGGCAGCGGATCGTGAAGGATGCCGCCGAGGCCGGGGCCAACGGCTTTATCATACCCGATTTACCCCCGGAAGAGAGTGATGAATTTGCTGTACTGTGTCATGATGCTGGTCTGGATCTTATTTTTCTTGTTTCGCCTGTGACTACGCCGGAGCGGATTGAGAAGATTAATGAATTGACGACGGGTTTTATTTATGCGGTATCGATTACCGGGGTGACCGGCGTGCGCCAGAGTTTACCCCCGGCAACCCATGCCTTTTTGAAGCGTTTGCGTCAGCAAACATCGCATCCGGCGCTCGTGGGATTTGGTGTTGCCAATGCAGAATCTGCACAAATCCTTGCGGAGGAAAGTGACGGTGTTATCATTGGGAGTGCCATTATACGGCGTATTAGCGAGGCGGAATCGACACAGGAAGCCTGCACAAGTGTTGGAAGTTTTATTCGGGAAATCAGAAGCGCTTTAGGAGAAAATGAATGAAGGAAATAGCGGAGTGGCGGAAAAAAATCGATGCTGTCGATGCAGAGTTGTTGAAGTTGTTGAACCAACGCGCCGGCTACACTGTGGAAATCGGGCATATAAAACGCCAACATGATATGCCGATTTACGATCCTGCTCGTGAAAAGAAAATATTGCAGGCATTGGCGGAGAAAAATCCGGGTCCATTGTCAGAAGAAGCAATACAGCGGCTTTTTGAGCGCATAATCGATGAGTCGCGATTATTGGAAAAACACGCCAGTCTCGGATTGGGTGATGATATGTCGAAGAACGTGTAAGAGTTACAGGTTTCAAGTTGCATGTTACCAGTTTAAAACTACAACCTTAAACTTGTAACCTGTAACCTTTAAACAAATATTTAAAGGAGAGAGTACGATGGTTGTGGTGATGGAAAAAAACGCAACACAGGCACAAATTGAGCATGTTGTCGCCACTTTAATTGAGAAAAATTTTGATGTGCACCGTTCAACCGGGATAAGTCGTACGGTTATCGGTGCTATCGGTGATAAAGCGAATTTTGATGAGCGGGAATTCCTGGTACTGGACGGTGTCAGTGAAGTTGTTCGGATTACTGAGCCGTACAAATTAGCGAGCCGGACATTTCATCCGGAAAACACAATTGTGCAAATTAAAGATGTGAAGATTGGCGGTGACGAGGTCGTCGTTATGGCTGGCCCCTGTTCAATAGAAAATGAGGAACAGATCGAGACGATCGCAGCACTGGTGAAAAAATCCGGGGCAAAAATATTGCGTGGCGGCGCATTCAAACCGCGCACATCACCTTATTCTTTTCAAGGGATGGGCGAGGAAGGTCTGCGAATTATGCGAGCAGCTGCCGATCGCAATGACTTACTCATCGTTTCAGAAATAATGGATCGCGCACAACTTGATATGATGGTGAATTATTGTGATATTCTGCAGGTTGGCGCACGAAATATGCAAAATTTCGATTTATTGAAAGCGTTAGGAAAAGTGCAGACGCCAATCTTGCTGAAGCGCGGCATGTCTGCCACCATCGAAGAAACGTTGATGTCCGCGGAGTATATCATGGCCGGTGGCAATTATAATGTGATCATTTGTGAACGCGGCATCCGTACCTTTGAAAAATACACCCGCAATACGATGGATATTTCAGCTATTCCTGTGATTCAGAAACTGAGCCATTTACCAATTATCGCTGATCCGAGTCACGGGACAGGCATTCGCAACAAAGTGGCACCGATGGCCAGAGCATCTGTTGCTGCTGGCGCCCATGGCTTGCAAATCGAGGTACACCACGATCCCGATCACGCGGCATCCGACGGGGCGCAATCGCTTTACCCGGAACAGTTTGACCGTTTGATGGAAGAATGCCGGTTAATTGCGAAAGCGATTGGCAAAAGGATGTAATACGCACATGACTCCTAAGATCACAATCATTGGCATCGGTCTCATCGGTGGATCCCTGGCGCGTGCTTTTAAACGCTTTTTACCGGATGCGCATGTGACAGGTGTTGACCGAGCGGAAATTATTGATTACGCACAAAAAGAAAGCATTATTGATATTGGGTATGAATCAGAAGTGCTGGTAGATGCTTGTGCAGATGCTGATTTTGTATTGATCGCGACGCCGCCACACAGTGCTATGGAACTTCTGCCAGCAGTTGCGAATGCCTGCAAAATCGGGGCTATCGTTTCAGATGTATGTAGTATCAAAGCAGATTTGGTGAAAAGTGCGAAACGAGCATTCGAAAATTCTTCAGCTGTTTTTATCGGAGGCCATCCAATGGCCGGGTCCGAAAAACCGGGGGTTGCCTCCTCCGATCCCTATCTTTTTGAAAATGCCATTTACGTGTTAACACCTGACGGGACAACACCCGAAGAGGCCGTTGGGAAATTGGCGCATCTCGTTGGAAAAATTCGTGCGCATGTACTTCTTCTCGAGGCGGAGGAGCATGATAAGATTGCAGCCTCGGTAAGCCATTTACCGCAAATGCTTGCGATAACATTGATGCTTTATGTTGCTGGCAAAAACGAAGAGAATGCGATGTATCTCAAAATGGCCGCGGGTGGCTTTCGGGATATGACACGAATCGCCTCCAGTCCTTATGATATATGGCGGGACATCTGCGCGGGAAACCGTAAGAAAATTCTTGCAGAAATCGATGGTTTTGCCAATGCATTGGCCACCCTTCGTGAAAAAGTTGCCGAAGGTAATTTACAGGAAAGTTTTGAAAACAGCGCCCGCAGCCGTCTGGCAATTCCAACAGATACACGGGGCTTTATGCATCCACATTTTGATTTATCGGTGGACGTCCAGGATAAATCCGGGGTTATAGCGACGATTGCCAACGTCCTGGCGAAAGCGGAAATAAATATCCGTGATATTGAGGTTTTAAAGGTTCGGGAAGATGAAGGGGGAACGTTGCGCCTTTCCTTTGAATCGGATCATGCACGATCACAAGCGAAAGATATTTTACAAAAGCAGGGATACGTTTGCCGGAATCGTTAAATTTGTGCTGGAATTCTTTAAAACAACACCGTTTTCTTTTCAATCTTTTATACTAATCTGCAACAAAGGATGAACATGAAACTAACTAAAGCAAGCCGCTTGTATGGTGAAGTAACTTTACCCGGGGATAAATCCATCTCCCAGCGTGCATTGCTTTTTGCAGCTTTGGCGAATGGAACCAGTACAATTTCAGGCTTATCCAACGCGGATGATGTGAACAGTATGGCCAGTTGCCTGCGACAACTTGGTGTGCAAATAAAATCAGAGGGCGGGAAAATAATCGTTGAAGGTGTTGGTTTGTATGGCTTGAGGCAACCCAAAGTGGAACTCGACTGTGGTAATTCCGGCACGACTATGCGATTGCTTGCCGGTGTTCTTGCGGGGCAGCCGTTTAGTTCTGTCCTTGTTGGTGACGCCAGTTTGAGTCGCCGACCTATGCGCCGAATCATCGATCCCCTCGTTGCGATGGGTGCAAAGATTGAAGCTTCCAAAGCGGAAACAGCTCCTTTGAAAATTGCAGGCCGGCAATTGCAGGGAATTTCCTACGAATTACCGGTTGCCTCGGCGCAGGTGAAGTCGGCTGTCTTGTTGGCGGGATTATTTGCCGATGGCGAAACCACAGTAATCGAGCCTGTTGAAACGCGTGATCATACAGAAATAATGCTGAATGCGATGGGGATGGATGTGTGGAAGGAAATTGATACAATTCACGTGTCGCGAGGCCAATTAAAGGCAGGGAATTTACTCGTCCCAGGTGATATTTCTGCGGCTTCATTTTTTATCGTGGCAGGATTAATCGTTCCTGAGAGTCAGATTACTATTAAGAATGTCGGTATTAATCCTACGCGGTCCTATCTGCTCGGATTGCTGCAGCGAAACGGTGCAGTGATCAAAATCGCCAATGAAAGAAAAAGCAACGGCGAACCTGTGGCTGATCTGGAAATAAAATCAAGTGTTGTGAATGGTTTTACAGTTAAGGGTCGGGAAATACCCCTGCTCATCGATGAAATCCCCATTCTCGCCATTCTGGCGACACAGAGTGCGGGAACGACGCTATTCCGCAATGCCAAAGAACTGCGTGTCAAGGAATCGGACCGGATTGAAGCGGTTGCAGAAAATCTGCGAAAAATGGGTGTTGTTGTCACAACTTATGAGGATGGTTTGGAAATTACGGGTAAACAGGAACTCAAAGGCGCAATGATTGAAACGTACCATGATCATCGAATCGCCATGGCTTTTGCTGTTGCCGCTCTGGTTGCGGAAGGTGAGACGATACTCGAAGACGCAAATTTGGCGACAGTGTCCTTTCCTGATTTTTACAAAAATATTAAATCGATCAGTGCATAACGACTAGACTTTGTGAGAACGTTTAAACTTCAAGTAGGCTGAGCTTGCCTGTACTGAGTAAAGTCGAAGTATCAAAGCCGGACTCACGCTCAACCAGGCGCTTCGACAGGCTCTGTGACCGGTTTACACTACATTTTCACACAGCCTGGACAATTCAAGATAAATAAAAAAATACAAGTGGAGGGGAGCTAATGTACAGTTCAAATAAATATATTGCCTTTGAACCATATCGAGAATTTAATTGCATATGACCTTGAAACAATCCCTGGGCGTCATCGGAGCACCGATTGCGCATTCATTATCTCCGCTATTACATGAATTCATTATTCGGCAGTACGATCTGCCATTTACCTACTCTGCTTATCACGTTGAGAAAGAATCTTTAGCAGAAGCAGTTTATGGAGCACAAGCTCTGGGATTCCGGGGATTAAATGTGACAGTTCCATACAAGAAAGATGTCATGTCTCTCCTGGATGAAATAGATGAATTTGCTTTAAAAGTCGGTGCGGTGAACACAATTTTATTTTCAGAGGGAAGAATAACAGGTTATAACACCGATGTTTTCGGATTTTTGCACAGCCTTGCTGTGGAAAATGTATCCCTTTCTGATCGTGATGTTGTTCTTCTCGGAGCCGGCGGTGCGGCACGGGCTATTGTCCTTGCTGCAAAAAAAGGCGGGGCACGTTCAGTGATGATTTACAATCGCACCTATGAGAAAGCTGCAGCTCTTGCCGAAAAGATGGGTTGTGTTGCGGTATCACAGGACTATTTTACAGCAATTCCTGATCATGCAGTCATTATAAATACAACAAGTGTTGGCATGCATCCAAATGTGAATGCATCACCACTGCCTCAAACCTTGTTCCGTGCGGATTGTCTTTACATCGACATCGTTTATAATCCACAGAATACATTGTTTTTACAGTACGCTACACATGCTGGTGCCCAAACCGTCGGCGGGATTGGTATGCTCATTTTACAGGGTATCCTGGCAATGGAAATTTGGTCCGGAAAATCGATTGATTTGCAACAGAATTTTGGAGCACTGCAGGATTTGCTTCGCAGGGCACTTGGAGCGCAATAATTTTTCGAAAATATTGTCCTCAATTGAATTTTTTATCAGCGAATAGTTAGAGGAAAATAAATGCCTAAATTACGTTTTTTTACCGCAGGTGAATCCCATGGCCAGGGATTGGTCGGTACGCTTGAAGGTTTGCCTGCTAATACGATCATTTCTACGGATAAAATAAACCACCAGTTGTGGCGACGTCAACAAGGTTACGGTCGTGGTGGACGCATGAAAATCGAAACCGATACTGCAAAAATTTTAACCGGCGTGCGTCATGGCAAAAGTTTAGGCAGTCCAATTAGTCTGTTCATCGAGAACAGGGACTGGAAAAACTGGGAAAAAATTATGGCGGTAGAAGGGGATAACCCCGGTAAAAAACTCGTTGAAGTGCCGCGCCCGGGCCATGCCGATTTGAGCGGTGCCATCAAATACAACCAGACGGATATGCGAAACATCCTTGAACGGGCCTCAGCACGTGAGACGACAACACGCGTCGCACTGGGCGCTATAGCACGCCAGTTTCTTGATGCCCTTGGGATTGGTATCGCAAGTCATGTGCTTCAGATAGCCGATGTAAAATCGGAAAAGAGCCTCATCCGTTATGGATCACCACAGTGGGATATTGAGTTACAGGAATTGAACGATCGTGCGGATAAATCGCCCGTGCGCTGCATTGATACACAAATCGAAGGAGAAATGATTGCACTAATCGAAAAAGCCAAGCAGGAACGCGATACCTGCGGTGGTATTTTTGAAGTTGTTGCATACAACCTGCCCATAGGCCTGGGAAGTCATGTGCACTGGGACCGGCGGCTCGATGCACAAATCGCCGCTGCGATGATGGGCATTCAGGCGATGAAGGGTGTTGAGATTGGAGATGGATTCGGTGGTGCATGCCGATTCGGCTCGCAAGTTCACGATGAAATCTATTTCGATGAGGCATCGAATCATTTCTTTCGCAAACAAAACAACGCAGGTGGCCTCGAGGGTGGAATAACCAATGGCATGCCACTGGTTGTCCGTGTGGCAATGAAACCAATTGCCACATTGATGCGCCCTCTGGATTCTGTCGAATTAATCAGCAAAAAGCCTGTCAAAGCCCATGTCGAACGATCGGATGTCACCGCAGTGCCGGCTGCCGCTGTTATTGGCGAAGCCATGCTGGCGTTGGTTTTGGCCGATGCCGTCCTGGATAAATTTGGTGGCGATTCCTTTGAAGAAATTGAACAACGGTACCTGGAATGGGGAAAATAAAAAATAAGCACATTTACTTGCTTGGTTTCATGGGATCTGGTAAATCTACCTTGGGGCGGAAATTAGCCAATACGTTGAAAATGCCCTTTCTTGATACCGATGTGCTTGTAGAAGTAAAAGTCGGGATGTCAGTGACGACAATTTTCGAGAAATTGGGTGAGCAACGGTTTCGTGAATTGGAATTTGAAGTACTTGCGGAACTGGCACGGGATCACGAAAATTCAAAGGTTGTTGCCCTGGGAGGCGGAACACCGGTTCTTGAAAAAGCCTGGCCTTTGCTCCAATCCAGTGGTACGACAATTTATCTGCAGCGGACGGCAGAACAACTCTACGACCATGTGCGTCATAGCGATCATCGGCCAGTGCTCAAACGAGCAGAACGAAAAGATTTGTTGCAGCATGTGCAAAACCTGCTACTGGAACGCAGTCCCTTTTACTCGCGTGCAGATCATACATTTGTTTGTGGAGATGAATGGGGAATTGATGAAACCATAGAACATTTATTACGATTAGTCGAAGAAAATCATGAAAATAATTGATGTCATTCACGGACCCAACCTAAATCTTCTCGGTTCGCGGGAACCGGAAATCTATGGCACCGATGCTTTAGAGCCAATTAACGCCTACATTGCGGAAAAAACTGCGGAATATGGCATAGAATTGCATTTTTTTCAATCCAACTACGAAGGTGCCATCATAGAACGTATTCATGCTGCACGCGGAACGGTAGATGGAATCGTGATTAATCCCGCTGCTTATACGCATTACAGTATTGCCATCCGTGATGCCCTCGCTGCCGTAGCGATACCGACGGTAGAAGTGCACTTGTCGGATATTTCTCAGCGCGAGGATTTTCGTAAAATTTCTGTCATCTCGGATGTTTGTTTGCGCCAAATAGGTGGATTCGGTAAAGATAGCTATATTTTTGGTGTGGAAGCTCTGATTGGTCACAGCGCTTTGGGACGCATAAAGAACGAATTGAAAGCGGTTAACAACCGTGAGGAAATGCTGATAAAGATTGTTAATATTTTGCATGCAACATTTCCAAAATACGATTGGACAGGAATATATCTGGTGGAAGGTGAAGAATTGGTATTGCATAATTTTCACGGCGCTCCCTCGCCGCACACGCGAATACCAATTGGGCAGGGAATCTGTGGGGCAGCGGTAGCAGAAAATGAGACGATTATCGTGCCGGATGTGAATGCAGATAATCGCTATCTCGCTTGTAGTATCGAAACAAAATCAGAAATTGTCGTTCCGATTTATGCCAACGACGATATCATCGGTGAGATTGACATCGATAGCCACCGGCTTGACGTATTTAAGAATCACGACCGTCAATTTTTGGAAGAAGTTGCTTTGGAGATTGGTGCTCGGTGGTAGATAAAAAAACAGATGAGGAACGTCTTCGACAAAAACTCGAAAGCATCGAGCGGCTTTTTGCCGGTGCTACTACTCCCGGGGAACGAATTGCTGCAGGCGTCGCGCTTAAAAAAATTAAAAAACGTTTGCAAGAAATACAAAAAAATGATCGACCCATTGAATATAAATTTACAATGAATGATATGTGGTCGAGAAAACTACTTGTGGCCTTAATGCGGCGCTATGGTATTTCACCTTACCGATATTACCGACAACGTTATACTACTGTTATGGCGAGAGTGCCAAAGCAATTTGTGGAAGAAATTTTGTGGCCGGAATTTACAGAATTGAATGAAGTGTTGCGAGCTTATCTGGATGAGACGACAAACAGAATAATATCCAAAAACATATTTTCCGATAGCTCCGAAGCTGTCGTCGTTCGGGAATTGGGATAGAATAAAAAAAGGTCACTTTTTGAGTGACCTTTTTTTATTCGTGACCCCTAGGGGGTTTGAACCCCTGTTGCAGGAATGAAAGTCCTGAGTCCTAACCACTAGACGAAGGGGCCAAAATTCAGAGCTGTAATAATAATTATAAACAATTTTAAATGCAACATTTTTTTAAGAAGGGTGAGCGACGGGACTTGAACCCGCGGCCACCAGAGCCACAATCTGGCGCTCTACCAACTGAGCTACGCCCACCATTTAAAAAGGCTTTGCCTTCTTTTATTGTACGCCAGAGGGGAATCGAACCCATAACCTACGGCTTAGAAGGCCGTTGCTCTATCCGATTGAGCTACTGGCGCCCTTGTCAAAAAGAAAGTCGGGGCAGCAGGATTTGAACCTGCGGCCCCCTGGTCCCAAACCAGGTGCGCTAACCGGACTGCGCTATGCCCCGTTTTCAGTTTATCCAAAGAACCCGCCCGGCTCAGCCAGACAAGATGCATAAGATAGTGTTTTTTGTTATAATGTCAAGTTTATTTTCGGGGTGTTTTATCATTTCTTTAATTTTAAAAAAGATTTTTCGTTTGATAAAATCTGTATTCTGAAATCTAGTTGAAAAACTTTTGGACAGGGCCATGATAAACGTTTTTGTTTTGATCTATGCATCGTTTTTCTTAAAAAGAAAGCGTCCTCTCCGAGTTCAATACTTCTTTCACTCGACAGGACGCTTTCGATTTGTTAATGTCTTAACAGAGCCGCAAAAGAATTTTATTGGATGCCCATCTTTGCTTTCAAGGCTGCCAGGGAATCTGATGCGGAACTTGCCGCTGGTGTGTCCAAAGCAGCATTAATTTCCTCATCGAGCGAAGTACCGATTTGACCAATGTCGCCGTAAGCTTCAGCCAGCGATTCTTCTTCGTTCACTTTGTCCTTCATGCGTTCGAGCATGGCGACTGTGCTTGAAGAATCAACACTTGATAACTGCTGGTTGATTTTTTTCATCGAAGAAGCCGTCTTTGCACGGGCCTTTAATGTCACGAGTTCGTTTTCATAACGGGAAATGGTCTGCTTCAATTTTTCAACCTTTCCTTGCAATTGATCAGCCATTTTTTGCTGCGCCTGCCAGTCCGCAGTGAGTTGTGTGCCACGATTTGCGGCCTCTTCTTTTTTCGTGAGTGATTCAGTCGCCAAGCGTTCTGCCTGTCCTGCATCAAGTTCACCACCTTGCATTTTTTGAAGGAGAAGCATTGCTTTTCGTTCGTAATCACCTGCTAATTTTTGTTGATCCTCAGCATCTTTCCGCATGCGAATCGCTAAGGCTTTCACTTGTGCCAGGCTCTGCATGGAACCTTGCAGGTCATTTTTGAGATCACGGATACCTTGTTCCGTCATTTTAATCGGATCTTCCAATTTATCAACAACTGAGTGTGCCTGTGCCTGGCCAACTTTAAATATTCTGCTAAATACTCCTGCCATTTTTATTTACCTCCAATTATTTTTTTGCAAATTCTATGAGTTCGTTGGCATTTTCAGCCAGGGCTAATGAAAGGGATGAAATTGAAGCTTCCAGTTCGTTTTTATCAAGATTTTCTAATTGCAGCGTATCCCGATAAAAAACGGTCGTTTCTTCTTCATTAATCACAAATGCACCATGCACCATTTCATGATTCATCTGCAGAAGACGTTTATAAAGCTCTGCTTTATTTTCCTTGGGAATGGGAATAATCGGCTGTTCAATAATAACAATAGGTTCTTCGCAGTCGATGATCATATTTTGAATACCTCGATCTTCATCCTGAATAACGACAAGTTCCTCGGTCTCATTTTCTTTCGTGATTTTTACGTCCATTTCAAGAAGGTAGGATTTCACTTTGTTGAGGTTTTCTGACATTGGATTCCTCCTGGGATTTGAAGTTTTATATTTGAATTAATGTATTTTGTTGGGTTTATTGAGTCTATTTTAAGTCTTTTTGATTTACACATAATAATGTTCAAAATTCATTTTCGCAGATGATTTTCCAGCTCCTCATATGCTTTGTTCAGGCCTTGCACAATTTCATTTGCGAGTTTCACTTTTTGGGTGTCACTGGAGTGTAAATCCGGGTGGTATTTTCGCACCATTTTTTTCCAGCCTTTGCGGACAGTCTCGATATCGGAACCATAAGGTACTTCAAGATTGGCATAAAAACCAGCAATGCGTGGATCGTGATTGCGTACTGGGTCTTTAGTCGAATTCGAGCTTGGGTTCTTAAGTCCCTCAGCAGTATACACTTCATCGATTGGGATTTCATGATTGTGATGAATACCTAGCTCAGCGCGTACTATTTTCGATAATCTATCAAATAAGGACATTTATCATCTCACATACGTTTTGAAACGATTTTCACTCTCAATTATTTTCAGGACGATTGGTAGCAATGATAATTAAGGCATCATCCTGGTTTACCACGTAATCGATTGCAGGATTTGAAATAACCTCTGCGTCACCCTTACGTTGCACGGCGAGTACGATGCTTTGCCGTGTTCGTTTCATCTCGGTAAAAATATCGATGAATTTTTTGCCTGCCAAGTCGTTCGGAACAGGAATTTTATAGAGATCGTTGCCATACTTTGAGCTGAGTAGTTCGGAAATTACTTTTGAAATACCGTGTTCCAGAGCAGCGCGTGAAATGAGTTTCGTACTAAATTCTGATCCCACGATAATTTCATCGGCTTTTGCGCGCCGGCAGTGTCTCACATTTTTTTCATCCAGCAATTCGACGATAGTATAGGCGCTCTCGTTCATACATTCCACGGTGAGTGTTGTCAAAACGGTTTTTGCATCACGGGCACTTTCATCAATATTATCATCGCTCATGATAACCACAGTACTCGCTTTTTCGACATTAGCACGTTTTAAATTTTCTTCATTTACATCGCCTTGGATGAAATAGAGATTTTCATCATCAACAGGTTTCACTTCCATATCGGCAATCAGGATTATAGGTGTAATGGCGCATCTATCGTCGTTGCGCAGTTCGGCTAAAATTTCTCGCGTACGTGGTGTCCATTCGCATAAAATTATGTGGTTTGTAAAAGTATAAGAACCCATTCCACGGTCTTCCTTTAATTTTCTTTCAACAAATACACTGGCGATTGTCGCTGTAAATACTCCGAGAATACCTATTCCCATGATCATCACGATGGTACCAATTATTCTTCCACCGTCTGAAACCGGTGAAATGTCACCATACCCCACAGTTGTCATTGTGACGACACTCCACCACAACGCCTCTTTAAATGAACGGCCTTCTTCAAAATAAGTAAGGCCCACTGCACTGAAAATGATGAGCAGAGCAATCACAAATAGAATACGAAAGATGTTTTCTCGCTTTAAAAATGTAAAAATTTGTGCGAGTTTCTTTTTGATAGATTTATTCATTTCTGCTGATTGTTTTTGTGCTCACTTTGAATTTGTTTTATAACCTGGTTTATTCATGCGTTATATAAAGATGACTATGGGTAGAGGATATCATCTGATCAATCATTGGTGTTTGCGATTTATACACATTAAGACAACTAATTTCTAATCCCGGGAATTTTCAATATATAAACTAAAATCTGATTAACAAAACACATGCTTTGAAAAATCCAAAATTTCTATCTCGAGAAATCAATAATAATCCCACTCACCCTTTTCATAGTATTTATACAAAACCAGATTAAATTCATCATTTATTTCTATTTCATCCAAATCATCGAACATTCCTTTACCAAAATGGAGCATTGAGAGAAGCGCATCATGATTGATGAATCTGGTTTCAAGCGTATCAAGGGTAACATGCATTAAGCGTTGTTTTATGTGCTCTGTACTAATACCCTCATAATTTACGCCCACGATCCATCCCCATTCACCCATTGTAGGAATGTTATTGTGCATAGGCAATGTTACAAAACCTGCCGCTCCCATCGTTTTCATGATGGATAAATAAGCTTTGCGTGAAAAAAATGGACTGGTCGCCTGAGTGACAAGTATACCACCACGACTCATGATATGCTTTACCTGCTGGTAAAATTGTTGGCTATATAAACGTGAGAGTGACACAGTTTTGGGATCAGGTAAATCGATCAAAACAATGTCATAAAATTTTTCGCTGTCCCGCACAAAGATAGCCGCATCCATATTGTGGATTTGCACTTTTGGTGATAGGAGCGAGCCTTTATTTGCACTGAGGAAAATGCCATTGTCTCTGCCCAGCGCAGTTACTGCCGGATCGATATCGACTAAATCAACGTGTTCAACTTCCTTGTATTTTAGTATTTCTCGGGCGGCCATGCCATCTCCGCCACCGAGAATGAGTATATTTTTACGCGCTGCAGCCATCGCAAAGGCGGGATGAACCAGGGGTTCATGGTAGCGTGCCTCATCGTATGTACTGAATTGGAGATTGCCATTAAGATAAAGCCAATAATCGCTTTTCCAGCGTGTGATGACAATTTTTTGATAAGGAGTTTGCTCGCTGAATATGATCGTATCACGGTATTTTTGCTGTTCGCTGTATTGCACAATCGGTTTCGCCAAATAGACCAAACTCAAGAAGGCAAATGGGAGAACAAGAAAGCCTGATGATAAAAAGCGTCTGTAGACAGTGTTATTTCTTTGCTGCCAGAACAAAGCCGCAGCAACAGCAAGGTTTATTGTTCCCAGGATTATGGGTGTGTAAGTGAGACCGAGATAGGGCAGGGCGACAAATGCGAAAAGTAACCCACCTAGCAGAGCACCATAATAATCCTTTTCCATTACTGAACTGATGTTAATACGCAGTTCCTCAAAATAGGCATTGAGACGTGTTGCCAATGGTAATTCCATGCCTATGAGCAGACCAATGGCGATCGCAAAAAGGTAGATTATAAAATCAATACTTTGGATGTAAATTGATATCCAGTAAATCGAAATAGCGCTGATAGCGCAAAGCAGGGAAAGTGCCAGTTCGACGAAGATAAATGCGTCGAGCAGGTTCTTTTTGATGTTTTTGCTAAGACGACTCCCCAAACCCATGGCAAAAAGCATGAGTGAAATCGTCAAAGCCCATTGCACAACGGCATTGCCGAGCAGATAACTTGCCAGGGTTGACATGACATATTCTGCCACAATACCAGCTAAACCGGTTGCAAAGATACAAGCTTTTAAAATAAAATTGTTTCTGGCGGCGTTGACCATTGAAAGTGGACGTTAGAGTAAGAATTTAAATGGATGAGTGTGAGGATCATCGGAATTTGAAATATTCATGGATTATCACGATGATCCATCTGTCAGCTAATTTACACGACCCAACCCAGAAGAAGTGATGCTGCAATATAGGAAAATGCTTCGATCACACCGGCACCGACATTGGGTTTCTCCTGATTCACCAGTTCATCCGTGAGCTTTTCGCCAGGGAGCAGGAGTTTATCTGTGATGAAACGAACGATGGGTAGCATTATCAAACCAAAGAGGACAAAGGTGCCAAATTCAGTCAAATTTGCACGCCAGGAAATGAAGTCGCCATATATACTGATGCGAATTATATTTCCGAATGCAATGAGTACACCGGCAAATGCCACACCGACGGCGATGTTATCTTTTTCAATGTGCTCGTGTACGTCGAAAGGTGTGATAAGGTCGTAGACACGACTCGCAAGAATGAGAACAGCCTGCCCGATGAGCCAGAAAACAATGGCAGTCATGAGATCGCCCTCTCCCTGGATTGCACCGGCAACGACCAGGCCTGCAGCCAAATAATTTCCACCCGAAATGGCACCTGCGCCGGCATTTCTGTCACGAATGATTTCGTCTTCGAGACTGAATTTACTGAGAATTATTTTTTCGTTTATAATTCCCGCGATATTCAACAGAATAATCGCAAAAATGCCATAAAAGAGAATATCGATGAGATCCTCTGTCCAGCCTTTTGAGGGACCATCAAGGACGCCACCGAGGGCGAATATCAGGCCGAGGTAATAGCCGGTAACGGCTAATGCTAAGGCAAAATTATCGTTTTTCAGAAGTTCGAAATGTAAATCATAGTGGCTGTTGAATTTATTAAATACCCACTTACCAAGAAGAAAAATAATAAATGTCGCAACCAGATAAATAATTCCAGTGACAACTTGGTCCAAAGACATAACTTCCTCCAGATTTTGAAGGTGAGAATTCTATTTGCGAACTCGTTGATCATGGTGCTTTTCAACGAGCTTTGTGAACTGGAATAATGTAAAAAAATTCAAAGGTTTGTGAATTGCTGTGACGTTTCTTAGCTGTTTTATTCAAGCAAAACTCAAAGGGAACGATGGGAAGGAGATATCCCACGCCCCATCTTTGCCTTAATGAATTAAACATGCAAAAATTTATTTGCCGCCGCGGCTCGAGCTTCGACTGCGAACACTGCTCATATTGCTGCGGCTGACACGACTTTTAACTTTGTTTGCGAAATTCGTATTACGTGTTTTCTCAATCGTCGATCGTCGTTGATAGAAATTTGGTTTTGTTTCCTTGGTGACACGTCCACTCGTACCATACATCGAACCACTGTTACCACCATAATA
Source organism: Deferribacteres bacterium (assembly GCA_020633655.1). Taxonomy (GTDB): domain Bacteria; phylum Zhuqueibacterota; class Zhuqueibacteria; order Zhuqueibacterales; family Geothermadaptataceae; genus Bioreactorimicrobium. The sequence continues at coordinate 239,062 of JACKDF010000004.1, forward strand.
GCTTCCATTCCCAAAATATGGCTCTCCTCGGCGGCGGAAATCATTATAGGAATTCCAGTCATTTCGATAAACCGGCCGGTTAAACATACCAAATACCGTGCTCATCATTGCGTATTTGCCATACCATTCCCAAAAGGAGTTGCCATAACTATCTGTGCGCCAATGGCCGTAATGTGAATTTCCTACATACTGATACCCGGGCGGATATTTGTCATTTTCAACTTTTCCATCGACAGTCTTTGAAGCGATTACCATTCCGAGATAATTATAGTATTTCTCATAATCATTCTGGCTCACTTCTACCCAATTGCCGATATCACTGGTGAAGCTTAACGAATCTGAATTGTCTTGTTTCTCGGCGAGAACAGTTTTGTACCGGTGATAATATTCCTTGAAAAAATTGCCATCTTCACGCATATCTTCGAGAATGATGGAGTATTCGGGATAGTTCTTCAGGCTGCGTTCCAATTGTTGGAGTGGTGTACTTGCTCCACACGCAAAACTAAAACCTGCCAGGAGCAATAAAGTTATGTAACGTTGTGCATATTTCATGATTCTTTTCCTTTTTTTAAGGGAAACAAATCCTTCATTTTGCTGTGATCAAAAGGGTTTTGATATTTCTTAGACACCGGGTAAGATATTTGTAAATTGGTATTCTTCCACATAAAAACCCGCAGAGGCATCAAACTCTGTTTCGCCCCACTGCTCGATGCTGAGTGTTTTTTCATCGTCTTCGTCTATAAAATCCCAAACGATGAATTCTTTTCCGGTATTTGATTTGCCTTCGAACATCAATCCTGGGCCTGATTCATCGAGATAGTAAATAGTCTCTTTATAGGTCAGCTGTTCGGGAGGATCATCGTGATCGATAATGTGTTGTTTTATACCGCTGCCAAGCGCACCAAGCGGTATCTTCTTGTTGAGTGTCCACACGACTTCATCATCTTCTTCGCGCTCAAGAAAAAGTTTCTCCCGTCCACTTTCCAATTCCCATTCTTCGCTTTCATAACCATCGTCAAATTGGTAGCGCCGGTAACTCTTTACTTCCCAGGTTTTTAAATCGTAGTCCAAAAAAAAGCCGATCTTGAGTTTAGATAATTCAAGATCAGCTAACGGATCGAATTCATCTTCCGGTTTTTTAAATTTATCGAAAAATCCCATTTCGGAGCTCCTTAAATGAAAATGCAGTAAACTTACTCCAATACGGCCACTTGATGGCTATGGTTGCAAATCAGGAAACAAATTCGAATTACACCACATCGATTATCGTTTGAGAGTTGTTTGCTTGAACGATTTGCAAAGGGTAAAAATAAGTAAGTTTACCTGGAATGTCAACAAGAACATCAGTGTCGCTCTTGTCTCATAAATAATTGAATTTTATAGGTTCTGTACACCGTATTGAGAAATATTATTCAAAATTAATTCTTGAATTTACAATCCTGTTTTGCTCATGCAGTATTCCTGGTAAATGAGGGAGTTGAAATATTTCTGGCTCCATACCGGGATTGTGGATTTAGCAACATTTGTTGAAGAAGCATGCTCGTTATTCGATGTTTCGAATTACTGTTTTTCGGCGATCAAGAGATATTTCTCTGCGTGTTCCGTGGCAAGGAGAACCTTAAATTGATGCAGCCTCACCAGAACGGCTAATTGGTCGACGGGTTGTAAAATATCACTGGAAACGCATTTCTCAATAGTGGCGTGCATCGCATTAAGTTGCGCGTGTCCTTGCACATGCATAATGACAAGCAGGCCATGTTTAGCCAGACAGCGGTAAAATTCCGAGAGAACCGTTTCGGGCCTTTTAAAATGAGGAAAAACACTGAAACAGAAAATTGTATTAAATTGTTCGTGTACGAAGGGAAGCTTGTGAGCATCTCCATGGATAAATAGTGCTTCCGTTGCTGATTTGAGTTTTGTTCGACCCACTTCGAGCATCCTTTTCGAAATATCAAGCTCGATGATTGGAAAGGCTCCCGTGGATTTTTCACGTAAATAGGGTATCATCACTCCCGTACCATTTCCAATGTCCAGAATTGGATGATTTAATGGGGGAACATCTTCCAGCATGACTTTTTTAATCCGAGCTCTTAAATCATCTGTCCAAATATCGTCCCAGGTTTCAGCTAACCCGTCAAAAAAAGATGCTTGTGAGAGTATTTTTTTGCTCATCGACGCTGATTCCGGTTTTGTATAAAATAAGTTGGTGCGGTTTTACGCATAATATTTAAAATCAGAGGAATGACAATGAGTTGCATCAAAATTCCAGGAATACCACTCATGACCAGTCCGATTGAAAAAAGAGGGTGATCGAACCCCAAAAGCGGTGCAATTGCAACTACTGCCAACCATAAAACGAATCGATCAATGGCGATAGCAACAGGCAAAGCCAGCCAAATTGTAAAATCGTAGTGGACATAAAGAAGTGACAGACTCAGGGCAATAAGTCCAAGTTCTACGAGCATAATTGGCAAAACCGGTGGAACAATTGGAGGCATGCCCGTCATTAAATAGGAGATAATTGGGGCTAGAATAGCAACGGTTACGGCGTATTTCCAGGTAAGGAATATGCCAGCAAGCATAATTGGAAGGAACATTGGTAAAAAAGTCGATCCCAAACCAATCATATGAAAAAGCATGGGGAAAATGATTGCCAATGCTATAAAAAGTGATGCTCTAACTGTTAGGTAAATGTCGGTGTTGGGCATTATCTTCTCACGATGAATGCATGAGCTATTGTTTGGCAAGTGTCCAGGCTGTGTAAAAATACGGCGTAAACCGGTCGCTGAGTCTGTCGAAGCGCCCGGTTGAGCTTGAGTCCGGCTTCGACACTTCGACTTGACTCAGTGCAGACAAGCTCAGCCTCCATGTGGTTTAAACGTTTTCACACAGTCTGGTCGTATTGAATGATGTATAGACTTTAACTTTTGAGTGACGAAAATAGAGACGTTTGTAAAGAATGTCAATTCTTTTATAGGATTATTTTTAATGTTTTTCAGATATGAAATTTATGGCTTGATAGCCGTGTTTAAGTGGATCTTCAATAACGCAGGTTACTGGCTGGATGTATTATTTTCCTTGACTTTTTAGGGCTTTTATACTACAATAAAAGCCAATTAAAACAGATAGTTCTCGCAATTCCATGTTCATGATATAAAGAGGAGGATTGGATGAAGTTAAAAACTGAAATGATGGATGATGTAGCCGTTGTTAGCCTTGATGGCAAATTAATGGGTGGTCCCCCGGCTTCGGATGTTATTCGAAATGAGGTTTACAGTTTACTAAATCAGAACACCAAAAAAATTGTGTTTGACCTGGAAAAAGTGACGCGGATGAACAGCTCCGGTCTCGGTATTCTCATATCAAATTTAACCTCGATCAAAAGCAAGGGTGGCGACTTAAAATTAGCTGCATTGAATGAGAATATGAAAGGCATTATGGTAATGACGAAATTGAATACGATTTTTGAAATTTCGACTACCGCCGAAGAAGCAGTTAAAAGTTTTTAGCCTTTCGGTGAATACATTTGAACTTGATTGATAATCAAATTAAACACATCTCGGATGTCTTATCAAAATTTTCCCAGCTCAAAAAGAGTGAAATTCTTTTTTACACTTTTTGTGACAATTTGAAACGTGGTTTGAGAGCTAATTTAGCTCTCTTTTTCTTTTATCATACTCCTGCCGGCTCGAAACCTAGTTTTACCCTCTATCCCGCCAAATGGCCGCAAAACTTCGATAAAAATATCACGCTGGATGCTACTTCCAATTTATGGCAATTCATTAAATCACATGAAATTAGTCCAATTGCGGATGATAGCTTAGCATCGTCGCCTTTGGCCGTTGTGCCACAGTTAGTATCGCGATCTAATATTGCTTACTTGCTTATACCAGTTAAAAAAAACAATCGATGGATCGGCTTTTTTCTTTTTGGATTTGATGAATTGCCCGAAGATAAATTCGCTGAGGTGAACAAAATCTGGCCGCAATTGGAACTGGTGGCAGTTGATTTATTGGAAGACAAGTGGAAAAAAGATAAAGTACCAAAAGATACCGCTGAGCGGGATGCTTTACTGAAGCTTGCACAAAAATTGAGTTCATCACTGAAGCTGGAACACATTTTAAAACAAATGGTTCAGGCATTGATGAACGTAGTCAAATTTGATAAAGCTGTTGTTTTCCTGATTAACGAACAGACAGATGAATTTGACTTTAAGTATGCCTTTGGTTTTAGCGACGAGGTAATAGATAAGTTGCATTTGAAGTTGGATGAGGGGATCACGGGATGGGTGGCGCAAGCAGGCAAAGCTATGATTATCCCGGATGTGACGAAAGAAAAACGGTACGTGGAAGTGGATGCCCGCATCAAAAGTGAAGTTTCTGTACCCATTCGCTCCGGCAGAAAAACGATTGGCGTTTTTTCTTTGAGTAGCGTTTTGCTAAACGCTTTCAATAAGGAACAACTACAAATGCTTGAAGCTTTTGCGAGCTCTGCAAGCATCGCACTGCAAAATGCACGCTTGTACCAACACATGGTGCAAAAACGAGAGCTTGATAAAGATTTGCAGGTTGCAAAAAAAATTCAGAAAGCTCTCTTGCAACGGCGTCTGCCACAGTCGAATAAGATTGTACTCGCGGCATACAATAAACCCAGCAAACAAGTTGGTGGTGATTTATACAATGTTATTCAACTTATGAGTGGAAACATTTTGCTCTCCGTTGGGGATATTGCCGGGAAAGGTGTTTCCGGTGCACTCCTCATGGCCACCTTGCAAGCGATTTACCGCACAGAAATTCGACGTCACCAGGAAGTGAACGAACTGCTTCAGGACGTAAACAGGCAATTTGCTGACACTATTGAAGTTGGTCGATTTGCCACATTTTTTCACTCTGTGATTATTCCGACGGAAAATAAAATTGAATTTTGCAGTGCTGGTCATAACCCGGCTATCGTTTTGCATCGAAATGGTAAGTATGAATTACTCGAAGCAACGGGTATTATTTTGGGTTTGTTGAAAGATGCGAAATATTCTAAAAAAGTTGTTGCGTTTGAACCAGGAGATGTGTTAGTTGCATATTCTGATGGAGTCACAGAAGCAGAGAATGAATACGAAGAACAGTTTGGCATGGGTCGATTGGTCAAGGTGATCAAGGAAGCCAAATCAAAAAATGCATCGGGAATAAAAAAGCATATTCTCGATTCCTTGCGACATTTTAGCAAACACATTATTCACCAGGATGATATTACAATTGTAGTTGCCAAGTATAAAATATGAGTAATTGCAGGTCCATCGTAGATTTGCTCTACGATAATGTTAAAATTTATGGAAAAAAGATCGCCCTGAAATATGGCGAAAAGACCTACACCTTTGAGGAATTTAAAGTTCACGTTGAGGAGGTAGCCGCAGGGATTGACGCCCTGGGCTTACGACGCGGCATGCGAGCCGCGATTATGCTGCCCAATAAGCCTGAATTCGCATTTCTCTACTACGCCTTGTTACGTCAAGGTATCGAAATCATTCCTCTCAATATCCTTAACAAAAGTACTGAACTCAATCACATTTTAAATGATTCAAAAGCGGATGCAATTATCGCATGGGATAAATTTGCAGACGTAATTATCCCCGCTGTTGAAGGACTGGAAAAATGCAAATACCAATTGTATATCGGAAATTCGACGCCGCAGGGAGGAATCAATCTCGAAGAGATTTGGCGGAAAAACAGACCTACTCCAGCCCGCGCTGAAATTAAAACCGATGATATTGCGCTTATTTTTTACACAGCAGGTGTTGGGGAACAGGCGCGTGGCGCAGCACTATCAAATGACAGTGTGATGCTTACTGTCCAAAGCATAGCAGAAACCTTCCTGTTTAATAGTGCGGATAAAGTTCTGGCTACGTTACCTCTGTTTAATACCCTTGGGCAATTTGTCGCGATGAATGTACCAATCGCGATTGGAGCGACCATCGTTTTACACCCAAAATTTGAAAGTGAACGTGTAATTGAAGCGCTGATAAAAGATGAAATAACAGTCCTTCCGGGTGTACCTTCAATTTTCGATTCAATCCTGGAAGAACTTCCCGAACAATCAATAGCGCATAACCTCCGCTTGTGTTTATCCAGCGGGGCTCCCCTTTCGGAAAATACATTTACACAGTTTCAAAACAGATTAAATGTTCCCATTATAGAAGGTTATGGTTTATCAGAATGCTCCCCACTGGTGACCTCAAATCGAATCTATCGCGAGCAAAAGCATGGCACAGTCGGATGGCCATTACCTGACGTTGATTTGAAAATAGTTGACGACCAGCAAAGGGACGTTTTACAAGGCGAGATTGGTGAAATATTGATTCGAAGCAAACAGGTAATGTGCTATTATCTCAACAGGCCACAGGCAACAAAAGCTGTTTTAAACGATGGTTGGTTGAAAACAGGTGATGTAGGCAGAATCGATGCGGATGGCTATCTCTGTCTCGTTGATCGAAAAAAAGATCTGATTTTAAAAGGCGGTTTTCACGTCTATCCGAAAGAAATAGAACTGATACTCAATGCGCACCCGAAAGTGATGCAGTCAGCCGTCGTTGGGCAAACAACCAGCGATTCTAATGAATGTATCACTGCATTTATTTTACTGCGCCCGGGCGAGCAGGCAACAATTGCCGAACTGCGCAGTTATTGCCTGGAAAAAATGGCTGCTTATAAATGCCCTGAAAAATTTGAATTTCGTGATCAATTTCCCAAAAGCAGCACAGGTAAAATACTCAAAAGAGCTTTGCGTGAAGAGTGAATTACACAAGAATTTTTAATCGTTCAGTATTGTTTATCTGAACCTTCTCCATATAATTTTGGATATTCTGATTTAATATAGATGAACAGCTCATTGATCAATCATTTGTAATGTGAAAATAATTAATCCATTGCAGCGTTGTCTTATCGCTTTGTTTGCGCACAGCAGATTACCATTAGAGAAATGCTGCAAGATCTGATAACTAATATTTCTGATGATTTAACCTGTGAAAACAGGGGAGGCTATTTTGAAAGAATATTCAACAGAAACGATTCGAAACGTTGCTCTCATTTCACATGCGACAGTCGGTAAAACATCGCTTGCCGAAGCATTGCTTTATTCAGCGGACCACATCAATCGGATGGGAACCATTGACGATGGCTCCACCGCTTCGGATTATCACGAGGATGAAATTAATCGTAAATTTTCTATCTCTACGGCACTTATTCACTGCTTATGGAAAGACAAAAAAATAAACATTGTAGACACACCTGGTTATTCTGATTTCATCGGAGAAGTCGTTGGTGCTTCAGGTGTTGTTGAAACTTCTGTTGTGCTCGTAAATGCTGTGGCTGGAGTAGAGGTCGGTACCGAATTGACGTTTAAAGTTGCCACAAAACACAATAATTCCATCCTGTTTTTCATCAATCTCTGTGATCGTGAACATTCCAGTTTTGATAACACAGTTACAAGTATTCAGGAATCATTTGGAACAGGTGCTATTCCGGTACAGATCGCTGTGAACTGTGGCGAGGGATTTAATAAAATTATTGATTTGTTGAGTATGAAACTTCTCACATTTGATGAGAATGGCAAAGCAACAGCCAGTGATATACCAGGTGACTTGCAAGCCCAGGCTGACGCAGCTCGTGAAAGTCTTATTGAAGCTATCGCTGAAACGGAAGATGCTTTGATGGAAAAATTCTTTGAAGAGGGTACGCTTTCTGATGAGGAGATACAAACCGGCTTGCAAAAAGGAATCAGCGAAGGATCAATTTATCCAATCCTTGTTGGATCAGCAACGAAGGCTATTGGTTCTGAGCAATTGTTGAATTTTGTGGCTGATTACTGCCCATCACCATTGAAAAATTCGGAAGTTGTCGGCACAAATACCAGTGGTGAGGGTGAAATCAAATTCCCCGCTACTTCTGACAGCTCTCTCTCAGCGCAAGTATTTAAAACCGTCTCTGAACAACATCTTGGCGAGTTAACTTATTTTCGTGTCTATTCCGGACGGATACAGTCGAGTGCAGAAATTTATAATTCGAGCCGGAATAAAGCCGAAAAAATCGGTCAGCTTTATGTCATGAATGGTAAGAAAAGAACCGATGTCCCCGCAATTGCAGCTGGTGATATTGGTGCAGCGGTAAAACTGAAAGACACACACACCGGTAATACGCTGTGCATGAAAGCGAAGCAGCTCATTCTGCCCAAAATTGAGTTTCCGGAACCAGTAATTCGCACGGCAATTGAGGCACGCAAAAAAGGCGAAGAAGAAAAAATTGCTACAGGTCTTGCGACACTGCACGAAGAAGATCCAACCTTTATCGTAACAGTAGATCCTGAACTGCACCAGACGATTCTCTCCGGACAAGGCGAGTTACATCTGGATGTTATCGTACGTAAGCTTTCAGAGAAATATGGAACCGAAGTTGATCTTGTTGAACCGAAAATTCCATATCGTGAAACTATCCGTAAAAAAGTCGAAGGACAAAGCAAATATAAAAAACAAAGCGGTGGTCGGGGGCAATATGGTGACGTTCATTTGCGACTCGAGCCGATGGGCCGTGGTGAAGGCTTCGAGTTTGCCGATGAAATCGTCGGTGGTGTTGTCCCGGGAAAATACATTCCCGCAGTGGAAAAGGGTATTCGGGAAGCGCTTGTGGGCGGTGTAATTTCTGGCTGCCAGGTCGTCGATGTGAAAGCCGCCTTGTATTATGGGAGTTATCATACTGTTGACTCCTCCGATATGGCCTTTAAAATTGCAGCATCGATGGGATTTCGTAAATTGTTTAAACAGGCAGATCCTGTGTTGCTTGAGCCTATTTACGATGTTGAAATCCGGGTTCCGGAAGAATATATGGGTGATGTGATGGGTGATATTTCCAGTAAACGTGGTAAAATATCCGGAATGGAAGCTGAAGGTAAATTCCAGGTAATCAAGGCGAAAGTGCCACTCTCCGAACTTTACAAGTATTCCACAACCTTGCGTTCGCTTACCCATGGACGTGGAATCCATAACAGAGCTTTTTCTCATTATGAAGAAGCGCCACATGATGTACAGAAGAAAGTTATGGAAGCTTACGAAGCCGAGAAAGAAAACAATTAGCCTGTTTAACTCATAAACACGAGGATTGGGTAGGGGATATTCCCTGCCCAACAGAATCTCTGCACAATGCACGAATAAACCAGGCAGAATTACCAAAGCCCCGTAAATCGGGGCTTTTTTTAGCTCTTTTTTTTCACTTTTTGCCAGACATTTTCCATTTCATCAAGGGAAGCAGTAGAAATATCCCGGCCTTGTCCGGCAAAATGCTTTTCAATTTGTTTGAACCGTATCGTGAATTTTCGAATAGTCTTTCGAAGGGAATCCTCCGCATTTGCATTGATAAAACGTCCAAGGTTAACAGCTGCAAATAATAGATCGCCGAATTCATCTTCAATCAAATCTTTTTGACCACCCTCCAAAGCCTCTTTTAATTCATCAATTTCCTCATGCAGCTTATCCCAAACTCCATCTATTGAAGGCCAATCAAAACCAACCGTAGCAGCTTTTTGTTGCAGTCGCTGTGCTCGACCCAGGGCTGGCATGTTTTGCGGTACACCATCGAGAACAGATTTCTTCCCCTCTTTGCGTTTCACTTTTTCCCAATGTATACTTTGTTCCTGAGCTGAGTTTATTTTCACATGCCCAAAAACGTGTGGATGCCGTGATACAAGTTTTTCGTTTATGTTATCAATAATGGTATTTATTGTGAAATTCTTATTTTCAAAGGCGATCTGCGCATGGAAAATGATTTGCAATAACAGATCCCCCAGTTCCTTTGGAAGTTCTTGAATATTTTCTTCATCAAGCATTTCCAATACTTCATAAGTTTCTTCTATAAGATAGGGACGTAAACTCAAGTGTGTCTGCTCTTTATCCCATGGGCAGCCGTTTTCTGATCGAAGGATTGCCATGATTTCCACGAGCCGTTCAAATTTTTCGCCTGTTCGCATTCAGTCTCCTGTTTATTTTGACTAAGGATAAACCTTTTGTCGATTTAGAAAAGTCTTGTATTAATATTAATTTGGCAGATTTCGAAAATTAGGCAGACTCTGTTATCAAACATGAAAGCTGGGTTCGTCAATCCCGAATCAGATACAGCCGGTCGCTTTGACAATCTCAGTGACCAGTTGAATCTTGCCTTTTCGCATTGTCTGACCAAGAGATTCAATCTGCCAAAGTAGGATTTTTATGCAGTGTTTTCAAAGGGATGAAAATAACCATCATTTGCAGGAAGTGCAACTTCTTATTGAAGTGCAATTCTGCGCTCGAGTTACTTAGAAACTCCTTGCTTCTTAGGTCACAGTTGGTTAATTTTTTTAAATTTTAAATAAATCTTTTTGCATAAAATTTGGATATAAATATTTTTATTTTTCACTTAGTTTTGATAGAGAAATTCCTTTATTTGCAGCACCTTTTTAGAAAATAGATTGCGCAATTTCACTCCTTTTATTTTGCTAAATTTTTATAGCAAATCAGTCTCGCACAAAAATTATTTCGATTGAACGAATTGAAATACCACACTGCATTTAATTTAAACGGATTTAAAGGCAGGCAGAAAACAAAAGGAAGTGTAGGCTTATCTCTCTTTTTAGAAAGAGTGGGAGTCAAAAATGTTTTTTAAACAACCCCAGGCACGTCGTTTTAAAATAACGCCTTACTACTACGACAAAGATAAAGACGAAGCAGAAATTTATGGTCTGCCACGTATTCGCTTTAAACGGTTATTGCATTCCCAAAAGCCGAATAAAAAGCCTGTACAGAAAACAATTATTTTGCTTTTTGGCGTGTTTCTATTGATCTGGTATTTGCAAAATAAATCACAGAATGCACCAATACAAGTTGAAATGATTCAAGTAGAAGACATCTCGAGCGGGAACGAATAATCTTTTTGAAGGAAGCACACTCAATTCGGCATGCCGACATTCCATTTTAGAAAATATCGATTGAAAATTCCAACGCCGCGAATAATCCAGTTCTTGATTAATGGCTTTAAATCTCTTGAAATTCAACTTAAACTGAGCATTATTTTTGTCGCTGTTGTTGTAACAGCAGTTGTTGCATTTAGCATCCCTATTCTTATGCAGCAGGAAGCTGTGCTCAAGGAGAAGGTACAGGAAAGCAGTCGATTTATTGCGATAAAATTGAGCCAGGACGTTAAGAATATTCTGCTCTATGAAGTAACGGGTGTTGATGATCCAGGTGGTTCCGTTGAGGAACAGCTGGAATTGCTTACCCGTACAAATGTTGCAGGCCTGGAGTATGCATTTACGCTCACGACAAACGGGGATATTATTGTTAAACCCGATTCCTTTCGCTCTAACCTTAAATTTGATACAACACGCGTTCAGGAACTCATGCTGTTGGAAGATTTCACAGCCCAAAGGAACAACGATTATATCGAATATTACAACCCCGTTCAGGTGAAAAAAGGTGGATTGCCCATCACAATTGGTGTTGTCGGTATCGTATTTTCTGAGGCAACCATTCTGGAGCCAATTGCTACCACCGAAAAACTGATTTTTTATACAGCGATTATCATAATTTTTATTGCAGTTACGGGAATTTTTTTCCTTTCCCAACTAATGGTAACGCAAATTACCGATATTTTTGAAGCTGTTCGTCAAGTACGCGAAGGGAATTTGGATTTCGAATTAAAGCCCCGCAGTGAAGATGAGTTGGGGCATTTGGCGACCGAGTTTAATCGCATGGTTAAGCACCTTCGTGAAAAATTGCAAATGCAGAAGTTTGTTTCAAGCCTTACTGTTCAGATGATTCAGGAACGTTCCGGTTCTCGAATGAAATTGACGGAGGGAGAGCGTCACAGCATCTCAATTTTTTTCTCCGATGTTCGAAATTTTACCATGATCGCAGAGCGTTTAGAACCTGAACAAATCGTTAAACTGATTAATGTTTACTTCCAATTGCAAACGGAAATTATCCAAAAATACAGTGGCGTTGTCGATAAGTTTATGGGAGATCAAATTATGGCGATTTTCCCTACAGGTATGATGCTGCAAAGCGCAATTGAGGCAGCTGTTGAAATCCAAAAAAGTATTTTTGATTTGAACAATAAACGCGCAGCGAATGATGAAGTTACGCTCGATATCGGCATCGGGATAAACCATGGTTCAGCTGTATTGGGAAACATGGGTTCGAAAGATCGAATGGATTATACGGTTATCGGTGATATCGTAAACGTTGCATCGCGTTTGTGTTCCATTGCCCGGGCCGGGCAAATTATTGTTGAAGCAACCCCGTTGAAAGCAATTTCCAAATATTATAAAACAACTCGCCTGGAACCAATATTGGTAAAGGGACGAAAAACTCCAGTTGAAATTTGTCAAATCGAATACCAGTAGCTAACATATAAAAAACATGGTTTATTGTCACCCTCGCCTGAATGCGAAATTTTATAAAATAAAAAAAGTGCATATTGTCCCCTCCGCAGGAATTAAATTTTCCCAACACCATGATATGCGAATGAATCCTGGCTCAATGAGATTGTGTTGATAATATGCGATGTACATTATTTATTCTCGTCCTGAATTTTGCAATATCGTACGGCAAAGCGCAAAGTTTGTATGATTCACATTTCCCGGGAAAGAGCTCTTCCGGAGTAAGTAATGCCGCTGCCGTCGGTGACATTTCTCCCGTCGCTCTGCTGGGAAATCCTGCAGCATTGGCCTTAAGCAGGGATGCAGGATTTGCTCTCGTCGCAAATACTCCTTTTCAATTGGATTTTATTGGTGCATCCAAATATTTTCCGCAAGTCGGGACTTTTGCTCTTGGTTTATCGAGATTTGATTTACAGTTGCAAAATGCCTTCCCGGATTCGCAGGATGCAAACGAGAATGTCCTTGAACGCGCATCTCTCGCATTTGGTAGATCACTGGGCTCTCATTTTGCTTTTGGCCTCAGCATGCACGCCAATCGGTGGCCGCGTGACGATTTTGGCACTGCTACAGTAAGTATGATGCTTTTTGAATCGCGTGACGAATTTGCCTCTGAACTTTACACACACCCGCATTTGTACATTCATTCCTTAAGAAATTTTCAGAAATATTCCCTGTCTCTTTCTTATCACGATTTTTCTTTCGACAAAAAACATTTACAGGGATTTGCTCAGCTTGGATTCCATTATCGAATTCGACCAGATATGCCATTTTTCTATTCAACGCTGCGAACAAACGGGCATGAGGAACGATTTGACATCGGAGTTGGAATGGCAGTGAATGAAAATTTCTCTTTTTATACAGCCCTGGAAGATGAGAAGAATTTTGCCGCGGGTACAAGCATATCTTTTGGAAGACAGGTATTAAGCGTTGGATACACGCATGGCATCAGGAAATTTATTGCTGCCTTTTCGCTTCGGATAAGCGGTTCACCTTTTCAAAGCGCAAAAGGATATTGGGAAAAAGGTGTAAGTTTATCCCGGCGGGGTTCTTATAAAAATGCCCTTAGTGAAATTCAGAAATACCGTTATTATAATCCTGATGATGAAAAAGGAACCCAACTGGAAAAATGGCTCCTTGAAAAAGTGCAGGCACGCGATGAAAAGATCAATTCCTTGCTATTGCAGGCAGAACAATACATCACTGAGCAAAAATTTATCAAAGCGGATTTGTGTTTTATCGAAATTCTTACCATCGATAAAAACAACCGGGAGGCGAAAGAAGGACTTCTGCAAATTCGTGAGGCAGTGAATTTCAGTGTTATGAAAATTGTCAGCGTCGGTAAAACTGCCTTTGAGAGTGGGAATTATGCCGCGGCTGAGCGTGCCTTCTATGCCATACAGCAAGTACGACCGGAAAATGAAGAAGCAAAACTCTACCTGCGAAAATTGCGCGATTATTATTATGGGGAGGCAGAGAAATTATTCTTACGCGGTCTTGGGTATTACAATCAGAAGAATTATAAAATGGCAGTGCAATCTTTTCAAGAAGCACTGGTTTTATCGAGAGAACACAATGAGTCTGTAAAGTATCTTGAGGATGCTCGTAGCAAGCTCGACTGGCAACAGGGGGAAACAACGCGAATTTTAGCGCAAGCCCGGCAATTTGTTGGTAAGGATGAATTTAAAAGAGCCAGTGAATTGTACCAAAATTTATTGGAACTTGATCCCCAAAATCAAGTTGCAAAGAAGGAGCTGCGAGCGCTTAAACCGAAATTGAATCGCTATATCGATCGATTAATGGTGCAAGGTAAAAATGCTTTTGCGAATGGAAATTACGATACAGCAAAAGAATATTTTGAAAAAGCCTTTGCCATCGATCAATCACAACAGGCGCAATACTACCTCGGCAAAATTGCCGATATACGTCGAAAACGGATGGAAAATAATTTTGAGAAAGCTGAAGAAGCCTTTGCGGCGAAGGATTGGAACAAAGCCATAAACTGGTATGATGCTGTCCTGCAGCAAGACAACAACTACAAAGAAGCACGCGAGAAAAGACAGCAGGCATACCAAAACAGCGATTTTGACGAACTTCTTAATAGTGCAGATACCAAATTACAGAGCAAAAATTATCTCGAAGCATACGAACTTTATACGGCGCTCCTTGAACGGGATGCAGAGAATCTGCATGTCAGAGCGCAAGTAGATACCTGCCGTTTATACCTGGATGAAGAAGTCGAAAGCTTATTCAATACGGGTATCAGTTATTTTGCAGGCGAAGACTATGAAAATGCAATAAGACAGTGGGATGCTGCCCTGCGAATAAACCCTGAACATACAAAATCAAAAGAATACAAGAAAAAAGCAGAACAGCGTTTAAAAGCTCTAAACCGTTTGCCAAGCAAGTGAGAACAATGATGCAAAAAAACAACCTACTTGTGATCGTTTTCTATTTTACTGCCATGACTATTTTTACATCGTGTGCCTATTACAACACTTTTTATAACACCGAAAAGTATTTTAATGGGGCAATCGAAAAGATGGAAGCAGAGGAAGAAGCAGAAAAAATCAGCTCTTCTGTAACTACGGAGTTTGATAAAACGATTAAACAGGCAAGCAAGGTGCTGCAATTTTACCCTGATTCCAAATATATCGATGATGCATTGATGATTATCGGGCAAAGTTTTTATTACATGGAAGATTATCACAAGGCGGAGCGGAAATTTGAAGAGTTGATGGAAAATTTTCCTGAAAGTGAATTTGTTCCCGCTACAAAACTGTGGTTAGCCAAGACACACCTGAAATTGAACCAGTACGACCAAACCGAAATTGAACTTCGGCTCCTTATCGAGAAGGAAAAAAGAAAGGATATACGCACTGAAGCCCGCTTCTGGTTAGCCGAGAGTTACTTTTCTCAGGAGAAGTTTGACAAAGCAGCTGAGTCGTACAAAGAGGCGGCAAATGATCTCAAAGACAGGAAATTAAAAGTAACTGCATATTGGCAGCTCGGTGAAATAAACAAGGAGCAACAAAATTTTATCGCTGCAGCGGATTACTTTCAGGCTGCCTCAAAAATTACCAAGGATCAGGATAAACAATTCAATGCACTGCTTGAATATGGCAAGGCCTATAGTCATGGGAAGGATTATCAAAAAGCAACACGCATCTTTCTGAACCTGATCGATAAGTTTTATACTTATAAAGAAGTTGGATTAGCAAAATTGGAGCTTGGCCGTACTCTTGAAATGGATGGCAAACAGAATGAAGCCCTCGACTGGTACAATGAAATTATCGAGGACCACCCCCGAACTGAGGCTTCTCTCGGAGCCTATCTTCAATTAGGACTTTACGAAGAGACGATCCGCTCGGATTATGACAAGGCAGAAGAATACTACACCAAGGCAAAATCGCAATCCAGCAAGGGGGAGGCCGTAGAAATAGTCGCCCAGCGGGAAAAAGATATAAAACAATTGATTACGCTGGAGAAGCAAATTGCTCAATTGAATGAGCAAATCAAATCGGTGGAAGAACGTGCTGCGCAAGGCGATTCCAGTGCCGTTGCAGTCGATGATAGTACTACGGCTGAAGAAACAGCTTCACAAGAGGATGAATCCGATAAAGCAGCAAACCGTGAAAAGCCAGCGACAAGAAGAGATAAAACCACAGGGAAAAAACAGAAAATACTCACTGTTGCTGATCTCGATAGCCTGAATTCTGAACTCATGAAAGAAAAATTAGCCCTGGCCGAACATTTCCTTTTGCAATACAATAAACCTGACTCAGCGGTCGTGCAATATCTTGATATTCTCTCCGGTGAAAGCAAGGATGAGCAGCGGGCATTGTCGTTTTATGGTCTTGCATATATATTTGACAATTACAAAGAAAAACCGCTGATGCGTGATAGCCTTTACAATATTTTGGCAACGAATTATACCAGCACAATGCAAGGCCGTGCCGCTGCAAAACACCTTGGGATGCACGTCATCGATGAGAAAGAAGCAAGTGAGGAGGAACAGCGCATTGAGGCAGTTGAAAATAAACTGTTTCAGCACAATTTTGCAGAAAAAAACCGCGCTGAACTCGAGAAACTAATCAATGAATTTCCCGAGACTGAACTGCAGCCAAAAGCGCGCTATTTCCTTGGATGGACTTATGAGCAGCATCTCGAAAAACCGGAAAAGGCTTACGAAATCTATAAGGAACTCATCGAAAAATACCCGCAATCGGATTATGCAAAAGATGTAAAAAGGCGGGTGAAGGGCATCGAAGACAAGCGGGCTGAGGATGAAAAAGCAAAAGCCGAAAAAGAAGCCGCTGAGAAAGCGGCCCTGAATCCGCCTGCGGAAGACGCAGATGCGACCAAGCCGGTCTTAAAAAAAGATGAAGATGGAAAACCACAAGATGAACTGGTGCCGCCTCCGCCTAACAGGCGAACCAATACAAAACCAGCAGAAAAACCTACATTGGAAAGAGACCAATGATCTATCAGACACTATGAAATGATTTCGCTATTGATCTTTGTTTGCTGGAAATTGTCACCACGTACCTTCCTGGAAAATACTTTTACACACCCTGCGGAGAGGAAATTCTACGACAGAACAAAATTGAGTACCTCCGGAAGGACGCCTTTTCCGGATAAATTCTAACTGACGAACACAGAGAGAGAAATAATCGTCGAGAGTTTTTTTGAAATTAATTCGAGTATTGCATCATACCTAATTTTTGAGGAGGAAGGATTTTGGGTTTAAGCAATTTGACTAAAAGGATTCTCGTTGCGCTCATTGGGGGCCCAGCCATCATCGCATGTGTCTGGTTTGGGGGCTGGTATTTTTTTACGCTTATGCTTTTGATGGCTTTATTTTCCGCCTATGAATTTGTCAAATTCACTGAAAAAAAGGGAATGCAGCCTGGCCTTGTGCTTACCCTTGGTTCAATTCCTGCACTTTTTTTACTGATCTATTTTAACTATTTATTTTATGCGCTGGAATTTTTTGCTTTGTACGCCATTCTGTTGCTGCTCTATGAATTGACTCGCACACCCAATAATTCTCTTTTCAATTTTTCAGCAGCTATCTCTACAACTTTATATGTTGGCGTTCTTTATGGATTTTTGCTCGCTCTACGCCAGCTTCCGATGGCATTTAATCTACCCGAAAAAACCGGTGCAGTGTGGGTATTTCTCGTGCTTCTTGCCACCTGGATTTGTGATACTTTTGCTTATTTTGCCGGAAAAAATTTGGGCCGACATAAATTGGCGCCGAACGTAAGCCCAAACAAAACGATTGAAGGAGCTATTGGCGGGATCGTCGGTGCAGTGCTTACCGCTGTGGTCATTCAACAGTTTTTCGAAACCCATTTTCAGGTGGTACACGCTGCCATCATCGGTATGCATATCGGTGTGTTTGGTCAGTTAAGTGATTTGGTCGAATCTCTATTTAAGCGGGATGCCGGTGTAAAAGACAGTTCGTCGCTTCTGCCCGGTCACGGTGGTATTCTCGACCGGTTTGACAGTGAACTGCTTTCGGTACCGTTGATTTATATGTACTTGAAATATATTGTTTTTGTGAATGTTTGAATGTTAGAAAGTTACAGGTTCCAGGTTCCAGGTTCCAGGTTGCAAGTCGAATACAACGTTATTTTGAAAATAGTATTAGCACCCAATTATGAAACTTGTCACCTTCAACCTGAAACCAGCTGTTTGAACTAAACAGAGAATAGTAAATCATGCCCCTTGATTTAAAAATAGCACTCATCCAAACCTCGTTGCACTGGCAGAATGCTGCGGAAAATCGTAAGATGTTTGAGGACTTTTTTTCAAGAGTAGATGCAGGAACGGATCTCGTCGTTCTCCCGGAGATGTTCACTACTGGATTTACGATGAAAGCAAGGGATTGCGCTGAGACAATGCAGGATGAGACGGTACCTTGGTTGCTGGAAAATGCTCTTAATCTGCAATCGCATATATGCGGCAGCGTAATCATAGAGGAAAATGGGGCTTATTTTAATCGTCTTCTCTGGGCCACACCCGAGGGTGATCTCCACACGTATGATAAGCGCCATTTGTTCCGCATGGCACGTGAACACCTTACCTACACTGCGGGCTCAAAACGTCTCATTGTCGATGTGGCCGGGTGGAAAATATGCCCCTTTGTCTGTTATGATTTACGTTTTCCTGTCTGGATTCGCAACAAGTTGCAGGAATATGATCTCGCTCTTTTTGTAGCCAATTGGCCTGCAAAGCGTAGCCGTTACTGGAGAATGCTCCTTCCAGCTCGCGCTGTTGAAAATCAGGCATACGTTGTTGGCGTCAATCGTGTGGGCGTTGATGGTCTTGGTTATCCCTACAGCGGCGACAGCGCCGTCATCTCACCAGTTGGAGATACGATCGCAGAATATACGGAAAACAGCGGCGTATACACACACACCCTTTCCTGGGAACTTTTGCACAACTGCCGCCGTGATTTCCCAGTATGGCAGGATGCGGATGATTTCGAGATTAAGGTCGACAGGAATGACAATTAGAAAAGTCATTTTGCGTGAAATCAACTTACCCCTGCAATCACCATTTGTAACATCCCACGGAACAATTACTCATCGTCGCTCGCTTATAATTGAACTTATGGACGGCGACGGCTACACAGGCTGGGGCGAATGCAGCGCACTCGAGCAACCCGGCTACCTGCCGGAAACTCTCGATACTTCTTTAAGTGCCTTGCAAAACTGGCTTATCCCTGCTTTACTCAAACACGATTTTTTCCACCCGAACGAAATTCAACCGTATTTCGATAAATCCATTCGTGGATGGAATTTTGCCAAAGCAACACTGGAAATGGCAGTATGGGATTTATTTGCAAGGCAGAAGGAAATAGCCCTCGCGCAAATTTTAGGTGGGGTGCAGCAAAAAGTGGCTGCAGGGATTGTGTTAGGCATCGAGGATGATTTGCACCGATTAATCGAAAAAGCGCAGGAGGCAGTAACCAAAGGTTACAAGCGTTTGAAAATCAAAATTGCACCGGGCAATGATTACGCGGCATTACAGGCACTGCGCAGGAAACTGGGGGTGAATTTTGATATCGCAGCAGATGCCAACAGCGCTTATACGAGAGCAGATTTGGAGCATCTGCTGCGATTCGATGATCTCCAACTCAGCATGATGGAGCAGCCTTTCGGCTGGGATGACCATTTTGACCATGCCGAACTTCAGAAAATGTTACAAACGCCCATTTGCCTCGATGAGTCCATTCTTTCTTTTGCCGACTGCCAAACCATGCATGCCATGCAGAGCGGCCGTATCGTCAATCTCAAACCCGGTCGTGTGGGTGGATTGACCACTTCATTGAAAATCCACGAATTCTGTCTCAAGCGAAATATCCCCCTCTGGTGCGGTGGCATGCTCGAGAGCGGCATTGGCCGGGCTTTCAACATTGCCCTGGCTTCCTTGCCGGGCTTTACCCTGCCCGGTGATTTATCCCCCAGTGCGCGGTATTTCGAGCGCGATATCGTACTGCCGGAATGGCAAATGGACGCGCAGGGATTTGTTGCCGTCCCTTTTGACAGGCCTGGAATCGGAATCGAAGTGGATCGGGATTATTTAACATTTGTTACGGTAGGGGAGTGGCAATTTCAATAAATAATTGCATTTTGATGATTTGATCGAATTCGCTAGTTTCACCCTTGCGAAGGTTGCCAACCTTCGCAAGGATATGTTAAAAATAGGGGATTTAAAGCGAATTGGCCTTGAATGGGTGACCCATTTCTTGTTTTGCAACTGTGCCATTCTCACATCTTTTCCCGCAATTCAAAATAAAAAAAATATAAAAATTCTTGACATTTTCGTGAATCTGTTTATTTTTAGCTTTATCGTTACATTGTAATAGTTGATTGCCTTTGTAAAATTGGAATGACAAATGAAAACAAAAAACATCCCCGATCTTTCGCGTGCGGAATATGATGTGCTCAACATTCTCTGGCGCAAGGGACGCCAGAGTGTGCGCGAGGTGCACGATGAAATTGCTGAAGTTTATCCCTGGGCGTATTCCACGACGAAAACCACCATGGACCGCATGGCGCAGAAAGGCCTGCTCAAGCGAGAAAATTTCCATGGCGTTTTTCTTTATATGCCCCAAGTCTCCAAGCCGGCGGGCATGGCCAAATGGGTGCGTTTCTTCGCCGACCGCGTATTGCAGATGGAAATGGGTACCGTGTTGGCAATGTTTGCCCGCAGTAATTCCCTGACGCCAAAGGAATTGGAAGAGTTGGAAAATCTGCTTGAACTGGAAGCCGATAAGGGGGAGAACAAATGACATCTTTCTTAATGCAATTCGAAAAGTTTGCATACTCATTTATAGACTTCATGCAAACGGAAGCCGTTTATTCTTTACTGATTTTTGTGGTGATTTTTGCAGTGACCCGGTTCACACACCGTATCTCACCAGCTTTAAATTTTGCCCTCTGGCTACTGGTGTTTTTGCGTCTGATTCTACCAACGGATATTTCACAACCGTTTAGCGCGAGGCAGATCTTTGACAATGGCCGGTTCAGTAAATGGATGTTCGTCGATGCCCTCATGCCAATTTCTGAAAATGAAAACTCAGCTGAAATTTCAGGGCACGATCCGGAGACCGTCGCGGTGCAGACAAACGAAACGCAGAGAGAATCTTTTCTCATTTCGATTAATTGGCGAACACTTTTGTTTGTATTGT
Organism: Deferribacteres bacterium; assembly: GCA_020633655.1. GTDB lineage: Bacteria > Zhuqueibacterota > Zhuqueibacteria > Zhuqueibacterales > Geothermadaptataceae > Bioreactorimicrobium. Next base: position 260,213 of record JACKDF010000004.1, read on the forward strand.
GGTTGCTTGGTGTTGCTGCCCTCGGATTTTTTTACTTGCGACAGTTACGCTTCTTTCGAAATCTCGTCAACAAAGCGGATAAAATATCCGACAAAAAGCTGCTCGCCTTCAGCGATGAGTGGCGCCGACAGCTGTTTATAAGACGTAAAGTACAACTCCTGTGCAGCAACGGGTTTCTCTCGCCTTTTACGGTTGGTTTATTTCGTCCTGTTATCTTTATCCCGCAGATTTTATTCGAGCGGGCGAATACGGAAACGGTCGAAACAATCATCGCCCACGAAATGGTACATATCAAACGAATGGACGATCTCTGGTTGCGATTGCAGAATGTCGTACAGATTTTCTATTTTTTCAATCCGGTCGTCTGGATTGCGGCATCGGAGCTCAATCAGGAACGGGAGCGTTTGTGTGACGAGCGTGTGCTCGTTGAAGGGTCGATATCACGGCAAACCTATGGTGAAAGTATGTTGCAGATTTTAAAATTTAATCTGTTCGGCTTTGATGGGATCACCCTGCTGCCGGGATTTGGGAATGAAAAGAAACGTTTTAAAAACCGTCTGACTTCCATCCTTAAAAATCAAAAAAAAGTGAGGACTTCCATGTTATCCATAATGCTTGTCTTTCTCAGTAGTGCCACATTTCTCCTGCCAATGGCAAAATACGAATCACCTGCGGAATTGCCGGTAACAGTCACAAATCATCTCATGAGCATAGCACCGGATGAACTGAGTGCCGCCTTAAACTTCCGTGATCCACTGCACGGTGAAGGTATGATAACGGCACGGTATGGTAAAGTGAAAACGCCTTATTCTGAAGCAGCAAAATTCCACAAAGCTGTTGATATTAAAGCAAAGATGGGAACGCCGGTTTACGCTGCTGAAGCTGGGGAAGTTATTCTTGCAATTACAGAATATACTTTGAATAAAGGTTGGGGACGTAAAATCGAGATTAAACACAGCAATGGCTATGTCACGCGTTATGCGCATCTGAAACAGGTCAACGTGCAGGTAGGCCAGGAGGTAAAAGCTGATGAGCAAATAGGATCCGTTGGAACTACTGGCCAGTCAACTGGTCCGCACCTGCATTTTGAGATTTTGCAAAACGATGAGAATGTGAATCCGGAACTGTATGTTGGTTTCAGGCAGGAATTAACTGAACAAGCGCGGCAACAGGTCGTGATCAGCAAGAAAATTAAGGTACAGTTTCAAGAACCAGTGCAGGGTAAATTGACTTCCGCATTTGGTGCCGGAAAAGATCCATTTTCCAACGAGCAACGCAAACACCGGGGAATTGATATTGCGCAAAAGGATGGGACACCGGTTTTGACCGCGGCTCCCGGAACCGTGAGCAAGCTGGTTCTCAATTATGAAAAAGGTGAAGGAGCCGGCATGGTCGTAGAAATCACCCATGCCGATGGTTATGTAAGCCGCTATACGCATCTCGGGGAGATTTTGGTGCAGGCGGATCAGGAAGTGGAAACGGGTGCCCAAATTGCAACAATTGGTACTACCGGGCGATCCACCGGGCCGCATGTTCATTTTGAAGTGGAGTTGAATGGTGCGTTTATCGACCCCCTAATTCTGATCAAAAGAGCGCAATGAACTCAGGAAAAGCCCAATTCCACCGACGAGCAGAACGAGAATAACGATTAATTCAAAGGCTGACATACTGCGCATGCGGAAGTTGATGCTGGTGATCACACCGAAGATCAGCATGACGAGACTTCCGCCTGCCAGCAACCAACCGAGAAAGTTTTTCGAGTTATAAAAAATTATTCCTACACCGAACATGAACGGAATCATTACCATGCCAGAGGTCAGGCGAAAACCACCGAAATTGTAAAGCCCGTATCCCATGCTAAAGTGATTGGTGACATGAATTGCATTGAGTAACATGTAACCGCCACCAATGATCATAATCAAACCTAAAAAAAAGCGTCCCACACCACCTTGTGTTCCACCTGCGCCCTGCACTGCCATATTTTTCCTCCCGAGAATTAATTAAAAAATTAATAATATTTTGAATACGTCTATCAAGGTGTCATTCCGGCAAGATTTTAGCCGGAATCCATTGTTTTGAACATTTGAAGATTCCGGATAAAAGCGTTCCGGAATGACGTCCTGCTTGATGGATTCTACTTCGCCACGGCCTTTTTTACCCGTGCTATTAACTCACTTCCCATCTCCCGGGTACCGCATTTGGTTTTAGGGTTGATATCCGGTGTGACGTATTTCCCTTCGGCGACCATTTCATGAATAGTCGTATCGATCGCTTTGGCTGCTTTAAATTCGCCAACGTGTTGTAGCAGCATAACCCCGGCTTTAATCACCGCTATGGGGTTGGCGAGATTCTGCCCCGCAATATCCGGTGCACTGCCATGCACTGCTTCAAACAATGCGACTTCTTTGCCGATATTCGCTCCGGCTGTCAAACCGAGGCCGCCGATAAGTCCTGAAGTCAAATCCGAGAGAATATCGCCGAACAGATTCGTTGTGACGATAACATCGTAATTTTGTGGGCTCATTACCAACTGCATCGCACAGGCATCGATGATTTTATCTTCGAAAATGATATCAGGATAATCTTTGGCAACATCCTGAGCAATTTGCAAAAACATGCCTGCGGTGCATTTCATAATATTGGCTTTATGGACTGCGGTCACTTTTTTGCGCTTGTGGGTTTTTGCATATTCGAAGGCAAATCGGCAGATGCGTTCTGATCCCTTGCGCGTAATCAAAGCAATACTTTCGGCGGCGATTTTCTCATTATCCACCACGATATCGTGCTCTATTCCGGCGTATAATCCTTCCGTATTTTCACGGATAAGGGTGATATCAATATTACTAAAGGGGACTTTGTGCCTTCGAAAGAGACGGCTGGACGCAAATTTGCGTAAAGCTGGAATTCCTGCCGTAGGGCAACGTTAACACTCCGATAACCACCACCAACAGGCGTTGTTAAAGGACCTTTCAAAACAAGCTTATTTTTATGGATGGATTCCAAAACAGAATCGGGAATCGGCGTACCGTGCTCATAAACTGCAGCCATGCCTGCCAGCTGTTTGTCCCAGCTGAATTGAATTCCAGTCGCCTCTAATACCTTGACAGCAACATCGATGACGGATGGTCCTATGCCGTCTCCGGGAATGAGGGTAACATTATACATAAAAACTCCTTTTTTTCTCTATTTTTCGAAAAGATATTCAGATTGGCTAAAATACGATTTGAAATCTTCGAAGCAAGTTATTAGTTGCTTTTAAATAAGTATTCGCTTAGTTTAATCTCCTTTAAAAATAAACAAATAATCGATTGAAACAAGATGCAGTTAAGTCGTCATCTCGATAAAGGTTTTTGGGCAATTGCTGCCAATATTGCAAAAGCATTATATGGTTTCGGGATTGTTTTCTGGCTCATCGCTGTGTTACCGAAAGAAGCTTATGCCAACTATTTGCTTGTACAGACGACTTACTTAATTATCGCGCAATTGCTGGTGAGCATAAGCCTTGCAGCGTATATCAAATTTTATTATGAAAAAGGTGACTTGCTTGAATTGCAAAGTGCAGCGCTCCTCATTTTTACCGTTGCATCCGCAGTGATATTTCTTATTTATATCCCGCTGATTCCATGGATAAGCGTGCCCCTTAAAATGCAGGATGAGATGTCGTTGTTTTTGTTTGTACCCGGACTGTTTTTCGCTTCTGCAATCAAGCTGTTCACCAACGAGGTGTTCAAAGCAACCCACAAAATCAAAGCCATTTTTATCTCGGAAATTACTTTTTTATCATTCACAGCTTATTGGTTATTGGACTTTATTTCTACGCTGGATTGAATGACGCCAGCGATGTACTATATCCCTCTGTCATCGCCTATATCATCGCTTCTGCTGTGGGACTGTGGCTCGCTCGACACAATCTGGTCTATGCATTTAAATTCTCTTTTTCCAAATTAAAAGAAGCTGTGCATTTCAATCGATTTGTTTTTGCTATCGGCGTTTCCAATAATATTTTTGAGCATGTGGACACATACATTGTTGCTGCACTTCTGAGCAAACCGGCACTTGCTTTGTTCGGTGCATTGAAATTGTTTACACGCATTTTTATAATGTTTCGCCAGGTTGTGGGCACTATCGGTTTTCCGGCATTTGCCCGATTGCACAGCGAAGGCCGCACACAAGATTTGCGCAGTTTGTACGAAAAGGGCATCTACTACGCTGCAATCGTGCTCAGTTTCATTGTGTTGGCACTCGTTTTAAGTGCAAATACTATTTTTGATGCTTTTTGACAAAGTATGCTGGAAACGGATTTTATCTGCAAATCTTCATTCTTTCCGGCTTGTTTATCGGATGGCAAACCATCGGTGATAATTTGCTGTTCGGGATTGGAAAACCGCGTATCGTTTTTTATAACCGGCTGGTTGTATCTGCATTAAATGTTGCAATGAATATTATGCTCATCTCCCGCTATGGGATTACCGGTGCAGTCATCACGGCCAACATTACCATGTTTTTGTTGATGTTGTTGACCACATATTTTGTTCGTCGTAATATAAATTTTACATTTGCAGGCATCTGGGGCAAACGCTATGACGCATATTATTTTATTAAATCATTTTCAAAATCAGGATTGGCTCAATGGCAAAGAAAAGAAGCAAAACCAAAGCGCAAGTAAGTACACCGCAATCGCACGAGGGCTTGATTGCCAGCATCTCCAACTGGATGCTGCGACATGATGTATTAAGCGCCTTTCTCTTTTATGCACTTATCATCCTTATCTTTTTTTCAGATGTGGTATTTCAGGGTAAAATTTTCTTTGTCCCCGACTCCCAGGCCCCGGCTGCGCTTAACGCGCCTTTGTGGAAAATGTTTAACGCTGAAGGCATTCACCCGTTTTGGTCACCCTATATTTTCAGCGGTTTGCCAACTTACGGCAGTCTGATTTTCACACCCTTTGTATACTTCCCTTACCTGGCTTTTTCCTTTTTCGCCATCAATTCAACATTATTGGCAATTCTGCATTTCCCATTTGCCGGACTTGGCGTTTACCTCGTTCTACGAGATCAAAAAGTCGATCACCTGCCGGCATTTCTTGGTGGCCTGGCTTTTATGCTCACACCGCATCTCATTTCTATGGAAACCTTCGGCCATGGTTCGAAATTAATGACAAGTGTTTATTTACCCCTCGCTTTCTGGGCGATGCACCGGCTTTTCAACGGCGGGGGACTCAAATACATTGGCATCGCCGGCCTCATTTTAGGTTTTCAATTTCAGCGTGGGCACGTGCAAATCGTTTATTACACATGGTTGTTGCTTGGCTTTTATCTGCTCTTTTTTATCGTGCAGCAAATAAAAGCAGGCGATGCGGCAAAATTCTACAAACCACTCATGCAGTTTGCTGTTGTTTTGCTGCTGGCCCTCGGCATGGCAGCAGTGCTCTATTTGCCGGTTTTTGAATATATGCCTTATTCCATCCGCGGTGCAGCCTCGGTTTTCGCCACTGCAGCCAGCGATACCGGCGTCGGGATGGATTACGCAACCCAATGGTCGTTTTCGCCCGGTGAAATGATGACATTCATCATCCCCTCATTTTATGGTTTTGGTGGCCAAACCTACTGGGGAACCATGCCCTTCACCGATTATCCGCATTATATGAGCATCATTGTTTTGGGGCTGGCGATTTTTGCCCTGATCAAAAGGCGCAAGGAAGCGCTGGTGATTTTTCTTTTGCTGGAAATTATCATCGCGCTGCTGATTTCTTTTGGCAAAAACCTGTCCTTTGTATACGGCTTTTTCTATGATTTTTTCCCCTACTTCAACAAATTCCGCGTGCCTGTGATGATTCTTCTTCTCGTGCAGTTTGGTTTTGCTGTGCTTGCTGGATTAGGATTGCAGTCGCTTATTGAAAAGATGAAAGAAAAGACGGAAAGTGATTTTGCGAAAAAATTTCTTTTTGCAGGAATCGCGGTGGTTGCCCTGTTACTCCTTCTTACGCTGGCTCAAAGTGTGTTCCAGGGATTAATTCAGTCCTTTTATCCAGTGAAATATGATCCAGCCACACAAGCTCAGCTCAACCAAATGCGTTTTGATTTATTTTTAAGGATATGTGGCTCGTTGGCCTGATTGCAGCGGCTGCTTTGTTCCTGCTCTACGCTGCAACGGCAGACAAAATCAAGTTAGGCGCAGCAGCGCTGGTTTTGTGTGTGCTTACCGTTGTTGATCTTTGGTTTGTGATTGGCAAAATCAACAATCCGGTTTCAAACCGTCAGATGACAGATTATTTACGAGAAGACCAGGTCGGACAGTTTGTTAATCGCGATAAATCGACGTTCCGAATTTTTCCGGTGAATGTCGGTTTCGCCCGTCTAAATTTGTTTGAGGAAAACCGCTGGTCAGCCCAGGGTGTGCAGAGTGCCGGTGGATACCATGCAGCCAAATTACGCGTTTATCAGGATTTTCTTGAAGGCACCGGCTTCATGAATAATTACATCGATAAATATTATACAGTTGCCAACGAAGGCGGTAAAAATCGTCTTGTACAGGTGCAACCGGATGTGCGGCTCAAATTACTGCACGACAGGCTGCTCGATTTTCTCAATATAAAATATATAATCTCACCCTATCCGGTACCAGAATCGCAGATTGTTGAACGTGCACAGGTAGGAATCAATTACCATGGGCAGCGGTTGCCACTGCGAATTCTTGAAAACGGAGATGTACTTGAACGCGCATTTTTCGTCGATGATTTTCGGACATTCGAGGATCCGAAAGCCTTATTCAATGCACTCAACTTAGGTTCCCTCGATCCAACCAGGAGCGTTGCACTGTATAAAAATCCGGGCGTTCAGCTCGAGCCGGATTCCACGGCGACTGTTGAAGTTGTCAGTTACCATGCTCACGATATCAAGTTAAAAGCCCAAAGCCGAAAACCGCAAATTCTCGTGTTATCTGATCCTTATTTTCCAGTCGGGTGGAAAGCTTTTATCAACGGCGAGGAAACCGAAATTCTGCAGGCGAACCATGCCTTTCGCGCTATTGTGGTTCCAGCAGGGGATAACGCAATTGAATTCAGATTGCAGACCCCGGCATACAACAAAGGCAAGTGGATTACATTGTTGAGCTTTCTTGTGGTACTCGGGTTATGGATTTGGGGGAGCGTGAAAGAAAAAGTTTCAACAGTGTGAATTCAATTGTAGCAAATAACCTTCGGTTCTATTCAGATTATATACTGATTTGTAAAAGTAATGTCTGATGCATGTGCAGGCTGTGAGAAAATGCAGCGTAAACCGGTCGCTGAGCCTGTCGAAGCGCCCGGTTGAGCGTGAGTCTGGCTTCGATACTTCGACTTTACTCAGTACAGGCAAGCTCAGCCTCCGTGAAGTTTAAATGTTTTCACACAGTCTGCTCATTTCCAACCCTGCTTTTTAGGGTGAAGCCGAAGGCCAGCGAAGCAAAAATCTTATACTCAGGCTCGCAGCAAAAGATTTCTCCACTGGAAAGCGCGTTCGAAATGACAACCTGAGCCCTTTTATAGGACATTACTTTTGCAAATCGCTATAAGTATTCTGTAAAGGGTCTTTGTTCGTTACTTCTGCTTTTGGAGTAGATCTCATCACCAAAAGAAATGCAGCCAAAGGATACCCACACTCATCGTTAGGATCGTAATCAAAATTCCTGTTTTCAGATATTCTGTAAACGAGAGTTTCACGCCATGCTTATGGGCCGTTTCAGCGACGATTAAATTGGCCACCGAACCCAATAGAGTCAGGTTTCCGGCAAACGTTGTTGCCATCGCCATTACCAACCAGGCTATTTTTGTATTCGAAAACGACAAAGCGACATTTTTTAATAACAATACTGCCGGTACGTTTGAGATCAGATTGCTGGAAATTGTTGACAGAATGGAGAAATTAACTATTTCGTTTCCACTATTCATTTTCAAATACCCTACCACTTGCTGACCCACCCCGATCGATTCGATGGCTTTTGTCACAATGAATAAAGCCGCGAAAAATACCAGTAGTGCCCAGTCAATTTCGGAGAATACACGTTCTGCTTTTAAACGACGTGTAATTAGGACCAGGGAAGCTGCTCCCATTGCCGCAATTGTTACCGGAACACCAATTATTAAGGCAGTGAGCATTAAAATAGTGGCAATAATCGATTTTAACATAAGCGGTCGATGAACGCGTAATTTGGGTAGTGTAACGACTTTAAAATTTGCTTTCGAAAAGTCCTTCCTGTAAACCAAAACAATTATTGCCCAGTTTAAACAGAGACCTGCAATTGCAACTGGAATCAAATGAGCCGAAAAATCCAGGAATGAAATCCCGGATAAAGTACCTATGATTATGTTCTGTGGATTTCCAATAATTGTAGCAACGGAACCGATGTTTGCTGAGGTGGCCAATGCCATCAAATAGGGTATGGGGTTTTGTTTTAAATTACCTGTGATCGCCAGAACAAGGGGCGTGAATACCAGAACGATTGTATCATTTAAAAATAATGCGGACAATAGCCCGGAGAAAAGAATGAGTAATGCCAGCAACTGTTTTGGCGTTTTCGCAATTTTCAGAATGAATTGCGTGACGATGTAAAAAAATCCGGACAAGCGAAAATTGGCGTTAAGGATCATGATCGAAAGCAGAAGCACAATTGTATTGAGATCTATAGCTTCGTATGCCTGTTCCATGGAAATCGCATTGAGAATAATTAAAACAGCGGCACCGACGAACGCTATAGTTGCACGATTCATTCGCAAAAACGGGAATCTCCCCAGGGAAACTCCAATAATCGTTACGATTATGATAACGAGGGGAAGCCAAACAGAAAATATCATGGATGCTACTTTTATGCTTTTTAAAATGAGTTTCCGGCGTTTTTCGTAACACTTGAACAGATGTGGGTAATTGGAAACTGTTTTGAGTGATGTACTGCTTACTTTGGTGCTATTAAATGAAAAATATACTCCTTTCGCAAGAGAATTTTGCCAGTAAATCAGCCAATTCAGTTCAACTCCATTTTAAGCTTCGACAAGGTGACTCGATGGCAAAGTTTAATCCAGTATATGGCTTTCTTATATCTTTCTTAAGTAATATTTAATTTGTGGAAGTGGTAATTCAATAAAAATTATCTAACAATAAAATGCAGCGATTTTTTGTTTATGAAACCTTTCGACTTGTATTCCATTCAATGTGATTTCCTCTTGCAGTGTATTGTATAAAAATGTTGCAATAAATTATCCGCATAATATTTCCAAAGGCTTGTTTTCGCCTGAAGGTGACCAAAATAAAAACGTTAATAAAAGCAGGAAAAAAGCTACGCAAAATATCATAATGGTCTTATACTTTATTTGTGCAATGCTACAGTGCCGATAGCCAGTGATCCTTGCGTGGTAGTGACCATGTTCTGAGGCAAGTTGAGTTTCCGTATTGTTTGATTTTAATGATTCTGTGTCATGAGTCAAAAGAGATCTGCGAATACAAAAAGGCAACCGGCTGATTAATGCCTATCAGCTATTTGCCTCCAGTCCGGTTCTCGTACTTTCTGAAATTACATGCCAGCTGGGATCTCCCCAAAGCCTCGATGCTGAAGCAGCTCTCCTCTTAGGGAGACTCAATCACCACGTCATTAATCCCCAGTCTTTTTCTGACGAAGTTGTACAGAATCACAGGAGTTTTGTTATGAGCAACAGAAAAATCCAGTTGATGTTCACCAGGTGCATCATTGCAGTTGTTGGATGGATGAGCTTTCCGTTTTCCCCTGCACAGAGTATGCAGATCAAAGGACAACAAATAAATGCCAATTCAGGAATGACGCAGTCCGTTTCACCCTTTCGTAATGCAGATAGTCTCTCGACGCCCGTAGGTACTATGGATGAATTTACATTCGGCACAATTGAAGTGCTTTCCGCCACACGAACACTCCAAAATATTTTGGAAGCACCCTCCGCAATTTCTGCTTTGCAAAAAGAAAACGTGCAAAATTATGGTCAGTCGAGCCTGCCTGACCTGTTTCGTATGATGCCCGGAATGGAAGTTTTTGCAGCACACAATGGCAATTTTAATGTAAATCCCCGTGGTTACAATCGTCTTTATTCGAACCGCACGCTGGTTTTAATCGACAACCGAATTGTCTACACTACCTTTTTCGGCACGGTATTTTGGAATACGTTTCCCATAGGATTGCAGGATATCGAAAACATTGAGGTGATTCGAGGCCCTTCCGGCTCCCTTTACGGAGCCAATGCCGTGAGTGGTGTCATCAATATTACCACAAAAAGACCACAATTTATGCAAGGTGTGCATGTACGCTCGTTTTTGGGAGCAGAAAAGAACAGCTATATCAATGAGATAAGTTATGCAAACTCCTCCGGCCCCTGGGCTTATTCAATAAGCGGCAGCGGATTGAATCAGGCGGACATCCATGATGCTGAAAAGCTCACCGCACAAAGTCGGCATGGACGTGCTTATTTGGAACGATCTTTCGGTACAACGGGTTTGGTGTCGTTGGAAGCTGGTGTGGGGAGCTCCACCGAAGATGAATTCCTGCCGTGGGGGCCTTATGCCATGCCTGTTCGCTCAAAACCGGAAATCTCCTACTACAAAGCCAACTTTGAACGTGGCGGTTTAAAAATGCAGAGTTATCTCAACCGCATCGATTTCAACGCGACAGGTGTTGGTGTGCCCTTTCTTGTCGATATCGAGAATTCGCTATTCCATAACACCATCGAGTTTGCTCATGCGCTCGGCTCACACAACACAGTGGTTGTTGGCGCCGATTTTCGTCGGGATTCTTTCAAAGGCAACGTCACCCTCAATGAAGAAAAACAACTCGATCAGTATTCCGTTTATCTGCAGGATGCCATTTCTGTACTGCCAAATTTGACCCTGACGCTTGGTGGACGAATCGACCATAAACCTGAAACAACGACGGAATTTCCCTTGCGCGGTGCCCTTGTGTTCTCACCTGTGCCAAATCATTTCTTGCGTTTTACAGCTTCACAAGGCTTTCGCTCACCTTCGCTTGTGGAATATTTCGTTGTTTCCCAATTTGGACAGGCGCAGGTTCTGGGCAGTACCGCCCTGGATCCGGAGAAGGCTACAGCACTTGAAGTCGGGTATCGTGGGTTGTGGGCGAATGAGAAACTTTTCTTTGGTGTCGATTTCTTCCGTGAGAAAATGACCGATTTCATACTCTTTGATCAACTTAATCCGACAACGATTTCCTTTGCCAACGGTGGAGAATCCACCAGTGATGGTGGCGAAGTCGAGATAGGCTTGCTCATGCCAAATGCATGGCGATTGCAAACGACCTATTCCTATCAGAAAATCTCCGATGGCGATTTAACACTGGGTTTCGAAGATGCTGCACCGAAGGGCAAGGTGAGCGTGGGATTACACCACAATCCAAACAAAGGCATTTTCCTTAATTTGTGGGCGAATTATTCCGACGCCACGACCTGGATGATTGCGCAGCCTGGACAAATTCCTGCCCCGGTATCAACCGAGTCCACTGTTTTTGTCAACGCCTATGGTGGATATGCTTTCGATGCAAATGTGCGAATCGGGGTCTCGGTTTCGAATCTTGCGAACAATTCACGAGCGCAATTTCCTTTTGGCGAAAAACAGCCACGGTCGCTTCTCGCCGGTTTAGAAGCTTCATTTTAGCAGGATGGTGAATCATGAAAACAACAATCACTTTTATTTTTCCTGTCGTTTTGGCGATGCTGGTCTTTGTTTCCTGGCGCGATGCTGTGGCACAATCAAAAAGTGGTGAGGCCATCAACTGGTTTAATGTTGGGGTCACTGAAAGTGACGTAAACAAAAAAATCACAGCATATCAAAAAGCGATTGCCCTTGATCCATCCTTTGTGGAGGCGTACTACAATCTTGGTATCTTGTACAGACGGCATAACAACTATGAAAACGCAGAGCAGTTTTTGAACAAAGCTTTAACCGTAAATCCAGACCGGCTTAAAAAAGACCTCAAGCTGCAAATCTTGTATGAGTTGGCCTCGACACAGGAAAAACTTGGGAAGAATTCCGAAGCGGAGCAGAACCTGCGTGCTGCGAAGTCCATGGCAAATTCCAATGATGTGCGTACAGCTATGACTTTGGAATTGGGACGCCTGCTCATAGATCAAGGTCGATATGGTGAAGCTGTTGCCGAGTTGAAGAATGGACAAAGTCTCGGTGCAGCATCGCCACGCCAACAAAGTGAGTTCCAGAGACTCCTTGATATTGCAGGAACAGAAATTGAAATGCAGCGTCTGCTTTTAGCTGCAGAAAAAGCGAAGTCCAGTGGCAATTTGGAGGAAGCCAGGAAATTGTTAACCCAGGTTAAAGCGAAAAAACCACAGGATAAAACCGTCGATGCGCTTCTTGCAGCTGTTGAAGCCTCGGAACAGGCTGCATCGCGACAAGATGCCTCCGAGGCTTTGTATGAGCAGGCACAACAAGAGTCCGATGCGGGCAACCTGGAAACGGCAATTGCCATTTATGAGGCGTTGCTCAAGCAGAATCCGAATTTTGCTGATGCCCGGACTGAAATGGAAGCGGCTCGCAAGCAATTAGCCAGGAACCAGGTCAAAGAACGACTTGAAATCGAATATTCAACCGGCTTACGGATGATGAAAGAGCACGACTGGACAGGTGCCATATTAGCCTTTGAAAAGATTCTGGATGTGGAATCCAACTATCGCGATACGCGAAGCCAGCTTAACAAAGCACGAAAAAGCTTTGAGCGCGAAAGCACGGAATCAACAGTCGCACGTTACTATGCCGAGGGGATAGAAGCAATGCAGCGCAATGATATGGGGGACGCCCTGGCAGCGTTTGAAAAAGTACGCAGTATTAAACCAAATTACCGGGATACGGCGACTTTACTGGCTGAAATTGAAAGCACTTTGCGAGTAAAACCAGAAACTGAAGTCCCGGCTATGTCGGCTGCAAGTCTTGATTCACTCTATGAAATCGCTGTGGAAGCATACAAACTGCAGGATTGGATGCCGGCCGTGCTCACTTTCGAAAAATTGCAGTTGTTGCAACCTGATTATAAAGATGTACCCGAGCGCCTCTTGCGCGCCCGTACGAATTTAAACTTTGTGGAACAGGCGCGAACAACACCAGCTGCCGCGAATGGTCACTCGGCTTTCTTTTATGTGGGCATAGTGGCGGTGGTGATGTTGCCATTGGTTGGTATGGTTCTGCTTTCACCTACAACACGGGCACGATTTTACTTGCTGCAGGGTAATAACGTTGCAGCCGTACGGTTGTATGAGCGCATGCTGTCCAGGCGCCCAAGCCAGATGTGGATTTATCCGCGCCTGGCGAATCTCTATTTGGCCCTCGGCCGCACAGATAAACAGGCGCTTGAGATTTTTAAATCTGTTTTGGAATTAAATCTTGCCATACGCCGCCGTGATGAAATAAGCAGTATCGTTGCGCAAAATGTCATTTCTGAGAGCCGGACAGATCTGGATGCCATCAAAACGCTGGAAAAAGCGCTGGAGATGGAAAGAAGGAAAAATCCGAATTAAAACATATCACCTGTTTTTCTTGCATACTCAGATTGAGGCTGTGTCAAAACATGAATAGAACGAAGACGTCCCGCCGAGTGGAGCGTACATTACACTCAGCGAGGACGTTTTCGCTTGAAGAAGATTGGTTTTTGAGTCAAAATAAGGTGTTAGACTCAGCCTCAATTGAATACCCGTCGATGATTGTATAAAATGGACTTGTAAAATTAGGGGATTTGACTGATTATTTTCACTTTGCGATGCAGGTTCTGCCGCCTGAATTTATTTCCTGACCCCCGATGTATTTCCCTCCGATTGAATATTTCCTCTGAACTGACTCGCACGAACTTCCGATTTTGTATTTCAAAAATTTTTGCATTCGAACACCAGAATCCATTTTAGAATTCATGCCGGAAAGCAGATAGTTAGAGTAGTTGATGATTGAATGAATTGTCACACTGATCACAAGAATAAAATGGAAACGACAATTTTATCAGAAAATGATTCCATAATTGTAATGTTGATTTCGTGAACGATATTAAGGTTCGATTTATTTAAGAAGTTACAATTTTTGTCAATTAAAATTACAAAATTTTGACTCGAGCAAAAAATGTGTGAATATAACTATTTTCAATAACGTCGATAATATTTTCTGATTTTCTAAATGCATCGAGTCATTCACATTGAGAAATTTTTAATGACAATTGTGGCCGGGTCATCGGAAAAAGAGAGTGTAATTTCAAAAAGTGCTGCTTTTAAAAATTGAGAAGTACTTTTTTGTAATGCGAAATTTGCATTAGAAAAAAGTGAAAAAACGCAATTTTATGCTGAAATAGAGCACTTTTTAACGTGAATTGTCTTTTGGTATTGTTATTGCCAAGAACTTGTCGGACGCTGGGAAAGCATCCCAGGATTTTATAGGATTGAAAGCTTGCATGCTCCTGACGAGAGACATCATTTAGCCAAGCAACAAAGGACGAAAGTAAACATGCAAAGAACTGCATCTCGCACTGACAACCGCAGCGCGAACATTTTCACAATGCTCATCATCTTCTTCGCTGCAGCACTTCCAACGCAATTATCAGGACAAGGTTATTTCTATTGGAATACGGCAGATAAAAGCAAACCCTGGGTTACAGAAATAAATCCTGCCATCGTTTCTTTTCAAAATACAGAATTTTCGATTGGCCTGAAGCTTTTTCATGTTGGTTTTATCCCGGACAATGCTTTTGGCATGCGGGAAAGCCGCATCAGTTTCAGTGCACCTTTTTATCTCCCTTACGATATTGGTGTTGGCGTCGATATCCGGCATTTTACTGCAGGAATTTATTCCGAAATTTCGTCAGCGCTTCTGTTAAGCAGAGAAGTGTATCCCAAATTATCCATCGGGGCTAAAATTGCCCTCGATCACCGCGGATTCGCGAAAGATCAATTCAATATCGTTGATCCGGACGATCCCCTCATCAACTCCAGTCTGGGTTTAAATGCATTAAATTTGGGTGGCGGTATTTACTGGGAGCCGGGTCAATTCCGACTCGGAATGGGCGTTGACCATTTGAATACGCCAAACGTTGGACTCATCGCAGAATCGGTGTATCCGAAAGAGGTAACCGGTGCGATTGGTTATGAAATCGGTATGTTCACTCCGACACTGTTGCTGCACGATAACGGCATTAATATCGAGTACGGATTCGCAATTTCATTCAATAAACCACAACTCGGCCAAATCCGTTTGGGATATGAAAAGACGATGCCGGTGAAACTGGAAGCAAGTTTGTCCCTTGATAAAAAATCGCAGTTGCATTATGGCGTTGATTTCCCCAACGAGGAACGAGTGGTGCTTCTTACGGGACACAGGAATTTATTTTTTCACGCATTCTTGCCAAAAAACCTATTATCGGACAACCTGAAATTCTGTTCTCCACAAACAAGCTGGATATTATTTACGAAACCCATGAGAGAATGCTTGATCCCGGCGTGATTGTCGCAGATATAAAAGAATCCAACGAATTGCTCGCGCAGTATTTCAACCCCAATGGCCACGATGAAGACATGGTTTTCATTAAAGCTGGCTCTCTTGGCGAGTATGAAACAGATGAAATCAAGCGCGACAGACATCTCAAATTGGTAAACCGCCTTGGGAAAAATCTTTACAAAAATCCAAAGATGAAAGTTGTTATTTGGGCAAGTCAGGAAACCATCGACGATGCAAAAGAGATTTCCTATCTCCTGGAAACAAAAATTCGCATTCCGGAATACAGAATCAGCATCGCGAAATTGCCACCACAGGCTGAAGTTGCCCTGGCTGGTTTTGTTCCCGGCAAGAAGATGAGCAAGCGCTTGCCTCCTCGATTATCCGAGGAGCAGGTGATGATCTATTTCAATGTTGATACCAGAACGAGAAAAACTTACGGCTGGCAATTTGTGATCAAAGATTCCTATGGCAAGCCTGTTCGCATCTTTTCGGGTGATGGCAATTTGCCCAAGTCCCTTTCCTGGGATTGGAAAGATATGGAGGGACATAATCTTGCCGGTGGCGTTTATACTGGATTCCTGAAAGTAAAGGCAAATAATACAGTCAATAGAAACGCCCAGTCCGCTGGATTGCCGGTGTATAATATCAAGCGTACAGTGAAAATGAAAATGACCCTGGACCGGGAAATTAATCTAACTGACCGAAAGACCGATTCAGAATCAGAAATACTTGATACAGAGTAATCGTAACAAATAAACCAAAAATAAAACCAAAGGAGTGACGACGTGACTACATCCAGGAATTATGGTTTGAACAAAAGTAAGTACAAAATTTTCGTTTTGTTCATGTTTTGTGCTCTCTTGTTGTTTGCTACAGAGGGATTTGCGCAAAAGAACAATAAAAACAATGCAAATCAAAAAGCAAATTCAGAGCAGGTGACACAGAATGGGGAAGAGAATAATTCTCTTTCAGCATGGGATATTCTTGAAATGACAAGCTGGCTTTTTTGGCCTTTTGTCCTGGTAACTGCTGCTGGTATAACATTCATTTGTTATCGCGGATTAATTGAATATCGCGAGAAGGCCCGTTCGCAAGCAATTTTGCAGCAGAAGATCGAAGTTAAAGACCTGCGCAGAATTATTCGCACTGTTCAACAGGCACAGCCGAACCGTGCTTCCCGCTTATTACAGCAAATGGTTTCCACGTTCAACAAGACTAAACGTGCTGAACCTATTAGTGCCGATGTAACCCAGTTCGTTAACGCGGAAAGAGAAGCTTACGAGACATTTAATCGTGTACTTGGCTTCTTGTCGGATACCGCAGGTGCTTTGGGACTGCTTGGAACGGTTTGGGGTATTTTTGAAACCTTCCACGGCGGAAAATTGGATGGACCAACAATTCTTATGGGTATGAGTATTTCTCTTGTCACAACCCTCGTTGGTCTGTTGATCAGTTTGGCCCTCAATTTTGGCGGTACGAGTATCTTCGCTATTTTCAACCGCTACATGAACATTTTGGTGAACCGTGCTGAAGAATTACGCCAGGCATTGTTGTATCTCGAATCCCGTCCAGGCAAAACTGGTGATAGAGCAGATATTCCGGTCGCAGCAGCTGCTCCGGTACAGGCGCAACCAGCAATGGAACGCAGACCCCGGCCAATGCCTGAAAATGGTGAAGCGTACCAGAATGGTAATTCCAAAAGAGCCCGGTTGGAACAAATGGCACGTGCTGAGCGCAAGCAACGCCGGTCTCAAGGTCACCCGCAAGCACCTGAGCAACAAGCCGCCGTGACTGAGGTAACTGAAGAACATTTAATGGCGAATCAACACCAGGGGATGCAGGCCATGCCTGACGTGTTCGCTCGACAAAATCAAAAATTTGATGAAGACGAGAACATCTGGTGAAAAGTCGTTTTGAAATTGCAAAGGTAAAAATCATGAAAACACATGCGATCAATATAGCCGATTCACACGGGAGTAGTTTACCACATTTCAGGATGAAAAGCTTTCTGATTTTGATGCTCTCTGCAGGTTTTATTGGAGCATTTACCACACCTACACAGGCATTTCAACTCCCGGCGAAAGTGTGGATATCTGGTCCGGATTCCGCACTGGCCCCAAGTATAGATTTCAATCTGAATTTTAACGTTGGCACAAATCAGGATCCTGTCAATGATTTATTTGGAATCAGTTTTGAGCTACGTTATTCATCCAGCGAATTCCTTGAGTTTGTGGACCCTTTTGAAATTCATCCCGGAGGTTTTCTTTTGCCGGATGTGTATTTGTTCATGCGGCATGAACCGGAGAATGGCATCATTTATCTTGCTATAAGCAGAAAACGTGGTGCGCCGGAGCAATCCGGTAGCGGTGAACTTTTCTCGCTGCCTTTCCGTTTTGCGGATAATGCACCAGAGAAATGGCGCACATGTTTTGTTATCACCGGCATTTTCGCAAACGACAGCAATGGAAATCAGATCCACGTCGACGCGGGAGAAACATTCTGCGTGCAAGTAAGAGAACCCCAACTCGATGTTCTTCCAAATCCCTTCACCCCCAACGGGGATGGCAAAAATGATGACCTCATTTTTGAGCGTGAAGGCGGTATTCCGGAAAATTGGGTGATTACGATAATGGATCGTGCGGGACGCATAATCCGCAAATTGACAGACGGAGAAGACCGCTGGAATGGTCGTGATTCGAATGGAGCGTTGGTTCTGCCGGGAGCATATTTATATATCATTCGCGATGGAAATGAAATTATCCGCCGCGGTGTTCTGGGGATAATTCGATAATTAACAGGATGTTTATGACGTTAGCGACTAAATTAGCCGAAGATGAATTTTATGATTTCGTGCAGGTTTATCCGCACGAAGGAGTGGCGAAAAATGAAAGCAATTAGAATATCATTTGCAAAAAGCATCCGACTTCTGGGGACTTTGGCTTTGTTTATTTGTGGTGTGCAGTTCAATTCTCCTGTTTTAGGTCAGGACCTGAAAGTACAAATAAGCCAAATCGATGCGGCACAGTTTCCGAACATCGCAACTTATCTTACGGTGCGGAATACGGAAGGGAATACAGTTGGGGGGCTGACTGAAGATAACTTTGAAGCCTACGAAGATGGGACGCGTGAACTTCCCATTACCGTTATTGAAATCACGGATAATTCGGAAGGCGTTAACGTGGTTTTGGTCATCGATCGCAGCACGAGTATGTTGGGCACCCGCATGGATGACGCAATAGCCGCGGCACAGCACTTTGTGGCGCTCATGAACGATAAAGATCAGGCAGCGGTAGTCAGCTTTGCCAATACACCACGACTGGATAGTGGATTTACAAATGACCGGACCGCATTGACTGATGCAATCGGGCAAATTTTTGCGCAAGGTGGCACTGCGGTTTACGATGCGCTCATTCGTGCCGCCGATGAAGCGGATAAAATAACTGGCCGGCGAGCGATTATTCTGCTGACCGATGGCGAGGACCGGCAGAGCTGGAATACCCTCGATGCGGCTATCGCTCGAGTGATTGAGGTGGGTATCCCAGTATTTACCATTGGCCTTGATGTTGGCAGTACGGAAAAAGATGTACTCGGACGCATTGCTGACGAAACCGGTGGTGTGTTCTATGATAGTCCCGATTCCGACGATCTCCTGGCTATTTATCAGATGATTTCGGAATTATTGCACCATTCCTACATCGTCTATTACAATACCCACAATCCTGCACGCGATGGCACAATGCGTCACGTGGATATGATTGCCAACTATTTGACTTCCACAGGATCGGATACGGGCAGCTATCGTGCGCCTTTGGACGTTACCCCCTACGTGTTAACAACGAATGATGTACCGGTTCCCGGTCGCGAGTTTCGAGTAAACATCGTCGTTCCGGACAGTAGTGATCCTATTTTTGACATGCACCGTTTCGTCGCCCGTATTGGCTACGATCAACAGTTTATGACTCTCGTTACAGACGCCGGGAAAATTGGTGCAGGCACTGCGTGGGGAAGCAGCGATTCTTATACTTTTAGCTTCACCCCGAATGCCACCGAAGGTTATATCGATATTGTGATCGAGAAGAAAGCGGGACAGGCGCCCGTTCGCGGGCATGGTGAAATTGGTTTTATTACCTTTCTTATCGATCCCCAGGCACCGGATGGGCAAACATTGAACTTTACGTTTGATTCACTGGATACGTACAAAGCGAATGACATCCGTCTGGTTACAACGACCCTGGATTTATCCGTAAAAATTTTTGGCAACACGATAGTCGCGCTGAAGACCAACGAAACACCCAGTCCATCAAAAACATTTACGTTGTTTGCGAAAATACCGGAGTACAGCAGAGAGCTGCCGGCTACACGCAGTATGAAGTTCACCTTGCACTACAATCAGGACTATTTGTATTTCCCTGATCCTGCAGGTGCGGCTTTTCTGCCAGGCGATATGTTGGGAAAAGCTGGTGAATATAGCATGGTTCCAGTACTAAATGCAGCAAATGGAACAATTGAATTTGAATTAAACCGATTGGCAGGCTCAGCAATGATGAGCGGTCGCGGTGATTTGGTCAGCATTACGTTTCAAGTTTCGACAACATTACCTGATAGCACACCGTTGGCCTTTATCATAGAAAATTTAAGCGGACTCGATGATTCAAATTGGGATATTCCGCTCATTCCTGAAAATTTAACCCTTAACAGTTACGGATTGATCGTCTGGCCTGGTGATACGAACAACAACGGTACGGTGGAGTTATCGGATGTGAATTTCCTCGGTGTTTCCTGGGGCGTCAATGGCCCGGGACGATTAAATGAACCCGATGTGCTGGCCTGGAAAGCACAGTTAAGTGGCCGCTATGATTTATACAATGCCGCCTATGCCGATGCCGATGGCAGTACACAGATCGATGAACGTGATCTCATTCCAATCGCGATTAACTGGAATAAGAAACGCGATATGCAGCACCAGGCGATGAATAAGAGTGGTGTTGTAAAAACAGCTGCCGATCCCGTTGGTGATATCGCAATTCGTATCCGTGAAGACGGAAGTGCTGAACATGCTTACCGAATGTATATTCGCCTTTTGAGTCAAAATCCAGAAACTGTGCGTGGATTCACATTTAAAGTAAAGCATAATTCAACCGCCATCAATCTGCTTCGGACGCTACCGGGCAATGTGTGGGAAGAAGAACCATTGACTTTTAGTTATTACTCCGCTGAACCAGAGGAAATATCCGCCTGCTTGATGCTCAGGCCTACTGCCGCTGATAATGTGGAAGACGGTATTCTCGCTGAAGTCTTGTTTTATTCATCGAGCGAGCCTCAACCAGATATGTTCGAGTTTACACGTGTTGGGTTTATTGCCGCAAGCGGGCAAGTTTTTGAAAAGACAATCGATATTTCGAGCACAGTGAATAATTCAGCATCATTGCCGGAAGAATTTTCAGTGACGGCGGCATATCCGAATCCTTTTAATCCGGAAACACAGGTACGTTATTTTATGCCCGCAGCGGGTCAGGTGAAATTCACTGTCATTAATACGAATGGCCAAATTGTACGCCAGCATGAAGAATCAATTGCAAATGCGGGTGCATACTATTGGCATTGGAATGGGAAAGATGCAGCTGGAAATGCCGTTGCCAGTGGAGTTTATTTCTGGCAAATATCCGCACGAATGAACGATGGCACGAGCTATTTTAAAAACCAAAAAGTAACCTTAATGAAGTAAAAAATAGTAACTCTGACGAGACTGTTGAAAAACGTGCAAGTTCGGACCCTGAGCTTGCTGAAGGGCCCGAACTTGAGCGTGGAACCGGGCGTTTCGACAAGCTCAACGTCCGGTTTATCCCTTTTCCGACAGTCTCGACAGGGTTCAAAACCCTGTCAGAGCTTTGTAAATAAAAAAGGAAGAAAGAATTATGGGAAACGGGAATTTAATGATTCGAATGATCGACGTTGTTTTCATCTTGCTGTTTGGGTTCATTGCCGTTTCACAAATCAGCAAAGCAGAAGCAATTGAGCCTTCAAAAGCACGGAAGCGGAAGAGAAAGCCCCGGAAGGCGCTTACATCACGATCATAAATGTACGAAGTGACGGTACTTTCAGCGCCGATGGCGGTGATCTTATTTTAAGAAGCCCCGAAGAGGTGAATCGCTTTCTCGTTGGTGAAATGAAAAGAGCGAAAAAAGATGATAAAAAACTTGGTGTTCGTATTCGTTCCGCCTGGGATGCGCCCTCAATTAAAACGCTGGCTGTTGCAAAAGTTTGTCGCGAGCTGGACATCCCCAAAGGGCTTGATGTCGTTAAAATAGAGCAATTTTAGGAGATCGGGAAATGGGAAATAAAACTATGATGCTGCGACTGATTGACGTTGCATTGATAATTTTACTGGGATTCATCGCAATCAGCAGACTGAAAACGGAGTACATTGATTTACCTGCTGCCGGAAATGCGGAGCCGAAGACCGATAGAACGGCAACAGCAACCTTGTACATCTATAAAAGTTATTACGATTATGAGGTGGAAGGCAGAAAGCGCCGTGCCCGTTCAACGGATGAACTCGAGCGTGTTTTGCGGGGATCGAAATCGAGTTTACTGCAAAGCAGAACGAAATTGATTGTTAGTATTGAGCCACATAAATCGAGTATCATGCAGAATCTTGTCGATGTTCTGGATATATGTCAACGCAACCAAATAGAGAAGAATTTTGATTATGACCGCATTAACTGATTATATACGAAATCGGGAGAATCTGCTGCCGTTATCGACGTATATCGCATCAGGAATTCTCATCCTATTGTTCATATTGCTTCATTTGTTCGGTTACACGAAGGCCATGGAGAAGATCGAACTTCGCAAGAAAATGGAAGTGCGCGAAATTATGAAATTGAGCTTTAAGCCAAAGGATAAATCACCCAATCGCAAGCTTTCTGAAATTGCGAAAAAAATGCCTGATAATCCAAAAGCCAAAGTGGATCCCACTCCCAAACCGGAAAGCAAACCTTTGGTGAAAGCGCCGGATGTGCGTGAGCTACTGAAGGGATTAAACACAAAAGATCTAATTAAGAAGAAATCCGCGAATCGCCGCACGGTGCAAACGGCCAATATAATGCCTGATGTGGGTATAAAAACGTCGAATCTGCGCACCAGTAAAAGCGTTCAAACGACGGATTTTAACGTGTCCTATAGCTCGACGCCCTCCGACCGGCCAAGTGGGAGACGTGCAGCTTCAGGTTCTTCCCAGGGGCAGGCGGTGTCAAGCGGCTCGGTGAGTCGTGGTTCCACCACAGGTACGGATAATGGAGTCTCCATCGCGGGCCGGGCTTCTTCACGCACGACGCGTGTGGCTGGAACCGGCGCAGCCGGTGCTTCGATTTCACTCCCATCCACCGGTGATGGCGATACAGACGGTGGTTCCATCGATCTGCACGCTTTGATTCAATGGATGAAAAAACATCCCGGTGAAATTCCAAAATTGGTTGCTTATGAAATGGGACATGGCAGTACGGATTTGTCATCGGCGGTCAATTTCACAATGGGTGGCAAAAGTTACACGTTTTATATCTCGTGTAATGAAAAAGAACTGCAGTTACGTGTCTGCCTTGTGGAGCGTAATACATTTATCCTGCTCAAAGATCAGGGTTTAACAGAGGAAAGCAATTACCTGACGACAGGTGATGTAATGCGCAATGGCGCCGCGATTCAGTCACTTATCAGTGCCCGCAAAGCGCCGGGTAACAAAGCGACCGAATTTTATGGGATTTTCTGGTCATGGTGGCAGAGTATTGATAACTAGATTGGGATTAAGGTAATTTTGAAAGTTAAGGAGTTTGAGATGGTAAAGGAATACCGCATTTTGATGTTGATCGCCTGGGCCCTGGCACTCGCAATGATCACAGGCTGTGCATCCTCCGGTGGAAATAAAATGGCCAATTCGAAGAAACGTCTTCCTCCAGGTCTGGACAGCACGACTGTCTGGGATTCGGGAAAAGTGGCAGATGCAAACTTCGTTTCTGCGCGCCGTGAACAAGAGGCGGAAAAGCATCACACGATAGCAAAACAGAATTCGGAAAAGGTTGATGAGTTTTGGGCTTATCTCGAAAACAGTTCAAAGCCAAAAGACCTGACGAATTCGGAAAAGGCCCAATTTGACCGTGAGTTTGCCAATGGTGCAAAAGCGCTTGAACAATGGAAGCAAATTACCGCAAACGGTCAACGTAATCAAATGGCGGAAGAAGCCAAAATAGCCTGTTTATCCGCGAAACAACACCTGGAACAGGCAATCCGTTTAAATCCTTTTGATAAAAATGTTCGCATGCTTTTGGCGGTGACTTACTACAACTTGCAACACATTTTTGGTCAGGATAGCAATTACGAAAGGGCTGTTGAAATTTTGGAGCGCTTGGTTCGCATTGAAAAAGGTGAGCCGGAATTGTACCGTTCTCTGGCAGAGAATTACATGGCAATGCACAGATGGGAAGATGCAGCGCAACAGTTTTTGAAAGCAGAATTTGTGTTGAAAAAGACGGCTTTTGAGGCTCCACCCGATACTTCAAAACTTTTCTATTACGCTTACATGCAGGGTGATATGACTGCCAGGATGCAGCAGGCGAATCCCGCAATTGCGCTTTTCAAAAAAGCACAATTGTATGCCCGCACACAGGGTGAAAAAGATGATGTGGAAAATTACATCAAGTGGGTTAATTGGGACGGCGGGCAAATTGCCAATTCCGAATCCTGGGATCGGGTTCTGGCCTTTGAGCAGAACAAACAATATCCGCAACTCGAGCAGGAAGCAAACCGGTTAATTCCCCAACTGCGTACGAAAAAAGCCAAATTGGCTGTGCATCACAAACTGGCGGTTGCAGAGTTTGAATTCCTGAATAAGAAACCAAAAGCCATTGAGCGAATGAAACGGGTTTATGAATCGCTGCAACCTGAAGAAGTCGCTACGCCCTCAGAAGAAGTTACGGCTTATTTAAATACCTATGGCGCCATGCTCTTTCGCTTTGGTGTAGAAGCTCGCGAGCATCATGAAAACAAACTGGCCCTGGCCTATTTTACCAAAGCAACTGAATTTGAGTGGGACCAGGTTGCAAAACCGAATTTTGAACTGGTAACCCTGGTGTGGAATTCACCAGAAAAAGCGATTGTCTACGGAAAAAATGCGATAAAAGCAGCAGAAGGTTTATCAGAATATGAAATGTGCCAATTAATCTCACTCATGGTGAAAGCGCATAAAAGTGCAGGAATGTACGATGATGCACGCACTTACTTTAACCAATGGAAAACTTGCCAGAAAGGACA
Organism: Deferribacteres bacterium; assembly: GCA_020633655.1. Lineage (GTDB taxonomy): Bacteria > Zhuqueibacterota > Zhuqueibacteria > Zhuqueibacterales > Geothermadaptataceae > Bioreactorimicrobium. The sequence continues at coordinate 285,001 of JACKDF010000004.1, forward strand.
AACTCAAGATGCTGAGTAAAAATAAATCAGGTAGTATCTTCCTGTTTTTAGGAGTATTTCTGTTGATGCTACCGGGACTCTATGGACAAAGGGAGTCAATCGTCATCGATCAGACGGTTATTCAATCGACGACGGTCTATAATCCACGGCTGATTCAGTTGTTTACCGAAGATTTTATGATTCCCGAAACCGATATCTCCCGGCTTGTTATTTACGATATTACCGGTGACGGTTTTGGCGAAGGCGACATCGCGCGCACATTTCCAGGTGGTCGATTTTACATTATCGCACCGACACCGCGGTCACAAAATATTATGAATAACTGGAGTTTTGGTGGAAACGTGAAGTTTACAGCCAACTCAAATGACTCTCCGGAACTTTTTGAAACGGCGCCTGATACTGTACGCGCAATGGGGGGGATTTTTGCATCGTTGCTTCGCGGAATGCGTCGCAATTACACTGGTGAACCCATAAAAATACATCTCGAACAGGTGAATGGAGTAACCTCTGTCGAAATGTGGGGTTATGATCCAGACCTGATGCATTATGTTCCACCGCCGGAAAATAAAGTGCCGGAAGAAGTCCCGTACATGAAAGTAATTTATCTGGAGAAAACCGTCACTGATTCGGTCTTTTCCGGTCCACCCCGTTGATCTTTCTTCCCCATCCCATAAATCCTGAAGCCTCATCAGTCTTTTTTGATGAGGCTTTTTTTTATTGGATTGGCAAATGGATAGTCCAACAATACCTCTCAATGGATTCCGTCTAAGCTCTATTTTTGCCGAAGATTCCTCATACATATCCCTCTGCATGACAACTCTTTACAAAGAATTTATTTCATTTCACGCTGGAATTTGTAGATTTCGTGCAAAAACAAAATCCGGGAAACGACATGAAAGCTGTTAAAATTATATCTGGAATCGCACTTTTTTTGTTTTTAGTATCCTTTCTTTTTATCCAACCCGTCGATACGACACCCTATTTTGAAACCGCCTATTATCAAAATACCCGAGCTGCTTTGGATAGCCTGCAAAAACTGCATAGCCTGTCGGAAGGCAATTTGCAGGTCGGATTCTCCAGAACGACTTTGATCCCGCAATTCGTTTCCGATTCAGAACCGCAGCAGGTGAACCAGTTTACCGAAATCCCACTGGCGGGTTACGGCAACAGGAAAGGGGCCAAAACAAGTAAGATTCATGATAGTTTGTTTGTGAAATGTGTTGCTTTGCAAGTGCAGAACGAGCCTGTCTTTTTGGTTGCCCTCGATTTACTGATCGTCCCGCAGGAAATCCGCATAGAAGTTACACATCGCCTGAAGGAAAAATATGGTATTGGGCGGGAGCAACTCTATCTTTCGGCAACGCACAGCCACTCATCCTTAGGTGGGTGGGGTGAAGGTTTTGTGGCAGAATCTTTCGCTGGGCCGTTTAATGCACGGGTGCGTGAGTGGATCACCACACAGGTCACCAATGCAATTTTAGCTGCCAGAGAAAATCTCAGCCCAGCCCGCTGGGGGTTCGATTCCTTTCATGCACCGGCTTTTGTGCGCAACAGACTTGTGGGTGAAAAGGGCAGGGTGAATGATATTTTTGATTTCCTTTATTTTGAAAAAGAGAATGGTGAAAAAGCGCTGATCGGGTTTTATAGTGCACACGCGACCGTATTATCCGGCCAAAACATGCAATGTAGCGCCGACTACCCAGGCTACTGGCAGCGCGCGATTGAAGCAAAGGTGCCCGGCAGTACAGCTTTGTTTTTTGCCGGTTCTGTTGGCAGTCACCGGCCTGCCGGCGAAGGTCAAAGATTTCTCCCGGGCAGAAAATATAGGCAATGCATTGGCTGATAGTGTGCTCAATCATCTCACCAGTTTTTTAAAGAAACGAAAAGTAGCCTTTCAAAGGCAAACATTACCCCTGCATTTACCAGAAAGCCAGATTCGCCTGCTTGAAAATTGGCGTTTGCGCCCGTACTGGGGACGAAAGCTCATGCCCATTCCCGAGTCTGTTTCACTGCAAACTTTGCAAATGGACAATTTTATTCTTGCGACAACGCCCTGCGATTTCAGTGGAGAACTGGCGCTGCAAATTCACGATGCGTTGCAGCAGAACGGCAAGCACACAACTATTTCGAGTTTCAATGGGGATTATGTCGGGTACATCATTCCGGGAAAATACTACTACTATCCTGAATATGAGCCACGGATTATGGGTTGGTTCGGTCCGTACATGGGTGCGTACACGACAGAGATGTTACTGAGGATGATGGGAGGGTATTGAAGAATTGGATTGGTGGATTGATGGATGTTTGAATGTGTGAAAGTTTGAAGGCTTAAAGGTTTGAATGTGTGAAAGTTTGAATGTTTGAATGTTTGAATGTATGAAAGTTAGAATGTGTTCGGTATTTTGAACATGAGTGCCCAGCACGTTTTGCTCTGTCATGCTGGAAGCATCTTTTTTGCTTCGATGAATAATCATAAAACTAAAATTTCCCGGGATTCAATATTGTCCCAGGTGTATGCTATACTGGCTTACACCAATCATGTACCATGCCCGTGATTCCGAATGAGGATAATGATAGTGTTCTCGAATGCCCTCAATTTACAGGATAAAATTTTGACTTTCATGGTTTTATTTTAATTGACTCAAGCCTCGTATTATTAATATCGTTCCCCGAGATTGTCTTTACTCAGCACAGTGAAAGTCCGAATGCCAAATTCTGATACCCTTTTCAACTTCCCATTTTTCTCTTTTTTTAGGATTATAAAATAACCAAAGTCATAAAAGCGGTATACTTCGCTAACGAAGAGGAGTGCCTGGTTTTTTTGCAAATTAAAACCAGGTTTCGATAAAAAAAGTAAACGGTTCGTCCATGTATTTACTGAATATAAAATATCGAGTTTATCCCAGCCGCTGCAGCTGGCCGGCCATTTCATTTCATGCCCGAAAATTGAGAAAAATTCCTTATTTTTCAGGAGTTCATGCTCGCTATTCCAAAAGGGATAATCATGAAGTGAACCGGGCTTTTGGTTTTCCATCCTGTAGTTTTTGAATGTAATTTGATCTAAACCGTTAAGTTGTTCGAATGGAGTTGAATTTGGAAAATCCTCAGGAAAAACATCCATATCTGAATAAGTTGTATCGACAATAAATAATTTCCAATCGTCGCGTGAAAAATAATCAATCACCTTTTGATAAATAAGGCTTTCATTGCCAATGACATTTATTGTAACTTTGCTTTGTGCACTATTGTTGTTCTGATCACTCACTCTGCATACTACAGCGAACTGTGCACCGACTTCCGGTGCCAGAAAACACACTGTTGCGCCTTCGCCTTGAATTGTACCAGGTGCAGAAATCCATTCAAAACTGAGATCATCATTATCCGGATCAGTCGCTGTGCATTGAATGGATATGACAGAATTGACGGCAATAATCGTCGAATCGGCTTTGAGTGATTCGATGGTTGGCGGGGAGTTTACCGGTACAAATATCTCATCGGAGCACGCCACAACGAGTGCTACTAGAATTACTAATGCGATGAAGTTTTTCACTTTCACTCCCATTTTCTATGCTTTTGGAGATTGCTTTCATTATGCAGCAGCATCTACTAGCTGAATCGGATGCTATCGCACAACTGCCATTTTCTTCACAGCTTTAAATTTCCCGGCTTTCAATTTGTAGAAAAACACACCGCTCGCCACTGGATTTTTTCGATTATCCAATCCCTGCCACACTTGAATGTGGTCGCCTGCAGCCATTTTTTGATCGATCAATGTCGCAATCTCCTGCCCGAGAATATTGTAAATTTTGAGTTGCACATGCTCTGGTTGTGGCAGTGAAAATGCAATGGTTGTTTGTGGATTGAATGGATTGGGGTAGTTTTGCAGTAATCGAAATGTTTCCGGCGCAGATTTTTCCGATACACCAACAAAGAGTTTGTGGGGATTAAATGTATAAACATCAGCGGTGTCGGGCACAACGTTTTTAAAGAGTTGCAATACCCCGGCAGAACCGAGTTGTTCGTAGCCATCCCGTCCGTTAAGACGTAGCATCCATAAAATTGGATATAGTGTATTACTGTAAATATTGAAAAATCTATCTTCAGAACTCGCATCGTATGCAAATCCCAGGGGATCATAATCCATATCAAGTACAAAGAGATAGTTGTATATTCTCCCACCGTTCACATCAACAAAATCTGGATAGCCTTCGGTGTACCATTTATTTAGATCCCACTGCAAATTTGCGTCTCTATCAAGAATTACAGCGGCTAATTGCCGTGGCGCCGGTGATGCGATATCCCAAACGGTAAACGGTAGATCGAAAAAACCTTCATAATGTGGTTTATATTCAGTATCGAGATTGTAGAACCATCCCTTCTGTAGCCCTTGTTCAGGCAATGTATACGGCTCCCCAATATCAAACTTTTCGTTACCATTAAGATCGCTATACCCGGTTTTTTCGACGAACCGGATTTCAATATCCTTGTCCTGGGATGTGGTAATACTCGAGTATCCGTAATTCGAGCCGGGAGAAATAAACTGCAGAGCAATCGAATCCTCGGCAGATGATGCGGAAAACCAACGCCCGGCTTCATTGGAATAGGACCAGCCGCGTATGTAAGTATCAAGAATGAGTGTCCCGGTGGTGAGACGAATTCCATCAATTACAGGCATATCCAAACTTCGACTTCGGGCATCAACCGGACCACTGAAAAGCAGCGAATCAATCGTCAGATCGAGGAGGATGACATTTGAGTGAGAAACAGAAATGTTACCATTGAATGCAATTTGATAATCGTGATTTTTTATCTGGCTTACATCGATTAACCTTATTCCCCAGCTGCCGTCGGCTGGTCCCGCAATATGCTCAGCAAGAAATTCATTGAGGGGCTGTACTGGCACCTCGATTCGGATTTGTAAAGTGTCTTCCCATAGATTGTTTTTTTGATCGTATATTTTTACCGGTATGGAAATCATCTGACCTGGTTGGACATCTTGTGGAATTTGGTAGGTGAAATAGGACGCTCTGTCGTCTTTGTTGTAATGCATCGTGGCAGTGGAATGAGCTGGAATCGAGTCGAACAGGAATGACTCTTCCACATATCTTTCATAAATTCGTTCCTCTTCATTAATCTGCTCTGTCTTTAAACGACACAAAAGATTTGGTTTATCAAAGTCAGAACTATTTAAAAGTGTCACGCCGAATCGTAGATATTCACCGGGATTTGCTATCCTGTCGGCATTGATGTTGTCATCGAATATTTCTACGGAATTTATTCTCAGTGGACCTGAGGTAGTAATGTTTCGCTGCACTTTCGGCCAGAGGAAATCCTGCCCATTTTCATTGATGGTTTGCAGATTCAAAAACAATCCTTCATCGATTTGTTTCGTGTTTTGCAGATGCATTTCTAAAATGTGGGATTGGGCAGAATTTTCTTCGAAATAAATATGCCCCTGCGCATCAACCAGTTGCGCTGTTATTGCCTGTGTCGTCGAACTGTCGGCTTGGGCATAAATATGTATGGAGGCTGTCCCGTTGAAAATTTGCGTCTCCACCTGAGCGGAAGGAATGTTTCGAAAGGCATTGTTGTTAAATGCAGCCTGAGCGATATCAGCTGTTTGCCGTAATTTTTTAATGCTGTCCAGCCTGTTTTCACCCTGCCCAACGATTATTGCGAGGACAACCTCCTGAGTATCGCCTAAAGCCATCGAAAATGGTCCGGTACAGGGAAATATTCTGCGATCGCCAGGATACAGATCAAGCCACCCTGATTGGGTTAGAGGATCGCCGGTATTGTGGAAAAAGACTTCTTCATACGTCCAGGGATTTGTGAACGCAAAGCGTGGTGTTTCAGGCCGGGGACGAAAACCCAGCAAGACATTGTACCATTGTATCGTTGCATTGTAATTATTCCCCAGCATCGGATCACTATCGGAACCACCAGGGTTTTCAATCCAGGCAGAGTGAAATGGTTGGTTTTTCCAGTTTATGATTTTGTGGAAATCGATAATAGCAGAATCCTGCGGATTTCCGGTTTCGATTGCCGGCCCGGCCATTAAATCGTATCCAAGTGCTGGTGAGGGTATGCTGATTTCAGAGAAATCTGCATCGTGATTTGTGCTGTTATAAGCGTAAAACATCATGCGCTCTTCATCGAATCCTGCAAGATCGTCATTATAATCTCCCAAATCCGGGTCGCTCCATGGGCAGACGAACATGCTATCGATCGATGCGTCTGCGGTCGACAGCGGCGTTCCTTTGTACAAAATCTTCCAGCGTTTGTAAATGACATTTTCCAAAATTGGTGTTTTGTAAGCCCACAATGTGACTTGTACCTCGAGTCCAATAGGTGGTGAACCGGCGAAAGTGACGGCTTTGGCGCTGTCGGCGTCGTTATAAACCAGCCAGAGTACCTGATCGGCATTGGCGTAACCAGGCTCATCCGCTTCGGGATAGAGCAGGGGAGAACTATCGGCGTTCAATTGCGGCGAGTAGATACCATCCCCATCGGCATCGTAAAATGGTGCGCCGAGGTGAGCAGGCCATTCGAGCCAGTCGGTTTTTAACTGGTTACGAAAGGCAGTGATCTGCGCGGGAGTGACCTCATGTGATGGGCTATTCGCATAAATTGCTGCATCGAGTCGTAAGTCAGCAGTGTTAAAATCCTTACGGATATGCCAGATACGGGTCAATTCTCCCGGCCGGAGATCCGACTGAATAATTCCCGCACTATTGCCACCAACATAGGTATTGCCGCCAACACGGATGCGCGGTTCCTGTCCATCCTTAACAAGTCCACCCCAGACAAACCCATCCTGATAAACGACGGATAGAATGCCCGCGGGATAGGTAATGGCGCTCTTTGAATCATAAACGGATGGATTACCGGTCAGTCCATCCGCTTGAACCCAAACGGCCACATTGTTCATTTTGATTTGAGCTGCAGGAACGGTTTGTTGCGAGAAAACTTGTGTTGCACAGAAAAAGATTAAGACGAGTAAGTATTGCATCACACTCCCCTTTCATTTTCGTGAAATGCAGGCTTGTGAGAACAATTTTATAAATGTATTTCCCATTTCAAAGTACTGTTTTTAATCTTCTGCCTGTTAAAAAGCTATCCTTCACATCTATTAAAATTCAATATCCAATAGCTAACAGCCAATGAACAATTTTCAAATTTGAAAATAGGAATTTGGATATTGAATTTGGATATTGTTTATCGCATGACCGCCATCTTTTTCACAGCCTTAAATTTACCAGCAGTGAGTTTGTAAAAAAACACACCACTCGCCACTGGAGTTTTTCGATTATCCAATCCCCGCCATACTGTAACGTGATTGCCTGCAGCCATTTTTTGATCGATCAATGTTACAACCTCCTGACCGAGAATGTTGTAAATTTTGAGCTGCACATGCTCAGGATTTGGGATTGAAAATGCAATAGTTGTTTGCGGATTGCAGGGATTGGGGTAATTCTGAGAAAGTTGAAAAGAGGCCGGGGCATTATTCTCTCGTACAACGACAAAAAGATTATAGGGATTAAATGTATAAACATCGTTCGCTGTTGGTGGTGTATTTTTAAACAGGTGCAAAGTACCCGCGGAACTCATTTGCTCGTAACCTTCGCGTTCTGTGAGATAGACCGTCCATAAAATCGGTCTTTGCACTTCTCGGCTTATGCCAAAGAATTTCTCGCTGGTGCTGCCATCAAAGGCCAGACCCTGGGGATCGTAGTCCAAATCGAGTATAAAAAGGACGTTGCCGATGATTTTGCCACCATTGACATCAACGAAATTGGAGTCGTCTGGCTGGTAAATTTTGCGTAAATCCCATTGCAGGTTTTTATCCCAATCGTTGAGTACAACAGCCAATTGTCGCCATGGATTCGTTGAAATATCATACACGGTAAATGGTAAATCGAAAAAGCCCTCGTAAGATTCCTTGATTGAACCGTCGTAAGTATAAAACCATCCTTTTTGTGTGCCCTCCTGTGGCAGAGTGTATGGCTCGCCGATGTCGTAGTGACCGTTGCCATTCATATCTGCGTAACCAGATTTTTCAACGAATCGTATTTCGATGTCTTTGAATTGAGCAGGTGTCAAGTTCGTACCCCCATTGACCCAGTAATAGGGATCTGCTCCCGGGTACACCTGGTTGGGAAAGATTAAATCCTCAGGCCCACGGGAAGCAAACCACCGCTCACTTTCGTTGGAGTAGGCCCAGCCATTCGCATAAGAATCAAGATTGAGGGTGCCCACGGTGAGCCGAAATCCATCGATTACCGGTATGTTCAATGTATTGGAAGCCGGTGTTTCGTGGTAGCTTAAGAGCTTTTTCCCGGTTGTTAAATCCGTTAATGTAACTCGTCCCTCATATCCCAGCATGCCATTATAGGTGATTTGATAATCATGGTTCACTATCTGTCCCAAGTCCATGAGCCGAACTCCCCATTGACCGTCTGCGTTTCCCTGAACATGCTCAGCAAGTATTTCAGTCAGTGGTTGTTGTGGGAGTTCTATTTGAATTCTCAGCGTGTCATGCCAGATATTGTTTTTTTGATCGACTATCTTCACCGGAAGGAAATGGTCTGGCCAGGCAGGGCATTTTCTGAAATTTGATAAACAAAATAACTTTCAGGATTATCCCTGTTGTAGGCCATGGATGTTGATGCATGCGCTGTAATTGCTTCGAATTGGTATTTTTCTTCGTAACGATAATCGTGTATTTGTCCGGTTTTAATGCGGCAGGTTACGTTCGTTTTATCAAATTGAGAAGAATTGGTGAGTGCAATACCAAAATGGAGGAATTCTCCCGGGTTGGCAATACCGTCAGCGTTAAGGTTGTCATCGAATATTTCGACCGAACTAATTTTTAGAGGCCCTGAGGTTGTGATCTGGCTTTGTACTTTTGGCCAGAGAAACTCCTGTCCCTGTGTGTTTTTTGTCTTCAAATTTAAAAACAAACCTTCATCGATTTGTGTTATGTTCAGCTCATTCATCTCAAGTATATGTGGTTGCATTGAAGTTTCTTCAAAGTAGATATTCCCTTGTGCATCCACCAGTTGCCCGATTATCGATTGTGTTGAAGAACTGTCCGTCTGTGCGTGTACTTTTATGTTCGCCGTTCCGTTAAAAATTTGTGTTTCCACAAGAGCAGCCGGTATAATTTTGAAAGCATTGTTGTGGAATGCTGCCTGGGCTATATCATCGTTTTGCCGGAGTTTGATAATGCTATCCAACCTGTCGTCTCCCTGACCAATGACAATAGCAACAACGACCTCCTGTGAATCACCACGGGCCATGGTAAAAGGGCCTGTTGATGGAAATATTCGACGGTCTCCGGGATATTGATCAAGCCAACCACTGTTTGACACCGGATCACCTGTGTTTTGAAAAAAGATGCGCTCGCCTGTCCATGGATCTGTTAAAGGCTCCTGTGCCGATTCCGGCCTGGGACGAAAGGCACGCATAACATTGTACCATTGCAATGTGCCGTTGTAGTCATTTCCCCGATTGGGATCGCTATCTGAACTACCACTTCCTTTTAGCCATGCCGTGTAATAAGGTAAATTTTTCCAGCCGTGAATTGATGCAAAGTCGATATTCGCAACATCCGTTGGGTTTCCTGTTTGAATGGCCGGACCAGCAATGAGGTCATAGCCAAGGGCCGGTGGTGCGAATCCAATTGCCGCATAAAACTCATCGGTCTCCTGCGAATTGTATGTGTACGCCATCATACGTTCCAGGTCAAAACCCAGAAAATCATCACTCCATTTTCCCAAGTCCGTATCAGTCCATGTGCATACATACATGCTGTCAATCTTTGCATCTGAGCTTGTTTTGGCGGTTCCTTTGTAAATCATCTTCCATTTTTTATAAACAACATTTCCCAAGGCCTGGTTTTTATAAGCCCAAAGCGTGACCTGTGTTTCCAGACCGATTGGAGGTGAACCTGCGAAGGTGAGTGCTTGAGCACTGTCGGCATCGTTGTAGACGAGCCAGACGATTTGATCCCCGTTGGCGTAGCCAGGCTCATCCGCCTGGGGATAGAGCAGGGGAGAGCCTTCGCTGTCGAATTGTGGTGTGTAAAAGCCATCGCCGTCTGCATCGTAAAACGGTGCACCGAGTGCTGCCGGCCATTCCAGCCAGTCGGTTTTGTATTGGTTGCGGATCGCTTCAATGTGTGCTGGCGTAATTTCCTCTTTCGGACGACTGTAGAAAAGTACAGCATCACGCTGCAAATCAGCAGTTGCAAAATCCCGTCGAATACGCCAGATTCGGGTAGTCTCACCGGGAGTGCCATCGGATCGGATAATTCCGGAGGAATTCGTACCAACATAGGTATTGCCGCCGACCCGGATTCCGGGTTTTTGTCCATCGTACACCAGCCCGCCCCATACGAAGCCATCCTGATAAACAACCGGCACTTCGCCAGCAGGATATGTTATTGCATCGCGTTGATAGCCATTCGCATAGGTGCCTGTTAATCCGTCAGCCTGAATCCAAACAGCGAGATTATTGATGTTGAGTTGTGTCTCAGATATGCTTTCCTGGGCTTGCACATTCACGATTACCAAAAACAAGACAAAGAGTACTTTATGCATTTTTCCTCCATTCATTATAAACCCTATAGCATTTTCCCCTGTGCACTGCAAAACTGGTAAAACTAAAAATTGAAACAGATTTATCTGTTTATATGGCATAACGTATTAATTCATTCCTACCCCCATTGAAAAAAAGCAATCACTTAAAAAATTTTGATTTCAGCGAAGAATTCTGTACTCTTGGTGCCTGTGATGAAATTAAAAGAGGAAGACTTATGCTTGAATACGGATATTGGGGACTTTTGCTTTTTGCGTTTCTCTCCGCGTCAATTGTTCCCATCAGCTCGGAGGCCGCTATTCTCGGTGCGATTCTTTTGCATTGGGATCCATGGCAGGTTTTGCTTTGGGCAGGTGTTGGCAATTGCCTGGGAATCGGCATGAATTACGGCATCGGTCTTTTTGCTGCCGAAAAATGGCTGGCAAAAAAACAGGACTTGCTCGAATCACGAGCATATAAATTAGCTGAAAAATATGGAGTGCTCGCGCTTTTTCTGTCATGGCTACCGGTAATTGGTGATCCAATTACAATCGCTGCCGGAATTTTACGGCTGAATTTTGTGCTGTTCGTGCTCATTTCCTTTTCGCTGCGCTTGCTGCGGTATTATGTGCTGGTGGCTGCGATGAATTGATACATATTAAAGTAAATCTGGGTCATGCGAATTTTCTGATTGAGGAGTAGTCGAATGTTCAAAAAACTGCTGTTTGGTATTTTGGTTGGTGCTCATATTCTCTTTGCACAGGAACTCCCTTTTACGCGTGGTGTGAATATTTCCGGTTGGTTTCAGGAAGATGACGTGCATCAAATTCAGTTTGCGCGCATTACAAAAAAAGATTTCATTAATCTGAAAACTATGGGCTGTGATGTCATTCGCTTGCCCATAAACCTGCATTTCATGACCGATGGCGCGCCCAACTACACCGTCGATCCATTGTTTTTTACGCTGCTCGACCAGGTCGTCGACTGGTCTGAAGAACTGGAAATGCACCTCATTCTCGATAACCATACCTTTGATCCCTCCATCGACACCGAGCCCACGATTGCAACACCGTTACTTGCAATCTGGCCACAAATGGCGGCGCATTATAAAAACAGGTCGCGGTTCATTTATTACGAAGTTCTCAATGAACCCCACGGTATCTCCAATGATATCTGGAATACAATTCAGAAAAGTGTCATTAACGCAATCCGTGCAATCGATACCACGCACACTATTGTCGTTGGCCCTGCGGACTGGAACAGTTATAGCAGTCTCGAACAGTTGCCGGTTTACAATGATGATAATTTGATCTATACGTTCCATTTTTACGATCCCTTTCTTTTTACTCACCAGGGTGCAAGTTGGGTTGAGCCGTCAATGGTTGGCGTTGCCGGTGTACCATTCCCCTACGATGCCGGACGCATGCCGGAAATGCCTGCAAGTCTGCAAGGTTCCTGGATTCATGACTTGTTTAATCGCTACGACAGTGAAGGCAACGCCGATTTTATCCGGCAAAAACTCGATATTGCTGTGGCGTTTAAAGAGCAGCGAAATGTCCCTCTTTTGTGCGGTGAATTTGGGGTGCTCATGAACAACGCGGAGAAGAGCGATCGTGCCGCATGGCATAAAATCGTTGTGGATTATCTGCAGGAAAAAGGCATTGCCTGGACACTTTGGGAGTTTAACAGCGGTTTCGGCATCTTTGAACCTGGCTCAGCAGGTTTATGGGAACAGGATCTCAATGTGCCGCTCATCGAAGCATTGGGCCTGCAGCCGATACCACAAGGGGAAGTGGAAGTGAAACCGGATCAGTCTGGTTTTAATATTTATGAGGATTTTCCTGGAGAAAATATCTACACCGGTGGTTTCAATAGCGGCGGTGAATACGATTACTATTGGCAAAATAATACATATCAGGGTGACTACTGTGTTTATTGGACAGAAGCCAATCAGTACAATTCGCTGGTTTTTGATTTCAAACCGGATAAAGATCTTTCCCTGTTGCAAAATACAGGCTATGTTCTCACACTGGCCATTCGTGGTGATATGCCGGGTCAGAAACTCGATTTTCGCTTTCTCGACAGCAAGACAGACGACCCGGAGGACCACCCCTGGCGCGTGAACTTTACCATCGATGAAAAAGTTGTGCCGTGGAACGGGCAATGGTATGAAGTGCACATTCCGCTTTCCAGTTTTCGCGATGGCGGTTCCTGGGATGATGCGTGGTTTAATCCCATTCCCGGAATCTTCGATTGGACTGCTGTCGACCGGTTTGAAATCGTTGCTGAGCACGGTGGTCTGGGCAATGCACAGTTCTGGTTTGATGCCATTGGTATTGTCGACCCCAATGCCTCGCAGGTTGCTGTCACAGAATCTCCAGACACCTACCGATTGTCACAAAATTATCCCAACCCATTTTCGCCGAATGGAATTCGAAAAGGGTATGAGGCAGAGACAGCTATCGAATTTTTTCTTCCCAGAACCGCATTTGTCAGCATTGCCATTTTTAATGTAGGGGGGCAGCGCGTATGCACTCTGCTTGCTGCAGAAAAACAGGCTGGGAAACATACGGTCACGTGGGATGGCAGGTCGGCTTCTGGGGTGCCGGTAGCCAGTGGTGATTATTACTACAAACTGTGGACGCAGGATTTTTCTGCTGGCAGGATGATGAGCCTGGTAAATTAACAGCAAATTGCGTTATCCGTCATGATTCCGATTAAATTAATCAAAACGTTTTGGAGATCAATTATTGCAATTGCACGTCACTTTGAGTTTGTGACAGGTGTTTTGTGCTCTGGAAAATGTAAAATTAATACAAATACAAATGCATTCGGGCAGGTTTTCTTCAAAAATTCTTAAGATTTGATTTCTAAATTCCCTAACCCGTTGTGCAAAATTAAAATGCCCCTATTGTTTACACTATTTTTCATAAGAAAAGAACACGGATAGAATGTATTCAACGGATAAATGAGGATGGCTATGTTAAACGAACGATATGGATTATACCATGATTTATGGCCAACAACAAAAACAAAATTTGGTCTGACGCCGAGCCGCAAAGGTGCAGAGATTCGCAGAGTTTTTTAAAAATTTTTCTCTGCGTAACTCTGCTTCTCGGCGACTCGGCGTTTTAATAATTCCTTTTATTTGGCTCGTAATTCAGACCTTTCCTTAAACAGAGCGATGAGGATTAATTTTATAAAAAAATCCCTAAACTCCGTTGAATCCGTGTTCAAAATAAATGCTTTATCGCTAAATTTAACACATTCTATTTTTGGACATCTAATTTGCGCAACGGGTAAATTCCCAAATGAAATTATTACTGATCGAAGACGAATTGGAATTGTTGCAGGAAATGCAGCATTATCTTGAAAAAGAAAACTATCTGTGTGAAACAGCACACACTTTTCGTGAGGCGGATGAGAAAATCCACATGTACCCCTATGATATCGCGATCGTGGATATTACGCTGCCAGGGGGAAGTGGATTGGAATTAATCGAAATGCTAAAAAAAGCACATCCCGAAACTGGCATCATAATCGTATCTGCGAAAAACTCCCTGCATGATAAACTCTCGGGTCTCGAAACAGGCGCAGATGATTATCTGACCAAACCGTTTCATCTTTCTGAGCTCAATGCTCGGGTGAAATCGCTGCTACGTCGACGTAAATTTCAGGGTGCAAAAACCGTATGTTTCAATGAGCTCGAAGTGAAACTGGAGGACAATTCGGTACTCGTTCACGGAAGTAAGCTGGTTCTTACAAAAAAAGAATATGAGCTCTTGCTCTATTTTATCGCAAATAAAAACCGGTTGCTCACCCGGGAATCCATCGCGGAACACCTATGGGGCGATAACATCGACTTTGTCAATAACTTTGATTTTATTTATACCCATATAAACAATCTACGTAAAAAGATACGCCAAACTGGCGGCGTGGATTATATTCGAACAGTATATGGCATGGGATATAAATTTACGGACCAATGAAGCTACTCACCCAAATTAACCTGCAATTTCTCGCTTTTTCTGTAGCTGTGATGCTGGCGCTTGGTATCGGTGTGTTTTATGCCGTGACCTATGTCGTTAATGAGGAAACTGCCGAGAAGCTTGAGAACTCCGCACTTCTCGTGCAGCAACAAATCGAACAGGGCGCTTCATATCCCTCTTTCCCACCCTTTATCGAAGTAAGCGAAATAACCGAACAACCACAGGCGACTGTATTTGCTGATACCAGCTTGCGTAGTATCTCAGAAGAAGAAATGGAAGACTACCGTACGCTAACATTGGTTCGGAATATTCGGAATACAACCTACAAAATCACTATTCGTGAATCCAAACTGGAAGCGGAGAGTTTAATTCAAAACATATTTTTATTTGTGGGCCTGTCACTCTTCGGACTGGTCGTTTGTCTTTCTTTTTTAAACTTTTTTATTAATCGTTCCGTTTGGAAGCCATTCTACAACAACCTGCGGCAAATACAAGATTTTTCGTTGCAATCATTAAAACCTGTTGCGTTGCAAGCCAGCCGGATTACCGAATTTTCTGTCCTTAACGAGGCCATCACAGCACTTATCGGTAGAGTGCTTGCTGATTATCAAGTCTTGGTTAATTTTACTGAAAATGCTGCACATGAGCTGCAGACGCCGCTTTCTATTATGCGGGTTAAACTGGAATCATTGCTAAATATAAGCACGATGACCCGAGAGCAGTCCGAAATCGTGCAATCATTGTTTGCCTCCGTAAACCGACTGGCGAAATTAAACAGCAGTTTAGTCTTACTCACGAAGGTTGAAAATCAGCAATTTCAAGGTACGGAGGTTATCCAGATTAAACACGCCTTTGAGTCGAAATTGCTTGAATTTCAGGAACTGATCGATTTGAAAAAGCTCACTGTGAAATGTGAGTTTACTACAGACTTT
Source organism: Deferribacteres bacterium (assembly GCA_020633655.1). Taxonomy (GTDB): domain Bacteria; phylum Zhuqueibacterota; class Zhuqueibacteria; order Zhuqueibacterales; family Geothermadaptataceae; genus Bioreactorimicrobium. Next base: position 300,503 of record JACKDF010000004.1, read on the forward strand.
GCCTTTGAAATGAACAGTCAGTTGTGCGACATTCTGCTCACCAATTTGTTTTCAAACGCAATTAACCATAATTTTGCTGGCGGAGCACTAAACATAAAAACGGATAAAAACATTTTTTCAATGTGCAATACAATTGAAAGTCCGCTGGTGAACCCTGATAAAATTTTCGATCGGTTTTACAAAGAAAATCCTGCCTCAAAATCAAGCGGTCTTGGTCTCGCGATTGTAAAAAAAATCTGCGATTCACATCAGATAGAGATACATCAGGAATGCGTGGAAAATACGCTTTGCTTTGCGCTCCATTTTCTACTTTAAATTTCCTTTAGATTGTCTTGTTATATTCTAATCACAGTTTATCATTTGAACTTAATTTTAACTTAAGAAAAAGGAATAGGATATGAAAAAATTCATTTTTTTGTTGGCGATATTTTTGTTAGTGGCTTGTTCACCTACTCAGGAAAATACCCCAAAATCTGTCACTACTGCATTTAATGCAAAATTCGCAAATGCGGAAAATGTGAAATGGGAGCTTGAAAAAGCGGGTGAATGGGAAGCCGAATTTCACCAGGATGGAAGGAAAATGTCAGCTAATTTTACCGAAGAAGGTACCTGGCTCGAAACAGAAATCGAAATGACTAAAAATGATCTGCCCGAAGATGGTTTGGCAAAGATTACCGAACAGTACACTGATTACGATATTAAAGCAGTTGAAGGCGTTGAAACGCAAACTTTCAAAGGATTTGAAATTGAAGTGCAAAAAGGAAAGCATACCGTTGAAGTCCTGTTAGCCGAAGACGGTGAATTGACCGTAAAAAAAGAAAAAGGTGAAGAAGATAAGGAAGACTAAAATTTTGTAGCATGAATTCATCAAACAAGTCTTTTTCCCTTCCACAAAATTGTGAGCCTGGTTGAATTCTTCAATTTATTATGGCTCAAATAATATAAATCCCCGTTCGGTTTTTCTTCGGGCGGGGATTTTTTCTTTCATTTCATTTTTTCAATTCCCACTACAATTTAATTTATAATTCCATTTGCCCTTATATCTCTCCTCCATTATGCGGATTGATTTACTCGCGTTTGCATAATTCGAACAATCTGCAGATAGCTAATTTCATATGAATCATTCATGTTAAACGCTAATAACGAAGACACATAAATGGATTCGACTCACACGCCGACAGGTCGACTGAATGGTCGATTTTTTCATGAGGTGCTGAAACAAAATGTTTAGATTTTTCATCGGTATTAACTCTTTATTAATAGTAAAATACCTCGGTATGATGAAAATTTAATTTTGTGGTATAAGAATTGATATTTATGAATTCAATAAGGTACCGAAAACTAATTTAGTATTGACGAAATCTCACTTCTCAAAGGAAAATTATTAATGAAAAAAGTAGTTATTCTACTTGCATGGCTGGTGTATGCTGGCTCCGCTCACGGCCAGGAAATCAGCCTGAAAAGAAGCGTAAGTTCTGACAATTACTCCCTCTACTATAATGTCTCTTCTCTTGCCCTCAGCAACATCTCCACTTTTGCAGGAAATTTGACACTGGAAACTTTCTATGATGATTACGGTTTATCCGGTTCCTTTAATGGCATCAATACATTTGACGCGAATGTGACCGGCGCCCGGTTGTTCCTCAATAATAATTTTCGCAAGTTTTATTATCAACTCGGCGCGGGCAATGATGACTTTCAAAATGCCAAAGATAATCTGTTTTATGATCTGGCTTTCGCCTATCTCATTCCGGTGGATATGCGCAACAATATTATTTTGAACACACGTTTTAATCGCTACCGTTTTCAGATGAATCCCCTTGCCTCGTATTTAGGCGTCGTCAACAATGTCATGAGCGTTTCACTGCAGTTTAAATTGGCAAATGCCTACATCGAAGCGACCTATCTGGTGAATCATCTGAATGAATCCGAAGTTAAAAGTGATCTGCTCGTCGACGAGGGAATCATTACAACCATCCCTGAAAATACATTGACGACATTTTATGCCTATGCTTACAAACCCATATCAGAGGGAATTAAAGCTGGCGCTGTCATTAGCGCGTCCAATTCCGAGATGAATGTTTATCAACCGACACATGTAACTCTGGTGGAAAACTTTTACACCTATTTCCCTTATTTCACACCCATAAGCAGCAAGGCGTTCTCTTTTCTTTTTATTGCGAACAAATCAATAAATATCGGTTCTGTGAATCTTGGTGAGATCATGTTCAAGGCTATAGCCCCGCTCGTCTCATCGACGAAATTGTTGTATGAAGTTAAGGAAGGATTCATAACAGCTGCCGACAGTGTTTATTACGATTATTCCGGCGTCGAACCGCTGAAGATAGATGCAACGTGGCAAAGAAAGTCTGGGCACTACCGGATTTTCATTACTCTTCGGCTACTCATATTTTGATAAGCCGTACATAAAAAACCGGTATTTCGGCAATGACCAGGAAGGGTACAGAAATCAACAATTCTCATTACAATTAAAGAAATCTTTTTAACCTCTGGAGGCTAGCATGTCTGATTTATCGAACTATAAAGCTGTGATTTTATGCGGCGGACAAGGCACACGGATTCGTGGTGTCGCAGAAGATAAACCTAAACCACTCATCGAAATCGGTGGAAAGCCAATTTTATGGCACATCATGAAAACCTATTCGGCTTATGGGGTGAAGAAATTCGTCCTGGCCCTTGGATACCAGGGTGACAAAATCGTTGATTATTTCGAAAATTATCATGCTCGCAATCACGATTTCACCATGAAAATAAATGACCATTCAAATAAGGCATTTAATTACGAGGACCGAAAAATTGGCGATTCAGACGTTGATGATTGGGAAATTACCTTTGCATTTACTGGTGTGCCCACAATGACTGGCGGACGGGTGAAACGCATCAAAAAATACATACAGGAAGACAAATTTTTTGTCACCTACGGCGATGGTGTTTCCGATATCGACTTGCCGGAATTGTACAATTATCACATGTCCCACGGAAAAATTGCCACGCTTACTGGTGTTAATCTGCCCACAACCTTCGGTATTGTGGAAACCAATGGGGATAATTTAATTACCAGTTTTCGTGAAAAGCCAGTAATGGATGGTTTCATTAATGGTGGTTATTTCGTATTTAATTCTGAAATCTTTGATTACATTGATGGCGATGATTGCGTGTTGGAAAACAAGCCTTTCAAACGACTCGTTCGTGAAGGCCAGCTTCATATGTTCAAGCATCCGGGATTTTGGCACTGCATGGATCATTACAAAGATTACCAAACCCTGAACGGTTTATGGGACAACAATAAAGCACCGTGGAACATCTGGTAAGCGATCAAAGGAGATTTCAATGCAATCATTCGATAAACTATTCGGTGGAATCTACAAAGGAAAAACGGTACTGGTAACCGGACACACCGGGTTCAAAGGCTCATGGCTATCCCTTTGGCTGGAAAAAATGGGCGCCAACGTGGTGGGTTATTCCTTGGAGCCTCCAACACAACCCAATCATTTCGGGTTGCTCACTATCAATATGACCAGCATCATCGGTGATATTCGTGATTCAGGCAAACTTGACGAAGTCATGGCGACCCACACACCGGAAATCGTATTTCATCTTGCTGCACAGCCTTTGGTCCGCTTATCCTATCGCGAGCCAGTTGAAACTTTTGAAGTCAATGCGATTGGATCGTTGAAAGTTTTTGAAGCCTGCCGCAAAGCTGGCTCGGTAAAATCTTTGGTCAGCATTACAACAGACAAAGTATATCGCAACAACGAATGGGTGTGGGGTTACCGCGAAAGTGATCCCTTTGGCGGATACGATCCCTACAGTGCCTCCAAGGCCTGTGCTGAAATCGCAACGGACAGTTATCGCAACTCATTTTTTAATCTCGATCGCTACGGTATCGATCACAACACTTTGCTGTGCACGACTCGCGCTGGTAATGTCGTTGGTGGTGGCGATTGGGCAGCGGACAGGCTCATTCCGGATATCATGAAAGCAGTCAGTAGAAAAGAACCGGTCATCATTCGCAATCCGAAATCAACGCGGCCATGGCAGCATGTTTTAGAGCCTTTGGCGGGTTACCTGGCATTGGGCGAGAAACTCTATCAAGGTGAAAAAATGTTTGCCGAAGGCTGGAATTTCGGGCCGTCCGATGATGATGTTTTGAGCGTACATGAAATCCTCAACATCATTCGTGAATTTTGGCCGGATATCGAATACGAAATTCAGGCAAATCCAAACAATCCCCATGAAGCTGGCATGCTGCAACTGGATTGGGCGAAAGCGCGAACTTATCTGAAATGGCAGCCTGTTTGGAAAATGAATACAACCATCGAACGCATCACCAATTGGTACCGGAATTATTACCAAAAAAATGAAATTAGCAGCCTCGATGATTTACAGCAATACGTTGCCGATGCCCGTGCGTTAGGTTTAGACTGGACCAAATGAGGTGATGCTGTGAAAAATATTTTAATCACCGGCGTCAATGGATTTGTCGGGCGTAATCTTGTACGATTCCTGAGTAACAACAGGTATTTTCAAGTGACTGGTGTCGACGTTGCCGAACGAAAGTCGCCTGAGTTTGAAACGATTCAAGGTTTCGGTTATGCGCAACTCGATATAACCGATGCCTTGAGCGTAGAATGTTTTTTTAAGGGACAGCAATTCGATGCCATCGTTCATCTGGCGGGCATTCTCAGTAAAGAGGAAAATGCCACGCTTCACACAAAGGCACGTGAGGTGAATTTTAACAGCACATGCATTTTGTTGGAAATGGCCCGAAGTCAGTCTGCCCACTTCGTGTTTACATCCACGGCGATGGTATATGGTGATCAGGATGGGCCTTTTGTCGAGTCCATGCCGAAAAATCCGGAAAATTATTATGCACTGACGAAAAGCTTATCCGAAGATATGATTCTTTATTTCCATAAAAAATTTGGATTAAATTATACAATATTCCGGCCAGCAATTTTGTACGGGGCGGGGCAGACTGGCGATTCTTTTATCCCTTCGTTAATCCGCACTTTACACAAAAACGAGAACTTTAACATGACGCGTGGGGAACAAAAAAGGGATTTTGTTTATGTTGATGATTTCAGTATGGCGATAAAATTGGCGTTGGAAACAAGCACAAGCGGGATATTCAATATTGGTACCGGAACTGGTGTTACGATAAAACAGGTAGCGGAAATGATTGCCCAAAAAATGCAGGTTACCAACAAATTGAATTTGGGTGCACTGCCATATCGTGAAAATGAGTTGTGGAATTATGCCTTAAGTTACGATCGGCTGCACAAGGCTATTGGGTGGTCACCGCTTATCGGTATTGAAATGGGAGTTGAATTGATTTTACAGGATATTCTTGGGTAATAATACAACCCTGACGAGACTGTAGAAAAAGCGATTAACCGGACGTTGAGCTTGTCGAAACGACCGGTTCCAGGTTCAAATTCAGGCCCTTCGGCAAGCTCAGGGTCCGAATTTTATGGTTTTCGAAAGTATTGTCCGAGTTGATCTACCTGAATAGAAAAAGGAAAAAGAAGATGAAAAATAAAGCAATTATATTAATGATAATTTTTTGTGCGCTGCCGGCGTTCCTTCTTGCTCAGGCGGAAGATGATTACATCAGCAGCCTGATTAAAAAGGGAGAGTTCAGCGAAGCGCTGACACTTATGGGGAAATCGACCTTCGAGCCGGCTGTCGCAGACAAATATAAAGGCCAGATTTATTACGGTTTGTACAATCCAGATTCAGCGATATTTTATTTGGAAAAAACCTACCGCAACGGCACACGGGACGATGCGACAATCATTGCTTTTTCACAAGCGTTGTTGTGGAAAAAGAACTTCAAAGATGCCTCGTCACTGCTCAAACAGGTGCAGGATAAAACGGATCTGGATTATTTAAAAGTACGTGCTAACCAGCATGAACTGCTTGGTGAATTCAAAGATGCATTAAAAATATATGATAAAATAATTCCAGTCGAGGAGTTGCCCTACGGTACCATGGAGCGCAAAGCAATTCTTCTGTCCTGGATGAAAAAATTCGATGCGTCAATAGCTTTGTTTGATGATATCATAAACACGGAAGTTGTCAGTGAGCCCCTGCGTGTACGCTGCCTGGTGAAAAAAGCAGAGGTGATATCGTGGAAAAAAGAATTTGATAAAGCAATAGAAATTCTCGATGATGTGGTGGCGAAAGATCCGAAAAACACGTCGGCACGGTTTGTCAAAGCGCAAATTTTTGAATGGCTTGGCAAATACAAAGATGCAAAAAATTTATATAAAGATATTCTGCTGGTGGATAAAGACAATGTTGAAGCGAAATGGAAACTGGAAAAACTATTGTGGGTAAATTAAACGGAATGAAACAGGCGCGAGAACTCTACACGGAATCTATCTCCCGGCTGGAAAAATTTGTACTCCTCGCTTTATTGACCCTCGGACTCGAATCGGTGATCTATTTTACGCACTGGTGGTTTTGGGGTGGGCATCGCAAACAGACCGCATTTTTTGTCATCCTGAGCTTTGCTATCTTTTGGGAAATTTTTCGCAACCTGATAAACTGGTACATTTATTCGTTTGTGAAAACGCCGGAACCACAAAAACGCACGCACGATTTTACTGTTGATGTGCTGACAACGGCTATGCCTGGCGAGCCCTATGCGATGTTTGAACAATCGCTGGAAGCCATCGCTGCAATCGAATATCCGCACAACACATTTTTGCTTGACGGCGGCAACGATCCACAATTGCAGGCATTGTGTGAGCGCTTGAATATCAATCACATCAATTGTGAAGGTGTTGGTGGCGCCAAGGCTGGCAAGATAAATTATTGCCTCAACAATTTTTCCACGTCAGAGGTTGTGTTGGTCATCGACCCGGATCATATTCCCAAAAAGGACTTTTTCGAATATACGTTACCAGCGTTTAATGATGAAAAAGTTGGCTTTGTCCAGGTTGTTCAAGCCTATTATAATACCGGGGAAAGTTTTGTCGCCGATGCCGCAGCCGAACAAACCTTTGGTTTTTATGGACCTACTTTGATGGGTTTAAACGGCCTCGGCATACCGACAGCCATTGGTGCCAATTGCACATTTCGCCGCAAAGCGCTTGACTCTATCGGTGGCCATGCCATTCACTTGGCTGAGGATGCGCTTACCTCCATGCGTATTCATGCGGAGGGGTGGAAGAGTGTCTACGTGCCCTACCGTGGATCCACCGGTTTAGCGCCGGCGGACATCAGTGCGTTTTTCAAACAGCAGTTGAAGTGGGCGACAGGCATGTTCTATCTTCTGTTTCGCGAATATCCTAAACTTTTTCGCAAATTTAATCTCGTTTCCAAGTTGCATTACTTTTTTGCCGGTACATTTTATTTGAATGGACTTGCGGTCTTTTTCACGCTCATTCTGCCAATTATCTTTTTGTTCTTCAAAATATTCGCTGTGGAAATGGCGCTTTCGGATTTTCTTATTCATTATGTGCCTTACCTGGCAATTTCCGTCGGCATCAATCAATTTATTCAGCGATGGTACACCCACACGGAGGAAAAACGTTTTCCGTGGAAATCGATGGTGCTGGAAAAAGGCACCTGGTTTATCTACATGATGGGATTTATTTATGGCCTTTCCGGTAAAAAAGTCGCTTACCTGCCGACACCCAAGACCGCGCAGCAAGGCGTTTATCTGAATCTGGCGTATCCACATATCCTCATCCTGGCGCTGTCGATTATCGCAATTGCATTTACTCTGCTCACCTATCCACGCATGGATACAGGCACGAATCTGATGATATTTTTTGCAGGCACAAATATCGCTCTTTTGACGCCGACGATCTGGATCAGTACCAAAAATCTTTTTATAAAGAATAATTGAATCATGAGCAGTAAAATTGCATCGATAAAGTTTGTAGATTTTGTCAAATCGGCCTTTGAAAAATGGCGTTAAGAAATTTTGGATAAGTTCCGTTAAGAATCATTTTTTGTCTGAGCGCAGTGAGTTTAAGCAAAGGCCGGCGAAGCAAAATGATTGAGGAATTCATCCAAAATTTTAGCCATTTTTCAACAGCCTTGATTTTTTTTGTTTCTTTTTTGATCAAGCAAAGCCAAAGGCCGGCGAAGCAAAAAGAAAATGGATTGGTGAGATATCTTTTTTTTGGGGGGGATAGAATCTGTACTTTCTAAATCAGGAATAGAATAAAAAAGCTCAATGGAATTTAAAAATGCAATCACTTAAAATAACAATAAAAATAGCACTTTATTTAGTCATTGTCGCAGTTATTTACATCGTGATTTTACGCTTTATCGATCCCGGTGCCCGCTGGTTGTATCATAACTACATCACAAAGAACTTAGTTGTGGAGGGCAAGAAGGCGATCGATCCTGATCGAAAATTGTCCCTGGGTATGTACCGACCAGAATTGCCTTATCATTACGATACCGTCGTAGCCGTTGAAGACAGCCTTGATACAAAACTTAAAGTTATTTCCTATTATCAAGCGTGGGGTGATGGCGACGAACACCAATTCAATTTGGATGTTGTCAGAAATATCGCAAAAGGCGACTACATTCCCATGATAACCTGGGAACCCTGGGTGGTGGCGTTTGAAAAATACAAAAACAACATGGCCGATTCCAGCGTGGCGTTGATCACTGCAGGAGAGTTCGATTACTACATCCACTCCTGGGCACGGCAAATTGTGCAATACGGTAAACCGATTTTTCTGCGTCTCGGTCATGAAATGAGTAATCCGTGGTATACCTGGAGCAACCATTACGGCAATACACCAGAGATGTATATTGCCATGTGGCGGCATGTTTATGAAATATTTCAAAAGGAGGGAGCGAAGAACAGCCTATTCGTCTGGTCACCATACACTGCCGCCGATTCAGTTTTTTATCCGGGCAATGATTATGTCGATTGGATCGGTTTTGATATTTTTAACTATGGCGCTCTGTCGGAAACCGGAAGCTGGTATGATTTTTCAACACTAACGTCAATTTTATACAATAATTACACAAAATATAACAAACCGATGATGATTGCGGAGGTTGGTTGTTCGGAGTTTGGTGGCAATAAAAATGATTGGTACCGCGATATGTTTCACCTGCTCACAACCAATGTTTTTCCACAAATCAAACTCCTCGTGATTTTTGATAATCCCATCGGTAAAACCGCAACTGGACTTGATGTGGATTGGAGTATGACTGCTGATGAGGCCGTCTATAGCGCCATAAAATCTCAAGTCAGCATGGATCAACTGAACCGGTAGCGTCAACTCTGACTGGGTTCTGAACCCTGTTAAGTCTGTCGAAAAACATGCAAATTCGGTCCCTGAGCTTGCCGAAGGGCCCCAATTTGAGCGTGGAACCGGGCGTTTCGACAAGCTCAACGTCCGGTTTACTCCTTTTTCGACAGTCTAATCAGAGTTAACACTACTAATCGAACTAACAGGAATTGTAACATGAAAAACTGCATCTTAGGACTACTTGCACTGTGGCTGACCGCAAGCAGCGGTTTCGCCTCTGAATCCCTCTTTTCTGTCACCACCGTCAATCCGTACCATTTCAAAAATGGCAAGATTGTATCCTTCGACTATAACCAGAATTCCCAGGCAGAATTGTTTGTCTATGATTTTGCCTCAGACTCAAAAACGCTCGTTCCCCTGTATGGAACCATCAAACCTTATTTTCTGATTTCAGCATTCAATGGCGTCGAAATTGTTTACGTGAATTTCAATTATACAAATAAATTTTACATCGATTATCACAACATTCAAACCAAAGAGTCAAAACGAATCGTCTCCGATGCGGCGTACAAAGAATTTATCTGGTGCGCGTCCGATAAAATTGTGTGGATCGATTACCGCAATCTGGGGTCTACCTCGACAAATAGTGAAGTGTACAGTTATAATCTGGCAACGGGTGCAGAGACCCGGATTACCAACGACACGTATTACCAGGCGAACGCGGTGGCCAATGGCGATTATATCGCCTGGGTGGAATACCACAACAATCAGTACGGCAATATTGTTTTATACAATACGACAACTGCGCAAACCCGCTTCGTCGATCCTGTCAATTTCCATCAGGATAAACCAATTCTGTTTGGGGATTATCTCGTCTGGGAAGATTACCGCAACACCGGAACGGATGCAAATAACGTTGATATTTACATGTACGACATCAAAAATAATGCGGTCAGGGAAATTAGCACTGAACCCGGCTACCAGAGCAATCCGTTTATCGATGAGAGCATCATTTTGTGGGATGATTATAAAAACGATAACACCGATTCGGATATTTCTGCCTTCGATTTGAATTCGAATGATTATTCCAGCGTCGCGGAGAAGAGTGCCTTTGAATACATTCCGCAAAAGCAGGGGACTGATTATGTGTGGATTGAAGTTGCTAACAATGTGATCAATTTCATGCATGAGGTCCGTACTTCTTCTGCGGTGTCCGAATTGACCAGCACTGTCCCTTCATCGATTGAGTTGGCGGCGTATCCCAACCCGTTCAATCCCGCTCTGAATATACAATTCTCAACCCAGGAGCGGCCGCTGGATTTGTCGATTTATTGCGTAACCGGCGCAAAAGTATATCAGCTCGACCTTTCTCAAATACTCCCGGGCCAGCAAACATTGCAATGGCGCCCGTACAATTTGCCCAGCGGTAATTATTATATAAAATTGATTACGAATTCAGGGCAACAGACCAGGAAGGTGATGTTGATCAAATAGAGAACAGCACTATTCAACAATCAACACACAATGCTCAATTTTCAAATTTATGTATTGTGTGTTGTTTATTGCTACAATTCAATGAATTAAGGGAAAGGGGATTTTTCGTTCGTAGTGATGGCTTCCGCCTTTTTGCGAACATACACTACCACTGTTTCGAAAGTGTGAATCATGAACCATTTAGGGGAAAGATTTCCCTATCGCAACACCAAAAGCTTCCGACTCAATTTCACTCCCTCTGTTCGCAAAACATAAAAATACACCCCTGAACTCACACGCTCACCATGCTTATTTTCGCCATTCCAATCATACAGTGTCATACCTGAATCCACCGGGCCATCGATGCATGTTTTCACCAGCCGGCCAGTAATGTCGTAAATTTCAAGTTTAATCGCTCCAGCGGAACGCAGTACGAAGGAAATGGTTGTGTGCGAAGAGAACGGGTTCGGGTAGTTGGCGAGCAGACGGTCACCGGAAAGCGTTCCACCGTTGTTTTCTGCAACCTCCGTCGAAAAGATTGAATTCCGTAGCCCGGGTGTGCCGTAGAGCTGTTTCGAAGGACCCCAGTTGTCGAGCAAATGATTGGGTGAATCCGGCTGTTCGAGCTCGAGGGTGTAACCACCGCCATCGGTTGCTGCTGGCCACGGTGCAAGATTTGTGTACCCGACGGTGAAAACCTGTGTGTTCACCGCATCCTTTAAGAGAATTGCATCGGTTGAACCGAGACCGAAGGGTAAATCACCAATTAAACGTGCCGATGGACCATAGACAGAACGAAAGGCGAGGGAATCGCGGCAGAGGACGAGATAGCTTTGCGGTGCAAGGCTGGTCGCTTGCGGTAGTATAAAAATATGGCTGCTATCGTCGTCTGTCATCGTCCAATCACTTAAATCCACGGGTTGGTCCGTTGGATTGTACAACTCAATCCAGTCCTCGCTGTTGTGATCCGGGTGCGCTTTATACATGATTTCGTTGACGATAATATTTTGCGACGGAAAAATCTCCTGTGGAAAATCATTCGCTGAAAAAACATAATGTGCCCCAATATCGGCGCGGCTGCCATCACCATCCGCTGCAGTGGTGGGATCGCCGGCATCGGTGCAGGGTGAAGTATCCCACAGTTCAAAGTTATAATCCAGGGCGCTGAGGAATTTCGGATCTCCGAATAAATTGTGGGTTCCGGTAAGATTCTCGGTGTTGGAAAAAGAATAATCGACTTGCAACGTCGAATGATTGTCAGCGGAAACCGACTGCTCTGTGGAGCTGGCGAACAGGTTGTTTTTCGTAAAAGCCAGCCCGCCCCACTGCCCGAGATTTTTCTCGTAGCAAGCCACGCCAACAGAATTGCCGTACAGCGTATTGTTGGTGATCCACGCTTTCGAGCTGTCCTTCACCGCAATCCCCAAAGTGCACTGCACGATTAAATTGTGATCGACGTAGATTTCCGAACGCTGCCCAATGGAAATGCCTTTGTCGCTCATGTTGTAAATTACATTGCCACTGATTTTTACATTATGTGCTTCCTCGCCGATATCGATGGCGTCGCTGTTGAAACCACGAAAATTGTAAAAACGGTTGTTACGAATTATCCCATCGATGACGCCGTCGTAATCGATACCGTCGGTGTCTGGCGATTCATTGCCCCAGAACGTGCAGTTTTCCACAAGGGCATCTCCCTGCTTCACATTGATGTAGTCGCAGGTGGAGGTGGCACGCAGAACAGAATTGCGCAGAATGACGCTGCCAAAACGCACAAAAATCGGAAAGGCGACTTCTGCAATATCGAGATGGTCGATGATGACATGTGCATTATAAGCCGAAATCGCCGCTTTCTGTTGCACCGGTTCGTTACCAAGCGTCGCATTGCGAAGCGTTAAATAGTTAATCCGACTGGTATCTGCGGTGTTTGTAAACACAAGGGCACCCCAGCTTTTTGCACCAGCGCCTTCGTTTGGCAGAATCTGCACGGGTGAATCGGCTGTGCCGTTGATCTGCAATTTCCCGTCGATATAAAATCCGGTTTTCTCCGGCATTAAAATCTTCACCCCGGCATCGATGGTCAGCGTAACACCGCTGGCAATGTGAATATCACTGGTGGCAAAATAGGGCGAATTGACCTGGCTCAGGCGCACATCACTGTTGATCTCAGCCGTGAGCTGATTGGAGTTGTCCCGGGAAAAATTAGCGGTAAGTGCGGTGTTTTGCCGCAAAGTCAGACTGATTTCGGCATCGCTTTGTCCGCTGCTCCAGCCGGTAAAAACATAGCCAGGTTTGGGAATAGCTATGAGTTGAATCGGAATAGTGGGGAAGAAACTGCCACTTCCCTCGGGTTGTGGTATGCCTTCAACGCGAATTTCACCCATCGCCGGATTTGCAGCGAGAGACAGCGATACGGGTGACGAAAGGTTGAACTGATTCTGCAGGTTTTTACGCACCGCTGCCGGACGCTGGTCGATGAACATTTTAATGGAATTTAAAGCATCCCGCCATCCCTGCAGGGAAGAAATGCCCCCTTCTGGCCCCCATTTTTCGGCATGCCGTGGAATTTCCGGTTCAATAATTGTACTCAGGCTGTCCAAAATCCGATTGAGTCGCTCTGGTTTAAAAGTGCTGTTCACGTGTGCCATGTAACGCTGAATAAATTGATTTTTGAAATCGGAATTCTTTATCAAATGACCCAACAGGATAAATTGACTAAAGAGGTCTGACATCAGATTGCGATCGATGTTGCCGGTATTGTACCCCCGGTCGAGATCGGGGATGAGCCATTGCCATTTTGCACCCGGTGCATGTGGCCGCCACCACTCGCGATTGTGGCGCCAGCTGGTATTGACGACGTACAATTCCAGCGCCAGGTAATCGATAAAATTTTCCATGTCCACCTGATCCACGACATTTTGGTAAACAGCGGCCTGCCGAATGTCGTGGGTTTCCAGGTAATCGAGCAGGGCGGTATAATCTGCGGAGGAGCCGGCGATGGTAAACAATTTCAGGCTTACGGCATCGCTGGCATATTCAAGGTGGTCGTAACCATCGACGGGGACCTGAAAGGTGGAGGCAAAAAACTGCTCGTCGAAACGTTCGCGGATGTTGTGAATCCCCCAATACTGGCCGTTCAAAAACAGTACGGAGGGACGGTACGCTTGCGTTGTCGGCAGCATCTGTCCCTGAATAATGCTCTCCGTCATTGGATCCCGCAGCATTGCCTTTTCCCAGTTGTCGCCGCCATTGCGAAAGACAAAGCGCTTAAAAGTACCGATGGGCTTGCTCTTGAATAAATGATAATCCAGCACGTCGGCGCCGTAACGGTCACGAAAATAGACGGTCAATGGCTTTTGTGGAAAGCGCCAGATATTTAATCCACCAATGCGTGTGCCCGCGCCGGTTACAAAATCTGGCGGCGTGTTCATTGCCGCGGTTTCATAAAATTCCAGATTGAAGGGGATTTCCCGTTGTTTGAAATTGTTGGCGTAAATGCCTTTGGTCTCATCCCAAAACGCAAGGCTGTCCACGACAAAGGAAGCAACCGGCAAGGTTGTCGAGGTTTCGTTGATTAAAAAAGTGCCCGTCACAATCGGTCCGGGTAATTTCCCTGTTTCGAAAGCACGCGCCCGAAGTGCAGTGGTCGAATTTATCGTGATGGGCTGTGTGTAGCGAGGCGATTGGTGCGTTGGTTTTGTGCCATTGGTTGTGTAGTAAATTTCTGCACCCGAGTTCGTTGTCAGTGCAAGCTGTACACCGTTTGCGTAAAATCCCGGTTGCTGGGAAAATAACACTTCCGCTGCCGATAGCGTGGTGGTTACACCTTCGGTGAAGTTGGCTGCGCCCGGCGTCGGTTCGCCAAAATACCGCCACTGCTCAGGCGACTGCAGATCGCGGCCACGGGAAATATCCGACAATTGTAGGGCATATTTTAGGGAATCAATGGCGACGATATCTGAGCTCGCTGCCTCCAGCCACAAATCAAAACTTATATCAGAACTCGTCGGTGTTATTTGGTGAATTTCCACAGCGATTATGTTGCTGCCATTGCGAAAAACGGAGGGATCGATCACGACTTCCTCAAGGGCATTTTCGTCACTGCGGACGTTGGCAGCCGTTGTTTTGTAATCAATTACCTGGTTTTCCGGCATATTCAATCGTGCGACTTCACTGCCATTGATATAAATAACCGCGCCATCGTCGTATTTAATACCGAGGGTGAATTGATTGAAAAGATCACGATTGCTGAGGTTGATTAATTTACGAAAATAAGTCGTGATGTATTTATTATTGGACTGTGAACCATAGCTGACGGTGGTTTTTTCGTCCCCGTCGCCATAACCCAGTTCTGCCTGTCCCGTCGACCAACCCGTATCGATAAAATTGAGGGCAGTCCAGTTCGTGCCCTGGTCGGAGCCGTCATCGAGGTAGCGCCAGGTGCTTCCTTGTTGAATCAGGGGTGTTATTTCTTCGTTTAAAACCTGAAAAATACCCAGCTCTTCACCATCGGCGCTGAGTTTGAAATTGCTGTGCAGACTGACGGTATTGAAAGAGTCCCAGGGCCAGTAATCGCGCTGGTAGCGTTCACCCACATTCACATCGTGCCCATCCGCCCAGAGGAGTAAAAAACCATGGGCCGGAATCGTTGCGCCTTGCGGGATACGCCATTTTGTGGGATTGCTTAAGTTGTCGGTGAGGTAGTAATTGTGCAGATCAACGGGGGTCGTGCTGTCGTTGTAGAGCTCCAGCCAGTCTGCGTAATCTTCGAAATCCACAATATCCGCTACCGTTGAGGTATTGGAAGCCTGAAATTCGTTGATGCGAATTTGTGCCTGTAAAGTGTTGAAAAGAACGAATGCGGCACCATAAATCATCCATTTTGCACTATTTCTCATTGAACGTCCGTGTAGTTTTGATCCTGATATTTTCATTTCGACAAATTAGCTTCAGCAGTTACAAACGCAAGTCTTTATTTGTAAATTCCACAAGTTTTTCATTCACATTCGTAATGGGGACAAAAAATTTGAGCTCAACGAAAGGCGAATTCAATAGTAATTTCAAGAATTGTTCCATGTCTTGTTCAATTTCATTTTATAATAATTAAAATTTTTCTTGAAGCTATTCCAGGAACGAATTCTCTCTGTCAAATAAAATTAGGATATCGTGAAATTTTTATGAATTCTGAAGCTCGGGTGCCTTAAATGCTATTTGAAAAAACAAACTGGAACAGAACTCTGGGAAGTTACCTGGTTCCAGGCTCTGCCTGAAATCCAGCCCCTGCAGGCTCTGCCTGCAGTTAATAGCATTTTCCCCTGTTTGGCAATTTCCTTTTTCCCAACCCCACCTCATTGCCTGTATAAAAAAGCATACTTTCTTTCCAGGGAGTTTTGCTTAATTTCACCGTACTTGAAAATGTGAATTAAGTAAAAACAGGGGAAGCTTTTGTTCAAATGATTGTTGGAAGTATGGTAAACTTTTGGGTAGAAATCGAAAGTCAGTTCACGCTTGTTTGTGGCGGAAATAGTGACCATCCGGGAACGCCTTGTTTTTCGTCATTCCGGCATGATTTAAGCCGGAATCCATTTGTTACAAACCTTGATAAATTATGGATTTTGCTTCGCATAACTTCGTTTCGGATAAAAGCATTCCGGAATGACAATCTGATGGGTAAAACTAATTAGTCCGTCAAAGCATTCTTCCTTTCGAGATTCCCACTGTTTATTGATTTTCTTCGGTGCACAGGATTTGCTCTGTGCAATCATTTCATGAAAAACAAAGGCCTCTGAAAGTACGACATGCGAAAAAATGAATTATCCCGACTCTGGCTCGTTGCCATTATTCTTGCGGTAATGCAGCTTCTTACTCTTCCTTCCGCCTTTTCTGCAGAATCAAACCAAAACATTACAAATTCCGATTCCATTTATGTCACCTTCCCGCGTTGTTATGAATGGTTTATCATAAATCAGGTTCAAAACATCACCTTGGGAAGCGCCATCTGATGTCGCTGCCATGCGGTTGCAGTACACCGTCGACAATGGCGCGTCCTGGCAGGAAATAACGGCACACACACCCAACGATGGTTTGTATTCCTGGCTGGTTCCAGACCAGGTCTCCGCCAGTTTTCTCGTGCGCATCAGTAATGCGGAGGACAGCACAAAATTTGGCATGAGCAAAAGTCCCTCCATCATTGCCCCGGACGCACTGGTGCATTTCACCGACTACGAGCACAATCCGATATTCGAACAGGACAGTGTCGGTGCATGGGATGAAAACCTGCGTGAACGCGGCTGGTTTCTGTTTGAAAATGGCACCTACTTCCAATGGTTCAGCGGCTGGCAAGGGGAGTATGACAAGTTCGATTCCAATCGCATCAGCCCCGGCCTCGCTTTGTCCCCCGATGGCGTAACCTGGACGCGTGTGGCCGATTCGGCACTTTTCGTCGATGGGTGGGTTGAGGACGTGTGCATAGTCAAAAACGACACCGTTTATTACATGTACGCTGAAGACGAATACGATGGCAGCACTCTGGGAGCGCACATCAATTTATATACTTCGGTCAATAAAACCGACTGGGCGCTTGTGGGCACGGTGCTCACCCCGGAAGGCAGCGGGTGGGAGTCTGCCGATGTGGGTACGCCGACGGTGTGGATCGAAAATGATGTCTGGTATATGCTGTATGAAGGCATCGGCGGCGGCACAAAAGGGCAAGTGGGCCTGGCCACTTCGGCGGACGGTGTCAATTGGGTGCGCAACAGCCATAATCCTGTTTTGGCCAATCCTTTCGGGGATCACCGGCATATTGCTATCGACAGCCGGATTAAAGTTGGCGAAACGACTTTTATTTACGGGCATTACCAGCTTGAAAATAAAGAATATGTGGGGGGCGTCTTCGCTTCCGACGATTTGATTACCTGGACGCCCTATTCCGGCAATCCCATCACCGGGAATTCTCCGGTTATCGTCGATAACGGCGATCAGTATTTGCTTTATAGCTGGAACGAGCAGGCAGGAACGTATAATCTTTCCTACTCGACACTACCGCCCGTACCCGATACGAGCGGTTCAGAAATTTACGATGTCATCGTACAAAATATCAATGCCACCTCCGTTGAAATCGCCTGGAAAACCCGGGAAGCTGCGCCTTCGATTATCGATTACGGACTCACAACCGCTTACGGCTCCAGTGATCATGAGGAAACCAGCACGACATCCCATTTTAAACTGCTCACCGGATTAGCGCCAAATTCGACCTATCATTTTCGTTTGCGAAGTGCACTCACTGTTGAACCGCACAATTGCTCACCGGATTATGCTTTCACAACCGCCCGCAGCACCGATCCGGTCGTCTACATTCGTCGTGTCAACGCGGGAGGGCCCTCGTACGTGAAAAATGATGAATACTGGCATACGGACCAGCCCTTTGAGGGCAATGCCTGGGGTTATGAAGACAGCGAGGGAATTTACACGACGCCGGATTCTGTTTTGGGCTCAAATTACGGATTTATCTACCGTAGCGAACGCTGGGGACAGCAATCCTACCACTTCACCGTACCCGCGAATGGCCGTTATCGTGTGACACTGCACTTCGCTGAAATCTGGTACAGCGCCAACCAGAAACGGGTGTTCGATGCCTGGCTGGAAAATACGCTCGCTATCGCTAATCTGGATATTTACAAGACGATTGGTCATGATCGAGCGCTGGCGGTGATTTTTGAGCTGGAAATTGAAGACGGCGAAGTGACAATCGCTCTTACGAGTCATATCGAAGATCCGAAAATTGCCGGGATCGAAGTTGAAAAAATACCGTCAACACAAATTGCCGTGGATATCAGTGCGAGGGAGGTTGAAAACGTTTCACCACAACGCGTCAATCTCACCTGGGATACGGATATTCTCACAACCTCGCAAATCAGCTTTGGCGTTTATCCGCAATTGAATACGATGACTGCGGAAGAAGCAAGCGCACGCACAGAACACGTGGTTGCATTCAAGGATTTGCTGCCGGACACGAAATACGCCTACCGCATCATTTCAAAGAACGCTACGGGTGTGTATACTATTCATGACAACATGGATTTTACTACCGTAGACGATGGTATACTTGCCATGGCGCACATCCAGCGAGTTTTTGAGGACAATTGTGTGAAATGCCACACCGGAATGCAGCCACCGGCGAATTTGAATCTCGAGTCTGGCCAGGCATGGAACAATCTTTATGACATGCCGGCTTTGGAAGCTCCGCAGTGGAAACGGGTTGTACCGGGAGACCGGGATGCCAGTTGGTTGTTCGAAAAGATCACCAACGATCATCCTGCGGTTGGTGAAAAAATGGGACGGCTTTCCGAGGGCGATGTGGAGCTCCTCGGCCAGTGGATCGATCAAGGTGCCCATCGCGAAACCGAAACACCAATGCCGTTGCTGCAAATTTTAACCAGCAAACTCCCGGATGGCGAAGTCAATCTCGCTTATTCCACCAAAGTCAATGGCACCGGCGGCAATCCCCCATGGCATTTTGCCCTCTCCCGCGGTGTTTTGCCCCAGGGTTTGGCCCTCGATACGGAAACCGGCATTATTGCCGGTGTGCCGGTGGAAAGCGGTAGCTTCGAATTCAAAATTGAACTCCTCGACAGCTTCGATGAGCCGGATAGCGTCTGTCAGGAATTCACCCTCGTTATAAATCCCGTAAGCCCAAAATGGCAACTGCCGGCGGAATTTCAGCTGCAAACGGTGGCTACAGATTTTGACCGCCCGACGAGCATCGCCTTTGCTCCACCGTCGAGTCAGGAATCCTTCGCACCGTTGTTTTATGTTGCTGAACGTTTCGGCACCATTTTTACCGTCGCACGGGATTACTCCAAACAGATCTACGCCTGGAATCTGCTCAACTTCGATCCTAACGGCAATTTCCCCGATAGCGGCAACCTGGGATTGTCCGGCTTGTGCGTCGAGCCGCAAAGCGGAGATGTCTTCGCTGCTGCGGTTTACGATTCTGCCGGATTCAAACTGGCCAAAATTATCCGCTACCAAAGTCAGGATGGCGGACGAACAGCAGCACAACAGGAGACGATTCTTTCCGGTGTCGCTGCACGTATGTCCCACGGAATAAATGAACTTGCCTTTGGCCCCGATGGCAAACTTTACGCCCTTGTTGGCGACAACTGGCAGCCGGAACTCGCTGAAGACAGCGATTATGCCAATGGCAAAGTGCTGCGCATGAACAGCGACGGTTCCGCACCGGAGGATAACCCAATCAGCAATTCCCTCATTTATGCAATGGGTTTGCGCAATCCCTCCGGGCTTGGCTGGGATTCTGCGGGCACGCTATTTGTCGCTGACCGTGGCCCCGACGGTGGTGATCGCGTTATGCGCATCGAAGCGGGTAAAACCTATGGCTGGCGCCACCTTTCGCCCGATCTTGCTCATGACGCATTCAAACTGTGGGAACATGCTGTAAATCCAACAAACATGCAGGTTGTGTCGCAGGATTTCTATTTCCCGCGCTCTTTTGCCAATCGCCTTCTGCTTGGCTTGGGTGGGCACACGGATTTTATCGACGCAGGTAACTACTCCCGGGAAATTCGCATGCTGCAATTCAGCGATGCCGATTCTGCGGTTGTGGAGGAAGCACTGCTCACGTACACCGGTGGCGGGAATATGAGTATTCAGGGCCTTGTATTCGGAAATGACGGGCTTTATTTCTGCAATTATTCCGGTGAAAACGGCATCGATGAGAGCAATAAAACGCATTCGAATATCTACAAATTACGCTGGGCGCCGGCCGACAGCATTCCACCGGCGATCACCAGTATCGATTTTGAATCGATCACGGATACGTCGGCGACGGTTCTCCTCAGCGTGGATGAACCCGTGAAGGCGCAGGTTCTGTTTGGACATTCACAGGATTCACTGAACGTCCTGCTGCCCTATGGTGAGTATGCCGAGCAACACCGAATTGTCTTTGAAAACTTGCTGCCTGATTCCAGCTACTTTTATCAGTTGACGCTGGAAGACCAGACTGGCCACCGCAGTACCAGCGCCGTCTACTTTTTCCGTACGCGGTTGAACAATAGTGACACCACCGATGTCACGATACGGATTGCAAGCATGTCCCTGCGTTCGGGACTTGTGGTTGAACTCGAAAATGGCACATTACAATTGTCCAACGGCGGTTCCGTGGCGGAGAATGTGTATTTGCCCCTTGCGGGTGATTACCGCTTTGTTGTGCATGCGAACGCCGACAGCGCCTCGGTCGCCTGGCCGCAATTGGTTTTGACTGTGGATGGTGAATTCGTTTCGGGATTTGAAGTGAATAAAAACGAAGAGGAAAATTACGTTGCAAATCTGTCCCTCGAACCCGGCTTGCACCAGGTCGCTATTGCAAACACCAGCGATAGCACCGGGGCCCAAACGCTACTGATCCTCGACTGGCTGCGGGTGGATAATACAAACGTTCCCCTCGGCATAGGCGAGCACGATCATTTGTCGCTTCCCGAGGCTTTTGCGTTGTCGCAGAATTACCCGAATCCGTTTAATCCCGAAACCACCCTTGATCTTTCCCTGCCGGCCAATGGCCAGGTCACAGCGAAACTTTATAATGTTCGTGGTCAGCTCGTCAGCACTTTATTTGACGGGGACGTGGCCGCCGGCCAGCACAAACTCCGCTGGAATGGCCGTGATAAGCAAGGGGAATCGGTAGTGAGCGGTGTTTACTTTTTCCGGGTTGTGTACAAATCCAGCGCCGGCAAAACCGAAATCACCCAACGCCGGTTTTTGTTGATGAAATAATATTCGTTTCAGGTTGGCAGGTTGCAAGTAGCATTTTTAATTGATACTTGTTACCTGCAACTTGGCACCTGCCACCTGCCACTGCTCTGGTTTCGGGCTCTGCCCGGAATCCCCACCCCGCAGGCTCCGCCTGCCTTATTCCCCTGGTTTCAGGCTCTGCCTGCCTTTATTTACAAAACAAAACTCACCTAAAATTTCCCAGCGCAAAGCGAGTTCGTACTTCCAACAACCGCTTGATTTTTTTACCATTATTGGCTACAATGTCCACAACAGTTTTGGAGATATCTGCACAAGGGAAAAATTTATCTTCACAGCGGAGGGAGAATTCGTGGAATTTACCATTTACAGTTTTGGTGGCTATTTGGCGTTATGCGCTTTAATCTGGAAAATCTGCGAAAAAGCAGATGGCTTTTTTCAGTCCTGAGTTCAAATTTGAATTGGGATTATGGATTTCCAAACTCGAACCACCGGAAAAATAAATACCTGGCCGCGACATTTTGCCCATTGGTTCGATAAAGTCTTTGGCGAAAAGCATTGGAGTTGGCGTTGTTTTTTACCGTTCCTGTCTTGCCTCTCTTGCAGGCTCCGTGATAGTTTTGATTTTATGGATGCTCTTGTGCGGCCGGATGAAATCCGTGTGTTGACTTCCGAACCGACCGGTTTTGTAATACAACTTCTCATCTTCACTGTGATTTGCAATTTTATTCCCGACTATTTTTCCCTGCTGGAAACCCGTTTTATCATAAAACAAATGGAAAGAACGCAGTCCGTATTTCGACATGCGCTGTGGCTTGGAGTCGATTTTTTCATAACTTTGATGATAACAATTATTTTGCCCTTTTTGTATTTGCTTTTTGTTGTTGAAACGCCTTTCTGGGCAAGTCCCGAATCGATTACGGTGTGGAATTATATTAAAGAAGTCGTCACCTTAAGCGGCTATGTGTTTTACAATTATTCTCCCATTCCGTACTATTCAATTATATTTTTTACATCATTTTTTACTTCAATCTGGATTTGGTTTTATGTTTTATCCGGTGTTGTTATTCGGTTGTTTAGTGGCTGGCGATTTTTAAAAACCACTGTGGAGCTGGATCAGAAACCGGTCAGTTATCTGGGTTTTACGACTATTCTATTGTTGACAGTTGCATGTACGGTCGTTTGGTCGATGCCGGAACAAACGTAAATGAAATACGGTATGAAGCCCGCGTATTCGATGCCGGTGATGCAGCCCGAATGGTTCGGGCAAAAGGGTTTTTGATACAAGATGGAATCCGACGAGTAAGGCATTTGCAAATAAGTTTGCGTTACGCGAAGAAGGGAAGGTTGTGTTTGATTCAACAACAGGTTTAACCTGGCAGCAAAGCGGTTCTTTGGATTATTTGAATTCGAGAAAGCTGTTGTTTATATAGACAGCCTGAATAAAGCAAACTTCGCTGGATATTCAGATTGGCGTTTGCCGACTCTGGAAGAAGCAATGACTCTAATGGAGCCAGAGAAAAAAGAATGATTTGTACATCGATGCCGTGTTTGATTCGCGGCAATTGTGGATTTGGACGAGCGATAAAACGTCGGCTTCGCGGCCGTGGATCGTCGATTTCAACAACGGCGTTTGCGATTATCTACCAATCTGACTATGGCTCTCTACTGTGTCCGTGCAGTTCGTTGACGACATGGATTCTTTGATTTTGCTTCGCCGAACTTCGTTTTTTGAATTCTTTGATATTTTGATTTTTTATCCTGAATTGAAATATAAGATTGACGCACTTCGAATTTCAAAACGCGATACCCGGAAAACATGAAAATTTTTGCACTAAAAGAATGTGCGACGCACTTCATTCCGGGGCGAACAGGAAAACTGAACACTATACTTTGTGGGTGATACGAAAGTGCGTCGTGGGTGTGTTCTTCTGAACTTCGACGTGTGGTATTCGACATTTATTCCAGTGCAAACCGGTACCCCGCCCAAAACCGAAACTGATCCCCGATATCCTCCCCCCGGTCGACGATACTGTTTTCAATGGCAAAATCGAAAGCGTGCGGTTTTCTTGCCCCGCGAAATTTCCAACTCAGTCCAAAAGCAATTTTTGTGCGCGAGCCGACGCGGGAATCGCTGAGCAGGTAGCGTGCGGCAAATTCTTCCGCTGGTAAAAGTGGGTCGATCTGGATAGTATCCGGTCCCCAAAGCCGTTCGGGATAGCCGCTGTATTTGGCGTAATGCCAACGCATTTGCAGCGCAGCGGAAACATAGTTGGACAGGGCCATTTGCACGATGTTGTTGCGCTGAAAATAAGGCACGAACCCTGTACCGTCTTCGCTAAAATACTGCGTGCGGTTCCGAGTGTAGCTGAGCCAACCCTGCACCGGCCCGACGGTTTTCGTAACGTATGCCTGCAATCCCCGGGACTTCCCTTGTCCAGGGGCAGCAACCATGAGACCCGGTTCAGGCGTGTGTGGACCATGCGCGAGTGGAACTCATACTGTTTTGCATAAACCGCAGCGGAAAATGCCCATCCCTGTGGTAAATTGATCATCGATTCAAAGCGCAGATGATGAGCAATCGCTGGATTATCGTTTGAGGTGATGGCAACGTATTCTCCTTGACCGAAGTCATCACCAGACTTCGCTTCGCTGGCATAACTGCGGTCGGCAAACTGCACGTAGCGTCCGCCATTGAGTTGCAGGTGCAGAAACTCTTTCGGCGAATAACCAATGTGCAAACGTGGCGTATAAAACAAGCGTCTCGTTTTTTGCAACCACGGTACCCGTAAGCCGGCGACAATATCCCACCCGGAATGCTGCCAGTGGATTTGACTGAACACGGTCGCGAGTTGCAGATCCTGCCGAAAAAGGTTTTCCGAGAGTTGCGCATAATCAACAAACTCGGGAAGGGTAAATTTGTACTGCAACAGCGTATCTGCCAGAGCATCGCCACGGGAATGCATGTGAAAAGCGTGCAGGCCGGATCGCCATTGCAGAGCAGGGGAGAGTGCCGTCGTCAGATCGATTTTCACACCTGTTTCTTGCGCGGTTTTTTGCAACAGGGAATTGTACAGCAGCAAAGAGAACTGTGATGTTTGCGAAAGCGCCAAATTGTACATCAGGCCGGTGTTGGCATTCAGTAGTGCTGGTGTCGCGACAGAATTACTCCGGGTAAATGCACCACGCCCCAATAGGGATAAAAATTCAAACCGTTGTCTCTTGCTGACATTCCAACTAAATTTCTGAGTGACGTCCGTAACCTGTTCTTCAATGGCATTTTCATCGTTTCGTAATGCTGTTTGTCGCGCGAAAATAAGCCATGACACCGCTTTCTTTTCAATTTGTCCGCCGAGTGAAAAACCCTGTGTATGCACCCCGACCTGGAAACGTGGCCGGTTTTCTTGCACTGTAGCGGTTTTTAGTGCGACGATACCGGTGAGCGCTTCACCGTGGGTGGCGTCGTATCCGGCGCGTTCAATTGCTATGTTTTCGAGCAGTTGTGTTGCAAATAGACTGCGCCGGTTGTGGCCGTAGGTGGGAACAAATACCGGTATGCCGTCAATTTCAACGGCCATTTCGGCGGCACTTCCCCCCTCGATGTGGGGGAAAATATCATCGGGATCGCGGCCGGATACACCGGGCATGTGGTGTATGAGCGCAAAAGCATCCCCCTCATTGAGCAGCGGCGGAATCGCCATTTGCCGTGCAGAAATGCTCTGTTTCGCAAGGCGAATTTCATCCTGTGGGTGATCGCCCGTTTCCTCGATGGAAATTTCCGGCATTGGCAAGGAGAGGGTTGCAAACGGATCAATCTTTCGAAATAATCATTGCCGGAAAAATGGAGTTGCTGCTCGAATTGGACATAGCCAATTCGTTGCACGACAAGGGAATACCGGCCTGGTGGAATATTTTCCAATGTGAAAAATCCAGTGGAGTCCGTTGTGCCACCGAATTGCGAATATTTCAGGAGTGCGGTGGCTGAGGGGACTGGTTCCTGTGTTGTGGAGTCGATTACTTTGCCTTGCAGCGTGGCTGGTTCTTTTCGGGTCGCAGCTTTGGGTACGAGTATCCATAAATCCTTGCTTTGGCGCAGGAAATCAAATCCAGTACCGCGCAGGATTTTTTTCAAAGCAAGGATTGGTGTGTCGTCGGTTTTTGCTGTAATGCGAATGCTGTCCGTCAGCGAAGATGCGTAAACCAGCCGGATGTGTGTTTCGGCAGAAAAGTCCTGCAGTACCCGGGTTAAGGTTACGTTTTTCAGCAAAAGCGATACGTGGTTTTCCTGACCGTAAATTCCGGATGACACGGAAATGAGCATCAGGACGAAGAAAAACAGGGGTAAATTATTTCTTAATCGTTTATTCATTAATCGGCTATCCCGATTTTATAAATCTCATCTAAGGAAAGATGCCGTTTTTACGAATCGTTTTTGCATAAATGTGGGGTGCACTTAAATCGTATCTGTATTTTAAACTCACTCCAAACGAATCCTCTGATTCCAAACGAACTATATTTTATCTTATCCAATAATCACCACCAACCATTTTAACAGACGTGCCCGTTGCCTGGGCGATGAAAGCCAACATTTCCTGAAGTGACTCATTCTTAAAATGCGCGGAAATTCGCATGCCTTGCAGTGAGTCTTTCACTTGCACAATGGCAGCAAATCGTCGTGACAACTCTGCAGCAACGCTTTGCAATTCCCTGTCGTTGAAAACCAGTTCGCCGCGTCGCCATGCACCATAATCGTAACCAGTTCCTGCTATTTTTTGTGGTTGATTGCCCTGTATTATGGCAGCATCCTTTTCCGTAAGCTGGAGGGAAGATTTTCCCTGCAAGGCGCTGAATGCTACAGAACCGGATTGTACAGCTATTTGAGTTTTGCCCTCAAAAGTGCGCACATTAAATTCGGTACCAGTAACCCGTATAACCGCGTCCTCTGTGTTTACGATGAACGGTTTTGTCGATTTCTGAACCTGGAAGAATGCCTCTCCATGCAGTACAATGCAACGTTCGCTTGCGTTGAAATCGTCTGGGAATTGCGCATTGCTTGCACAGTTGAGTTCCATTGTACTGCCATCGGGCAAATGATATGTCAGCCGCTCCGCAGGTGCAGTTGCGATGATTTGGTATTTCGGTACTAAAAGCTGGTATACCTGCCATACTGCGAAGAAAATGAGCACAGCTGCAACAAGTGCAAATACTGGTCGTTGCACCGATTGTTCAAACCATCTGTGCCAGGACTTTTGCTTTAATTTGGCGTGAACATCACGAACATTTCCGTTTTCTATACGGGACGCCAGTCGCTGCCACTGTGCTTCTGCAGGTGAACTTGTAGTGATAACAGGCTCACCAGCTTGTTTCCAGCTCTTTTGCAATGCCGACCACTGCTTTCGAAACTCTGGTATTGCTTTCTGGTCTTCCAGCCATGCCGTCTCCTGAGTGGAGAGCATACCCTGCTGCCATCTGAGGAAAAATTTTTCGAGTTTTAGGTCATCCATTTCTAATCCGGAAAATGTCCTTACTTCGTTTGTCTACTCTGCATAACGAATGGCGTCAGCGAAACCCCCATTGAATTTCTCACAAAAAATCCTGCTTTCGAAAAATATCGCGTAACCGTTGCAGCGCTTTGCTAATATGTTTTTCCACTGTTTTTACGGAAATGTTCATCACTTCTGCAATTTGTTTGTAGGTCAAATTTTCCATTCGGTGCAGAACGAAGGCATTTTGCATCGCCGGAGGCAAATTGCTGATGGCTGCGGTTACAGCTCGGTTCAGTTCGGAAGCCTCAATTTGATCGTTTGCAGCAGGGCTGATTTCGTTTTTTGCACCAAGAGTGGCCATTGCCTGGCTACGTACTTTATTTTTACGTGTCCAATCAACCACGAGATTGTGAGCAATTTGAAAAATGAAGGCAGTGAAGTTGCTGCTCTGTGGCAGGTGCTGTCGTTTCTGCCACAAACGGAAAAATACTTCCTGCACCAGGTCCTCGGCAATTTGCACATTACGCACACGCAACCAGATGTAGCGGTAAATCCGGGGCTGCCACTGGTGGAAGAGCGCCTTAAATGCATTCTGGTTCCCAATACTGATTTTCTGCAGCGATTCAATGGATGCTGTATTTTGTTGCGGGGAGTTTTTGTTTTGAACGTTCAAATGTGTGTTTTATGGAATCGATTAATTGCCTTTTATATCACCTTGCAACGGCTATCGAGACTGTCAAAAAGGGATAAACCGGACGTTGAAACTGCCTGCACTGAGCAAAGTCGAAGTGTCGAAATGCGCGGTTCCACGCTTAAATGTGTACCCTTCGGCAAGGTCAGGGTTGGAATTTGCATGTTTTTCGACAGTCACACCAGCCTTTGCAAGGATTGACTGCGTACCTTAAATTTGGAAAAAGAAAAGAGGAAATGCAAGCACGTCGAAATTTTTTTAATGAAGTGCAGGCGTTGTTTTTGAGTTTAAACCGCCTGATTGAGGAATTCTGAATTTTTTGAACTGCATTGTGAATTAAGAAATGGCATGAATTTATTCAAAAACTGAGGAGATTTATAATGAAAAAAAACGAAAAGGTAGATGGACAGAAACAGCCCCATTTTCCCTGTCCAAATTGCGGATCGCAGGTAGAGTTGGATATTATGGAGATTTTACAGAACCCAACTTTCACCTGTGATGCATGTGGTGTTCATTTTCATATGGAAGATGACGCTCCAAATGCGGCAGTGAAAAAGATATTTGCCATTGTCAATGGCATGCAGGATGGCGAGTAATGCAGGTAATCAATTCTTCAAGTTAAACCGGCTCGGATTTCCCGGTTATGCTGAAAATCAGGCCATTTGTCAATCTGAAAATCGTGACTGGTGAGAAGGAGATAAACCGGCCGTTGAACATGCCTGCACTGAGCAAAGTCGAAGTGTCGAAATGCTCTGGACTACGCTCAAATTCGGACCCTGAGCTTGTCGAAGGGTCCGAATTTTCAATTTCTCCAAAAATATTCTGGGGCTGTGTCAAAACTTATTATTTTTGAACCAAATATCCATTTTACTGGAATGAAAGCATCCTTGTTGAGTGTAACGCATGTTCCACTCGGCGGGACGCTTTCGTTCAATTTGTGTTTTGGCACAGCCGCAGGACAGGGCCGTTGAAACAAATTACTCTCTGAAGATCACTTCTTCTCGTTCAAACCACTTCGAGCAACCCCATAAACTCAATAATGCCAACACAATTTGTGAGAGATACACCACTGCGAGCACATCGTATTGCAGGGTGCCAGCGAGGATTTCTTTGGTTGTCAGGGAGACATTGAGAATGGGAATCATCGCGGTGCCGTAATTCAGCGTAATGCCCGGAACCATACCAATGGCTGCAGGGATGATGACGAGAATGTTACCCGGTGCGATCATGCTCTGCGCTTCCTTAAAACTCTTGGCAAAAATGAGACTGAGAGCAGAATACCGGCAAGAAATATTGTCAGCGGCAGGAGTAGTGAAAGCACCAGAAGAACACTTGCCGGTTGCAGCAGTGCGCCCAGCACATTGATGATTTCATCGGGAATGCGTCCCATCTTTGCAGCAGTGAACAACCCGAGGATAGCGACGACAGCCGAAGTAACGCCACTGAGCATGACCACCATAAATTTCCCGACAATGATCTGAAAGCGGTTTGCCGGTGAACTCAGCAATGTCTCGATGGTGCCGCGTTCTTTTTCTCCGGCTGCAAGATCGATAGCAGGATACATCGCACCCATGAAACAAAAGAGAATAAAGATGTATGGCAGAAAACCACCGACCATTTTACCATATTTTTCCTGCGCAGTCGCCACGTCGGTGCGTTCGAGACGCAGCACTTTCGCGGTATTTTTCTTTAGATTCAAACTTTCGAAGCGTTTGTCCAGCAGGTCTTTTTCGAAATTATCAAGCACAGTCTTCAATCGCCGCCAGGTGATATCAGCATCGTTGGTGGACTGGTAGTAAACGGTGAGTTTCCCCGGTTTCAGGTCGTTGAATTTTTCAGTGAATTCCGGATCAAACACGACGGCGGCATCCAGTTTCTTGCTGCGGATGTCTGCTTCGATACTGTCTTCATCCGCGTCGAAGAGCAGCTTGATGTTTTTTGTTTCCTGCAGCATATTTTGCAATTCGCTTTGGTTATCGTGGGCAAAATAAGCGACGTGCAGTTCTTTGTCCTGTGCTTTTTTCGTCTGTGATTCACCGATTTTTGACATTACGGTGAAAACTGCGGGCAGTATCAGGAAAGGAAGAACAAACATGATGATCAAAGTCCGGCGGTCACGCAGCGTATCTATCAATTCCTTTTTGAAAATAGTGAGAATTGTATTCATTGCTGTCCCCCTTCGACCAAGCGGATAAATTCATCTGCCAATGACTTCGACTGC
The DNA here is from genome assembly GCA_020633655.1 of Deferribacteres bacterium. GTDB lineage: Bacteria > Zhuqueibacterota > Zhuqueibacteria > Zhuqueibacterales > Geothermadaptataceae > Bioreactorimicrobium. Next base: position 330,392 of record JACKDF010000004.1, read on the forward strand.
ATGTTGGCTTCAAATTCTTTGTAGGTGCCATCATAAAGCAGCTCGCCATTGTGAATGATTGCCAGATCATCACTGAGAATGCTCACTTCGCTCATGATATGGGTGGAAAAGATGATAGTTTTGCCCTCAGTTTTTTTCTCACGAATCAATTCAATAATCCCTTTGGAAGCGATAACATCAAGACCTGATGTCGGCTCATCGAAAACCAGAACTTCAGGGTCGTGAATGATAGTTCGCGCGATGCTGACTTTCTGTTTCATACCGGTGCTGAGTTTGGCGATGCGGCGGTTGGCAAATTCTTCGATGCCCAGACGGGCAAAAATTTCGTCACGATTGGCTTTAAATCGCGCTGTCGATGCCATTGAGATCAGCATAATATTTCACCATTTCATTGGCTGTCAAACGATCATAAAGTCCGGTGCCACCGGTGAGGAAACCAAGACGCCGGCGTACTTCCGGACCCTGGGTCACGGTGTCAAAACCTGCAACTTTGATTTCGCCGCTACTCGGATGCAGCATGGTGGCAATCATGCGCAGGGTGGTGGTTTTGCCGGCGCCGTTTGGGCCAAGCAAAGTGAAAACCCTGCCGGGTTTGCAGATGAGATTCAGGTCTTTCACAGCATCCACATGTTTTGTGTCACCGCTAGTACCCCTTTCCCGTTTCTGTTGTTTGGTGAGTTTGTAGCGTTTTGATAACGATTTGATTTCAATCATTTGTTCTCCTCTACTTTAACCACAGAAGGCGTTAAATACGCTCAAAATAGTTTGTTTTAGTGTTAAATGGCAGATCGGGATTCATGAAGCTGGTTAGAGAAACACCCCATTTTTAATTCCATTCAAAATAAAAAATAATAATCGTTAACAAAAGTTGTTTTTCAAGTAAATTTTAGACCGAGTCTATCACGGACTTTTCTCATACATCAAAAGCATGTCCCCAAAATAAAAAATTTCACAAGCGTATTGGAAATTGGATTGGATGAAATAAAGAGGGGAAGTTGAGCCATGAAATGACTCAACTTGTATACTTTAAGAAAAAACTATCTTGGTGCTGTTGCTTGAAAATGCATTGCGTCGCGGCCCCAGAATGCGCCTGCTGCCAGCCAGCCCTCCTGAGCAAAACACTCCATAACCTCGATTGGCATTGTCGCCGTGACAGGCCAGGCAGTTTTGTTGCCGTTTTTGTTGGCATTGAAATCGATGGCGTTCATCCATGAGTGCATGGACCATGAAGTGGTGCTGTTGCGTTTGAGGCGCGGATTGTACAGTCCAAAATAATCCAAAATACCCGCTGCTTTTCGATCCTGTTCATTTGGAAAAACTGCCGCTAATCTTTCGAAAACGGCAAGCAAGCTGTCGGCACAGTTTTCATGACAACTCAGTCTGGTAACTGGCTGATTTGTATCACCGTACAAATAAAGTCTGAATGGAAGATTAAATGTTCTTCCCGGTGGTGTGTACCCACCTTCAACGCCATGCGGCCCAAAAAAGTCAAGAAAATCTTGCGTTCCTTCAACGGGAAAGGGATGGGGGGATGGCATCATGTCACGCAAATGGCGTTGGCACGCTTCAATACTAGCGGGTCCCCAAAAGCCATCGGGTGTGGTACCGACACGCTCCTGTAAACGAAGAATTTGAGATTGGTTCATTTTTCCACCTTATAAATAAAAGTTAGAGAGAAATATGGCACACGAACTATTTTACAAGAAGTTGAATGGTACATTGGGTCGTAGGTTAAGCTTCGTACCCGAAAAACTGAGATCATACACGAATTTTAATGGACAAGCGTCTATGGCCTCTGGTGTCTTTTCCCTACTGTTACTTTTTTTTGCATTCCTGCATTAATTTATTACTTAAACTGCTTTATTCGTGCAACGCACAAGATGAACGATGGTCAGGGGATATCCCCTGACCATCGTTCATCTTGTGTTATGAGTAAATCAGGTTAAAAGACTATATAAAAAATAGTAGAAATAATATCTTTTATAAACAAACTTAATTTTTCTGTTATAGAACAATGTGCTTATCCTGCTTTGGCGCCTCGACTTTACTTCGTGCAGACAGGCTTAGCCTTCGTGCCTTGTCACACCACCTGAATGATTCCTGGAATCGGCCAAAGTCGAACCAATTAGAATTTTTTACCAATTGCCATGAACCAGCGAAAAGCATTTTTCTCTTCACCCGGCAAAGGATGACTAACCCAAAACGGGAAGTAAGTGCGAATGGAGAGTCCTTCGAAAAGTGGCACATTCCCACCGAACAGAAGCGATTTTGAATCAAATAACCGGAACCCAATACCGGCATCGGAGCGCCGCAGGGAATTGCCCTTGCGTTCATTCCATAGCCAGCCTTCATCATAAAAGCCAAACCAGCGCGTGCCGAAAATTGCCCGATCCAAACCGAGTTCCAGATTGTAACTGGCATATTTTTCCAGCGGCGTTGGTCTGCCGGCATAACCAAAAAGTCTGGCCCCGCCCTCGGTGAACCGGCGGCCAAAATTTTCCCAATCACCGCCAGTGCTGATCATGTCGTTGCGGAAGCGGTCGATGGGCGATGCATTGGCGATATCGTATTTTTCCTGCAGGGGCAAAGCATCTTTTCCTGCTGCCAATCCCCCGTTTATATTCATAAATCCGCTTATTCCGAATCGCGTGTACCGGCCTTCTACCCGGCCATGCAATTTCGTGAACGTAGCATCGCCTGGTTTCATTGCAGAAGTAAAATTCAGCGTCCCGGTACTACTAAAGTAGTGCCACATGTTGTTGAATTTGCCCCAGATATAAAAACTGAAGATATCCGTGTCCTGCCATTCTGTGATTTTAAAAGAATCCTGATTGTTGGTGATTTTACGATAAAGGTAATCCAAATCATTTACACCGATGAGGTTGAAACCGAGCTTCAATTGCCGGCCTTTTTTTGAGATGATGCCCTCGGCAAAATTGAAGTCCAGTTTCGCGTCCAGTTCATAGCGTCCTTCTTTCCGACGTGCCATAAAACCGTAGCGGTGCATCATGTCACTGCGCCGAATTGGGTGCGAATACCCAATTTTCCCATCGACAGACTGTGAGAGAAAGCCGTATTCTGCTTCCAGTACCAGATTGTTAAATACGGAGCGGTAGCTCCCGGCCGTACGTAGTCCCAATTTAAATCCATCTTGCAGGTTGTATCCAAATAAAGGTCGCCAGAGGACGAGATACGTGTCGCCGGGCATGTAATACATTTTTAACAAAGGAAGATCCGGTTTAAACTCAAGCTTTGGCTTACCATTGTTGAGCATGTTGTTATCGAGGATGGCATCTTTGGGATCGACCTTGACCTGCTTTGGCTTGTCATCGGTCACAAATACGATAGTACCGCGTTGCGCAAAGCCATCGAAACGCTGGGTGATTTTTTGCCCGTCGCCGATGTCGAGATCGACGTCAACGGGCATGATGCCATCGCCTTTACGTTCGATTTCAACTTCTGTCACCCATTTTTTGTCCTCACGCTGGTACTTTTTAACCTTGCCCTTCTTGTAATCCACCGTTGGTGTACCATGCAGCCATTGTTCGAAAAACCAGTCCAGTTCCTGACCGCTGGCCTGTTCACAGACCTCCTGCCATTGCTTTTCACTGATGTGCTGAAATGTATGTTGTCGGACCAATTCCCGTGTGCACTCCCGCAAGGCTGAATCACCTATGACATACTCAAGCATTTCGTAGAACTGATCTGCTTTGACGTACGAATTCATAAAATAGCTGATCGGATCGGAATACTTATGGATGGGTTTGGAAATAGCCTCGTTTTGACCGGAACTCATATAAAGGCGAGTGAAGTCTTTCATCAATTGGTCAAGGGAGGGGAGAGGGTAGCGTCTTTCGATCCAATTTTGATCTTCCTGTGCTTCTTCCAGATCATAGCCTCTTTTTCCCCATTTTTGCTCATTAAATTTTTTCCCGACATAGAGTGAAAGACCTTTTGATATCCAGCCTTCTTCAATGGTATTCACCGACACACGACCCGGCAAAATGGCTTCGACAAATGTTGCCGCCAGCTCAAAGCGATCCGAACTGCTGTAAATGAATTTGGGTTGTGACATTCCGAAAAAATTGATCATGGAAAAGCGGTCAATGGGATATTCTCCAAAATAGTTTTCATAAAAAAGTAATGTGGAATCCAGAACTTCAGTCATAGATTTGATCCACTGCCGGCTCTTTTTGTTACGGTCGAATAGATCGATCGTCTTGCCGTGGGTCTGGTACTGATAGTGGACAAGACTCGGAGAAGCAACCCAGGTGAAGTTGTGACTTTTTTTCGCTATGAAGCGAGCTACACGTAGTCCTTCTTTTTCTCCCTGGAGCTTATAGTCCTTTTGCAAGGTATCCAGCCAGGCCGTGAAAACGGAATCCACCATTGTGGTATCACCCTGGAAAAGCGACCAGCCAGCATCTCCGCTCACCGAGTCGCCGGAGGTTACGATGGTGTAATTCCATGGCGCGGTTATGGTCACATCGAATGTGGCAAATTCTGTAAAAACATCACTGCTTTGCATCATAAAATGAAAAGGTTCCGCCCGCCAGCCACTGCTGTCATAAACAGCGATAAGCGGCAGCCAGGAATTACGACTGATTAAAATTCGGCTCTCGTCCTTCCGTTTCAATGCTCTCGATAAATCCTGTTCAAAGCTGACCCCAACTTTCAGCGAGTCGTTAGGGAGCAGAGGGGAGGGCAAACGGAGATCGAGAATGGTATCAGTGAAATGGAATGCCTGCAGGGGAAATTTATTTTCTTCGCCAATGGAGAGAAATTGCACGCTGTTGATCGTCAGGGCATCCCGTGCACGCTGATCAAATTGAATATTGCCCCGATTGAAGGCTGCCATCTCCCGAACAGCTGTGTTGTCTTCATCCTGAAATGCATTGGCCGGCACCTGCAGATAGATACGATCGAGGGTATCCGGTGAGTTGTTTTTATAGATCAACTCCATATAGCTCAATAATTTTTTTGCGGTGGTATCAACCTGTGTTTCGATGTTGTATCGTACATCCTGTTGCCAGTTCATGGCTGAAATAGCGGTCGTCGAAAGAAAAAGTGTGAAGAAGAGAAGTGGCGCATGTTTTTGCATTCTGTTTTCCCTGTTTAACCGTAGAGTCCTACTTTGCCAACAATCTTACTCTTACCTTCATTTTACAAATTTCGTTGCACTTTTTTAAGAGAAAAATGTTTGGCGATTAAGCAATAAATTTATTTTATTTTTTATATAAAGAAAAATATTTTCAACACTTCGGTTTTTTTCGTAGTCTTTATTAGGTTTTACTGAGATTTGTATTCGTAGAATTTTAGTAAAATTAAAGAGTTGCATCGTGAAAATTTTTTGTTCTTTACACAATTTCTGTTGAACGGTTTTTCCACGGTTTGGTCTAATTCGGCGATTGAAATCACAACTCACTATTTCATTAAACCAAAGGAGAAACCTATGCGTTTGCGAAATCACCACCGTGCAATCATCCCATGTATCTTTATTCTGTTGATGTCCATGCAGGTACTTGCCGGCGACAAATTGACATTGACAACAGGTTCCGAAGAAGCGAAACAAGCCTTTTTAGAGGGTGTCCGACTTCTGGAAAATCAGCAATTTCAGCACGTGTTGCCAGAAGCCGAGAAAGCCATTGAGGCGGATTCGAATTTTGCCATGGCGATCATGCTGAAATCCTCGTTCATTCAGCAGAATGACCAGCGGACTCCGATGCTCGAAAAAGCATTAACCAAAAAAATGAGCGATGGCGAGCGGAAATATATTCATGCTATGCTTGTTCTGCGTCAGGGAGATAATCAGGGATCACTGGACGAATTTACTGCACTGCGAAAAGCGTATCCTGGCGATCGCATGGTGCAAATGATGTATGCGCAATTGCATATGATTCTGGGAAATCTCGATGAAGCCTTAGCCGGATTTAAGGATGCGGAAAAAATCGACAATACGACGACCCGTGCAAAAACCTTAATCGGCAATTGTGCGATTTTGACCGGCAAGTATGACAAAGCGCGACAAATTTATAAAGAAGTTATTTCTCTTTCCGATCCGGATGCTTCGCCTTTTTTTCCATTTTTTGGTATGGCATGGGCTGATATTTATGAAGGCAAGCACGCGAATGCCCTTAAAATCTATGATGAATATCTCGATCGCTACAATCGCAATGGCGCTGCCCAGGGGTTTCCGCCTGTGTGGATTTGGAATCAGATTGCCCGTGTAAATCTTGAGCTTGGCGATGCCAATGAAGCGCTGCGCTGTTATGATATCGGCTATAAATCCGTGCCACCAACACCGGATGCCCAGGTCGATTCAACGCAAAAGCTCGTATGGTTGGGCAGAATGAAGCATGGTAAGGCGCGCACTCTGGCAAAATTAGGCCGTTTTGAGGAGGCGGATGCAATCGTCGCGGATGTAAAGAAAATGATCGATGAGGGAGGTAAGGAAGCGGAGCAGTACATTCCTGCTTACCATTATCTCGCCGGTTATGTTGAACTGGAACGGCAAAATTGGCCAGCGGCTGTCGAGCATCTTGAAAAAGCAGATGCAACGAATACCTTTCATGTCTATTTATTAGCAAAGGCTTATTATAAAAATGGCCAAATCGATAAAGCCCGGGAAAAATTTCAGGCTGTTGTCGATTCGAAAACCAATAATGTCGAACGAGCGCTTTCATATCCGGAAGCTGTGAAAATGCTGGCAAAATTGGGTACGAACTAAAATTATTGCAGATGCTCACTCATTTGTGGAATGGCTGAGCATTTGTTTTGGTTTTATAGAACCAGATTAAACACTGCACATAGCACTGTTGTGACATTCAAAAATTCCACTCACAAAATTGGAGCATCGCATGCCAAAAAAAGTTATGCAGTCTTATGAAATGATCCCGGATCGATTCAAAGAACGCTATTTTAAATTCTACGAAGAACTTTATCACCCGGAGCGCAGTGTTATTGACCTAAAAACAAAGGAGCTGATCTCCATCGCTGCATCCCTTGCTTCAGGTTGCAAAGGATGTTTGCAAGGCCACATTGTAAAAGCTGTAAAGCACGGAGCTAGCCGTGAAGAAATTGGCGAGGCGATTGCCATTGCTGTCGGTATAAATGCTGCCGCCATAGTCGATCAGACGGATATTGTGAATAAAGAGTACAATTTGGTACGAAACCTTTGGGGCGAACCAAAGGGTGATTCGCAGGTGAATGAACCAAAGAACGGAAAAAAGTAGGTCTCCTATGCGACTCGTTTTGGGAACACTTCTTCTGCTCCTTTTACTCGGGCAGGTCGATGTGCAGATCATCTCTCCGATCTTGCCTGAATTGAGTGAATTTTTTGAAGTGAGCATTGCCAATGCTGGTGCCATAGTTACAGTATACTCCGTGATTGGAGGGCTATGGGCATTGATTATCGGGCCACTTTCAGATAAATTCGGCCGCTTGATTTTTTTACAAGCCGCTGCCCTGGTAATGGCCGGTGCCAGTGCATTAGCTTATCTTACCCCATTTTTCTCGGTTTTTCTGCTCTCCCGTGCCATAGCCGGAGTTGCCGGTGCGACAATTTCCGTGTGTATCATTGCACAGATCGCTGATATGTTCCCCTATGAAAAACGTGGCAAAGCAATGGGCCTTGTTGGTGCTGTGTATGCTATAGCCGCAGTTGGTGGTGCACCTGTCGGCGCGCTTATCGCCAGCAAATTCGATTGGTGGATGCTGTACGCCATCTCCTTTTTTATTGCCTTGTTGCTGACGGCTTCCATGTATTTTACAGCTGGCAGGCTAATAGGCTCGAATCCGCTCACGAATGGATTTCATGTTAAAAAATCGCTGCCATTCTCTCTCAAAAAACAAATTAAAGAATACCACTATTTTCTTAAAAATTCGGTTACACGCAGCGGTTTAATTGTTGCCGTGGTTATTTCGGCCACTGCAACGGCAGTGGTCACCTATCTTGGCGCCTGGCTCGCAACCGATTTTTCCATGTCCCCTGGAGAAATGGTACCGATTTATCTGTCTCTCGGCATTGCAACGATAATTGGTTCACTTTTCGGTGGGTGGTTGTCGGATAAACTTGGAAAAACGTTCCTGGTGGGAAATGCAAGTTTGCTTTTGGCAGTGATTTTATTTTCTACTATATTTATATCTGAAATTACCGGTGTTTATGCTTTTTGTATCAGCGGCGGGTTGGTGATTGCAATGCGTGAAGGCCCTTACCAGGCCTTGATAACGGAGTTGATAAAAGCAGAAGAACGAGGTGCCTACATCGCTTTGAAAAGCACAGCCGCAAAGACGGGGATAGCGATTTCGGCGGTAATCGGTGGTGTGTTATTTCAGAAAATTGGATTTTTTGCTGTGGCGAATTTTGCAGCTGTGTGCAGTCTGATAGCAGCTGTTCTCGTATTTCGTGCCTTAAATTTTTCTTCAATGGAAACGAAGGAAACGACCACCATGCAAGTCGCTGATTAACCTGTTTGTGAATATCGAAGTTGAGGAGTTCTCGTGCCTAAAAGCCGCCTTTGGAAGTGGATTAGCAGAATTTTGATCGTTCTTGCCTTTCTTTTACTCGTATTTTTTCTCATCGTCATTCCTGTTTTCATTACCCATGTTATGACTCACGCACAAACCCGCCCCATGGATCTGCAAATTAAAACAACACCTATGGATTTGGGCGTGGCTTATAATGATGTGGCTTTTGCAGTAAAAACGGAAAGTGCCGCTGATTCAGCATCTATTTCCGGCTGGTATCTACCGAAGGAGGATGCCAGGGGGATCATTATTTATGCACACGGGCTTTTTCGCAGCCGACAGGAAGTGCTGAACCGGGCTGTCGATCTATGGAACGCAGGATATGCTGCATTGCTCATCGATTTGCGCCGGCATGGGAAAAGTACGGCCGCAAAAAGTGGGATGGGCTATCTGGAACGTGGTGATGTACTCGCCGCAATTTCGTTTGTTAAAGATTCATTGAAAGTGCAGGTACCGGTCATCACTTATGGCGTTTCTATGGGCGCCGTGGCAACATTGCTGGCAAATGCCGAGACCACGGATGTGGATGCAATAATCATCGACAGTTCTTTTCTTTCTTTCGATCACACTTTAGATCATCACCTGAAATTATGGTTTGGTTGGCCACGATTTCCAGTAGGCACGCTCATTTCTGCACTTGCAAAGTGGCGTATCGGTTTCAGCAGCGATGATTTTGATATGCGAAAAGCACTGGATAAAATTGGCAAGCGACCGGTTTTATTTTTTGCTGGTGCGGAGGATAGACGTATGCCACCGGCCGTTGCCCGGGAACTGGCGACACATTGCCAGGGTGAGTCCGAGTTGATAATCGTTCCTGGCGCACGCCATGGCCATGCCTACGATGTCGATCCATCAGTTTTTGTGAATAATATTACAGCGTTTTTAGATCGTGTTTTAAAGAAAGAATAGTTGTTCTTTCATGTATTATAAACCACAAATCGTGCATATTTCATCAACTAAAATATCATGAATAAATTTGAAATAAGAAAAGCTGTACCTGACGATGTTCAGGTGATTTTGCAACTCATTAATGAACTCGCTGTATTTGAAAAGCTGGAACACGAAGTAGTTGCAACGCAAGAATTGCTGCAAAGAAATTTGTTTGGTGAAAGTCATGTTGCCCACGCGCTTATTGGGGAACTGGATGGCAAACCGGTTGGAATGGCGTTGTATTTCTATAATTTCTCAACATTTCTGGCGCGACCAGGAATCTATCTGGAAGATCTGATCATTCGATCAGAATTCCGCAGTCGTGGTTTCGGGGAAGCGATGATTCGGCATCTGGTGAAAATTGCCAGCGAAGAAAAATGTGGTCGTGTTGAGTGGGCGGTTCTCAACTGGAATGCACGGGCAATCAAATTTTATCAAAGTTTGGGTGCTGAATTAAAAGAAGAGTGGACGACGTGTCGCATCGATGAGGAGGGTATGCGAAATTTGCTTGGTAACTGAGCAGTACGGGTAGACATTTTCTCCGGTAATTTCATCCCGGCTGCAGCGCTTTTGTCTGAAATTGAAAAAATATTTTTCATGCGCTATCAGTTTAAAAAAAGCGAGTTTAATTTTCCCCCCTGCCTGCTAATCACTCACAGTGGCTATTTTTCTCCCACTTTTGTCTGAAATCTATCCTTTCAAGAATCGAATCAATTCAATCCATATCCTTTTCTTTTGGTTCATTTCCACTGAATGCAAATTAATTTTAAAAAGCTGTCCAGTGGCACTTTTGTTGCAAAATCTGCCGGTTTAGAAATGGTTCAACATTGACTTCACACAACATTGAATAAACCTATGCCAGATAAATTTGTTGATTTAAGAGAAATGTCCTCCGCGGGAAAGATGAAAATTCACCATGATTCTGCAGGGTCTGTTATCAAAAGCACATCGATAAAAGAGGGGATGGATAAACGCAGAATAGTTCATCACAGCGCAAAGACCAAAGTAGCACCAATTTTGGATAAAGATTTAATAATCGGCGTGCGGGTGACATGTGCGTGTGGGGAAGTGACAGAAGTTTTTTTCAAGTACGATAACAATCCTAAATCACTTTGAGCCCAACTATGGAAAAAACCAAGATTAAGCGCGTCAAAGAGATTACCGACCTGACGAATGCAATTGACGTATTTACGACCACAACGCAGCGGTTGGAAAAAGCTTACAATGAATTACAGGGGCGTGTAAACCATCTCAATTCCGAGCTTGATATTAAAAATCAGGAATTGTCCACTCAGGTATTCGAGCTCAACTCCCTTCGCCGGCATTTTGATAATGTCCTGGAAAGCATGCGAACAGGTATGATCGCAATTGATCTCAACGGGAATATCACGCTTTTCAACAAATCTATTGAACGGATTACCGGACTGAGCCGGGAGGAAGTTATCCACAAAGGTTACGAAGATGTTTTTCCCATCGATGAGGAAGAAAGAAAGGACGCATTGGCGACTCTGCAAAGCGGGTGCGCTTTTAATGATGTCGAAGATATCATCATTCTGCAAAACAAAACAGAGATTCCAATCCGGCGGACAACGTCACTGATCATGGATGAAAAAGATCATATCGTTGGTGCCATGGATCTCATCGATGATGTTACGGAGCTTAAGGCGCTGCAGAAGGACATTGAGAAAAAGAATACGCTTGCTGCTCTTGGGGAAATGTCACGACAGGTGGCGCATGAAATTCGCAACCCTCTCGGCGGTATTGCAGGATTTGCCGCACTCCTGGAAAGAGAATGTACCCGCGACCCTGTAAAGAAAAAATATGTGCGCAAAATCATTGAAGGCATTGGCGTTCTTGACCAGCTTGTATCCGATCTGTTGTTGTACACCCGCCCGCTCACACCGCGCTTTCGTTCCGTTGATATCACTAAAATAACTAGTGAACTCCTGGCGTTTGCCCGTATCAAACACGATCAAAATAATAAAATCCACATCCAGCAAAATTATGCTAAAGGACCGATAAACACCCGCCTGGATACGCAACTGTACCAGGAATTGATACTGCATCTCTTTAATAATGCGACACGGGTTCTGCCCACAGGAGGCGAATTTTATGTCAATATCCGTGCTGATAAAATTAAACGAAATGCCGTATTGGAATTTATCGATAACGGCCCGGGAATTGATCCTGAAGTAAAACAAAAGCTGTTTCTGCCATTTTTCAGTACGAACGCTCGCGGCATCGGACTTGGTCTGTCCATAGTGCAGCGGATTGTCGATATTCACCATGGCACCATAATGTTTAATGACTCTGTTCCACGGGGTACGAAAATAACGATTACCATCCCACTGCACGCTGAAGGTTCACGCACATGAATTTGTTCGAAGACAAAAAGATACTCGTTGTTGATGACGAACCCCTGATCAATTCACTCCTGGACGAAACCCTTTCCAATATGGCTTTTGAAGTTACATTAGCCACGAATGGTATGGAAGCATTGGAAAATCTTCAGAAAAATGAATTTGATCTGGTCATCTCTGATGTCCGATTACCAGACATCAACGGTATGGAAATTTTGAATAAAGTGGGGAAACTGCAAAATTCTCCGGGCGTGATCATGATGACGGCATTCGCGACAGTAAAAGATGCGGTCAATGCGATTCGTAAAGGAGCATACGATTACATTACCAAACCGTTCGATCTCGACGATTTGGAATTGTTGCTGAATAAGTATTTCAAATTTCACGAACTGCAAATCGAAAATACATTCCTGCGTCGTCAATTGGATGAGAAGCAGGGGCTGGATGATATGGTCGGCAAGAGTCCAGCCATGCAAAAGGTTTTCGATCGCATCCGTCTGGTTGCCCCAACAGACAGTACAGTGCTGATTATGGGCGAGAGTGGCACGGGTAAAGAATTAGTCGCCAGAGCGATTCATAATTTAAGTGGCAGGAGAGACAATCGGTTTATTGCACCAAACTGCGCCGCATTGCCCAATGAACTCATGGAAACTGAATTGTTCGGTCATGAAAAAGGCGCCTTTACCGGAGCGCAGACCAGTAAAGATGGCAAATTTATGCTGGCGAATAAAGGTTCGATCCTGCTTGATGAGATATCCGAAATGAGCTTGCATCTGCAAGCTAAATTGCTGCGTGTCCTGCAGGAAAGAGAAATTGAACCGATCGGCAGCACCAAGACGATTCCAATCGATGTGCGGGTTATGGCATCGACAAACTGCGATTTGCAAAAACTTGTGGATGAGAGCCGCTTCCGTGAGGATCTTTTTTATCGTTTGAACGTGGTTCCGATCATAATTCCACCATTAAGAGAACGACGGGAGGATGTTCCATTGCTTTTGGAACACTTTGTCGCCCTCAAAACGAAAACATTGAAACGAACAATTCGCTCCATCTCTCCGGAAGTATACAAAATTTTTGAGCAATATGACTGGCCGGGCAATGTGCGCCAGCTTGGAAATGAAGTCGAGCGTGCTATTGCAATCAATGACAACAATGAGCTGACTGCAGAGCAATTTTCGCACTTGATTCCAAGAAAAACCAGCGGTGATGATTTTATAAAAAGAATGGCCATAATGCCCCTGGCCGAAATTGAGAAAATTGCTATCCTTGAAACATTGAAAGCACAAAACGGGAATCGGTCTCAGGCGGCCCGGTCACTGGATATCAGTGTGCGAACTCTCCGTAATAAACTGAAGGAATACCGTGAGTCAGGCGATCTACCTGATGATCTTGCTAATTGACACAAACGGCCATTCACCTGCAGATGCACTGTCAATGCATGAATTTCGGCCAGCAAGCAAAGCCGGAAGATCGGTTCTAAGTCGTAAAATAGAAAATATTACCGATAAAAAATTAAACCGTAACGTTGCTACAGATTTACAACAGAGGATTCAACTATGGCTATGGAAACAACAGTTTCGGATAAAAAGAGTACAAACAGTGCTGAAGATATCCTTCAACTTGTGAGTTTTAAACTGGGTGAGGAGGAATTCGGTGTCGATATTCTGGCGGTTCAGGAAATTATCCGCATGATCGAGATTACCAGGGTTCCTAATTCTCCACACTTTGTGGAAGGCGTTATCAATCTGCGTGGCAAGGTTCTGCCTGTGGTCAATTTACGCAAGCGCCTTGGCTTGCCCGTGACCGAATACAGCAAAAGCACGCGTATCATTGTAATTGAACTTGATAAAAAAACAGTTGGGTTTATCGTGGATTCGGTTTCCGAAGTGCTTCGTATACCAACTGCAGTTACTGAGCCGCCGCCACAAATGGTCGGGCGTGTCGATTCAGAATATATCACTGCGGTAGGCAAGCTGGATGACCGTCTCGTGATTCTTCTCGACTTGAATCGTGTGTTATCCAATGAGGAAAAAATGCTGCTTGTATAGGCCATATTCATTGCGTGTTATTTTAAAAGCAGCAGGAGCGTGTGTTCGGCAAATTGATCGAATACGCGCTTTTTTTATTTCTAAGTTGCTTTATACATAAATCCCAAGATTGGGGGCTGAGTCAAAACATGTAACGCGACATTCATGTCGCTCATTTTTGAGCTTAAACTTACGACATAAATGTCGAATTACGGCCATTAAATCATGTTTTTACTCAGCCCCCATCGCTCACTTTGAGCATTGTATGAATAATGCGGGCTAACTCGTTGTACTTGTCGGAGGCATTGGGAGAATGGCATGTTTCTAATTCTGGGGACTGGAGTTGTTTTTAATGCAGGGTAAGCTTATTCAATATTTTTGAATAGTCATTTCCTTTTTGCCGTGATCCCGCCTAACTCCGAAAGATAGCCTTAAATAAGTTTATTATTTAATAAATTTAACAAAGTATTTTAATTCCCTTCTCATATTAAAGGAACACAGACAAAAAGTCGATGTTTTAGAAGTCTTTTTTTAGCTCTTCTGTGCAAAAGAAGAAGCGATGTAACTTCGAATGTGTGTTGGAATACTTTCGCAATTCATCCCCAGATTTATTCCAAACATCGTTTCTTTCGAGACGGAAATGAATCATCCTGAAGTAATCCGATCGTGAGGTGAAAGTTTGAAAGACTTCAAAAACAGCAAGACAAATGAATTGCTCTCAACTTCAGATGCGATGGAGCGACGGCACATAATCGAATCACTCGACCCGGATGTGCCGAAAAATTATGAAACACTCCTTGAAGCGTTGAAGGATACCAATAAAGGTGTTCGGGACGCGGCGTCACAAATTCTCATGTTAGTGCCGAGCGCTGCAATCGCAGAATCCCTCGCAAAACTGCTTGCCCATGATAATATCGAAGTGCGGAATCTCGCGAGTGAGCTTCTCATCTCCTTTGGTGAAATCGCGGTGGGATCGCTTCTTTCCAGTTTGTCAGATGACGATGGCGATGTTCGTAAGTTTGCCGTCGACATTCTGGGCTTGATTCGTGACGACCGATCTTTCAAAGGTTTGATTGTTGCCCTCGATGACGAAGAACCCAATGTGGTTGTTTCAGCTGCTGAGGCGCTGGGTAATCTGGGCAATCTGGACGCTGTGCCACACTTGATATCCCACTTCCGGTCTGTTGAAGGCATGGAGTATGTCGTAATCGATGCGTTGGGCAGATTGCAGACCAGGGAGTCTGTTGATTTTTTAATGAAAATCGCAGTTTCCGATGAATTGACAGAGGCACAAGTTGCCCTTAACGCCCTGCAAAATATTCATGATGTGACAATTGCTGATGATTTGTATAAACAATTGGACTACCTGGATCCGATTTTACGTGCCGAAGCAGTAGCCTCCGTTATACAGATTTACCTTAATGCAGAAAATGACCTTCCAGCATATTTTGATACAAATAAATACTCGGAGGAAGTTTGCGATTTGCTGCGTGAATCGGAACAGGAACGTAAAAACTTGCTGGTTCAGGTGCTCTCAGAAAATTTCATTTCACAGCATGTACTTTTTTTCACCAGTTTAAACGCTGAGCAGGATGAAGAGCTCGATCATATCATAACTTCGAAACTGGCAGCGATTGAGACGGATATATTCCTCAAGACAGTGGAGGAACATTTTCAGGATGCTGAACTTGCAGGGCAGGTAAATCTTGCTTTGATTCTCGCACAGAAAGAAATGCCGGCGGCGATTCCATATTTTGAGCAACTCCTGCAAAGGCCTGAACCTGCAATAAAAGAGAGTATACTGCAAGTCATCTCCGCAGTGTCCCATCCCGCCGCTGTCCCCTTATTAAAACGTATTATTAGCGAGCATGATGAAACCCTGCTTGAAAGTGCGTATTTTGCTTTGGCCAATTTTAAAACCAAAGAAAATCAGCCAATTTTTGAAAAGGGACTACAAAATCCTTCCATTGCCATAAAAGAAATATGCGGCGAAGCGCTCACGCAAATTGCACCGGAACGATTGTCCGAAATAATTGCGGAAAACTTGGCGTCCACGCAGAAAGATAACATAATCTTTGCTTTGGATATCGTTACCCGTTTTTCCATGTATGGCTCCTTTCAGACAATTGTGGTGCATCTTGATCATGATGCTCCGGAAGTTCGTGTTGCAGCCTTGCATGCCCTTGCCAACTTTGAATTCGCAGAAACATTTGACGCTGTTGAATTTCTCCTCTATGACAAAAATGATGACGTGCGCCGTGCCGCCTTTGACACACTTCTCAAAATAGATATACAACAGGCTGAGCGACCGGTTCAGGCAGCATTATCCGATGAAAGTTTTTGGTTGCAGATTGCCGGAATTGAAAAAGCCCAGGAACTTAAATTGACTGGCTTCAAAGATGAATTGCTGTCCCTGTCAGTCTCGAGTAATAAAATGGTACAAATGAAAGCAATTGAATCGCTGCTCGACCTCTTCGATGCAAGCATTGAAGAAGAAATTACCGAGCGATTAAATCACCTGGGCGAGGCTGGTATTTCTTTACTCACTACAGCGAAGGAACAGAGAGATGCTGATTGGTTCTAAGTTTACCCCGGTAAACAGAAGCACAATTTTAGCAAGAGATGTCATTCCCATGCCGGATCTGGAATTTCCAGCAGTGGCGGCCTTCATTGCTGAAACAACAGGAATCGAATTTAAATTAAACAAAAAATACTTGCTTGAGAATCGACTTTCCCCACGCCTGAAGGAATTGGGGTGTAAAACATACAAAGATTACATTCTTTACCTCAAATACGACCAGACGAAGAAAGAATTCCACAAGCTCACAACGGCAATAACCATAAATGAAACCAGCTTTCTGCGGAATCCGCCACAACTGGAGGCATTTCAAAATATTGTGTTGCCGAAAATTATTCAAGCAGCAAAATCCCGTATACCGAATACGATTAAAATATGGAGCGCCGGTTGTTCAAGCGGTGAAGAACCGTATTCGCTGGGTTTGCTCAGTATGGAAAAATATCCCGGGCTTTCGACCACAAAACAATTACAAATTCTTGCAACGGATATCGATGATGAAATCATTGCCAAGGCAAGTAAGGGACACTATGGCCAATTGACGCTGAGAAATCTGTCACCGCACCAGTTGAATACCTTTTTCAAAAACAACGGAACACAGTACGAAATTAACCAAAATATTCGATCGTTGGTCAAATTCTCGAATCTCAATCTCAGTGATTCTGCACGCATGCGTTTGCTCAGGGATATCGATGTGATTTTTTTCCGGAATGTGATGATCTATTTCGGTACGGAGACGAGGAAGAAAATCATTTCAAACATGTATGACAGCTTGCGTCCGGGTGGCTACTTGTTTCTCGGTCATTCCGAATCGCTGCATGGGATTTCGAAAGCATTTAAATTAACGAACCTTGGGAAAAGCATGGTTTATTATAAAGAACTGTAAAAGCTTGGCTAACAGGTGTAAATTATGAAAAAAACTGTATTAATAGCAGATGACTCAGCAACAATTCGCAAATTGGTAACGCTTTCTTTAAAAGCCATGGGAACGAATGTCATTGCCGCCTGTGACGGCATGGAAGCTTTGGAATTATTGCCAACGGTCGAAACGGATTTAATTATCACGGATTTAAACATGCCCAATGTCGACGGCTATGAACTGATCAAATCTGTTCGGGAAAATGCAGAATATGACGAGGTACCCATCATAATTTTAACCAGCGAGAAAGAACAGGCGGATATAAACCGTGGTATGGACGCCGGTGCAAGCAGTTATTTGATTAAACCATTTGTATCAAAAAAATTGCAGTACGAAGTTTCCAAATACATTAGTTAACTATCGATTGGTCTAGAATAGACAGGAGTTTGTAAAAATGAGTCTCAAGTTTCTTGCAGTTGATGATTCCCCAACAATGCGACGGATTGTGGCGAATACATTAAAACGCCTGGGATATGAAGATGTCGTAGAAGCGACAAACGGCAAAGAAGCGCTGGAAAAACTGGCGACGAGCAGCATCGATTTTATCATTACAGACTGGAACATGCCGGAAATGGATGGTTTGGAGTTCGTTCAAAATGTGAAGGCAAATGGCGAAACCTCCGATCTGCCCATTCTCATGATTACTACGCGTGGTGTTAAGGATGATATCGTTGATGCAATGAAGGCTGGTGTGAGCAGCTACATCGTAAAACCTTTTACTCCACAAGTGTTGAAAGAAAAAATTGATTCCATTTTAAATGGATAAAAATTGGTCAAATAAATACACAGGGCAATCAGGACGTACGGGAGAAATTGATGCGACAGTCTGAAGTAGTTAAGATGTTACGAAAAGTTGAGGAAGTGAATGCGCTTTTCGTCTTTGGTGCACGGGTCATCCCTTATCTGGAAGAGCTTGTTTTGTTCGTTCAGGAAACCGCGCCGATTCTGGAGGAAATGAACAGCAGTATTGAAGAGAGTTCACGCAAAATGCCCTTTGCCGTTGAAAAATTGGATAAAGTGACGGAGACAACCGAAACGGCAACAGCAGGCATGCTGGATCTCATCGATAAAATTCTTACAAGTCTTGATCGTGTCATGGAAGGCATGACTGCTTTGGAAGATGGATATAAAAAACGGCTCGATCAGGAAAAAGAGCTGGTTCTCGCCCTTGCACGCGCATTGGATGGCGAAGATGTTACGGAAGCAGCTCAGGTAGAGACTGAACTCAAAAATCTCATCGATCTCGAAATGAGTGAAACAAGCTTCAATTCCATAAATGACTATTTGCAGCTGATGCAAGGCGATGTCTTCGAAATCATGAATGCATTGCAGGTGCAGGATATCACAAGCCAGCAGATCATGGGAGCAAACAGCTTAATCGAAGCAGTCCAGGAGAAACTCAGTCAATTGCTTACGAAATTTGCAGATATCGATGATGATGATATGCCGAAAAAGAAGTTTCGTGCCTTTGATCCCAATGCGTCTTTTGAAGACAAAGCGGATGTCCAGGCAATGGCAGATCAAATTCTTGCAGGAAATATTGATGCTATCGAGGTGGAGAGCACTGAAAAATCGAATAAGCATGAAGAGCCTGCTGAGGATGGAGAGAATGACGGCCAGGAAAAAGTTGATCAGGCTGAAATTGATAAATTACTACAAAATATGAGAAGTTAATCCGGGAGTATACAGGCATGGCCGATGAAGATCTCGATTTTATGGCGGAGATAATCGCTGAGTTTTTAGTCGAATCAAATGAATTGTTGGAAAAACTGGATACCGACCTCATCGCACTGGAGAAATCGCCAGACGATTTGGATCTGATCAATGAAATATTCCGCGCAGCGCATACATTTAAGGGAACGTCTGGATTTTTAGGTTTTGATAAAATGATGCGCCTTACGCATGCGGCTGAAGATATTTTAAATCGCATGCGCAAGGGTAATCTCTCCTTAACCCCGGAAATAATGGATGCGATTCTCGAAACCGTCGATGTCCTGCGTACATTCCTCGACAATATCAGTGAGACGAATAAAGAGGGGGACGTCGAGGTTGATCCGTTGATTGAAGTTTTAAATGAGCTAAATGCGCAAGATTCTTCAGAAACTGCTGCTACGGCAGAAGATGAACCAGTGCAGGAAGCTGAAGCTATATCAGAAGAAGAAGTGCGCAACGAAGAGCAGATTGATGTCGATGCACCAACAACTGATGAGGACGATGAAGGTGATGCTGATGACGAATTTTCTGATGGTAGTGACCATGAAGAGGATATTGTTGTTGCCGAGGAAGAGGAAGAAGTGGTTGCCATCGTTGAAGAAAAATCCAGGAACTCTGTGCCAGCAAAACCGCAACCTGCGAAAAGTCCTGTAGCCAATAAAGCGCCTGCAAAACCAGATGTGCAACCAGAGAGAAGGACTACAGCTGCACCTAAAGCATCGGCTAACGAGAACAAAGATGCGAAAACGACTCAAAGCGTTCGCGTTCCCGTAAGTCGCCTCGATCATTTGATGAACCTTGCCGGTGAGCTTGTGCTCGGCCGCAATCGTCTTAATCAGGTAAATACATTTTTTGAAGCCAGCATGCATTCCATGCAGAGTAGCGACAGCCGGTCCGATGAAATGAGTATCTCCGCAGAAAAAGAGATGCGCCGTTTGTGGGAACATAATGTCGAAATGCTTTCTGAAACCAACTCTGCTCTTGCGCTCATCACTTCTGAACTGCAAATGGCAATTATGCAGACGCGTATGATGCCGGTTGCTTCGTTATTTAAAAAGGTTCCGCGGTTAATCCGTACACTCTCACGGGAAATGAATAAAAAAGTGGAACTGGTCGTCGAAGGCGAAGAAACAGAACTCGATAAATCCGTTATCGAAGAGCTGGGGGACCCGCTAACACATTTGTTGCGTAATTCGATGGATCATGGTGTTGAGGCGCCTGCGAAGCGCAATGCAGCTGGCAAAAATCCGGTTGGAACGATCCGACTTTTCGCCAAGCAACAAGGCAATCATATCATTATCGGTATTGAGGATGATGGTGCCGGAATCGATGCGGAACACGTGAAAGCCCGAGCTGTGGAACGTGGTATTCTCAGTGAATCAGAAGCCGAACGCATGAACGAACGGGAAGCTTTCAACCTGATCTTCCAGCCTGGTTTTAGTACTGCAGAAGTGGTCACCAGCGTTTCGGGCCGCGGTGTTGGCATGGATGTGGTCAAAACCAACGTCAGTCGTCTGAATGGCATGATTGAAATCGAATCGGCAAAGGGTGTCGGAAGCACATTCCTGTTGAAATTGCCACTGACTCTGGCCATTATTCAGGGGCTGCTGGTGAAAGTGGCAGAAGAAGTTTTTATTATTCCCATCGTTACTGTACTCGAAACTGTACGTGTGCGGAAAAATGGTTTTAATACCATTGGCAGCAGGCAGGTCATTCGCTTGCGCGATACGGTTATCCCGGTTGTGCATCTGCAGGAGTTTTTTGCTGCGGAACGCAAAAATGAGGAGCCCGAAGAATGTTATGTCGTCGTCGTTGGTGTAGCTAACAAACTCGTCGGCCTGGTAGTGGATAAACTGCTCGGGCAGGAAGAAGTCGTGATCAAATCTTTAGGTGAATTTTTTGAAAGCTCCGATGCTATTGCGGGTGCGACGATTATGGGCGATGGCCGTGTGCGGCTCATCATCGATATTTCACAAATCGTGAATTTAGAACAGGAACGCGTTGGATGACCGAGGAAATACGGGTTCTTGTTGTCGACGATTCCGCTGTGATGCGTCGCGCAATTTCTCACATTTTTGAATCGACCGAAGGGATAAAAGTTATCGGTTATGGACGGTCAGGAAAAGATGCCATTGAGAAAGTGAAAAGCCTGCAACCCGATATCGTCACAATGGATATCGAAATGCCGGTGATGGATGGTCTGACTGCGTTGCGACATATCATGCAAAACACACCCTTGCCTGTGGTTATGGTTTCGAGTTTGACAACGGAAGGGGCACAAGCCACCATCGATGCACTCAATGCGGGCGCTGTTGATTTTGTGCCCAAGAATTTTGCAGCAATCGTGCAGCACGATGAAGATTTTATCCGGATTTTCACGGAAAAAATTAAATATCTCGCCCGACGCACACGTAAAACTCCAGCTCCTTCAAATCTTCATGAGCAGGTGGTGCAATCCTTTCAAACCAAAGAACAACGTACGGGAATCCCACCCAAAAGGCATACACAAAAGGGTAAATACGATCTTGTTTTGATAGGTTCCAGCACTGGCGGACCGAAAATTCTCCATCAGATCATCCCGCAACTGCCTGCGGATTTTCCTGCAGCCATACTTATCGTGCAACACATGCCGGCATTTTTTACCAAATCCCTTGCAGACCGGTTGAATAATCTGAGCAAATTGCGAGTCAAGGAAGCCGTGAACGATGAACTTGTCGTGGCAGGCCATGTTTATATCGCACCCGGTGGTCATCAAATGCTGCCTGAATCAAAAAGTGATGGCTTGCATCTGCGTATCCTTGATGCCGGTGATGATATCATTTATAAACCAAGTGTTGACCTGGCGGCTCAATCGGTTGCGAGATCCTATAAAAAACATACCCTTGCCATCATGTTGACTGGCATGGGAAAAGATGGATTGCGAGGTTTTGAAGAGCTTAAGGAAAAAGGGGCCTATATTATTGCGCAATCCATGGAATCAGCGATCATTTACGGGATGCCGAAAGCCATCGTTGATGCCGGAATCGAAGATGAGATTTTGCACACGGAACAAATCGCACCACGCATGGTTCGCCTCTGCCAACAAAACGCCGTTGTCCCTTCCACAAGCTACTGATTTTCTCTCCCATCCGGGGCAAGAATATCCTCATAGCGGAAATTATTTCCTGCACGCAATGCAAAATATAAAAATGCGGCTGCAGTAAATTCTCTGACAGATTTCCCTATTCGATTTGTCGTTGGAAAACTCAATCTGGTTTTGTTTGCATAAACTATTGATTTAAAAGAGTTTTTATGATTCTAATTTTATCGATATCCATAGTACCAAAGGATATACTTTGCATTTTTTTTACTTCCGGTTGGATGGCATACCGATTGCTTTTAGTGGTTCAGCAAAATAGAGGAGACGACTATGCTTTTGGATGGCATTTTTAATCATACCAAAATCCCGTTATTGAGTAAATCACTCAAAGCGGCAGCGGTTCGCCAACGGGTTCGGGCGAACAATATTGCCAATGCCAACACGCCAGGTTACCAGCGTCTCGAAGTGAGCTTCGAGGAAGAATTGCGCAGGGTGTTGGATAATCAAAATATAGCCGGGGTGCAGACGCATGAAAAGCACTTTCCCCTGGGCAGGAGAGAAGCGCTTGACATCGATCCTGAAGTTTATGTGCCCAATGATCCCGCTGATCCCAGTGGTGTCAATAATGTGGATATTGAATATGAGATGGCAGAGCTCGCAAAAAACCAGCTCATTTACACAGCAGCTTCCAAATTTGCGGCGCGCAATTTTCAGAAAATTAAAGCGGCTATCAAGGGCCGGACTTAAGGTTTTTTTGAGGTAAAATTATGTCTTCAATTGGAATTATGTCCTCCATCGATATCAGTGCAAGTGGACTATCCACGATGCGCAAGAAGATGAACACCATCGCCAGCAATATTGCGAATGTTGAGACAACACAAACAGAGGAAGGTGGCCCGTATAAAAGGCGTGAATACAATTTTCGTGAGGGAGCCGCGTTCCCGGGTGAACCATTTTTCTCCAACAACTATTTTGGCCTGCTCATGACAACCAATGCGAATCACATGCAGGATAGATTTGATCGCATTCCGCCGGACAGAGATTTCTTGCACGGTGTGGAGGGAAACCTGGCTATCTCCGAGGATGAGCCTATTCGCGTGTTTGATCCCGGCCACCCCGATGCCGATGAAAACGGCTATGTCCTAATGCCTAACATCAATGTTGTTGAGGAAATGGTTGATCTTATTGTCGCCTCCCGGGCTTATGAGGCAAATTTAACCGTGATCAACGCGGAGAAAAAGATGGTAAAAGATGCACTTGAGATTTGATAAGGATGATCAAAAATGAAGATTGCGCCAAAAATTGATGCAATTAGCACTCATTTACAGCGTCCAGCTCCCGTAAAACGGACCCCACAGCAAGATGAAATTAACAAGATTCCACAGGATACAAACAAAAGTGGTATCCAGGGTGTTGTTCGAAACAGGCAGGAAGAACCGACTGCGAAATTTAAAACCATAATTTCTGATACGGCTCTGGCATCAACGCTCTCTGCAGATGAAAAGTCGTTTATCCATCGCATTTTTCGTGATGAGGAAACGCAGGCAGATCCGGGTTACGCTCGAAATTTGAAAACAGCCTCCCAGGTGCGATTGGGGCAAAATATCGACGTGAAAGCCTGATCTCTGCTACTTTAGTTGGAGAATTCAAGAAATGGATGTGACAAAACCTAATGGTACCTTTCCTGTTTTACCGAATGCGACGAAAACGCAGAACAGGGAATCGAAAAATCAAGGGGAATCGAATTTCATCGATACGATGAAATCATTCCTGAGTGATGCAAATACGCTGCAAAAAAATGCGGCGGATCAGGTTGAAGCCCTCGTGAGCGGTGAAACCACCGATGTACACGATGTCATGGTGGCCATGGAGAAAGCAAGCGTCAGTTTTGAAATGGTCATGGAGATTAGGAATCGCATGTTAGAAGCCTATCAGGAAATAATGCGCACGCAGGTTTAATGTCTTCAGTATGATATTTTAACGTGAATCCGGAACCGGAACTGGCATTTTTTATGGTGAGATAATGGACCGATTTTTAGAACTGTTCAATCAATACTGGAACAAAGCAAAAGAAAACTGGAATCGACTGAAAGTATGGCAGAAAATTGCTGCTTCATCAACGCTTGCGGTTGTTCTGGTAATTCTTGTTTCTGTTTTTTCTTTACTCCCATCTACAGATGAATTTGGAGTGCTTTTTGGGAACCTTGCTCCCGAAGATGCATCGACGATCATTGCCCGCCTGAAAGAGGAAAACACCGCATATCGATTGGAAAATGAAGGCCGGACGATTCTCATTCATAAAG
The DNA here is from genome assembly GCA_020633655.1 of Deferribacteres bacterium. Classification (GTDB taxonomy): domain Bacteria; phylum Zhuqueibacterota; class Zhuqueibacteria; order Zhuqueibacterales; family Geothermadaptataceae; genus Bioreactorimicrobium. The sequence continues at coordinate 354,824 of JACKDF010000004.1, forward strand.
ATCTGGTTTTTGAGAAACGGCTCGCACTGGCGGCGGAAGGCTTGCCCCAGGCCGGTGCTATCGGTTATGAAATTTTCGATAAGAACAATATCGGTTTGACGGATTTTGTTCAGCAACTGAATTACAAACGGGCGCTCGAAGGTGAACTTGCGCGCACGATTCAGAGCATCGACAAAGTTAAATTTGTCCGTGTTCATATCATGGTGCCAAAACCGTCCTTGTTCATCGAAGACGACAAGCCGACCACAGCTTCTATTATGCTGCACCTGGAAAAAAGTCAAAAATTGGCTCAGGACCAGGTTACGGGAATTGCCAACCTGGTGGCCGCAAGCGTTGAAGGGCTGGATGTCAACAATGTGACGATCGTCGATTCCCGTGGCAATGTATTGAGCAACAGCCGCGATCGCAACAGCCTTGTCGAACTCACCTCCTCCCAGCTTGATTTGCAGATGAAGGTTGAAAAGTACCTCGAAAGCAAATTGGGCACCTTGATGGCTGGTGTGGTTGGCCGGGATAACTACATGGTGCGGGTTGCTACCGAGTTGAATTTTGATCAGGTTGAGCGTACCAGTGAGTCCTATGATCCCGAAAGTGCGACGATTCGCAGCCAGAAAAATAATGCAGAAATGAGTACTGATCCCAATGCAACCCAGCCCCGAATAGACGATACCGTGACTAATTTTGAGATCAGCAAGAGCGTAGAGAAAATGATTGGTGGCATCGGCAGTATAAGCCGGCTTACGGTGGCTGTCATGGTAAATGGCACTTATGCCGTGCCAGCGGGTGCTGCTGAAAACACCGCACCGCAATACACCCCACGCAGCGAAGAAGAACTTCAGAAGATTACCAGCCTTGTACAAAATGCAGTCGGTTATGATATCCAGCGTGGGGACCAGGTTCAGGTGACGAATGTGGCTTTTGACACTTCGGAATACCAGAAAACCCAGGAGATGATTTCTGATGCGGAACGGATGGAATTGTTTAAAATGATTGGCAAATACGTCAGTCTCGCTGTTGCTGCCGTCATCCTGATCAACCTGCTGCGCGGTATTTTCGATTCCATGCAACCTAAAATCGAGATTGAAGAGGAAGAGGAAGAGCTTGATTTTGAAGAACTTGAGATGCCGATTGATACACAGTTGAAAATGCATAAACGACGTATTGTCAATGAAATTGCGCGCGACAAACCACGGGAAGTTTCGAAATTGATTCGGACATGGTTATTTGAGCTGGATAGAATGGAGACAGATGATTGGAATATGAAAAACTAACAGGCACGCAAAAGTCTGCTATACTGATGGTGGCATTGGGTGTGGAAACAGCCTCCGTTTTATTTAAAAACATGCCGGAAAAAGAGATGGAACGCATTGCCATGTCCATCGCAAGTCTTGATGAGGTTCCTTCCGAGCTGATGGATACTGTTGTAGATGAGTTTTTTCAGATGATCAAAGCTCAGGAATACATATCCCAGGGTGGAGTCGGCTACGCTTCCAAATTACTCGAAGAGGCCATCGGTTCCAGCAAAGCGAACGAAATAATTCGTCGCATGGAGGCGGTGCAGAGCGAGGCTGCCCGGGGTTTTAGCTTGCTGAAACGCGCAGATATCCAGCAAATCCATAACTTGATTGCAAACGAGCACCCGCAAACCATCTCCCTCGTGCTCGCGCACCTCGATCCAAAACAGGCTTCAGCGGTTCTGGCCGGACTCAATTCCGAGCTGCAGTGTGACGTTGTTTACCGGCTTGCCAACATGGAAAAAATCTCATCCGATCTCCTGGACGATGTAGAAAATATCATCAAAGTCCAAATTGAATCGGTGTACACGCGTGAATTAAATGAGGTGGGTGGTACAAAATCTGTGGCTGAGATATTGAATTTAAGCGGCAAAATGACGGAAAAACACATCATAGAGCACATACAGGAAAAAAATGCGGAGCTGGCACAGGAAATTCGCGGTCTCATGTTCACGTTCGAAGATATACAGAAAATTGACGACCGTGGTATCCAACGCTTGCTTAAGGAAGTTGATACCAAAGTTCTCACCATTGCTTTGAAAGGCAGTTCAGAGACTATTCAGGAAAAAATTCTCGGCAATATGTCAACCCGTGCTGCTCAGATGGTCAAAGAAGAGATGGAATTCCTCGGACCTTTGCGTGTGAAAGAAGTGGATGACAGTCAGCGCCAGATTGTGGAAGTCATCCGTACTCTCGAAGAGGAAGGTGAAATTGTAATCGTCGGTGGAGAAGGTAGTGATGAATTTATCGTTTAATGTGCCCTATCCGGTTGCTCAAATCGGAAATAAACCTTTTGCGATGGCACTGCCAGCCCTCGATTTTGAGGCACGAGAAAATCAACAGGCGTTGTACACGGACGAACAGGAAATCGTGATCGGTGGGAACGGAGAAGAGATTTCTCAAAATCAGGTGGAAGAAATTGATATCGACGCGCTGGTTTATGAAAAAGCACGTGAATTAAGCGAAGAAAACCTGCAGGCGCCTATGCAGGCAGTGGAAAATTTGATGGCCGCATTACAGGAAAAATTTGAGATGGATTTGGGGCACTTACAAAACAGTGCCGTTAAACTCGCCTATGCCATTGCTGAAAAAGTCGTGCATCAGGTTGCGAAAGAGTCATCGCAGACAATTATCGCACAGGTGCAGGAAGTACTGCAAAATTGCAAGAAAGAATTGTCTTCAACGCTTTATCTCCATCCTGATGATTTGAAATTTTTAAGGGAAAATTCTGAAATCATCTCGCGGATTCACGACGATTTTCCCGCTCTCGAATTTAAAGCATCGCGGGAGTTGAGCCGGGGTGGATGCAAACTGGAAAATGAAAATGGCACGATCGACGCTACTTTGGAAAAACAACTGCACAAAATTTCAACTGAACTTCTGCAACTGCGATGAACTTACTCGAACAAACAGTTGAGAAACTCTCGACATTCGAATCCATTGCCATCCAGGGCCGGGTGGTGCGCGTTGCCGGTGGCATCATTGAAGCGGTTGGCTTGTCGATTAAAATCGGCGAAGTGTGTGCACTGCGCGACACGGGCAACCGGGAGCTTGGACTGGCCGAAGTGGTCGGATTTCGTGATAATATTACCATTTTATTGGCATTGAAAGATATTACTGGAATCGGTCCGGGCGTGCTGGTTGAACCAAGATTTCGCGTGACGGCGACAGCGGTTGGTGAGCAGTTCATTGGCCGAATCGTCAACGCCCTTGGTGAGCCTCTGGATGAAAAAGGACCCCTTTTCGGTGATGAAATGCGTGAACTTGTTGCATCGCCACCATCCCCATTGAAGCGCAAACCGATCAGAGAAGCGATGCACAGCGGTGTACGGGCCATCGATGCATTCCTGACCGTTGGTTATGGTCAGCGTGTCGGCATTATGGCGGGAAGCGGTGTTGGCAAGAGTGTTTTGCTGGGAATGCTTGCGCGTCATGCCAGTGCCGATGTGAACGTAATCGCACTAATTGGTGAGCGGGGCAGGGAAGTGGCGGAGTTCATCGAACGCGATCTTGGATCCGAGGGCCTTGCGAAAAGCGTTGTTGTGGTTGTGACTTCAGACGAAATGCCTTTACTGCGAGTCAAAGGTGCCTTGCTGGCTACGACTCTGGCAGAATATTTTCGTGATAAAAGCAAAAATGTGCTGCTCATGATGGATTCACTAACCCGGGTTGCCATGGCGCAGCGTGAAATCGGCCTATCGGTGGGTGAACCACCAACGACGCGTGGTTATACGCCATCGACTTTTTCCATGATGCCGAAGTTGCTTGAACGCGCCGGGACCAATGCGTATGGTTCTATCACAGGGCTTTATACCGTTCTTGTTGAAGGCGATGATTTTAATGAACCTGTGAGTGATACAGCACGCAGCATTCTCGATGGGCATATCGTGCTTTCGCGTCGCCTTGCAGCACGCGCCCACTATCCGGCGATCGATATTCTCGAAAGTGCCAGCCGCGTGATGCCCTTTGTGATTAGTGATGAACATTTGCGTGCAAGCCAGATTGTGCGGGAAACTCTGGCGATTTACAGTGAATCCGAAGATTTGATTAACATCGGTGCCTATGCAAAAGGCAGTAATCCGAAAATTGATTTTGCCATAAACCGGATCGATGCAATGAATGCATTTCTCAGACAGAAATTTGATGAGCATACAGGATTTAATGACATGCTGCAGGTTTTGCGCATGCTGTCCAAAACGCCAAATGCGAATGAACAGGTGAGAGTATGAAACGATTCCGATTTTCTTTACAGCAGGTTCTCAATTTGAAAACCAGCCAGAAATATCAAATCGAAAATGAAATGGCGGCTTTGCAACGCCAGAAATTAAATATTGAAAGTAACCTGAATGACTTGACCAATCAATGGCAGGCAGAGCAGAGAGCCCTAGCAATGGGTGCAGGGCGAAAAATTGATGCGGATTACCGCATTCGTATGGGTTATCTGGATTTTATCGATCAGCAAATTGTCGTTGAAAATAAAACGCTGTTGAATGTCGTGAAGCAAATTTCCACAACCCGTGAAAGATTAGCTATTGTTATCCAGGAAGAAAAAGTCATTAAAAAATTGCGTGACCGACGTTACGAAGAGCATGTTGCCGCGGCGCAAAAGGAAGAACAAAACATAACTGATGACATGGTAAATCAACGGGTTGTGCAGGATATACTGCGATCAACATTGCAGGATAAGTAAGTTTTCATAAACAGCAAGCAAACAAGATAGAGATGCGATAGCAAACGAAACAATGGTCGATCAAGAAAACGGAAATATTAAAGTAATACTCGGCGTGTTGATTTTTTCTCTCGTTTCGTTCGTGATTACATTTGGTACGATCTGGTTGGCACTCATTGGCCCGGAAAATCCATTTGTGGACAAGGGACCGGAATTAACACAGGAAGAATTGGCGCGTGCTGATTCATTGCGTGCTGTAGAAATAGCGATGCGGCAGGAAATAGCGACATTGAAAAAGCAAAAATCCCGCCTCAATAAATCGAGTGACAGCCTCGCAACGGAAATTGATTCTCAGGAAAAGCTGGTCCAAGGATTAAAAGATGAATTAGTGCGGCTCGGTGATCAGATGGGAGAAGAAAAAGCGGAGCGAATGAAAAAACTTTCTGGTATCGTCTCCGGTTTGTCGGATGCGAACCTGAAAAGAATAACCGAAGACCTTGATGTGCAAACGCTGGTCGCCCTGGTGATGAATTCCTCAGGGAAGAGGGCGAAGACTATTATGAATGCGATGGATCCCAAACGGGCTGCAGTCGTAGCACGGGAAATGTCCCGGATTAAAGGATTGAAAGCGAATGGAGGTTAAATAGCAATGGATTTATTTGGACTTATACAGGGAACCGGCGAGAAACTGGTACGCGGTTCTGGTGAAGCAAATCCTGGTGCGATCAATCACCTTTCTGAGCAACAAATACCGGATGCTCCGGGAGGATTCAGGCAGTTTCTGCAGCATTTTTTAGGTGCGCATACCTCAGGTTTGGAAGAGGAAAATTTGAACCTGGCAAACTTGAATTTACTGAATATCGGCATTGACCCAGCCGCTGATTTTGCCGATGAAATGATGTCGCAACAATTTCAGGATTTGGCCAATCGAGTTACGGAAAGTGCGCCGCAAGCCGGGCTTGGCAATAATCTCCCTTTGCATTTTGCAAATTTCCCGGATCTCGAACAATTTGAAAAATACATTTTGACTCTGCGCGAGCTGTCAGATATCGTCAGTATGGCAAAGAATTCTTCAGCAGAGGCAGCCTTGTCCGAAGAAATGTTGCAGGAACTTGCAACATCGCTGATGCCGATTCTCACGCAACTGGAAACAAATACTGAAGTCGCCTCAACACATGAAAACGAGAGGATTCCGACAGAAGAACAGGTGCCGAAAAGCAACAATAACCCCGTAAGTGATGCGCAAACGCAAATCGGTGCAAGCAGCGAAACGAAATTACATGTTCGTCCCGTTCTGGCTGTTAGTAAAATGGACGGTGATCGCGATATGCCGAACAAGCTCATTTCAGCATTGCAAGTCGTTACGAAAGACGCCGAATTTCTGCTGTCATTCGATGATTTAAATCAGGCCCGCGATGTTGAAATTGCCGGTTTGCCAGTCGACAAAACAGAAAATGAAAATGTTTTGCAAATTACGCTTCCTGAAAATCTGAAGACATTCCCTGTTTCGCTGGAATCAACGACTCTCATTGAATCCGATACGGTAGAGGATGAATTGGTTGAAGCCACGGAGGTGCTGGCAGACAAAAATAACAGCTACACGCCAGATCTGCAGTCGGATGATGTACCGTTGCACATAGTTGAGAAAAGTGCGGATATGCCGACGCCGGTTGATCAGCACGTTGTCTCTGAAACCGAATTGCGCCACGTACCAGTCGATGGTGCCGGGACTGTTTTACCTGCGCGCGAGGGAAAACCGGAAACACCCCCAACCCAACCGTTCGAGCACACGCAAACGACAACCGGAAAACAAGAAACATTACCACTATTCAACAAAGCTACGACGGAGGAACCCACACCGGAGCTGATTACGAAAGTCCCGGTCCCCGAACAGGAAATCTCTTTTGCGGATTCGAGTGCAGAATCGTTGATCAATCGTCTGTCTGCAAACCAAACAGTGGAGAATGAGCCGGCCTTGAAAATGCCGCTACCTCAAGTGCTCACTATGCGGATTCTAAAGGTGAAAACAGAGAATTCACAGCACGATGGCAAGCACCCCTGGTACAAAACTGAGAATATCGATTTGCCGGAAGAGAGCGAGCAGCAGCTAGCCCGGCTAGGCAAAATTATTCATAAAACCGCCTCCACATGGCAGCAGACGCTGAACGATGCACTGCAAAAACACACCGAAGTTGAACTTGAGGAGGAAAGTGGAAAATCCAAAGAATCCTCAGGTTTAATGAAGCATGCTGTTAAAAATTATACAGATAGTGAAACGAACACCACACCGAAGAATGCAGAACAAGTGAGCCATGGCGCCGAACCGGAAACGTTATTGAAAGAAAATCTTGCAAGCGATAAAACTAGTGCCAGAACGCAAAATGCACATCCGTTTAAAACGGCGGCACCAACAAAATCGGCAATGAGCAGCCAGATTGAGCGCGTGCAGAGTTTTGCCAACATTCGCAGCCAGATTGCACCAGCGATTCGAAATGGTGAGTCGGAGATCCATATTCAGCTCAAACCAGAAAATCTGGGCAGCATCCGCCTTATGATGACTTTAAAAGATGGGTTGCTGAATGCAAATTTTTTAGTTGAATCGACAGAAGTGAAATCATTGCTGGAAAAAAATCTTGACTCCCTACGGGAGACATTGGCCGAACGGGGAATTAAGGCGGAGCACGTCGAAGTGCAGGCACAGCAACAGATCGTTCAATCCAGTAAAGCGGAAAATCAGGAACAACGCTCTGCACGTCAGTCTCAGGATGACAGGCGCGATAACCAGCAAAACCGGCAGCAAAAACAGCAAAATCGTGAAGATCGGCAGCAAAAACGTTTCGATCAATACTTGTAATAAATAACGGAGTGCCCTCTGAAGGGCATTTATCACACACAGAAAGGAGTTACCATGAGTGTCGCAGCAACGAGCGGTGTTTCTCCGCCTCTGCAAAGCACGAGTGAGCTTTATGAAAATTCAAATCCGATGGATAAGAATACTTTCCTGCAATTGCTCATTGCCCAGCTCAATTATCAGGACCCGTTGCAACCGATGGAAAACGAGCAGTTCGTAGCTCAACTGGCGCAATTCAGTTCCCTGGAACAAATGCAAAACATGAATGATAATTTGGAGCAGTCCATTGAGTCTGATTTTTTGCTTAATCAGTCCCTGAATAATTCCATCGTGACAACGCTGATAGGCAAAGATGTCGTCGCTTTGACGAATGAATTTCACGCCGACGGAGAGAGTTCTCTAGAACTCGCCTTTGAAGCCGGGCAATCGATGAAAGATGTTAAAGTCACTGTTTACGATGCCAATGGGGCTGTCGTTAAAGAAATTTCTCCCGGCAATAATAGTGGTGATTTTACCATTGTTAATTTTGATGTCAGTGATTTGCCCGCAGGTGATTATACATTCCAGGTCCAGGGCCAGAGCCTGGCTGATGGTTCCGTCGTCAAACCGGCAACCTACATCAAAGGCATGATCACCGGTGTAAGTTACGAGGCGGGAGAAGCGCGTCTTGTACTCAATAGCACGATGCTCAGCCTTGGCGACGTGGCGCGCATTGTAAGCCGGGACAGCGATGCAGGATAGTTTGAAGTGCCTGGCACTTTGATCCATGGATAAGAGAATGAACAGGATGCAGAAATGAATGCAAATCCAATTAACTACAAAATAGCAGCAATACAACCACCAACTGGTGATCGTGTACAGGCTGGAAAAAACACAGGTGATTCGGGGCAGCGCCTCGATTTTCAGTCGCTACTGCAAAAAGCATTGCAAAGTGATGATCAACTGAAATTTTCCAAGCATGTGCAAGCACGAATCGACCAGCGGGGTATTGCTATGGATACGATGCAGATGGATTCGCTGCGACAGGCTGTTGGTCTGGCTGAAGAAAAGGGAATCAGGGATTCTCTGGTTGTCGTGCAGGATGCTGCTTTTATCGTCAATGTTCCTTCGAAAACGGTCATCACCGCATTGAATCAAAATGAAATGCAACAACGGGTGTTTACCAATATCGATGGAGCTGTTTTTTACTAATTCATTCAAATGCTGAGGAGCAGGACCTCTTGAGGAATGCTCGGCTGCGGAACGAACGAAGCAGTCTCAATTCACTTGCATTTGGTTACAGGTGATCTTCCAACTTCGGAGGTAACAACTATGATGCGATCACTTTTTGCCGGAGTTTCCGGCTTGCGCAACCATCAATCACGGATGGATGTGATCGGTAATAACATTGCAAACGTCAATACGGTGGGATTCAAATCCGGCCGTGTTAATTTTAAAGAAGTTATGGCCTTGACTTTGACCGGTGCTGTCCGCCCGTCCGAAACCAACGGTGGAGCAAATCCGCGTCAGATTGGACTGGGTATGACAGTTTCCAGTATCGATACAATTTTTTCTCAGGGAAACCTGGAAAGCACAGGAAAATCAACCGACCTGGCGATTAACGGTGAAGGTTTCTTCATCATGCGCAATGGAAAGTCGGATTATTATACTCGCGCGGGAAACTTTGATTTTGATGCGCTGGGCCGCCTGGTCGATCCTTCCAATGGCTGGATTGTTCAGGGCAGAATGGCAGACGGCCATGGTGAAATTCCAAGCAGTTCTGTCGTGGAAGATATCGTATTACCTTTTGGTCAAAAAGTACCGGCGAATGCAACGTCGGAAATACAGTTCACGGGTAACCTGGATGCCACTTCCGTGCCTATTGGTACAATCCTCGATTCCAGCGTTTTACAGGCGATAGAGGAAGCCGGCGATGACACCTCCATAGATGGCCTCTATGCCAAAGGACAAGCGAATTCACGCATCAGTGGAATGATCAGCGGCCGGACAACTTTCACCGTGAATGATGGTTCAACCACACAGGTTTACACCTGGGTGAATAATGATCCCGCCGTTGGTGATACCTTGTTTTCTTCTTTGGATGACCTTGTTGCAGAAATTAATAATGATTTCGCTGGTTCCATGACGGCCACACTTGATGCTGCAGGAGCTGTTGTCTTTACGGATACTTCCGGTTCAGCGCATAAGCTGACTTTCCAGAGCACCAATCCAACGTTGCAAACGGCATTTAACAGCGCCAGTGGAGTGACAATCGATAGCGTCGCAGGCGTTACGGCTACAAGTGACCAGTTTTCCCATTTTGCATCTGGTACTGAAGAACTTGTGAAACTGCGCAATTCAATTGGTGATTCCCTCGGATTGACAAACGGTGACAGCATTGATATCAGTGCGAATGTTGGAGGATTACCTACAACCGGTGCCTTGGCGGTCACCAATGCCACAACCCTCGAGGATTTGACTGCACAGTTGGTAACAACCTTCGGTATCCAGACCTTGCCTGGCGTTTCCATTGATTCAGATGGTTCTATATACGTGCAAGGTGATCCGGGTATGGATAATGCAATCGATGCCGTTGTGATTCGGTCAACTGGAAATCCGACTTTCAATACCTCCATGAGTTTTACTACGGAACAGGAAGCAGAAGATGTGACACACAGTGCCAGTACAACCATTTTTGATGCCCTTGGCGAAGAGCACATCGTTTCACTGGAATTTAAAAAGACCAGTCTGAGAAATCAGTGGACCTGGACTGCTTCGGTTGGTGGCAATGAAATCGTTTCAAGCGGTAACAGTGGCGTGGTCACTTTTAACGCTGATGGATCGCTGAATACATTTACTTTTGATAATGGTCTAAATACTTTGAGTATTGATCCGAATAATGGAGCGAATATACTTGATATCGAATTAAACGTTGGGACCCTCGATGCTTTCGAGGGATTGACGCAATTTGCCAGTGCATCTACCGCCCTTGCGAGCGGACAAAATGGTTATGGGAACGGTGATCTTAACAATATTTCCATCGACCGAACCGGAAAGATCACCGGAAGCTTCACCAATGGTGTGACCCAAACGCTGGCCCGTCTGGTCATGGCGACGTTCAATAATCCCTCAGGTTTAGAACGTGTTGGTGACAATGCTTATAATACCACGGGGAATTCCGGTGATCCGATCGTCGGCATGGCTGGCGAATCTATTCGCTCGGAAATTGTGCCGGGTTCGTTGGAAATGTCGAACGTCGATCTGGCGCAGGAATTTACCAACATGATCATTGCCCAACGTGGTTTCCAGGCCAATAGCCGGGTGATCACCACCAGTGATGAAATGCTTACAGAATTGGTTAACCTGAAACGGTAATGAATAAAGGTGTGAACGTTTGAAAGGGGGAAAGTTTGAACGTTTGCATCAGCAACTGTGATCGATCAGGGGATGTCCCCTGATCGATTAATACGAGAGGGCGTCTGCCCGATTGGTAAAAAAGGCTTTTGCCCTGAAATTCTCTTGCAAAAACGCAAGCAGCGCGTTTTAAACAAGTGATGGTGCACAGGAGATATCGGTGCGATCACTATTTATAAACGAGGTCCTATGTGATTGAAGTAACACGATTTAATGGAACGAAGTTTTACATCAATGCAGAGCTTGTCGAAACGATTGAGGCAACACCGGATACGATCGTCACCCTGACAACGAAATCAAAATATGTTGTACGCGAGTCGGTGCAGGATGTTGTTCAGAAGATTTTTACCTATAAAAAACGCCTGCATGTTACAAATTTTGGGGAAGATCTGGACGATCTTTCCTTTAAGAATTGAGGTAAGTACAGATGGATATTGCCACTGTAATCGGAATTGTATTAGGAACGGTAGCTGTTGTCGGGTCGATTATGGCTGGTGGGCCGCTTTCCGCTTTCATCGATGTTGGTTCAATCTTCATTGTGGTTGGCGGAACAATCGCATCTACGCTTATTAGTTTCTCGCTGAAACAGGTTACTGCGGTGATCGGTGTTGTGAAAAAAACATTTCTCTATCCATTGGCCCCTCCCGGAGACACCATAAAACAACTCGTTCACTTTGCTGATATGGCTCGCCGGGAAGGTATTCTGTTTCTCGAAAAAGAAATGGCCAATGTCGAAGATGAGTTTTTAAAACAAGGTTTGCAACTCTCCATCGACGGCACCGAACCGGATGCGATTCGGAATATTTTAACCACGGAAATTACTTCGTTGAAAGCACGCCATGATCTTGGGTCCTCAATTCTCACGAGTATGGGAACGATGGCGCCCGCGTTCGGAATGATCGGAACCCTGATTGGACTTGTTCTCATGTTGGGATCGATGGAAGACCCTTCGACAATCGGCCCATCCATGGCAGTAGCCTTGTTGACAACATTTTATGGTGCTGTATTGGCAAATATCTTCTTTAATCCGATGGCGGCAAAACTGCAAATGCGATCCGGAGAAGAAATTCTGGTGCGTACCTTAATGATGGAAGGCATTCTGGCTATGCAAAGTGGTGATAATCCAAGAATTGTTGAGCAAAAACTGATTTCATTTATCGCACCACAGTTGCGCTCTGATGTGCGGAAAGAGGAATAAGAACGATGGAAGAAGAACAGAAGTGTCCTGAAGGATTGCCGGAGTGGCTGGCCACTTTTGCGGACTTGATGTCGCTCCTTTTGTGCTTTTTTGTGCTTATCGTTTCCTTTTCTTCCATGCAACAGGTGGAATTCAATAAAGCGATGGGTTCCCTGAAAGGCGCTTTGGGTATTCTGAATTCAAAACGCGCCATTATCCACCTGGATGCCCAGCCAACAACACCGCTGCAGTTTCGCAAATTGTCGATGATCTGGGAAAAATTGCAGGAAATGAAGGAAGCAATTGCAGAGCAGGGACTCAAAGAATTTGCCAAAATACAATCCGGTGAAAATTCTATTCGATTTACTTTGCAGGACGAGCTGCTGTTTGAATCGGGTAAAAGTAACCTGAAGCGGCAAATTTTGCCTCTGTTGCGAAAAATTGCCGAGATGAACATAGCAGCAAATGGTGTTCTGCGTATCGAAGGGCACACGGATAATATCCCGATTCATACCCGGCAATTTCCCTCCAACTGGGAGCTTTCCAGCAGCAGGGCTTTGAATGTTTTGCACTATTTTGAAAATCTGGGTATCAAACGTGAAAAACTGGCATGCAGTGGATTTGCGGATACCCGTCCTTTGGTAGAAAATGATACACCGGAAAACAGAGCCAAAAACCGCCGCGTGGAGATATATCTGGAACTGGTTGAGTTGTATAAACCTGTGACCAGGAAAACCTCTACTGAAAACAAGGCGGAAGGTGAACCACAATTTATTACTCCAGCGCCAAAGAAATAATAAAGCCACTGATTGGAGTCCTTTATGGCGAAGAAAAAACAAGAAGAAGAAAAACCCGTTGAGGAAACCCCGAGTAAGGAGAAATCGGGGGGGAATACGTTAAAAATGATCCTGATGATCGGTGTACCAATCATGCTTATCCAGGCAGGAATCGCCTGGTTCCTGATCTCAAGTTTTGCTCAACCAACCAAGGCAGTTTCTGACACGGAAGAGCCAGTGGAAGAAGATGTCACAAAACCGGGAACACTTTACGAATTCTCCGATGTCATTATCAATCCTGCGGGGACGGCTGGTTCACGTTTTTTAAATGCGAACATTGTGTTAGAATTTACAGCCCCGGAATTGGAAGCCGAAATCTCAGAAAAGAACGTGCAGCTCCGCGACGCCCTTGTCAACGTGCTCGTGAGCAAAACTATCCTTGAGCTGGACGGTTCTCAAGGCCGGGCAGCCATAAAAGAAGAACTGAAAGAGGCATGCAACACCGTGCTTAAAAAAGGCAAAGTGCGTGCGATTTATTTGCCCAGTTTCATTTTTCAATAATTACTCTGTTTCAGAATTAGCGAATTAAACGTGCTTCAATCACACATTGCGTGGTTTTCATGATCGGCAGCGGAGATCTCCTGCCTGATCCTGGTGTTTGTGAAAAAAGCAGCTTAAATCAAGATTGCAGGAAAGGACAAATCCTTGGCTGAAATTCTCAATCAAAATGAGATAGATGCGCTTTTATCCGAGATAGATTTTGGGGAAGCGATAGAGGAGCAGGCGCCGGAGAAGAAGAAACGCCAAATCAGCATCTACGATTTCCGTCATCCCAACCTGATTTCCAAAGATCACCTGCGAATGCTGCAGATGGTACACGAGCGCTTTTGCCAGTTGCTGGAAAATTATCTTACCTCGAAACTGCGAACACTCGTCAATGTCAAGCTCATCGCCGTCGACCAGGTGACCTATTCGGAATTCAGCCTTTCCATGTCCGATCCCAGTTGCATTTATATTCTGCGCATCGAGGAATTGCAGGGGGATGCAATTATGGAGCTGACGCTGCCATTCGTTTTTTACAGTATCGACCGTTTGTTGGGAGGAGAGGGCAGAGGCATCGATGTAAATCGTGAGCTGACACTTATCGAACAGCGGGTGATCGGCGCCATTGCTGCGGAAATGGTGCGCGAGATGAACAATGCCTGGATTCAGGTTACACAGCTCAATGCGTTTTTGTCGAGTTACCAGAGCCGGCCGAATTTTATTCAGATTGCCCCAATTGAAGAAATCGTTATTTCGGTTTCCATAGAAGTGAAAGCACAGCAGACGACAGGTTTCATCAATCTGTGCTTTCCGATCCAGATTTTTGAAACAATACTCCCCAAAATGACTGCGCATCAGATGATCCGTTCTCGTAAAATTGAACGGACAGATGATGAAAAATCGCACTTGTATAAAAAGATCTATTCCGTGAAAATGCCTATTCACGCGGAGCTGGGGCGTCGCAGCATTTCCCTCAAAGAATTTATTGAGTTGGAGGAAGGTGACGTGATTCGTCTCAATTCAGAAATCAATGGTGATGTACCAATTTTTGTGAATGGTGCCCTGCGTTATAAAGGCCGGCCAGGAACAATGCAAAACCGCATTGCACTGGAGATTAACGAAGAAATTCCCATCGATACAGATGATTAAGGTTGGAAAATATAAATCATAGAGCCATCCCCGGTACGTGTTGCGTGGATTGGTTTTGAAAATGGAGTTAAATGATGGCTGAAGAAGTCGCAAAACAGCTCATACTAAAAGTCGAATCGGATATCTGCAACGAATTTTCGACGATGATGGCCAACGACGCCATGATCACGTTGAACCTGACTCCGAAAGCGGTTGACGTTCTCAATGCCGACGATCTTGCCGCTTTGTTTGAAGGGCAATCCTGTCAGATTATCACCTCCACCGTGACCTGGCAGGAAGAATTCGAACAAAAATTTATTATCACAGAGAATAATGCAGCCGCACTTATTGCCAAGATCAATGAATTTAATGATGCCATCGATTCGTTGGATATATTGCTGGAAAACTGGAATTTAGCTGGGCAGAACAACCTTGGGGCGAATCTGGAAACGGCACCTTTATTTTCTGCTCCTGAACTCAATGTGCGCACCCTGTCTGAGGAAGATGTTGCCTTAGATGCATTGCATGTGCAGTATGAGATGGAGATCGATGGTGCACGGTTTCATATGAGCAAAATTGCTAGTGCCGCCTGGCAAACCTTGCTTGAAGCCGCCAATCTTGAGGTAACCACTGTCGACGATGTTGGTGATGCGTCTTCCATCGGTGTCGATGGGGTCGAATTTGGTGAACTGGACAAAAGCAAAACAATGCGCCAGGGGCCGGCAGACGGCACTGATATCACGATGCTCTATGACTTAAAACTGGATATCGTGGTAGAATTAGGCCGGACACAAAAACCGGTGCAGGAAATCCTGCAATTGGGCCGGGGTGCGATCGTTGAACTGGATAAATTAGCCGGCGATCCCGTTGAAATTTATGTAAACAGCAAACGCCTGGCCTTGGGCGAAGTTGTCGTTGTTGATGATCACTTTGGGGTGCGGATCACACAGCTTCTTCGCAAATCGGAGCGTTTACAAAGCCTGGGTGAATGATGAAACCTGAGTACAAAAACCAGCTGAAGAAATTTTTGCCACTGGCGCTGATTACTCTGCTTTTCGGTCTGGCATTCATACAAATTATCCCGGGAAATGGCAGCCAGGCCGAGGAGACTTCGCCAGTGATGGGTGATTTCGCAACAGTAAAAACCATTGCGGTACTGGCCTTTGTTTTTTTTCTGCTTGCTGTCTTTGCGTGGGTTGCCAAAAAGTATATTGCGCCCATGGGTGGCTTGCGAAGAGCCGGCAGTGAAATGCAGGTCATTGAAAATTTACCCCTTTCACCCAAATCCCGTATCGTCCTGGTGAAAATAGCGGATGAAAAGCTTGTTTTGGGCGTTACAGAACAATCAATAACCGTTTTGACAGAACTCGAAACATCGGAGAACGAGACGGAACCAAAGGCCGTTCCACCTCACCACCGTTTTTTACGACATCTGCAAAGTAGCAAGTAGGGATACTTGCCTTATCATGTTTCTCATAATTCGTCTTCAGTCACTGGATAAATTTTAAGGCGTACGTCCATGCGCAGGATGCCCAAACGTACATTGATCATTTTTTTCGTCATTGCACTTTTGATGCTCGCAGCACTCCCGGAAGTGAGCGCCCAATCAGTGCCGAAGGTTTCGATCAATATCGATAAAGCCCAGGAACCTCGCGACGTCGCGCTCGCCCTTGAAATTCTATTCCTTTTCACAATTCTGACTCTGGCGCCATCATTTCTCATCATGATGACCTCTTTTACCCGGATTGTGGTGGTTCTGCATTTTGTGCGGCAGGCAATTGGCATTCAGCAAATGCCCCCCAACCAGATATTGCTTGGCCTGTCTCTGTTTCTCACCTTTTTTGTTATGCAGCCGGTTTTTAACGAGGTTTATCAAAATGCTTTTCAGCCCTATGTTCAGGAAGAGATTAGCTCGGAACAGGCCATTGAGCGTGGTATCTCGCCGCTGCGTGAGTTCATGCTGAAACAAACGCGTGAAAAGGATCTGGCGTTATTCGTGAAACTGTCAAAATCCGAAAGGCCAAAAAACAGGGAGGATATCGGGACTCTGGTTTTGGTGCCATCGTTTATTATCAGTGAAATGCGGCGTGCATTTGAAATCGGTTTTCTCCTTTATATTCCCTTTTTGATGATTGATATGATCGTTGCTTCCATCCTCATGTCCATGGGGATGATGATGTTGCCGCCAATGATGATTTCGTTGCCGTTCAAGTTGCTGCTTTTTGTGCTGGTGGATGGCTGGTATTTGCTCATCGGTTCCCTGGTCGAAGGCTTTGGATGATGGAGCAGCGGGAATGGCAGGCCCCAAAGGCCCGGACTATGTATTTCTCGTGAGAAAAATTTTCGTAACCATTCCCCTCGTGGGGATATTCGTTGTGAGTTCAATTGGTAGAAAAAACTTCATTTTCATTTAATCAGGCCACAAGGGCCTGGGCCACGGGTTTTATCGTGGAATAGATTATCCTGTTGCAGGGTAACTGGAGGTAAAATGACACAGGAATTCGTTATATCCATAATGAAATCAGCGCTCTGGACGACGCTGAAAATTTCTGGCCCGATTTTATTGCTTGGCCTGGTTGCCGGTTTAACCGTGGGCATTTTTCAGGCGGTCACACAAATCCATGAGATGACCCTCACCTTCATTCCAAAAATTTTGCTGATCGTCATTGCTCTGGCGCTTTTCCTGCCCTGGATGCTCACTTCCATGCTCGATTTTACGACGACAATTTTTGGCTATATCAAGACAATAAAATAGAAAGAGTAGGAAAATCGCGCACCTGTTGGGCAAAAGTTGCCGATTATTTTTGAATCCGAAATTTATGCGATTTTCCTGCAAATCTCGCTAAATGCATATCCGCATTGGAGTAAAATCATTACAAAGATATAAACCCTGTTTGAATGTTAACTGGCATGTTCGTTGCCATTGGGATTCACACAATTGGCAAGCGAACCACAACATGGGATTGAGCAACTTTGGACGCTTTGTTACAACAGACAGAAGTTTTTTTTCTGGTTTTCGTACGGATTTTTACGCTATTCGTTTTAATCCCCGTTTTTAACCATCGTGCTATCCCAATGACGGTGCGAATCGCACTGTCCCTGGTTTTCACTGTTTTACTGGTTCATCGAGTTGAACCGGTACAAATCGATATCTCAAATGCAGCGGGTTATTTTTTCCTTGTTGGGAAGGAAGTTCTCACTGGCATAATTCTCGGATTTGCTACAGAATTTATCTTTCATGCCGTGCGCTTTGCCGGTCAGATCATCAGCTTTCTCATGGGTTTTTCGATGGTTGTCACCTTTGATCCGGAAATGAGCCAGGAAATTTCCATCATTTCCCGCCTTAAGGCGATTACTGCAATCACTTTGTTTCTGATTATCGATGGCCATTTTCTTTTGCTGGAGGCATTGGCACATTCCTTCTCAGTAATTCCACTGATTGGTATGCATATTTCCGGCGACCTCCTGCCGTACATCGTGCGTTTGAGCGCGGATGTCTTTGTGATTGCTTTACAAATATCGGGACCAATTCTGGTCATGTTGTTACTCACCAATGTCGGGCTGGGAATTTTAGCACGCACCGTACCACAGATGAATGTTTTCATCGTTGGATTTCCATTAACAATTAGTGTCGGATTTTTCGCACTGGTCTTTACCTATCCAACATTCAGCAATTATTTTCGTGGTCTTGTCATGTCACTGCAAACCACACTTGGCACCCTTCTGCATGCCCTGGTAGGTTGACGGATGGCTGAAAATGAAAATGGTCAGGAGAAGACCGAAGAGGCGTCCCCGCGACGCCGGAATGAAGCACGTGAAAAAGGCAATGTTGCCAAGAGTGTTGAGCTAAACAGCGCAATTATCATTTTAACCGGCAGCAGTTTTCTCTATCTGTCCGGTGGTTTTCTCCTGCAGCGCATAATCGAGTTGTTCAAAACGTATTTGACCGGCGCAGCAGCATTTGAGATGACAGTTGAAGAAATCAGACCACTTTTTATCAAAATATCAGCACAAATGATCGAATTGCTGGGCCCGTTTCTTCTTTTTATTGTCGTTATCGGACTTTCGGTAAACATCGCCCAGGTTGGATTGCTCTGGGCACCAAAATCTTTACAACCGACTTTTGATAAATTTAATATCATTTCGGGGTTGAAAAGAATGTTCGCCGTCAAATCGCTGCTCGAGCTTGTGAAAAACATCATACGGTTGGTGATAATTGGAACGATTATTTATTCTGTATTGAGCTCGAAATATGCAACATTTTTTGTTCTTACCAATGAAACGACCGGCCATTTGATGCAATTTATCGGTGAGGTTTCTTTCGAAATACTTTTCAAGGTCGGTCTGGCGATGCTCATCCTCGCCCTGGCTGACTATGCTTACCAACGCTATGATTTTGAGAAAAATTTAAAGATGACCAAACAGGAAGTGAAGGAAGAACACAAAATGATGGAAGGCAGCCCGCAAATTAAAGCACGCATTCGTGAAATCCAGCGCGCCATGTCGCGCAAGCGTATGATGGCTGCAGTTCCAGAGGCAGATGTGGTCATAACGAACCCGATTCACTATGCGGTTGCCCTGAATTATGAACCCGGTAAAAGCAATGCACCGATTATCGTCGCCAAGGGCGAGCGTAAATTTGCTTTGAGAATTAAAGCAGTGGCTGCCGAACACAACGTCCCGATTTACGAAGATCCTCCCCTTGCACGGCTTTTGTTTCATGAGGGCGAACTCAACCGGGAAATTCCGGTCGATGCATACCAGGCAGTTGCAGAAATCTTGAGTTACATTTACCAAATGCAGAACAGGCGAATTCTAAACTAAAATGGCTGCTATCGCACTGACAATTTCGCAGCAATTCCGACGCTATAGCGATGTCGTTACCGCTGTTGCGGTGCTCGGAATCCTGGCAATCATGATTATTCCGCTTCCAACGGCGCTTTTAGATATTCTGTTGGCGGTGAATATCTCCGCTGCCTTGCTGGTTTTGATGATCGCGCTTTATATGACAGAACCGCTGCAGTTTAGTGTTTTTCCCGGACTTCTGCTCATTTTAACTCTGTTCCGGCTTTCCCTCAATATTGGTTCAACTCGTCTGATCCTTAGCGAAGCCTATGCCGGCAATATAATTACAGCATTTGGGAGTTTTGTCGTTAAGGGAAATTACGTCGTCGGTTTTATCATTTTTCTGATTCTGGTTATCATCCAGTTTGTTGTCATCACCAAAGGTGCTGGACGAATTGCTGAAGTCGCTGCACGATTCACTCTGGACGCCATGCCAGGAAAACAGATGGCCATCGATGCTGACCTCAATGCCGGGCTGATCGATGACGCCCAGGCGCGCAAACGTCGGGAAGATATTTCCAGCGAAGCGGATTTTTACGGAGCAATGGATGGAGCCAGCAAGTTCGTCCGTGGAGATGCCATCGCCGGCTTGATAATCACCGTCATCAATGTTATTGGTGGATTCATCATCGGTGTTGGCCAACGCGGCATGGAATTCGCCGATGCAGCGCAAACATATACTTTGCTTTCCATCGGGGATGGTCTGGTGTCGCAGATTCCTGCGCTGATTATTTCCACCTCCGCAGGCATAATCGTAACCCGTGCAGCTTCTGATGCCTCTCTTGGGCAGGACATGCTGCGGCAATTGTTCTTTGAGCCTCGCAGTCTCTTTATCGTATCCGCAACTCTATTGCTTTTTGGTTCGGCCCCCGGATTGCCGACATTGCCATTCTGGACTTTATCCGTCATCTGTTTCATTGCTGGCCGCACGATTCTTGCCAACCGCAAGAAAGAGGAAGCCGATCAGGCTGCACCCGCCGAAGAAGAGGAAAAGGAACCGGAAGATAATGTAGCGCGATTCCTGCATATTGATGAGCTTGAGTTGGAAATTGGTTACGGTGTCATCGCACTGGTCGACAAAGAGCATGGCGGTGATTTGCTCCATCGCATCACCATGATTCGCAAACAGGTCGCTTTAGAGCAGGGCATAATCGTACCACCAATCCGCATTCGGGATAACATTCAACTCAAACCCGATGAATACACCATTAAAATTCGCGGTGTTGAAATCGCACGCAGCGAAGTGCGTTCGGGTTACATCATGGCCTTGAATCCCGGTGGCATCAAAGAAAAATTGCATGGTATCAATGCCGTGGAACCCGCCTTTGGTTTACCGGCGGTGTGGATTGAAAATTCCCGTCGTACGGAAGCAGAGCGGCTGGGTTATACCGTCGTGGAAGCGGCTGCGGTACTCGCCACTCATTTGCGTGAATTGCTGAAATCCCATGCCCATGAATTGCTCGGACGGCAGGAAACACAAAAGCTCATCGATAATATCAAACAAGATTATCCGGCTGTTGTAGATGAGCTTATTCCCAGCCAAATTTCCCTGGCCAATGTGCAGAAAATCTTACAAAACTTGCTGGCTGAACGGGTTTCCATCCGTGACCTTGTACGCGTTTTGGAAACGATAGGCGATCACATCCACCTGACAAAGGATGTGGACCTGCTCACGGAATATGTCCGCAATGCCTTGGGTGCAAGTCTGCATTTGCCTTATGTCGCCGAAGATGGCGCACTGCATGCCATGTCCCTGGATCCCACAGTCGAGCGTATGGTTCTGGATTCGATTCGCAATAGCGATTCCGCTTTAAAAATCCCGAACTTGCCTCCAAATACACTACAAAAAATTTATGGCGAAATCAAAAAATTCTCAGATAGGCTGATGCAGGAAGGTTACCCCAATGTTATCGTTGTTTCTCCCGGCGTGCGCTTGTACACACGCAGAATGACCGAAACCGTATTTCCCGATCTGGCAGTTCTCGCGATTACAGAATTACCAACGACACTGGAAATTAAGCTTGTTGGAGCGATTCGGATAAAAGATGAAAATTAAAAAATACCACAAACAAAGCATGACCGACGCCTTAAAGGCGATCAAACAGGAATTAGGTGAAAATGCGCTCATTTTGAGTTCAAAAAAGATACCGGGCGAATCCGGTGGAATTGAAGTTATCGCCGCAATCGATGAAAAGCCATTGAAAGCCGGCTCTGCAGTTGTGCCACCGATTCCTGCTTTTGAAGAGAAAGTCCCTGCCGCAGCGCGGACCTCCCAGAAACGTAATTATGCGTCCCGCATGTACGCTGGTGCAGAACCAAAACAGGTTGAAAACAGGCGGATTACCTCGCCTAGCTTTGAGCGAATTACAACAAGCGAGCAGCCTCAGCCTCCCTTTGAAACCAATCGAGTCATGCCCACCCTGAGTCCTTTTTTACGCACGATGAAGGACGTGTTGTCAAAGGCTGGTGTTCACGGTGAAATCATAAGTTCGCTGTTGTTGGAATTGGGGGAAAAAGTTCCCCAGAATGAATTTCAATCCACTGAGTCCGCAGCAGGTATTTTGCGGAAAAAACTTGCTTCAAGATTTCGTGTAAGCCTGGATTCTCCCTCAATGCGGAGTCCGAAAATTGTTGCGTTGGTAGGACCTACAGGTGTGGGCAAAACCACATCGATTGCAAAAATTGCCGCACAATTGACTTTGCAGCAACAGGCAAAAGTAGGTTTGATTTCCATTGACACCTACCGGATCGGTGCAATCGATCAGTTGAAAACCTTCGCTGAAATTGCGGAAATCCCAATGAAAATTGCATTTACACCGCCGCAATTGGAATATATAGTCCAATCTTATTCGGATTACGATTACATCTTTCTGGATACAACCGGTCGTAATCCGCGCAACCGTATTTTCCTGCGCGAACTACGCCACTTCATTGAAAATATTGATGTTTCTGAAGTGCATCTCACCTTGAGCGCAACCACCCGTTATGCGGAACTGGAAGATATAATGAGAAGCTACCAGCAGCTTCCCTTCGATCGAATTCTGTTTACAAAAATCGATGAAGTGATGGATGCGGCAGTAATGTTGAATTTGGCCAAATTGAGTGATAAGCCTGTTTCCTATATCTGCAATGGGCAAAATATTCCGGATGATTTAATTAAAGCAACGCAGGAATCTCTGGCAGAGATCGTCGTCGATGGATGGGATTTGGACCGATGGATCAGTTAAAACGAATGCGCGATTATCGCGAGGCACGCCCCACGATACCGACTTACGAATCCGCAGCAACAGATGGCAACCGCCCGGTTTTGTGGAGCTTTCTGAGTGGAAAGGGTGGCGTCGGAAAATCTATTCTCAGTGGGATTATTGCATTGCAGTTGTCACGCATGGGTTACAAAACCTTGTTTGTCGATATGGACTTTTCTCTGCCCGGTGCACACCTGCAGTTCAATCTGGATAATTTTATCGATCCGGAGGTCGTCCTGGCGCAGGCGGCGATGGAATCAGACTTCATGGCTTCGGAAATTGCCAACCTTGATGTTTTTGTCATGCAACCGCAGAGTGAACCGGCGAACGCAAAAGCAATCCATTGTCTCGATTCAATCCTGCAAAATATGGCCTCTGCTTATGATTTTATTCTACTTGACGCAACAACGGGATTTGGCGAACAGCACCGTCGTTTCAGCCGCAGGATTGACCTGGCAACTGTCGTCTCGACCCCTGATCC
This sequence comes from Deferribacteres bacterium, assembly GCA_020633655.1. Taxonomy (GTDB): domain Bacteria; phylum Zhuqueibacterota; class Zhuqueibacteria; order Zhuqueibacterales; family Geothermadaptataceae; genus Bioreactorimicrobium. The sequence continues at coordinate 377,946 of JACKDF010000004.1, forward strand.
CGCTTCCATTACCAATGCATACGCATTGATTAAGATGATCAAAATGCATTTCCCGCATTTGCATGTGAACATTGCAATGAACCGTGCACAATCCCTCGAGGAAGCAAGCGATGGATTTGGAAAACTGAATCTCATCGTTGAACATTTTCTTCGTTTTAATGCACCGCTTTTGTGCAGCCTCAACGAAGAAAAGAAAATCAAAGAAATGTTGCAGGAGAGTTGGCCGCTGCAAAAGTGGCCACAGAATTTGGCTGTATTTCAGGAAGCGCAGCACATTTTAGAACAACTGGCGCCGCAATTACAACCGAGTCCTCTCATGCTTTTAAATAGTGCGAAAGCAATTGCTTGAATGCGAAACTGGAACTGAATACGAATTTATTACCGGAGACTTGAATGGTTCTGAAAGCATCGCTTTCCTTCGCTTTGTTTCTGTTTATCATCCAGAATCTTGCAGGAGTACCCTACAATGAAACCGTAATGAACAGTGTTTTTTACTTTATTCTGGCCTTTGCACTGGGGCTGGGCATCGACACGCTGTACCGCCATATTCGTGTACGAATAAAACTCATAGAGGAAGAAGAGCGGAAAAACAGCGATGAAGAGGAAGCTAAAATAGAGGATATATCCCGTGCAAAAGCCAGCGCTATTTCAAAATTGTTTAATTAAATATGAAACAACGGTATAGCCGATATTTAATATAATTCGTCGAGGAGATTAGCATCATGCCAAATACCGAACAGAAAGTCTTATGGAAAGCCTATCTGGCCGATGGTGAAGCCGAAATCAGAGAGGAACTCTTGTCGAAATACTTGCCCCTGGTTAAATACGTCGCTGGAAAAATGATGGTCAGCCTGCCTTCAAGCGTCGACTACGAAGATTTGGTCAGCTCAGGTGTCATTGGACTGATTGGTGCCCTAGACCGGTTTGATCCAACGATGGGGGTTAAATTTGAAACTTTCGTTCTGCCGAGAATTCGCGGTGCTATTCTTGATGAATTACGCAAGCTGGATTGGGCGCCACGCTCGTTGCGCTCAAAAGCACGGAAGTTTGACCGTGCCCTGACAGAACTGGAGCGTGAGCTTGGCCGGTCCGTTAATGAACAGGAAATCATGGAACGTCTTGAGATGCCGGAAAAAGAATTTATTGCACTGATTCGTGATATCAACACCGCTTCGCTGGTTTCTCTTGACGGACCGGGAGTTGACGATAGCGAGCAAAATACCTCGATGTACGATGTTGTTGAAGATAACAAATCATCCAATCCTTATAAATCCATTGAAGCAGAGGAAGTAAAAAAACTCCTGGTAAGAACCATTGAAAGATTACCTGAGCAGGAAAAAATTGTGATGGCGCTCTATTATTATGAGGAGCTCACACTGCGTGAAATTGGTCAGGTTCTCAATATAACTGAATCCCGTGTATCGCAGGTTCACAGCAAGGCTGTGGCCACGCTGCGCAATTTGTTAGCTGAAGATTTAACAGGGTAGGGTTGAGGGGCAATCGAAGACTGGGCTTTCCATTTGATTGCTGAATCAATTAACGATTTCCCCCATTCTTAGGAATTGGGAATGCGCCCTGGAGTTAAGGAGGTGCTAAATGATCGGACCAGTCGAAATTTCTGATGCCATCGGAAAAACCCATGCTGCAGAACGGGTACAACAGTCTGATAAAATAGCCGAAGATGCCAACCAGAAACAGGCGCATGCAGCCGTTGAAAATCTCCATAAAAAAGCGATGAATGATGCACCGCCAACGGGCAAGAATGAGGATATCGAAAATTCGTTGCGTGACGATAAAGAAAAAAACATGAGAAGACGCAAGCGCTTGAAAAAAAGAAAAAAACCGGATAAGGATGAACAGGAAATGACTCATCTTGGCCATACTATCGATATTCTGGGGTGACGATGCAGGTAAATGGAAATGGCATAATGAACGACACTTACCTCGGTGAAGTGCAGGCGAAAAGAATTGCACAAAATGTAATGAACCTGCCGACTTTACCAACGGTTGTCGCTAAAATGATGCAGGTTATGGATGATCCGCGTACGACTGTTTCGGAGCTCAGCCGTTTGATTTCAAGTGATCAGGTTTTGTCAGCCAAGTTGTTAAAATTGGCAAATTCTGCCTACTTTGGTCTTCCTCGCAAGGTAAAAACTCTTGACTTCGCTATCATTCTGCTTGGCTTTGATAATCTGAAAACCCTTTCCCTTGGTTTGAGTGTCATCGACCGTTTTTCGGATAATTGGGATGGCGCCTTCGATTACACAGAATTCTGGGAGCATGCTTTTGGTTGTGCCGTCGCATCAAGTATGGTGGCACGCGATATCTGCCGCGATAAAAAAAGTGAAGCGTTTATCGCTGGATTGCTGCATGATATCGGCAAATTAATCCTTAGCCAGTACGCCAAACGCTATTTTTCTGTCGTTATCAAAAATGTCACGGAATACAATTCGGATTTCTATTCTGCTGAAAAAGCGCTCCTGGGTGTGACCCATGCTGATATCGCCGCATGGTTTGCGGACAAGTGGAATTTTCCGGTTCAATTGATAAAAGCAATACTTTACCACCATTCCCCGGCCGCATTGCTCGATGAAAATGAATTGGCCTCCTGCGTTCATTTAGGGGATTATCTTGTGCGCCGATGTGGCGTTGGTTTTACCGCAGGGCGAAATTTGCCTGAATTTGATAGTTTTGTATTTAAGGACAAAAACGTCCTTCGGGATGAAAACGGGGAAATTGCATTGCTCCTCTATGAAGAACAACTGCAGTTGGAGCTTGAACAAGCCGATACTTTTCTGAATATAATCGCACGAGGTGTCGAACATGCAGTGGACTAAAAAAACAATCGTTGCGCTTTCCCTGTGCCTGTCATTCTTCGGAAGCATCGTCGCGCAGCAGCAGATCAGTGTAACAGAAATCAATTATGAAAAATTTATCCGGTTTACGCGCCTGGATATCTCTCTTACAGATAGGGCTGAGTATTCTTTCGTCGATGATCTCGAGCACGGTGCGCTTGTTCTTAATCTGCAAGCAGCCTTGCCACAAACATTGAATTTGCCTGAAATGGAATCCGGTGAGTTATCCGTTTCGGGCAATGGCAACTCTGGTACGATACAGATCAACTTTCCTTCGAAATTTCGCTATGAATCTTTCTTTTATCCGCCGGAAAAGAAGATCATCATCGATATTTATGAAAGCAAAGAACCGGCGGACCGGTTAACAGTGCCGAAAAAAATACCAGTAAATACAGGCAGTGCCTATCTTGCCGGGATTACCGCATTACAGACTGGCGACACGACGGAAGCTGTTGCCCAGTTTCGAAAAGTCATTGAGGAAAATCCAAACCATACGCGTGCGCACCTGCAATTGGGCATGTTATTGTCCTTGCAGAAGGATAAAAAACAAGCACTTTACCATTTAAAACGTGCACAGGAAAATGTTGAATTTGCGTTTATTTCCAACCTGTATATCGCAAACCTGAATGAAAAAGGTAAAGCAGCTGATACATCTGTTCAGCGACCAAGTTCAACAAGAGTTGTGCAAACGCAATCACCGGAAAAATCCCCCACACTCGATGAACCGACACAAGTCGACTCTGCACCCTCACCAATGCCATTACGATCGCAGCTGGCTAATGCATTTGTGATAAAAAGCGTGCTGATCGCTGCAGGAAGCCTTGTCGTATTGATCCTGCTTTACTCGGTATGGCGCAATTACCGGCGCCGGTCTTCAGGAAAAGATAACCGGGAAGATCAGGTACAACGCATTATTAAATTGATGGAAAAAAACAATTTGTACCGCAACACAAAATCACCGGAAGCACACGAAACCAGGTCGAGAATATCTCAACAAACACAATCGCTGAAACAGCCTGTTGAGCGAATTGATCTTCGTGATGATACCGATGTAGCAATGCCCGTTTCTGAGGAGTTGAAAACCCGAATCCAGCTGGCCGAAGGGTATCCCCCCTCAGAACAGCGAATTGAAAGTTCGCGTCTGCGTCAAATACAACGAACGATGAATGAAAATAATATCGTTCCACAGGGCAGAAATCGTCTGACGCCAACGGCACTCAAAGCAAAATCAGAAATTCTCGATTATGCACTGGATGGTTATTCTGTGCGGGAAATTGCAGAGAAACTGCAAATTGGGGTAGGAGAAGTGGAACTCGTGCTCGGTCTTCGCAAGTCAGGACCAGCGACACCTGCACCCGTTCCTGTACAAAATGGTGAATCAAACTTGCGGATCGATTTTGCGGATAACTAATAGCCTCGAAGCATGAATATTCCTCAATCCGGTAAAGAGTTTGCGAGTCCGTATGCAGTTAAATTCATTTCGAAAAAGGTGCTGGAAACGCTCTTTCGACCGGGTAGAAATTTGCGGGGGATCGTTACCAAAGACCTGGGTGATGGCAAATTTCTTTTTCGTGTGGCAAAATACAACCTGGTTGCGACATCGCTTAAACCTTTATCGGTTGGACAGCAAGTTCGTGTTCTGGTGCGGGAAAATAAGCCCAAGTTGCTTCTGAAAATTAATCCGGAAATCGAATCGGATGCGCCACTGAAGCAAAATAGTGAGCAGGTGAATCAGGAAAAGCCGGAGGAGATTCTCCATCTTTATTTGCGATTCACCGATTCTGAATTTGTTGCCCGGAGCCATCTTCAGGTTGATGAGAATGAAACTGAGGTGACAGCGGGTGAGCATGTTTCGTTCGTTTTGCATTTGCAGGATACTCAAACGGGGGAGAGCAAGTACCAGTTTCGAATATCAGAAAATAACCTGTTTCTGGATATTGCAACGGATAAGTTGCCCTGGTTTCAAATTCTTCGCAACGGAATGACAGAATTGCAGGAAATTTTGCAGACACAGACTGGAGTTCCGGGTTTCACCAATATCAAACTGGACGCTCAGAAAAAGAGCGAAGGTGCAGGAAAATCGGCAAAATATATAAACATGAAAATTTGATGTACGGATTTTGTAATGTGAAATAATGATAAACACGATCCGATTTTGTGCACATCTGTGAAATGTGAGTCTTGAATTAGCGCTGACCAGGAGTAGAAAAATCTCGAAAATGCAGAAAACAGCCGTTGCCCTTTCCTACAAGCCATCCAAAAGTAGTGCGCCACAGGTGGTTGCCAAAGGGAAAGGCCTGCTGGCGGAGAAAATAATCGCCATTGCGCAGGAAAACGGTGTAGAAGTTCTCCGTGACGATAAACTGCTGCAGGCATTGATGCTACTTGAGGTTGAACAGCAGATTCCTGTGGAGCTTTATGATGCCGTTGCGGCCGTGCTTGCTTTTATTTATAAAAAACGAGCAGAACTGCCAGCGGTTTGAAAAGTTCAAGCATTATTTGAAACGTTCATTTGTCTGGTTGATTTATACGTTGCGTTGAACGGGTGATTGGCAAAAACCGCTTCCCAGGCCTGTTGTTAATGAATTTAACGGATTCGATTACCGCCTGATTGTAAATGGAGTGTTGTTTTGAGTAAGAATTTTAAAAATGATGAAGAACTTACGGTTCGTGTTGTTTCTGATGAAGAAATTCACATGTCAATGCTGGCTGTGGGAAAACTCATAAAACCAATACGGGAGCAATTGTATGAATTTGCCAGTGGACGTGGATTCAGCGATGACCAGATTTATGAGATTCAATTAGCCGTTAACGAAGCACTCGCCAATATAATTAAACACGGCTATAAAGGTGAAAAAAGAGGCGAAATTGAGCTCTCTGCAGAAACCAATAGATTTGGAGATCTTGAAATTGCGATTCAGGATTTCGCCGAAAAAGTGGATTTAGCAAAGCTCGTGTCCCGTGATCTGGAGGATGTGCAGGATAGCGGGCTTGGCGTTTATTTGATAAACAATCTGATGGATGAAGTTGAATATGATTTATCCCGGGAAAAAGGTACCCGATTGATTTTAAAGAAGAAATTAAAACAAGAGTAGAGGCTAATTATGAACGATCTGGTTGCGAAAACGAATGATGCGACGGTTATCACTTTGCAAGGTGAGCTGGATGTCAACAATGTTGAAGATTTAAAAACGGTCATTGAATCGGAGCTGAGTGATGGAACAGGCAAGATTTTAATCGATCTTAATAAAGTCACTTACATGGACAGTGCTGCCCTTGGCGTGCTTGTTGCCGGTTTGAAAAGAGCGCGACTCTCCAATGCCCAATTTAAATTAGCAAATGTGAAGGGGAATGTTGAGAATATTTTTAAGCTCACCCGGCTGACAAAATTCTTTGAAATTTATAACAGTGTAGATTCTGCAATGGAAAGCTTTTAATTGAGGTGAATGATGGATAAAATCCGTATGATTCGGGAAAAACTGGAAGAAAGCAAAAATCAATGTACAACCACCGAGTACCGGGAGCTCGTCAAGACTGAACTGGACAAATGCCTGGCTTTGCTCGCGGAACACATCGAATTTGAATCCGCGAGTTTGTTCGGATTGGCGCGCAGAAACCGGACATTGCAGAAAATGTGTGATTTCGGTGGCGGAGTGAATTTTATCAACAGTGTTCGCTTCGAGAATGGATTCGGCCTTTCTGCCTGGGTTGCCAAAAAGCAAAAACCGATTTACTTATCCGATATCCATCGCGGCAGCCGCCATGGGCAGGCACCGATTCGCTCTTATTTGTCTACGCCAATAGTCAGCGACGAAAGTGTTATCGGGGTATTAAACCTCGCACATACGAAAGCATTCGCATTTGAACGCCGTGAAATGTTGACGATCAAAACCTTTATCGATAATCTTAAGCCAATCCTGGAAATTTACCAGCGTTACAGTTATGGATTTAGAAACCTCTCGCAAAGCAGTTTTACTTATTGATGACGACCGCAGTCTGCATCAGATAGAGCAGTACGTTTTACGGCAGAACGGATTTGAGCTCATCTCTGCTTATTCCGGGGATGAAGGGCTGAAAAAAGCACTGTCAGAAAGACCGGATGTTATATTGTTGGATTATATGATGCCCGGACTTTCCGGAAGAGACGTCCTGAACAAAGTCCAAACGGATATCGAGTACAGCGATATAAAATCGATTCCGATTGTCATGCTCACCGCTGCGATTCATGATGATCAGCATATTCGGGACTTGCTCCATCAAGGGCTAGCGGCATATTTATGCAAGCCCTTTGGGAAAAATGAGCTCATCAATGTTTTAAATAGTGTCATTCATAAGCAAGCAGAAGCACTGGAAGAAAAACTGTTGTTCGAACAATTGCTTCATTCCCGTGACTTTTTTCATAACATTTTATCCAACTTTCCCGGTTTGCTCATTACAACAGACCAGCTTGGATTAATAAATTATTTCAGCGGTGGTTCGAGTACTTTTTCCAGCATGGAGCCTGGTGAGGTAAAGGGACGTACTATCTGGGATTTGTTGCAGATCAATGAACACGAAGTATTTTTCTTTTTCCATAACCACGCAGAGGCAGAGTACTTCAAAAAAGAAACGTGTTTGCTCGATCAAAACGGTAGCGAGATTCCCGTAGCGATTACTTTGTCCCACCTCAAGAAAAACGACGGGGAGGTCGTTGGCTTGCTTTGCATCGCGCATGATTTGATTGCACAACACAAGTTTGAAGCCGAGAAAAACGAAAAAGAGCAAATCAAAGGTATCGTGCAAGCGATGGCAACCGTCAATCACGAGATCAACAATCCTCTTACACCAATTTTGGGGAATTTAAGTTTACTCATTTCTGAATCGGCGAATTTGCCAACTGATATTCTTGTAAAACTCACTAGAATTCAGGAAAGTGCGGAGATAATTCGCGAGAAGGTTTATAAGATGAGTAATATTTCAAAACCAATTTTCAAGTCTTATTATAAAGACGAGATGATCATTGATATTGAAAGATCACAGTAGTTAAAACCCAATATCCAAATCCAATGTCCAGTTCCTTGCTTCAATATCCTGCTGCTCATAATTTTGCTTTGACAATTCAACTTTCTCAGATTTGAATAGGGTGTGTTGGAATTGGCTCTTGGATTTGGCTTCCTTTTTACAATCCGGCATTTCTCTCCCTGGCCTGCAAAATTTTCCCCATTCATAAAGACACGTGAAGAAATATCGAGATAAGCAAATTACCTTAATTGCTTGTTGATTAAAGGATTATAGCGCTTTATTCAACGTTTTTTTTCGTGGCATATCCCTTGCATTAAAGCGAATAAGTGCGCATCCCATTGAATCCGAAACAGAGGTTTTTATGATCCGAGGTTTATTTACATCCGCTACCAGCATGACTGCACGCCGCACGGAACAAGAGATCGTTACCAATAATCTGGCGAACATGAACACTGCTGGATATAAACGTGATCGCATCGCATTCCATAATGTGCTCGATGCGTCAAATATGGTGAACGATGATCAAAACTTTCAAGGTATCGAATATATCGAGACCGATTATTCTGCCGGGCAGTTTAAGCAGACCGACAATACCCTGGATTTCGCACTGGAAGGGGAAGGGTTTTTTGTTGTCCAAAATGGCAACGAGCAATTTTACACCCGAAATGGCAATTTCATGCTTGGTAATGATGGCGAATTGCTCAGCTCAAATGGATTTCGGGTTATGGGGGCGGATGGCCCCATCGTGCTGCGCGAAAACGACTTTGTTGTCAACAAAGATGGCACATTTTTATCTGAAAATACCATTGTAGGAAAATTGCTGGTCGTCGCTTTTGATGAACCCAGAAATTTAGATAAGGCCGGGTACAATTTGTTTTCCAAACCTGCCGCATTACCGGAACCGCAAATTGTGGACACAGCGATAAAACAGGGGGCTCTTGAAGAATCAAATGTCAATCCCCTTGAAGAAATGGTCAATTTGATCATGATTTCCCGTGATTATAACGAAAACCAGAAATCGATACAGACACAAGACTCGACACTGCAAAAAGCAGTAAATGATTTAGGACGCATCTAATCCGGAACCGACTCCTGACGAAAGGAACCAGAAAATGATTCGAGCATTGAGAACTGCAGCAACGGGAATGTTTGCTCAGGAATTGCAAATTGATACGATTTCCAATAATCTTGCCAACGTAAATACCACTGGCTATAAAAAAGCGAAAATTGAATTTCAGGATCTGCTTTACCAAAACCGGCGCGCGATTGGCGTGGCTAATGTCCAGGGTGTGAACACACCGACTGAGATTCAAATTGGCCATGGTACTGCAGCAGTGAGTGTGCAGAAAAGCTTTACACAAGGGGATATCAACATCACCGAAAATCCCCTTGATCTCGCTATCGATGGCAACGGTTTTTTTCAAGTCCTGCGTAATGATGGCACTATCGCCTACACGCGGGATGGTTCGTTTAAGCTGGCCTCGGATGGACGCATCATCAACTCCGACGGACTGGTATTGGAGCCAGAAGCGACACTGCCCGCGGATACTCAAAGCGTGCGCATTGCCAAAGATGGGATCATTTCCGTTTTGACTGCGGGCGAAACCGAAGCAATAGAGATCGGCCGTATTGAATTGGCGCGTTTTATCAATCCCGCAGGATTGGAAAATTTGGGTGGTAACATTTACAAAGCGACGGAAGCTGCAGGGGAACCGATAGTCGGAAGCCCCGGCGCAGAAAATTTTGGCACAGTCCGTCAGGGAACCATTGAAATGTCCAACGTTCAGGTCGTTGAGGAGATGATTAACATGATAATCGCCCAGCGTGCCTACGAAATCAATTCAAAAGCCATTCGTACCTCCGAAGAAATGTTGAATATCGCAAGCAACCTGCGCAGATAGTAACCAGGATATCCAATGAAAACGAATAGGAAGACGCATCATTCTGGCATTTTTAGAAAGAGTCTATTGCTTTTACTCATGATAGTCTCCTTTACTGCCACTTTTGCTGGGGACAAAATTTCATTGAATTTGAAATCACAAGCCATCGTTGTAGGCCCTGAAATACGATTACTCGATGTCTGCACTGTTGCGCCAAATGATAAAAATTTGCTGCAGCGATTGGATAAAATCGTCCTTGGACGTGCTGCGCCACCGGGAGAAGCGAAAGAAATTTCGCGCAGTCTGATTAAAATGCATCTTCGTCGTGTCAAGCTTTATGATCAGTTGGAATCGATCACCGGTCCACGGTCTGTTCGTGTGCAGACTGCACAAAAGGATATCACGCGTGTGAAAATTGAGGATGCGGTGGCTACCTTTATTTCGAAAAAACTGCAGGGGCCAAATCTCGAATGGCGATTTGATTATCTCCGGATAGCGGAAAAAATTGCCGGGCCGGTCGAGGATTACGAACTTAAAGTACATTTGCTTAAAGCCGGTTTAGATAAAGGCCATACGGCACTTGAAGTGCGCGTACTCTGCGATGGCAAAACTGTCACACGTACCAAGGTGACCGGTATTCTGCGTACATTCGAAACCGTTGCGGTCGCACGGGACATCATCGATCGTGGTAATAAAATTAGTTCAGCAAATTTCCTCATGGAAAAAAAAGAGACAACCTATCTCCCTGGTAAACCCCTCGATTTACTAATCCTCGAAGAGCCGTTGGAAACACGCGTACGAATTCCCGCTGGGAAAATCATACTCCAAGAAATGATCACAACAGTGCCAACAGTCCGCAAAGGTGAAACTGTACAACTCGAAATCAAGGCTGGCACAGTGCTTCTGCAAACGGAGGCTTTGTCGCAGCAAAATGGTGCAATGAACGATAAAATTCGTGTCTGGCTGCAGGACACACGGAAAGTTCTCAAAGGTGTCGTTGTTGGTAAAGGGAAAGTGCTGGTTGAATTATGAAAAAAAAATGTATGCAGCAGGGAATGCGCTCCTGGACAAGGTTTGTAACATTTGTTGTTTTGTTAATGAGTTTTTCCAGCATTTCCCTTAATGGCCAAACGTTTACCAGCATCGAATCATTTTTCTCCGATACCCGCGCAAACCGGGTTGGTGATATCGTCACCATCCACATTATCGAATATTCCACCGGAAGCAACACAGCGACCTCCCGTACACAAAAAAACAGCGATGTTGGATTGAATTCTGATGGTTCGGGCAGTTTAGGCTTTTTTCCAATAGGTGGATTTGGATTGAAGAATAATGTGGATTTTCAGGGGCAGGGTGAATCGAGTCGTAAAGGCAGTTTACAGGGGAAAATGACAGCGAAGATCACAGCGATTGATGACAATGGAAATTACGTTATTAAAGGGCGCAGGGAAATAGTAGTCAACAACGAAAAACAGACGATGGAATTGGACGGGACAGTGCGTCCACAGGACATTTCCAAAGAAAACATAATTATGAGTTATGATATTGCCGATGCGAAAATTATTTACACGGGAAACGGGCAAGCAACGAGAAGCCAGAAACCAGGGTGGATTACCCGTATATTTAACTGGCTTTTTTAGCTTGATTTTTCTACTATTACTCAACCTAACCTTCTCGGAAACCTTGCAAGCCGCGGTTCGAGCGAAAGATATCTCGAACATTCAAGGAATGCAAACCAAGAAACTCATAGGATATGGCCTGGTTATCGGCCTCGATGGATCAGGTGATACAAGACGTTCAATGGTTTCCTTACAAACTGCAACGAATATGCTGCGTCGTTTCGGGATAAGTTTGCCGAAAGAACCCATGCAGTTGCGAAACATCGCTGCAGTAATGATAACAGCTAATCTTCCTGCTTTTATGCCCACTGGAAGTATGATCGATGTGCAGGTTTCTTCCATGGGTGACGCGAAAAGCCTTGAGGGCGGGACGCTGGTGCTCTCGCCATTGGTCGATACGGGCGGCGCTTTATTTGCCCATGCACAAGGTGCGGTTTCTGTCGGTGGATACAATATTGAGAGTATTGGCGGAGACCGAATTCGTAAAAATTTTACACTGGCAGGAAGAATCCCGAACGGTGCAACGCTTGTTCGAAGTAGTGAAATTACCTCACTCCCGGATTCAGCTCTTTTTCTCACCCTGAATTCACCTGATTTCACAACAGCTGTTAAACTAGCCACTGCTATAAACACAACATTAAACAATCAAATTGCCGGAGCCATGAATGCCGTACAGGTGCGTGTGGCCATTCCCGTCCAATACCAAACTCGTGTTGCCGAGTTTATAAGTCTGATTGAAAATACAGAAGTTGAGCCTGATGTGCCAGCAAGGGTTGTAGTTAACGAGCGGACTGGTACTGTCATTGTTGGTGAAAACGTGACGATTTCGCCGGTGGCCATTGCTCACGGCAATTTACGCATCGAGGTAAAGAATTCGCCCATCGTATCACAACCGGCACCTTTTTCTCAGGGAAAAACGACTGTTGTTCCAAATACGCAGACTACAGTTTCTGATACCTCCGGGAAAATGCTGGCATTTGATGCCTCTGCAAACATCAAAGATGTCGCTCGTGTCCTCAACGCCCTGGGTGTTACACCAAGGGATTTAGTGGCTATTTTCCAGGCACTCAAAGAAGCTGGTGCACTTAAAGCTGAGTTGGTGATAATGTAATGAATGAGATAAAACTACAAAACAATCCCTTGGCCGAAAAACTGTTAGGCGAAGCCCGTTCGAATATGCGTGCAGAAAAAGGCGGCAAAACGGATTTAGCAACGAAGCAGTTTGAGTCGCTTTTTGCCAGCATGTTATTCACAGCAATGCGCAAAGCCCTGGCACCGGAGGGATTCTTCGGGAGCGGTTCATCCGGCGATATTTTTCAGAGCATCATGGAACAACGCTTCGGAGAGATTGTCGCCAGGCGGAACCAGTTAGGGATTGCAGAGATGTTGCAGCATCAGTTGGATGTTTCTGAGGGTAAAGCAGATTTCAACGCATTATCGGATGAGCAGATGCAGACTATTATTGCAGAAGCAGCAGAACGGACCGGACTTTCACCCGATTTGATTAATGCGGTAATAAAACAGGAAAGCGGCGGTGATCCTACGGTTGTTTCGAGTGCAGGGGCCAAAGGTTTAATGCAGTTGATGGACGAGACAGCGGAAGACCTGAACGTGAAAAATGTGTTTGATCCGCGGGAAAATATTTTTGCCGGAAGCCGATACCTAAAGCAGCAGTTGGATGAGTTTAAGGATTTAAAATTGGCACTCGCAGCCTACAATGCGGGACCCGCTACAGTGAAAAAATACAATGATATACCACCTTATGCAGAAACACAGAATTATGTTGAAAGCATAATGAAAATCCTGAAAGATTTTGAGAGCGAAAAGTGAGCCAATCCTTCCCAGAAACTTCGAGTTCATTACGCGACATTCTATTGACCTTGCAGCGAGAGATAATTTCTCTCACGACTATTTTACATGGGGAGCAGGAAGCGCTCAAAGTCCGGAATCGACAGGCACTTCTGACGCACTTGCGAAAAAAAAACGAGACACTCTCAAAGATTGATTCTGAGTTAGAAAAATTGGCGATTTTTTCGAATGAAGAGGGCATGGTTTCAAATGGGGATAAAAAGAGCAGATTTTCGCAAATTTTGACGCAAAAAGAAACACATGTCTCAAATCTGCAAAATTTATGGCAGGATTTACAGGTACAGGCGGAAAATGCGAGAAGGTTGAATACGGAGAATAATCGCATAGTTGAGCTGAGCCGTTCCTTGTTTGCTGTGTATCTGCAAAACATAAAAGAATTGCAGGGTAAAAGGTTGGGATATGATAAGAATTACGCGGGAAAACAGTTGGTTTCGGGAAACATGATTATCAACAGGACGAGCTGAAAAGGAGGCTTGAATGCCCGGTGGTTTAATGGGATTGTTGCAGTTGGGAAAACGATCTCTACAGGCAAATCAATATGCCCAAAATGTTGTTGGCAATAATATTGCAAACGTAAATACTCCTGGATATTCCCGGCAACGTGTCAGGCTTGCGCCAGGGGCAACAGTTCAGTCACCGTATGGGATGCTCGGCTCTGGTGTCAATATCGAAGGCATTGAAAGAATGCGTGATAATTTCGCCGATCAAATTTATCGGGACGGCTCGAGCGATCTGACACGCTGGCAAACAACTGATTTGATTTTGCAGCGAACCGATGCGGCTTTTACGGAAAACGATGATAGCGGAATCGGAGCTATGATTGATCGATTCTTTAATTCGTGGTATGATCTTTCGAATGACCCCGAGAGCACACAATCACGCGTGGCTGTACGGGAAGCCGGGCTTTCTCTCACCAATACAATGAATCGCATGGCGAGTTTTGTTCGCGACCAACGCATCGATGCGAATCAGCAAGTTGAATATGTTGTTGAACAAATAAACGATATTTTGACAAAAATAGCCGACCTGAACACGAAAATCCCCGGTGTTAAAGATTTAAGTATTACCAGATCCAGCGAACTTGTTGACCAACGTGACAGACTTGTGGATGATCTAGCCAAGCTTGTCGATATTCAAGTCGCCGATGGCGGTAAAGTTGGTTTGAATGTGTACATCGGATCGATCAATATGGTTTCCGGAGGCAAAGCGCTGCCGATAGAAATGGAAAGCTCAGAAGTCAGCGGCGTTCCGGTAACGAGTTTAAAAATCATGGGAAGCGTTGATTTAACTGTATCCAGCGGTGAACTTGCTTCGCTCCTTGATCTTCGGGATGAGATTTTGCCGGGTTATTCAAATGAATTAGATCGTCTGGCTGCTTCGCTTGTTGACCAGGTCAACACCTATCATGCTGTAGGTTACGCTCTCGATGGTTCAACAGGATTAAATTTTTTCGACAATCAGTTCAAAACTGCGGAATCCTTGCGCCTTTCAAGCGACATTTTGAATGATGTGGAAAATATTGCTGCGGGAGCCATGGATGCCGTTGGTGATAATACACAAGCCTTGCGCATAGCGGAATTAAAGGACACACCAAATATCGATGGTGCAAGCGTACGCGATTTTTATGGCAGGATTATCAATCAAATCGGTGAAGATGGTTATCTAGCAAGCGTGAACGTGAAAAATTTTGAAATAATTGAAAGCCAGACAAGCTTGCAGCGTGAGGCTATTATGGGCGTCTCCCTTGATGAGGAAATGGTCGAGATGATTAAATACGAACAAGCCTATCAGGCCTCTGCACGAATGATCAGTACAGCCGATTCAATGATTGAAACGTTGTTATCTTTAAAATAATATATTGATTTTCATATTTTCACTGAACTTACCGATCTCTTAATTTGAAGAAATTTGAGAGCTCGAAAAAAGCTGATGGAGCCGCGTATGCGGGTAACAAACAATCAGTACTATATCCAAATGCTCCGCAATATCCAGCGGCCTGCACAGGATATGCTGGATATTCAGAACCAACTTTCCTCAGGAAAAAGGATCAATTCCTACTCGGACGATCCCGGTGGTTCGGCAATTGTGGAGAAATATAAGAGTACGCGATCGGAGTCGGAACAATTTATCCGCAACATTTCAGATGGTGTCGTCTGGATGAATCAGACGGAATCAGCGCTTTCAAGTCTTGAGGATAATCTCATTCAGGCAAAAGCTCTCGCTGTGCAGGGGGCAAATGCCTCAAACTCAAGGAGTGAGAGACAGGATATTGGCAACGAAGTTAACCAGATCCTGGAGTCCATTCTTTCGCTGGCAAATTCGAATTTTAGAGGGAAATATCTTTTTGCCGGGGTTTATACCAATGCACGGCCCTATATTGAAACCCGGGACAATGATGGTTCCATAAATGGATTTGGCGTTGCAAATGATTTGAGTGGCACAATTGACCGGGCAATAAATGAAGGTGTCAATGTTCAAATCAATGTCCCTGGGGATGATGTTTTTAATTTGACCGATGGTCCTTTGGCGTCGATAATGGCACTTCGGGATGCATTGCTCAGCAACGATGTAGAAGGTATTCAAAACTCCATCGATGCGGTGGATACAGCGTTGGAGGGCTCGCTAACTGCCCGCACAGAACTCGGTGCACGGATGGCACGCATGGAAACTATACAATTTTTTCAGGAATCGCAGGGCATTAGTTACACTTCCCTTATTTCTGAAATTGAAGATGCTGATTATGCTGAACTATCGGTTCGCCTGGCAACAAGCGAGGCAGGCTATCGAGCAGCAATTTCGACTTCAGCACGAATCGTACAAACCAGCCTCGTGGATTTGTTGACTTAGGAGAAAAGTACATGCTTTCAAAAGTGATTGTAGAGGAAGACATTATGAAAGACCAGGATAGTCTGACACTTGAACATAAGAGGTTAGGGGAAATTTCCTACCGGCAGGATGAAATTATCGTTTTTCCTCAAGGAGTTTTGGGATTTGAGAAAAAAAAGGATTATATTGTCGTCGATCGTGAAGATTATTATCCATTTGTGTGGATGATAAATGTGGATGACCCCATGACAAGCTTTGTTATGGTAAATCCCTTGCTGTTTCATCAGGAGTATAATCCTAACGTTACAAAGAGGGATTTAAATGAAATTGAAATTGAGAATCCGCAAAGCCTGCTGATGTATGTAATTATAACTCTGAAGCCGGATGCTTCACAATCAACTGCAAACTTGCGCGCCCCAATATTAATTAATATCAAAAAGAAAATTGGTAAACAGTTAGTACTGCTCGATGATAAATACTCGACTAAACATCGGATTCTCAATCCTTAATCAATCGTTTTTCCAAAAGGAGTTTGTATGCTGGTCCTGACACGGAGGTTGGGAGAAACAATAGTCATCGGTGACGATATTACAATCAAAATTGTCGATATACACGGAAAACAAATCCGCATAGGGATTGAAGCTCCAAAAGAAGTCAGTGTCTACCGTGGAGAAATCTACGAACGCATTATGAACGAAAACAAAGCTGCCGCAGAAGCAGCCAATTCCCAAAACCAGACGATTGCAGATAATATGCGTGAATTACTGAGACAAAAATCAATTTCTGCCAACGAAGAATAAGTTTTAGGGGATCTTCAGGATCCCTTCTCCCACCTTTATTAATTCCCCCTTAAAATTTCATCCCGTAAATAAAAAACTCACTATCTGCTTGTTTGTTGTGAAATTAATTCAGGTTAACATGTTCAAGTAGCCCCTTCTCCGTCCGATACTTTTCCCGATATCGATATCCCATTTCTTTTACTCACTCACCCCCAAAGGTTTTCATGACAGAATCAAAGTTAATCGCTGAAGCGGAAAAACTATTCATCAATGGTGACGTGGAACGCGCACGAACACATTTTGAAAAAGCCCTTGAAGAATATCCTTACAATTCAGAAATACTGAACAATCTTGGTGTGATTGCACATGAATCCGGGGATCCCTACACAGCAGAAGCTTATTTCCTGCGTGCAATCGATAACGACGGCACCAAAAAAGACAGCTATCTCAATCTGCTGCCTGTATTATGTGAAATTGGCAGTGTTACACGCGCTGCTCTTCTGGCGGAATTTATGGCTATGAAATTTCCCCAGGAAAAGGATGTCAAAACGCAAGTTGAACAAGTTATTACTTTTCTGGCGGAAGATTTTGCAGCAAAAATCCCTGAACTAATGGCAAGCTACTGGCACGATCGCAATATCCTGAAATACAGTGAACTTTTACAATTCGTTCTCACTCCACCACAGGATAAAATCCAGGACAGTGAAGCTGCCCGTTTAATCCATGCGATCGGAATGGCTGCCCGCGGTGATGCATATATCGATGCATGTAAATTCATGAATCCGCATGCTGAAATTGATAATAAATCGGCTACAGAATACCTGCTTCTTGCCTGTTTTTGGTTGGCCGCGAATCGCATTTATGAAAGCCGTCTTTTTGCCTCCTACTTGATCAATGACAGTAAATATGGCCATCTTGCAAAGAGACTCATCGAATGCACACTTGCGCGTGAAAACAGCAAAGCTGTCGCTGAGGCTTACAAAGATATACTTGTCATCATGGAAGAAGGTATCGGGAATATGGTGATGTTGACGCCGGCTTTGCAGGCCATTCATCACCGATTGCCAATGAGCAAAATTACTGTGCTCTGCACCGAAACCGCATCTCAAATTATAGATGACCTGCCATTTGTGGATAAAACCATAACAACTTTACCAAATAAAAAATATAGTCTGGTTCTGAGCACGATCTGGGCACAGCAATCATCGAAAAAATATGCCAAAGCATTGCAGCACCAAGCAGATTTTATCTTTAACGCACAATTCAGGATTGGCATTGATCATGAAATTGAAGCCAATTTTCGTTTGGCCAACTTCCTTGGACACAAAGGGCCAATTCCTTTGCCCCAGGTGTGCAGTGAATCCTGTGAATTAGTTGATTATGCCGGGAAAGAACTCGCCATTTTAGCCAACACCACGGTGAATAACAATGGCTGGGAAAGAAAACGCTGGCCACACTATGTACAACTCGCGGAAAAACTGCTTGACGATGGTTATCAAGTCGCAGTGATTGGGGGACCGGAGGAGGCAAAAAAATTTCCTCAAAATTACTGGCCGCAAGGTGTACAAAATCTGCAGGGAAAATTGAGTTTAAAAGAAACGGCCGGTCTCATAGCAAAGTGTAGTTTGTTCATTGGCAATGATAGTGGACCCGCCCATATGGCTGCAGCCCTTGGTGTGCCAACATTTGTTCTCTTTGGTCCTTCCCTCGTTTCGAAAAACAAGCCAGTAGGAAAAAATGTCCATGTTTTAAGCAAAGAATTGCCTTGCAGCCCCTGCCAATATACCGACCGTTGGGCACAATGTAAAGATTGGCAATGCATGGCATCCATCGCACCCGACTGGGTTTTCGATCAAATAAAACGTCCGTCTGCACCGAATGCATGTCTCGTACAACGAAAGGACACGGAACCCTTAAAACTGATTCGGAAGCAAAACAAATTGCTCGTGAAAGATGGTGCCACTGAAGAACCGTTACGTGTTCATTTGGTTGGAAAGGGCGTAACAAATTTTCCCTGGGGCATGGAAACAGAAATGCATCGCGTGTTTGAGAGCCTGGGTTGTGAGGTGCTGCAAACGGATTACGTTGCGCATGCAAACGATTTTGCTAATCGTTTTTTTCGACCGGCTCACTTGATGCTGGTTTTTCGTGGCAGCGGCATTCCAGGGGAATTGATCGGGCGTGTACCATATAAAACAGTTCTGTGGTATCAGGACGATGTCTTTGCTGCAGGACATGTTCGCAAGGATTTGGCTTACAATGCACGATTTTTTGACCACGTTTATACCTTTGATACAAATGCAATCGATGAGTACAAAAAATATGCGGTTCAACAGATCAGCTGGCTGCCTTTGGGTGCGACACCGGAAGTCTATCATAAGCAATTCCTGCCGAAAAAATACGATGTCAGTTTTGTCGGTAATATTTACCCCAACCGAAAGGCCCTTTTTCAAAGACTGTCCAAAAAATTCAATCTCCATGTCACTCAGGCTTTTGCGAAAGATGCTGCGAAAATCTATAACGAATCGAAAATAGTTCTCAACCTGGGAATCGGAAAAACAGGCATTCAACAGCGGGTTTTTGAGGTTTTATGCTGCGGCAGCTTTCTTCTGACAAACGAGATTCCAGCAGAGGGTCGTGTATTCGAGGACAAAGAACACCTTGTCTATTTCAATGATGAAAATATCGAGCAGTTAATCGAATATTACTTACAGCACGAAGAGGAACGTGAAGCAATCGCTTTGGCGGGGTATCGCAAAGCAGTGACAGAACACACCTTTATCCACCGGGCGGAAAGAATCCTAACGGATCATTTTGATTATGAAAGTGAATCACAGCGCGATCAAAAATCGGGAAAAATGGTACGTGACAGAGCAGTAATTCCCGGATTCGTTCCGTTAAAATCCAATGAATTGAAAGAGAAATTACAGCAACGGAAATTGCGTATTTTTGCAGCCTTTCGGCAATTCAATTGGGAAAATGAAAACCTGCAACCGGCGCTCGAAAAATTTGGTGAAGTCATTCGCTATGACTGGTATCCTGAATACAGTCAGTACAACGAAAACTGGCATCACAAAGACAAACATGCGATGAATCACACACTTTTCAGTAAAGTTCGGGAAGCGCATTACAATGGCGGTATCGATATTTTCTTCGGCTATCTCTCCGGCAGGCTTGTCTTTCCCGCTACCATCCGTGCAATCCGCAAGCTGGGTATTCCTGCCGTGAATTTGTATCTCGATGATGTCAAAGGCTTTTGGGGAAATTTCGAACCAAGTGGATTCAGCAGTATGGTCGATATTGCCAGTGCTTTTGATCTCTGCATAACCAATCATGAAAATGCGTTGGATTGGTATGCTTCGCAGGGAACAGACAGCATTTTTCTACCAAGTGGCGCCAATCCGGATATCTACAAACCGCTTTCACTCCAAAGTGAGCGTGACATTGATGTGCTTTTCATCGGACAAAAATATGGCACCCGGCCGCGCTTAATTCAATTTCTACAGGAAAATGAAATTAATGCGCAAGCCTATGGCAAAGGCTGGGAAAACGGTGAAGTCTCGACAGAAAAAATGATTGAACTCTACAACCGTGCTCACATTGTCCTTGGTATCGGTGAAGCATCAATCGGTGGTGCTAAAAAAATGCAGATCAAAGGCCGTGATTTTGAAGTACCGATGGCTGGAGCTCTGTATTTGACCCAGGAAAATCCTGAGCTCGAAACATGGTTTAAGATTGGGGAAGAAATAGCGGTTTACTGTGATAAAGCAGATTTACTTGAAAAAGTGAAATATTACCTTGCCAATCCTGAGAGAGCAAATGCCCTGCGCCAGAATGCCCGTTCCCGTTGTGTTGCCGGACATTCCTGGGAAGCAAGATTCCAGCAAGCCTTTGAAAAATTGGTGGAAATCGTAGAATCCAAATGAATGCACCAGAGAACTTAAAAAGAAAAAAAGCGCTCATTACCGGCATCACCGGGCAGGATGGCAGTTACCTGGCTGAACTTTTACTCGAAAAAGGCTACGAAGTTCACGGTCTCATCCGGCGCAGCAGCACATTTAATACATACCGTATCGAACACCTGTTTCAGGATCCCCACGAAGAGGCAGTGCGTCTGCATTTGCACTACAGCGATCTCTCCGACTCAAGCAACCTGTCGCGTCTGCTTTACCATATCCAGCCTGAGGAAGTTTATAATCTCGGGGCGCAAAGTCATGTGCGTGTGAGTTTCGATATGCCGGAATTTACGGCCAATGTTACGGCAATGGGCACAATCCGGCTTTTGGAAGCGATTCGTGAAAGTGGTATTCAAACAAAATTTTACCAGGCCTCCAGCAGTGAAATGTTTGGCCGTGTGCAGGAAATCCCGCAACGGGAAACCACACCATTTTATCCATGCAGCCCCTATGGGTGCTCAAAAGTATTTGCCCACTGGACAACCGTCAATTTTCGCGAGAGTTACAATCTTTTTGCTGTGAACGGCATCTTGTTTAACCACGAATCACCACGACGCGGAAAAACTTTTGTCACCCGTAAAATCACCAGGGCCGTAGCGAAAATCAAAGCCGGATTGCAGCATGAACTCTTTCTAGGCAACCTCGATGCAAAACGCGATTGGGGCTACGCTAAAGAATACATTTGGGCAATTTATTTGATGATGCAGCAGGAGGAACCCGATGATTATATTCTTGCCACGGGTGAAACCCACTCCGTGCGAGAATTTGTGGAGTTGGCATTTTCCCTGGTCGATCTCGATTGGCGCGATTACGTCAAAATCGATCCACGTTATTATCGGCCAACGGAGGTTGATCTGCTCATCGGGGACGCGACGAAAGCGCGTGAAAAGTTGGGTTGGCAATCGCAAACGACCTTTGAAGAATTGGTTCGCCTTATGGTTGTTGCGGATGTCGAGCTTTTGTTGAGTCAGCTGGGAGGCGAACAGAGTGTGCATGTGGTTGATATTCCCGATCTTTGGAAGGAGAATCGTAAAAAATCCACCATTGGTGACCACAAAGCAGAGCTTGACCAGCTGCACAATACAATTGTGAAGCTGGTATAAAGTTGCAATGAATTTTAAAGGATGAGTTGGAATAGATGTTCCCTTTCGATGATGTGAAAACCGAATCAAAGCAAATCGGCGTTGGCTGCCTGCAGATTTCTCCACTGGCCCGCCAATACATCGATGAAGTGCTGGATGCGAACAGGCTCTCCATTGGCCCTTTTGTGCACAGATTCGAACACGATTTCGCGCATAGCCACGGCTGCCGATACGGAGTCATGGTCAACAGCGGTACCTCTGCTTTGCAAATTGCCTTGGCCGCGTTGAAAGAGAAACACGGTTGGCAAGATGGCGATGAAGTTATCGTGCCGGCCATTACGTTTATCGCAACCTCGAACATAGTGATTTATAATCAACTCACACCGGTCTTTGTGGATGTGGACCAGTTCACTTACAACATCGATCCCGAAGCCATTGAACGAGCCATAACGCCAAAAACACGGGCTATTATTCCCGTACATTTGTTTGGTTTACCCTGCGATATGGAACCGATAATGGATATCGCTCGCGGCCACAACTTGGCCGTCCTGGAAGATTCCTGCGAGACGATGTTCGCCACCTACCGTGGGAAATCTGTTGGTTCCTTTGGTGATGCCGCTTGTTTTTCAACTTATGTCGCACATATTCTTGTGACAGGAGTGGGCGGGTTGGTCACCTGCAACGATGCCGAATTGGCAACGATGTGCCGAAGCTACCTCGCGCACGGCCGGGATGAAATTTATCTCGATATCGACGCAGACAAACAAAGTGACAACGACTTGCGCTCAATTATTGAACGGCGATTTTCCTTCGTACGGCTTGGCCACAGTTTCCGGCCAACCGAACTGGAAGGCGCTTTGGGATTAGCACAACTTCAGGAACACGAAGAAAATATCAACCGAAGGCGGAAAAATGCAGCCTACCTGACGAAGCAATTGACCCCTTTAATTGCTAAAATTCAATTGCCAGTCATCCCTTATGAACGGGAGCATTCCTTTATGATGTTTCCTGTCACTGTGTATAAAAAAGGTGAGCGGGACAAATTATGCCTCTATTTGGAGGAACATGGCATTGAGACACGGTACGCCTTTCCGCTGATCACACAGCCAGTTTATAAAAAAATATTCAATCTGAATAGTGAAGATTTTCCCATAGCGAAAAGCATAGGGGAGAATACATTTTATATTGGCTGCCATCCGGAATTGGAGAGAGCCGATCTCGACTACATCGTTGAGCAGTTTTACGGATTTTATGGAAAAGAGCATGAAAAAAAATAAACAAGTTATTGCCGTACTTGGTGCAAGCGGTTTCGCCGGAGACCATATTTGTGAAAGCCTATTGGAAAAAGGATATACCGTTCACGCCTATTCCCAGGCGAAACCGAAGGTTTTAAAGAATCACCGGGATTATACCTTTTTTGAGCTTGATGTAAACAATGCGCACTCTCTTGAAGGGGCATTGCAATACGATTGCATCGTCAATGCAACCGGTTTTGTGGGTGGTGTTGGCTACAATGCAAAAAACCACCAACAGATGGAAACTTCCAATTTTCTGCTGATGAAAAGTGCAGCTGATCTGGCTTACGAACAGGCACGCTATTTCATACAGATTTCTTCGGCCTGTGTTTATGCCAATGAAGTGAGCGAAGGCGCCCGCGAAGACGAAGGATTCATTGGGCTTCCCGATGCCGCTAATCATGGTTATGGTGTCGGAAAACGCAAAGGGGAGGAGTACACAAAACTGCTTTTTGCCGGCCAGTCCCATGCCTGTACCATCGTTCGGCCGTATAATCTCTATGGGCCAGGAGATGATTTTTCTGATAAGGCCCACGTCATCCCGGCGTTGATTAATAAGCTCCTTTTCGATGAGGACGTCCATGTTTGGGGCAACGGAGATCAGGTGCGTGAATTTGTTTTTGTAAAAGATTTTGCTGAATGCATCGCTTCGATTGTCGAAAAACAGCCGAAGGGAATCTTGAACATCAGTGGCGGGAAGGATCAGGCAATCTCCATTCGTGAGCTGGTGACGATGCTGGAATCCATAATCCAGTCTGGCAAAAAAATCTCGTTTGATACAGGCGGCCTCAGCGGTCAGTTGGTAAAATATGGTGATAACGGCAAAATGCGGCAATTCGATTTGCAGCTAAAAACGCAATTGGTCGATGGATTGCGTGAAACGATTCTGTGGCGACTGGAAGAACTAAAGGAACAACCACAAAAAATAGATCATCTTCCGGAAATATTTGTGGATAAGCGCCATGTCCTTGGCGAGAAGATGATCAAATCCTGATTTTGAAATGAATTTTTGTGAATGTCGAGCTTGATTTGGAGAGAAATGCGCCCTTTGACAAGCTCTGGTTCCATTTTTCTCCAAATCAGCGAATGCTCCCGCTTCGGCAGGCTCAGCATCCGCTTGGTGCCTCGATGGTTGTGTATTTTTTTCCGGTGCGAGAGATTTTAACGAAGTAAAGTTATTGTTAAGAGTACAATTTTTGATTCACCAACAGTCGATATAATTTAAAGACGAAGTTCTCACTATTCACACCTTTTTTCGTTCAAATTATCATTCATAATCCGGGCACTTTTGAGAAGACTCACGCTCGGTCTTAAAAGGAAGAATGAGCATGGAAACACAAATCCTGCATGGATACGCCAATCCGTTTTTTGAAGAGTACAAAGATATTCATTACGGTGATTCTGCCATTATTTTCGGTAGTGGCCCCACCCTGAATCAATGGATTGATAATGAATATCCTGGTGTGATTCGTGCAGGTGTGAACGAACTCGTCTTCACGCCAATCGTTCTGGATTATTATTTTTCAGGTGATAGCCAGGAGATTCACCGGCCGGGAACCTTCGCGAAAAATAAGCAGGTGTATTATGATTACATGCCACGTATCCAAAAATTTATTCGCAAACAAACATGGGGAGAACGCGGAGCGCTGCCGCGGGATATTTCGAATGCCGTGTATTACTGGTGCGATCTCACCAATCAGCCTGTGAAAGATATTGCAGCTCAGCCGATTGGCTGCTGCGCTTCCATTTCCTTTGAAGCATTGCAATTCCTGCTCTATGCGGGAATTAAACGTGTTTATCTCGTCGGTCAGGATTGCAGTTACAATAAAGGTACCTTTCGATCACCAACTGCCAATGACCCTTTTCATCTGACCTGCGGCAACGATATGCTGGTGGATTGGCAAATGATCCACGAGGACTGGCTGCCGCAAAATTATCCTGATGTAGAAATATTCTCTGTCCGTCCGGTTGCTTTAAAAATATTTCCCGAGGTGACACAGGACGAAATCCGCTAAACCCTTTTTGGAGTGTGCAATGAGTACGGAATTGTGCCGCCCTAATCTGAATTTGCATGTGAAGGATTTTGATGCGATTCGTAATATTCTGAACAGCAAATGGGTGAGCAATCGGGATCATGTAGCTGCTTTGGAAGAAGTTTTTATCACACGTTTCAAAGTACAATTTGCAATCGCTTGCTCAAGTGCAACGACGGGATTGATGGCAGCTGTAAAAGCCGCCTGGCCCCCGGGCGTAACGATTGAATTGCCGGCTTTTACCTGGCCAAGCACTTTGCTGGCAGCGCAATTCAATCAGGGCAAAATTATTTTCCAGGATATTCGCCAGGATACCTGGTTGATGCAAGCCGGTACGCTTCCAAAGAATCGTTTTCGTATCGTTGTGGATATTTTCGGCAACCAGTACAGCGCAGCGAAACCCTCTGATAAATCCCGCACCATTTACGATGCAGCACACGGATTCGATCTGCCAAAACTTGGGCATCGGGGCATAGTTGAGGTTGTGTCACTGTCGGCAACCAAACCGGTCACTGCAACTGAAGGTGGGATGATTCTGACGAACGAAGCAGATATCGCTGCCAAGGCACGGCAAATTGTGCGATACATCGGGCGCATGGAGGAAATAAATGCCTATCTCGCAAAGCGGTCGATTGAGAACTTCGACAGCGTCGGCTATCAACAGAAGATGGAAGCAATTCGGGAAAAATATATCGCTGATCTTGATTTTGAGTACGAGTTACAAACTATCCCGGAAGCCTCAAATCGCAGTTCCTTTCAATTTCTGGTAAAAAATCAGTTCATTCGCAACCGGATTTTCGCTGCGTTAGCAGAGAAAGATATCGTTGCACGGGCTTATTACGAACCTTTAGCTGCGCACCTCGAAAACACGAATGAGGTGTTTAACCGGATTATCTCCCTGCCGTTCCATCCGTTTATGGCGGATCGACAAGACGAGATTATTGATCTGGCCAACCGGGCAGCAATGGCCTCCAATGAGATTACCGGGGTGACGGTAGTGGAAAATTTGAATACAGTTGTTCATACAAAACAGGAAGCTGAAGAACTCACTATGCAATAGCCAATATTCAATATCCAAATTCCATTTGAGAATGGATTAATGCGTGTTGATTATTGGAAATTGTTCCTGGTTTAATGCAGATTTAACAAAGGAAAGCACAGAATGCGAGTAACTTTTGTTCAGCCTTATTACCGAAATGTGTGGGAAAATATCGGGCTTGGTTACATTATTGCCTATTGCAAACAGCATTTTCCCGGTGATCTGGATGTGAATTTTTATCAGGGCAACTTCGACTCCGATGCAGCAATCGTTCGCGGAGCGATCGATTCTGATATCGTTGCGTTTTCAGCAACTTCTCCATGTTTTCCGCCTGCAGTTCGGCTGGCTGCTGCCATAAAAGCAGAAAATCCAAACGTAAGGACCGTCGTCGGTGGATGGCATGTAACCGCGCTGCAGGAAAAAGCTCTGAATGAATTTATTGACCAGATCGTCGTCGGTGAAGGTGAACAAGCCATGCTGGATATTTTGCAGGGCAATACGGATCGCATTGTGCGTGGGACAGCCTTGCCGTTTTCGAGTTTGCCATGGCCTGATCGTGAAGCGATTAAAAATCATCGCACTGTAAATTTGTGCGAGACGATGAATGGCCAGCGAACGACAAGTTTTCAGGCAAATCGTGTGTGCCCAACTTCGTGTGTTTTCTGCGCTGAAAAAACCATGACCGGAAAATTTAACCGCCGGCTCAACCCGATTCGTTCAAGGCCGGTGGAAGATGTCTGCGATGAAATTGCCTCCGTGGTGGAAAAATACGATTTGACTTATTTTAAATTTGTTGACGCGACCTTTGATATCACACCGCAGTATGTGATCGATTTTTGCCGTGAGAAGATTGATCGGGGCATCGAAACAGAATGGGAATGCCTTATTCACGCCAGTTTTTGCAATGAGGAAATGTTCTATTGGTTGAAAGAATCCAATTGCAACCAAATCAATGTTGGTTGTGAAAGTGGAAGCCCGAAAATCCTCAAGCAAGTGAAAAAAGGCACGAATGTAGAAACCATCGAAAATGTCTTTCGCTGGGCGAAAAACTATGGTATCAATCGCCGGGCATTTTTCATTCTTGGTATGCCGGAAGAAGATCGTGAAGATTTGCGCATGACGGAAGAACTCATCGATCGCATGGAACCGGATGTGGTCGGATTTACAATTCTCTGCCCATACCCGGGTTCATCCTTATACGACCATGAAAAATACGGTGATCAGGATTGGGAACAAACGGATGAGTACAGTAATGATTTTTGGCGCAACAAAGCTTTCAGCAACCAGGAATTAAAGGACTGGCAAGCATATTTCATCGATAAATATTCGGATAAATTGTGTGAGCGATTAGATGGGGATTTTGGAATAGCAGAGGATGAAACGAATCTTGTGGAACACCAGACGTCCAGTGTGTAACATTCGACATTTTTAAAAAGGAACTTGATGGAAAAACGGCTGGTGGCGACTCGCTGCGATGAGCACATTGAAGAAATGACAAGTCTCACGCATCCCATTATTAAAAAATTTTGCAAAGAATGGAACGCAGATTTTGTCACGTTGAGTGGCGATTTCAGTTTTATCATGGATTATGAAGGCTGGATGAGCTACAGAATCTTTGAGTTGAACGACTATTTCGATCGCTATGATCGTGTGCTCAGTCTTGATTCGGACGTCGTGTTAAACCCCCAGTGTCCAAATCTTTTTGAACTTGTTCCCCGGGGTAAAATTGGCACGATTTACGAAGATGTCGGCTCACGCAGGGCGATGCGCCATCAATCGATCCGCGCTGTGCAGTCCAAATGGGGGGATGTCGGCTGGCGCGATGGATATACCAACAGTGGTGTCATGGTTTTCGACAAGTCACATCAGGAGATGTTGCAGCCGGTCAATGGCGAGTACTGGCTGGGATGGGAGAGTGATGATATTCATCTGGGATATCAAATTCGCAAATTGGATTATGAAGTATTTCAGTTACCTTTTCAGTTTAACCACATGTGCATGTTTAGTGAAACCTGGAATGGCAGCCCAAACCGGTTTTTGTCCTATGTGATTCATTATGCCGGGGCGGCAACATTTCCGGGCAGTGAAGGCAAGAAGGTCGAAAAAATTAGAAAGGACATCGATGTCCTTTGGCAAAACCGTATTCGCTGAGTCGTACTTTGAAGTTGGGTAACGTGGGAATGTATGCTGTCATGCCGGTTTACGCTTTCTGCAATACCGGCATCTCATCGTCATGTTGCATATTTTCAGAATGGGAAGAATTAAATTATATGGTTCATATCATAAGATTCCGGTATTCTGCTGAGAAGCGCAGAAACCGGAATGACGTGTGTGAATATTGATTATTGGACATTGATTACCAACCATGCTTCGTATCGGAATAAATGGATTTGGGCGCATCGGACGCGCTATTTTTCGTAATAATATCAAAAAAAACGCCTTTAAAGTCGTGGCGTTGAATGATATCAATCCTGATATCAATAATATTGCGTATCAGCTTAATTATGATACGCTTTATGGCCCCCTGGATGAAAAATATTACACGGTAAATGACCATCTGTGTACCAACCAGGATAAAATCAAAGTTTACCACAAACAGCATGTGGATGCGGTTCCCTGGGAGAATGAGAAAGTGGATTTCGTCATCGATGCTTCCGGCGTCCTGGACAATGTCTTGCGAGCACCGAGAACGCTGGTGAAACACAACTTGAAAAAGGTACTCATCACCCACTCGCCGGAGGAAGTTGATTTTTCCATGGTGCTCGGTGCCAATGAAAAATTGCTCGATTTAACGAAACAGCATGTTCTATCTACCAGTATTTGCGATGCCACCGCCCTTGGTCCGGTTTTAACGCTGATACAGGAGAAGTTTGGTATTAAAAACGGCTACATCACAACGCTACACCCCTGGTTGAATTATCAAAATCTCATGGATGGCCCTGCGAGTTCATGGTCGGTGCCTGGCACGATTTATCACCATTACACGCTCGGTCGCTCGGTGATTGGTAATATGATACCAAAGCCCACCTCAGCAATTTCTGCGACCTGCAAGGTGGTGCAGGGCGTAACAGAGGAAATGATAGGCTCTTTTTCCTATCGTACACCTACTGCTATCGTTGGCAGTGCCGACATTACGTTGAATTTGCAGCACTGGGCAACAAAAGAAGAAGTGCTTTCTCTTTTCGTATCGGCGGAAAAGCGCCAGCGCTGGAATATCATCCGGAATAACTTTGAACCCCTGACTTCTCTCGACTATAAAAATAGTGATTTCTCGGCAGTTGTTGATCACCGGTGGACGGATGTTTTGGGACACGATTTATTAAAACTGGTTTTGTGGTATGACAACGAGTGGGGCTACTCTGCGCGTGTCCTCGACCAGGTTTTGTACATTGAAGAAAAAATGCGGGAACAATTATGAGACAAGAACCAGTCGTTGTGCTGCCTGCCCGACTTGGTAGCACGCGTGTGAAAGTGAAAAATTTGCGCAAACTCAATGGTGTCACATTGATTGACAATATGATTGGGATTCTGCAAAAAACACGGACTCTGAAAAATATTTATATCAATTCCGACAGTGATTTGTTTGCCTCGGTGGCGAAACGAAATAACGTTAAATTTTATCACCGCAAACCTGAACTGGCTACCAGCGCCTCACTTATTGACGACTATATTTACGATTTCATAAAAAGCGTGCAGCCGCGCTATCTCGCTGTGGTCAATCCAACTTCGCCGTTCGTCAGTGCGGAGACACTGGAAGTCGCATGGCAGTACTTTTTGGACAATAATTTCGATACGCTATTGTCCTGTGAAAAAATCCAGACACACTGTTTTTACCAGAATAAACCAGTAAATTTTTCTATCCAAGGGAAGCATCCGCGCTCTCAGGATCTGGAACCGGTACGGGCATTGAATTTCGCCATTACAATTTGGAATTGTGACAGTTACCTGGCAAATTATGAGGCGAATCAGTATGGAGTTTATACGGGAAAAATCGGCTTTTTTGATATAGAAGGATTTGGGGGTATTGATATCGATTACGAAGAGGATTTTCAGCTTGCAGAGTTTGTTGCGCGCTTTCTTACAAACAGCGAGAAGTTTGAAGCGGAATACGATGAACTTATCGCCGAATCCGTTGCTGAAGGTGTTGAATTTGCAAATTAAAAATCGATTTCGACGGCGAGCCGGGCATGTTAAGAAAGAACCAGTATTTTTCATACATGCATGAAGTTTAAAGTTGAAAACTTTTGCACCTCCTGACAATAATTGCATGCGGGAGTAAAGCAGGATAGGAATTGGTAAGATTTTTTATTAGTGTAGCAATCAAATTTTAATTCATTGGATTGAATGTACATCCTGCCATTTCCCAGCTGTTGCCCACGCATTCGCATCAATATCCACATCCTGTTTTCAATTGCCTTAAAATGGATAATCACGAGTATGAATTTGAATCCCCAAAATCTTCATTGTCTTGCGCTAAATTACAAAGGTGTTGCCATGGACGACATCGAACCTTTGTACTTTGTCAAATCACTGCAAGCGCTGTGCTCAGAGGGTGCACAGATTTCCTATCCGGCTCGTTGCAAAAAATTATGGACAGAAGTTGAACTCGCCATCATCGTGGCGAAAGATGGTGAACAAATTTCTGAGCATGATGCTCCGGGTTACGTTGCAGGATATGTCGTAGGTGCTGACCTCACCTGTGAAAATGTTGCCAATCGGGACCACCATCTGGCTTACAGCAAAAGCCGGAAAAACTTTTGTCCGGTGAGCTCAAAAATTGTGCGTTTGCATCCCGATGAAATGACGCACCTGGAACTTTCGACAAAAATCAATGGACGGGTGACGCAAACGGGAAATCTGTCGCAAATGATACTGAATCCATTTAAGGCTCTGAGTTATGTGTCTTTCCTGACGGAGCTGAAAAAAGGCGATATTTTGATGACCGGAACGCCGGCAGGTTGTGAGAATAATATGCTCTACCGGGGGGATCACGTCGTTCACAGCATCGATAAAATTGGTGTTTTAGCTTATGACATCATCTAAAGTTTGGATTACGGATTACATTAAAAATCCGGACATTGAACAGGAGATTTTGGGTGAGCAACTCGCCACAGAGCCGCATGCGGATATTGAAGCGGTTTTGGTGTGGCACATGAAAATCGATCAGGCGTTTCTATCGAAATTTCCACGTCTGAAAGCCATCATTCGTTATGGTGTTGGTTATGACAATATCGATTTAGCCGCTGCTGATGCACGGAAGGTCTTGGTTTGCAATACACCTGATTATGGGACGGAGGAAGTTGCAGATACAGCTATTGCGATGATTTCTGCACTCACACGGGGCATTTTTCGCTATCATGAACTGAGCAAAACTTTGCCACCGGATTGGCAGGAAAACACACTGAATGACATCCGGCGTTCACGGGAAATGTGTTTGGGAGTGATCGGTGCGGGCCGGATCGGCAGCTCGGTTATTCTACGTGCGAAGGCGATGCTATTTCAATCGTATTTTTATGATCCCTACAAAGAAAGTGGTTACGAAAAAGTGTTGGCTGCAACGAGAATTGACAATTTGTACGAATTGTTAAATTGCGTTGATATCGTCTCTATTCATTGCCCATTGACCTCAGAAACGAGGGGGATGGTCGATAATCAATTTATCCGGCATATGCGCCGGGGAAGTTATCTCGTGAACACAGCTCGAGGCAAAATAGTGCAGGATATTGAAATTCTTTTTTCAGCATTACAGCACGATGTCTTATCCGGTGTCGGTTTGGATGTCTTGCCCGAGGAACCGCCACCAGCGGACTCGGAGCTTGTGAAAGCATGGCGTGCCAACGAACCCTGGCTTCAGGGCAGGCTGATAATTAATCCGCACACTGCGTATTACAGCCAACATGCCTACAAGGAGATGCGGGAAAAAGCTGCAAAAAATGCTCTGCGCGTGATTCAAGGCGAAATGCCATTGAACAGAATTTTTTATTCTGAGGAGCTTGACTAATTTGCTGTTTCGATTCAACTGGTGTAGGAATTTCGGACGGCATTCATAAAAATTTTTCATCAAAATTGGGTAGAATAATGGAAGAACAAAAACCGGATACTGCAAAACAACCAGGCATCTGCACACTGATATCAGGTTCTTTGGGCACCGAAAATCTTGAAAACTGTATTCAAAAATTACAGCCGATATCAGATAACATCCTTTTAATCGACACAGAACATGTGCCGGAAGATTTGGTTAATGCCTATCAGTTATCCGTTTACGGCAAAAAATCATTGAATGATGTATTAGCCCATCTGTTCAACGATCAAGAAATTACAGCTGATTGGCTGCTATTCACCTATGCCAACGAAGTGGTTGAGGAGGAACCTGCTGAATTTTTGAAGCAGATTGCTGAAATACCCGCAAACGTGAATGGTATACGTTTCCCGGTTCGCAGTGTGGGATTGAAGGGTGTTACAGAAAAGTGCGAATTCGAAACACGCTGTGTGCGTTTGCAAGCCCAGCCATATTCAGAATTTTTGGATAAATTGCAGGTGGAAGGTGCAGTTTCAAAAAGCCGTTTGTCAATCACCAAAAATTTGAGTGGTATAAAGAAGAAGGCATCCTCTCCAGCTTTTGTTCGCCTTCGTGACAGCATTGTTCGGTATTGGGAGCGCTATCCAGAAGATTTGGCTGCGGCGTTTGCATTTTACCAGTTTTTGCAGTGGACGGATGATTATGATGAAGTGGTCAACAACTGCATGCGAACCCTGGAGCAGGGGACAACTGCTCTTCGCGATAATTCTGAGTATTGGGGCCTGTTTACGATTTGGGGCGAGGCGTGTTATCAAATGCGGGAACGGGAAAAATTTAACCGGGTAGCGCAACAGGCGTTCTCCGTACTGCCTGAAAGCCATCCTGACGCACTCTTTTTAAAAAGTCTCAGGGCGAAAATAGAAAACAACCACGATGACATGATTTTGAACAGTAAACTGTTCGTGGATAAGGTGCAGAAACAACGGCACAATTCGTATTATCTGGCGCAAAATGGTGTGCGCTCGCTCAAATATGAAGTGCAGGTTCGCGGTTGGCGAATTGTCAGTCTTGCACAACAGCAACGCTGGCAGTCTGTGTTTGCTGGAGTGCGGGCACTAACCAATCTCGATCAATTTAGTGAATCGAAGGCATTGGATTTATTACAGGATCTGCAATTGATTGCCACGGACAAAAGCACGACGATTTTGACGACGCTCTGGAAAAATTTTGCCTCGCCAGGTTTTGTGTTGGAAACATTAAAAATATTCCCCCTCGATTCTTTGCATGAGGAAGGGGCGAAATTTCTGGTTGATGAATTGACACCAGCTTTTATGCAAAAACAGGAATTCGAAGCTGGAATGCTCTTTATGCAAATGGGACTTTTTGAATTTGCCTACGAAATTTTCACAAAATATAAAAACGATCCCGGTGTGGGTGAACCAGCAATGTTCAACGGCGCACAAATGGCACTGGAAATCGGGCAATTTGAAGAGGCAATACAGTTATTGGCGGATTTGTTGCATGAATATCCTGCCAACAAGGATGCCCGATTGCTTTATGAAGGCCTCACGCCGGACGTGGGTACCGTGGAAAATGCGGACCTTTTTGCAGATATTGATATTGAAGAAACCTTGCTCGAAGCGGTAGATGCAATCAATTATTACGTCGAAAAAAATAAATACGACCCGATTCTTTCCCTGGTCAAACAAGTGCATGATGTGATGGCACCTTATAGTGAA
Source organism: Deferribacteres bacterium (assembly GCA_020633655.1). Lineage (GTDB taxonomy): Bacteria > Zhuqueibacterota > Zhuqueibacteria > Zhuqueibacterales > Geothermadaptataceae > Bioreactorimicrobium. The sequence continues at coordinate 411,938 of JACKDF010000004.1, forward strand.
ATTCAAGTGGAAATTTATGGTGATTTACCAAAGGCTTTGGCACGAATTGAGTCACTTGCGATTTCCCACTGTTATCTCAAAGTAGCGGAAAAGCTGCAGGAATTACGCAGGAATTTTACCGCAGTGAAAGCGGATGAAAAAACTGCAAAGCACTAGTTAGCTTAATTTATAAATCCCAAGATTGGATAGTAGGTATGTCCTGCCTATTGCTAATTCTATGCACGATATGAATAAATCAGGCTGAATTTAATTTTCGTTGAACAACCCATGGCTACAAAAAAAACAAAACATCCCATAAAAGAGAAACCGAACCACAAATCCGTGTTCACTGGTAAACCTCGACTTTCCGTCTGTATGATTGTGAAAGACGAAGAAAAAATGCTTGCCGATTGTCTGGCCAGCGTACGGCATTTGTACGATGAACTCATCGTTGTTGACACGGGTTCCAGCGACCGTACACCGGAAATTGCAAAGGAATTTGGAGCACAGGTTTTTCACCATCCGTGGAAAAATAATTTCAGTTTGCATCGAAATCAAAGTATCGGCTATGCTACTGGCGACTGGATTTTGCAAATTGATGCGGACGAGCGATTGGATACCGGCTCACGCAAATTGCTTTTGGAAACCATGCACAATGCGCCAGCTGAAGTAAACGGCTATTGCATCGTCATACAAGATTACAAGCGCGATGGAAAGCAGTCGGTTCGATTTAATTATCCGCGATTGTTTAGAAACCGCATTGGAGTAAAATACGAGGCGGTAGTTCATAACCAGGTTATCATTCCCGGAAAGGTTGATTTTTCGGAAGTCAGGCTGAACCATTTCGGATATGATCTCGATGCCGCTTCCATGCTGAAAAAATTTCGTCGTTCTGTTCGTTTACTGCGCAAAGAAGCGCGTGAAAATCCGGATGATCCAAGGGCTTTTTATTATCTGGCAAACGCCTATTCGCAGTATCACAGGTTTCCAAAAGCTGTGGAATATGCGAGAAAAACACTGGAAATCCTTCGCAGAATGCCAAGCGCACCGCCTTATTATTTATCGATTTATCATGGTCTGATCGGCGGACTCATTGCACTGGAGAAGCTTGATGAAGCACGGGATGTTTGTAATGAAGCCATTCAGGTGCGGGATGATTATGTTGATGCTTATTATCATCTTGCACGATTAAACTACATGCAAAAAAACTTCGCAGAAACGATTGAAACGGGGCAAAAGTACCTTGAGCTGGCGGACTTTTATAATGGCGATGCCTCCCGGCTGGAGGTCATCAATTATTATACTTTGGACCGTGTTTACCGAGTCAAATTCTGGATAGGTATTTCCCAATTTGCCCAGGGAAATGCTGAGCACGGTATGGCGTCTATAGAGTCTGGACTGGCGGAAAAAGAACTGGATCATACGAATGTTCTGGAAATGATTCACAATGCCTTTGCCGTCTCGCCAATTCAGAATGCGAAAGAAATTGTAAAAAAAGCTTTTGAGCGAAACCAGGGCAGCACGACATTTTTTTATTTTTTAATTCAGGAGTTGGCCGCAGTCGATATGCTGATTGTCCTGCCTGATCTCGTTGCCCGTCTCGACGACGATAGCGCCATTCGACGGGATAAGTTTGCTGAAATCATCTACAATCTTTGTTCAGTACAAAATGAAAAAGCCCTTGAAAAGGCAGGATTTTTCCTGCAAGGACACAAACAAAAAATTCATGCCGAATTGTGCGAGTTCGTATTGCAAGCTGCAGGAAGCAGGAGCATGCAGCCACAGGATTCACTGGCGAGCAATTTTCCCCAACTGCCATTTATAAACCTGGTCAATTCCGTAATGCGGAATGATTTCAACATGTTCAATTTGGCATTGATTGATGATGTTATTGCTGAGGAAAACAGTGAAAAAGAGCTGCAAATAATGGCGTATTTTCTTCGTCTCCACCATTCGATACTGGAAAATGATGCGGATGGCCTCGTGCAGTATATAGGAACTTTGATTCAATTGACAGGCTTCTCCGAAGGTCCCGCGCTTGAGGATATCGAGGACTTGAAGCGTATTTTGGTGGGACTAATACGTAAAGCTGATCAGTTACTCTGCGCTGATGCCGGTGATTTAGGTGTTAAAATCGGGGAAAACTTTTTTGCTGATGATCCACTCTTTATGAGCTTTAAGTATCGCCGCGACATCTTGCGCTCAAAGCGGCGTGGGCCTTACAACACGGCGGTTCGTTTGTACTTTAAATATTTATTTCTACCAAAAATGCAGTGGCTATCCACAAGCGAGAGCCAAATGCGTACTCGGAAACAGGGGAAAGTTTTTGACGCCTTACTTGGGTATGAATGATTCAATGCGCTGAATTTAATATCCAATATCCACATCGAACATCCAATAATCAAACTCCAATTTTCTAAAATCCCTCCGCAAGAAATTCTCTTTACTCTCTTTTGACAAACCTGTGACAACTGATCCCGTTGTATTGGTTATTCTTCTCCTGCAAATGTGAGAAACCAACCCAACAAATAACAAAGGAGAAGAGCCATGTTAACCCAAAAAATTATTCGCCGTTTTATTCTTTCGTTCTTTCTGGCTGCGAGTCTGCATGCGCAAGGAACCGTTACAACCTACCATCATGCCGAGTTGCAGGAGATCGATCTTGGTGGACCACGCCTTGGTTTCACTTATCTGCTTGGTGACCATGATTATATTAAAGAATATACGGATGAACCGATTGGTCCAACCATCAGTCATTTCGGCTGGCACTTTGAGTATATGGTTAAGCCGGATGGTTATGGACCTGCTTTTGTGATCGAAGCTGTGCCGTTGGTATCCGGCGTGGAATAAGGGATTTTGCTCCCATCGGCTACTCTGGCTTTTGGGGTTCGATTTCCAAATGGTATCGAACTTGGCATGGGACCGAATGTGCAGTATCTCGGCGTGGATAAAGAAGACAAAGCCGGTTTGCAGACAGCGTTGACTATTGCTTTCGGTAAAACATTCAGTTATGGTCTGGTCAACTTGCCGGTGAATTTGGCCTTCACTACCAATCCGGATGGCAATCGATTATCCCTGGTTTTTGGTTATGCCTTGAAAAAGAAAACGACTCGACGGATAAACTGAGCCAGTGGTGCGCTTGCTGATGCCGCGTTTTGTTGTAATTAAACTTTACGAACTCTGACGAGATTGTTGAAAAAGCGATAAACCGGATGTTGAGCCTGCCGAAACGCCCGGTTTATCGCTCGAATTCGGGCCCTTCGGCAAGCTAAGGGTCCGCATTTTTGAGTTTTTCGACAGTCTCGTCAGCATTGATATTTTGCAAAAAATGGGAAGGAAATAAGATGGAAATATCGAACAAAATATTTTACTGGCTACCCCGGATTTTATGTGTATTAGCTGTGCTTTTTATCAGTTTATTTGCTCTGGATGCATTTCAATCCGGACGCACAATCTGGCAGCAACTTGGCGACTTTGCTTTTCACCTGATTCCGACTTATATCTTGCTTTTATTTCTGTTTGTCGCCTGGAGGTGGGAATTAATCGGCGGGATCATTTTTATGGTGATCGGTCTTGCCTTCAGTCCCCTCGTATTTATGCATAATTTTAAAATGAATCATTCCATTAGTATGAGTCTGGGTATTATCACGATGATTACTTTTCCATTCATCCTGGTCGGTATTCTTTTTATGATAAGTCATTACAAAAAGAAAGAAAAAGTCGGCAACATTGAGGTTTGAAAAAAGAATCTCAAAGATCTCAGATCAACATTCTCAACAAACGCAGCGCTGTACGCTTGCCTTTCTCGCCGATTTCCAGTACCGGTCCAACGCATCCCGGACAGCCGGATTCACAGCTGCATTTTTCGATAAGATTTAATGCTGTTTGCAGAAGCTGATCATGAGCATTAAATAATTTTTGCGACAGGCCAACACCGCCCGGGTAGCGTTCATAAATATAAATCGTTGGCAGTTCGGTGAATGGACTACGCACAGTGGGCAACGCTATGAAATCTTTAGGATCTGCCATGACGAAAACAGGCGCAACATGATTTAATATGTTGGCCAAACCTTTCAATCCATCCCCCAGTACTTCCTGTGTTATGTCCAGCTTTTCCCGAATGTCATCGTCAAATTCCAACCAGAACGACACGGTTTGCAGCTCGATTTCCGGTACCTCAATTGGGCCCCAACCGACATTTTCGTGGGTGCGAAAACGGATCTTTTTATACATTGTCGGGACGCTGGTTACCGCAACTTCCCCACAGGCTTTGGTGCCATTTTTAATGGGTGCCTCTTCCAAAACATCCAGTACTTTGAGATCCGATTTCACTTGTGCATCGGTGTAATAATCCGAATCGACGGCATGCACATAGGCTTTTTTGCGCTGCCAGTCGAGGCGATCGACGTGGTAGGTTTCCGTGCCGTGCATGTAAATTGCATCCTGGTGAACATACAGCGGCGCAGTGACGAAGTCGATTTCACCGAGGACTCGTTCCTGTTCCGTTCGATCAATGATGACGACGTTCTCATTTTCTGCACTGCGAAGGGATACCGCTTCGGCAGGGTAGGTTTCCGCCATCCAGTGCCACTTGCCGTCGCTGTGGTGCAGTACGCCATTTTCCTGCAGGAATTCCAGCATGTCCTGCGTCGCATCGATGGCGTAAGCGCCATAGCCAAATTTTTCACCATCGGTGAAGGGCAGCTCGAACGCAGTGCATTTCATGTGGCTGATCATAATTAATAAATTGTTGGGATCGATAATGGCTTCTTCCACTGCACGCCCGAAAAAAAAGTCAGGATTTGAAATAATGTACTGATCCAGTGGAAGGCTGGAAGCAACCAGGACGACAACACTGGTTTCTGTTTTTCGTCCGGCGCGTCCGGCTTGTTGCCAGGTGCTGGCGATAGTGCCTGCATAACCGCTCATGATGCAGGCATGCAATTCTCCGATGTCGATCCCCAATTCCAGTGCATTTGTGCTGACCACACCGAGAATTTCGCCGTTGCGCAATCCTTTTTCAATTTTTCGGCGTTCCAGTGGCAAATAGCCGCCACGGTAGCCTTTAATTCGTCCTTTCAATTTGGTGAATTTGCGCATCGCTTCGGTGAGGTATTTTGTCAGGATTTCGACTCGAATACGCGAACGGGCGAAAATGATCGTTTGCACATTCGCCAAAAGAAAATGGTGGGCAATGCGTTGACTCACTTTTACGGAACTGGCACGGATACCAAGTTCAGCGTTGACGACAGGTGGGTTATAAAGAATAAAGTGTTTTTCTCCTCGTGGTGCGCCGTTGTCATCGATGAGCGTTGCCGGGGCTTCAATGATTTTTTCTGCATGCTCCCTTGGATTGGCAATTGTTGCACTGCTGCAAATGAACTGCGGATTGCTGCCGTAAAAAGCACATATTCGCCGCAGCCGTCGAATGACATTTGCCAGATGGCTGCCGAATACACCGCGATAGTGGTGGATTTCATCCAAAACGATGTACTGCAAATTTTCAAATAATTTGATCCATAACGTGTGGTGTGGTAAAATTCCCTGGTGCAACATGTCGGGATTGGTCACCACGATATGGCCGGCGGAACGGATGGAACGGCGTGCTGATTGTGGTGTGTCACCGTCGAAAGTATAAACTTTGAGATCGACCTGCATATCTGTAACGAGATCATGGATTTCGTGCATCTGGTCCTGCGACAAAGCCTTGGTAGGGAAGAGGTAAAGTGCACGGGCTTCCGGATTGGAGAGCAATGTGTTCATAACCGGCACGTTATAACACATGGTTTTTCCTGAGGCTGTTGGTGTCACAACGATGACATTTTCGCCAGCAAGCGCCGCATCGATGGCCTGTGCCTGGTGAGTGTACAGTTTTTTGATGCCGTTTTTTTGCAAAGCATCAACCAGTCTTTTGTCGATGCTTTCGGGAAAATCCTGATATCGGGCGTCCTGGGCTTTTTGGTGTTTCCATGCCGTGACATTGCGCATGAATTTTTCATCCTGGCGAAGTTGATCGAGAACCTGAGGTAAGTTCATGTAATAGCTTTGCTCATTTTCGTAAAAGGTGTGGATATTTATTCACCAAATATAGGTTATGGTGTCTCAAAATGCAAGGGGGAGTCATGCTATTCCACAAGAATCCCGCATTTCCAGATTTTGGAGGCTTTCAATTTTCCCTGGTTGTATAAAATTTCACGATAGTCATCGCACGGAAAGACTTGAAAATCGGCACGCTTTCCGGCGCTCAATTCGCCGCGATCGTTACGTTCCAGCGCGGCAGCGGCTCGTGTTGTGATGCCGGCAAATGTTTCCGTTGCACTGAGTTTCTCCGCCGCACCGAGAACTGCCGCCTGCATAAGTAAATCTCCCATGGGCGCAGAACCCGGATTCCAGTCTGTTGCGATTGCAAGGGCGGCACCTCCGTCGAGGAGTTTTCGTGCCGGGGCATAGTTGAGTCCCAGACCCAAAGAACAGCCTGGTAGAACGACGGCTATCGTCTCCGATTTTGCCAATGCCTCAATCTCTCTCCCAGTGCTGGCTTCGAGATGGTCTGCACTGACTGCACCAAGTTTACAGGCCAGCAAACTCGATCCGGCGGTGAATTGATCCACATGAATCGCAAGGGAAAATCCCATGGCTTTCGCGGTCCGAAGGTATGGCTCAGCCTCGCGTTCCGTAAAAGCACTCTCCTCAATGAATATATCCACACGTGAGGCCAGATTTTCTTTCTGGATTTGCGGTAATAATTCGTGCAGGATAAGCTCCAGATATTCTGCGGAATGTCCCTGAAATTCTTGTGGTGGCATGTGTGCTGCAAGGCAGGTTGGCACAATATCGATATTGTGTTGCTTATTGGCCCCGTTGATCGCGCGCAGCATTTTCAACTCATCAGCAACTGTCAATCCATAGCCGCTTTTCACTTCACAGGTCGTTACGCCCTCGTTTAAGTGTCGCATGCATTTTTGCACAAGAAGTTCGGTCAGGGTTTCCTGCGATGCCACTCGTGTCTGGCGCACCGTATCCAGAATTCCCCCACCCGCTTTTGCAATTTCAAGGTAAGGGGTGCCGCTTGTTCGCAGGGTATAATCCCGCGCGCGTGAGCCGGCCCAGCACATATGCGTGTGCACGTCGATGAAGCCGGGCATGGCAACATTGGGTGCCGTGAGTTCTTCAATATCCGCCTGCGGGAATTCTGATTTGAGGGCATCGAACGGACCAACTTCTGTGATAATTTCATTTTTTATTAGCAGCGCACCTTGTTTGATGACTTCAAGTTGGGTATCTCCCAGTGCACCTTTCAGGGGGAGATTTCGCATGGTGAGCAGTTCGGTGAAAGGTCCAATAATTTTAGAATGCGTCATAGAAGTTTCCTGCGAAAAGGACTTGGAAAAAGTGGGGAAGAGCATAGTGCGATACCCTACTATAATTTTAAGAAAATTTCAATACCAATTTGAAACAGGGGTCAAAATGGAACAGGGGCTGATTTGTTCTCTAATTTTAAGTTAATCTGAACATAATTAGAGTCCGTCTGGCAGGATGTCATTCCGGAATGCTTTTATCCGGAATCCATTTTTATTAGCCTCAACAATTTGTGGATTCCCGACAAAAACATTCGGGAATGACTAAGATAAAGCGTTTCTGGTCTGACTCAAATTAGCAACTGCAATTCTTCCTTGCATGCCAAAGTGGAACATTCGACAACAAAAATTTATCTGCCCAAAAACTGCATTTTTCATATTCATTTCCCGAAAATTTGTCCTGCTAATAATTTGATTTTACAGAATTAAAAGAATTGTAACACAAACGCAGTTTTTACACTGGCACTGCCTTTGCCAAAGGGAAGAACGATTTCCTTTTTTAAAAAAGAGTATGAGCAAAGGTGAGTAACTCATGAATATGGAGAAAATTGGAACTGGAACGCACATGAGATTGGTAAATGGCTTGAAATTGAAATCTGCAAACGTGCTCATACTCTTTTTTGTATTATTCACAAATGGAGTGATTGCCCAGTCTGGATTTTTAAAGAAAGGAGTTTTATCGAAACCAAATGATGCCGTGGCAAGTAGTATAGCGCCGAATAATTTTTCGCAACGACAATTCGGGACCTCAGAGCTGGCTGATTCATTCCAGCTTGAACAGGTGAGCCGGTTTGTTCGCAAAGATCGAGTATTCTATACTTTTTTAGTAACCAACACAACGAATCACAATTATCTTGAAGTACAATTTGCTCTTTGGCAGTCAGATGATGAACTCATCAGCATAAATGACAGACAAGTATTTCAAACACAACTTCAGTATTTTAAAGCAGGTCAGACAAGAAAGATACAGGCAGTTTTTACCGTCTCCGAAGGAGACTTGAACTCGGTTTATACGGGTTACACACTAAGTGAAAAAGTGCCTGATCTTTCTCTGGCTAAAACCGCCGGTGCACCAGCTGCAGGGGCTCGCATACGCATTGATCCAACCACACAAACAATAATTCAGAACGAATAACAGAACAATAAGGGAGATAATCTTCAGTGAAAATCACGTGCTTCCTTCTCGCCTTTATCATGTATTTATTACCGATTCAATCATTCGCCGATACACCAATGCCGGGAATTGAAATGCCGGATAATATACGCAATTTACTCAACCGAATGGAAAAGACTTCGCAGGACGGGAATGTTGCGCGCATTATCCAGCAGACAAAAGTCGCTCGTCTCGCAATGCATTCCGGCGATGGTGAGGCAGTCCAATCGGCGACTGCGATGGCACTCCCTTTATTGATCGGGACCTACTCCAACTCTGCAAACAGCTACTCACGGGATGAATTTCAAAACCAGATATTTGAGGAAAATCCCGACGGAACAATGGTCGACTATTACCAGGAAATTTCCTATAACCAATTCCAACTCGTAGGCCAAACATACGGTTGGTACACGGCGCCGCAAACGCAATCTTATTATGTGGGTACCCAGGCTGGATTGACCGGAGGGGGGGCACGTTTTGCCCTCGAGCTTGTAAAAGCCGCTGATGCAACTGTCGATTATAGCCAGTTTGATAGTGATAACGATGGCTATGTCGATGTTGTCATGATAGCGCACACTGGCCCCGGGGCAGAAACCCAACCTTCAAATCTTCGCGATAATATCTGGTCGCACCGGTGGAATTTTTATTCCGCCCATTATTATTACCCATCGATCATGCCCCAGGGGATTTATACGACAAATGATGCCTGGCCCGGTCATCCTGGACAATTTATAAAAGTGAATGATTATGTAATTCAACCGGAATTGAAATCGCAGTATGATAATGGTTTGATTGATATCGGTGTATTCTGCCATGAATTTGGGCATGCCCTTGGTTTGCCCGATCTTTACGATACGGATTATTCCTCTGCTGGCATTGGAAATTGGTGCCTGATGTCTGCGGGATCTTATGGCGCTGATGGTGCACATCCGCAATCGCCGGCGCACATGAGTGCGTGGTGCAAAGAAGAACTGGGTTGGATTTCACCAACAGTTGTAGATGAAGATCGATTTTCAGTGGAAATTCCAAATATCGAAGAGCATTATGGTGCAGTTTATAAACTGTGGAAAGATGGAAATCCCGGTGAAGAATATTTTCTTGTGGAGAACAGGCAAAGAGTGGGGTTTGATAAATATATTTATAGCCCGGGTTTGTTAATCTGGCATATCGACAGGGGAGTGATAGCTGAAAAATCAAACTCAAATAGTGTAAACGGTAATGAAGATCATAAAGGTATTGATTTGGAGGAAGCTGATGGAAGAAATGATTTGGACAATTACTACAATAGGGGTGATGCTGGTGACATTTTTCCGGGTACATCGGATAATGCCTCGTTTACCGCAACCTCGAACCCAAGCAGTAAAGATTACACAAACTCAACAACGGGTGTTGCGATAACCAACATCTCCCTGTCCGGCTCGATTGTCATCGCCGATTTAATTATCGGTGTTGAAGGGATCGAGTCAGATGGCCGGATGACTGTATTTAATGATGGCCTCGAACCACTTGTCGTCAACAATATCCTGGCAGATAAAACATGGTTGATGGCTTCCCCCGCCTCATTTACTCTTGCTCCGGGAAGCAATCGCGAAGTAAAACTCAGTATTGATTGGAACAAAGTATCCCGGGAAGAGATTGCGAAATTAAGTTTCACGTCAAATGATGATGCCCAACCCGTTCTTAATGCAACTGTAACAGCCGTACCTGCTGGTGGAACTTCGGAAGATTATGTGTTAACCGTGAGTATTGATACAGTCGAGGTTGCAGCAATTGGTGAATTGGCGTCGTTCGAAGTGTCGAATTCCGGATCGGGAACGCTGAACTGGAGTGCGGTAGCAGAGGATGGTTGGCTTGAAATTACGGCCGGGCATGGCGGTGAAGATTATGGCGTAGTTCAGGTAACTTCCTTTGAAAATAATGATAATCTTCCACGAACGGGTTCCGTTACTGTAAGCGCTGTGGATAATCCAGCGATTACCAAACAAGTAACATTTGTTCAGGCCGGGGCGGAAGATGACTGTGCTGCAACCTGGGAAGCCACGCTTCTCATGCAGGCAGGGACCACCATTACCTCGCTGCAATTTGGGCAGGGACCCAACACGACTTCGCAGCTCGATGTGGGCTGTGGTGAAACGGAACTGCCACCCGTACCGCCGTCAGAAATATTTGATGCTCGTTTTCAAATAGCCGGCACGCAAGGCTCTTTGTCCGATTATCGAAGCGACGGCGAAGATGAGCCGGTATGGACACTAAAGCTGCAACCCGGAATCAACACATCTTCCATTGCCTTTTCATGGAATAAAAGTCTACTGCCTGAAGGGAGTTTTACACTCGTCGATGGTTTTGGTGGCGCAGTGACCAATATAAATATGAAAACCTCGAGTACTTATGTGCTCACCAATACAAACGTGACGACGCTATTCATTAAATACACGGCGGAAGTTTCAGAAAATGTTGCCGTTGTTTCAGGGTGGAATATGATTTCTGTACCTTTGAACGCCAGCGATATGTCGGTCTCGGCGCTGTTTCCGAATTCTGGAACGGCATCGGCTTATGCGTTTGAAGACGGCTTCGTACCGCATGATGTATTGCAAATGGGCACCGGCTATTGGCTTAAAAGTACGGTGAGTACTTCCTACGCAATTCACGGTTACCAGACAGCTGCAAATAACATCGAAGTGAAGGCTGGCTGGAACCTCATTGGACCTTTTGCGGCGGATGTCGCTGTTTCTTCAATTGCAAGTTCGCCACTGGATAATATTGCTTCCGATTTTTTTGGATTCAGCAACGGCTACAAAGCAGTGAGCCTGTTAGAAGCAGGTAAAGGTTACTGGGTTCGCGTGAATCAGGACGGCCTGTTAATTTTTGCTTCAGCTTCCGGAAAAGCGATTTCGCAATCAATGCGAATATCTGAAGAAACTCATGATTATTTGCAAATTTCCGATGCAGCAGGCACGACAACACAGCTTTATTTCGGCTCGCTTTCAGAGGTTGCCTTGTGCTCGGAATTACCGCCTTTGCCACCAGCTGGTGTCTCTGACATCCGCTTTGGCAATAATAAAAACATTACAGCTATTGATGAAAAAATCCAAAGCGTTAATCTACGTTCACTTGTGTATCCCGTACAAATTGAACTCATCTCCGAGGGCATGACTGTAGCTATCGCCAACGCGATTACCGGAGAACCGATGGGTGAAATATCCAAGGAAGGAAATGGCTTTTTGCTGCAATCGCCCATTGAAAAATTAAGTTTGGCATTTCGCGTCGCGAATACAGCCCCGGATAAATTTGAATTAGCACAGAATTACCCTAATCCCTTCAATCCGGAAACGACGATTCATTTTTCCATACCAAAGACGGAACGTGTGCAGTTAACGATTTACAATGAACTCGGCCAAATGCAGGCAGAGTTAATAGACGCGGAATTGGAAAGTGGTCAATATGATATCCAGTTCAATGGAAGCCAATTGAGTTCTGGCTTGTACTTCTATGTTTTGAAAACGAAGACCTTTCAGGTTGTTAAGAAAATGATTTTAATGAAATAGTGGGGGCAAATTTTTCAGGTGCGACGCACTTCATCCCAGTGCGAAAAGGTGAACATAGCGATACCTGGCATAAAATACGCAAAGTGCGTCGCACCTGAAATTGCACAACCACAGTTTATTAGATTCTGTTGAATGACCGATAACTTTTGCATGAAAACGATAAAAAATGCCTGCCAATCCATGGCTTTAAGTTTCCTGATTGGTCTACCAGCTTTCGGTCAGACACCAGCAATTAAAATGGAATTGACCGTTCGGGATAATCATAACCACAGCCAGAAACTCACATTTGGTCTTGCCCCTTCAGCAACTGCACAAATTGACACGGAATTTGGCGAGGATGAATTGCCACCCCTGCCTCCTCAGGGTATATTTGATGCCCGGTTTATCAGTACGGAGTTGCCGGATGTTGAATTAGGTCAGGGCAGTTATCGTGATTTCCGCACAGGGGATGTTTATTTCTCCGGCAATGTAGTGCATGAGATACATTTTCAAGCTGCCTCAGAAGATTCGATTTTTCTGGCATGGTCCCTTTGGCAAGGCACAGAGGTTAGGCTGCAGGACGTCCTTGGCGGGGTTGTAATCGACACAGTTTTACAGGAGGATGGGGAGATATTTGTCATCAATTCCTCAGTCATTGATAAACTCCTCTTAAACGTCTCCTATGCAGCCGATTCGACATTGCCTGCACTACCTGAAATTTTATATCCCGCAGATCGTGCTGATAATGTTCCCCTGCAACCGCAGCTCCTTTGGCGCAGCGCAGCTTTCGCCGAATTGTACAACCTCCGTTTTTATACTATTTCCGATGATTCGACTCTGGTTTTGTCCCGGGATGGCATTGCAGATACGAGTTTTGCACTGCCTCTGCTCTTAAACGGGCAGACATACGAATGGCATATTCAATCGGTAAACGGCGACAAGGCAAGCAACTGGATTGTGAGCCGGTTTACGACAGCGTCCGCGCTTGAGCCTCCTTCGGTTCCGAATTTGTTGTGGCCGGTTGAAAATGCTGAAGATATCGTTTCCGAACCAGTCGTCCAATGGCAATCACAGGAAGGCGCTGAGTTTTATGATTTGCAGGTCTATTTTGCAGGTTCTTTCTCAAAGTTGGTGCTCGATGAATCGGCAATTCAGGATACTTTTTATCAAGTTACCTCTTTGCAACCTGGCACGCTTTACTTTTGGCGGTTACGGGCGGGAAACAATGCCGGAACAAGCGAGTGGTCGGAGTTGCGGCAATTTAAAACAGGAAGCATGAGTGGATTACGTGATGACAAAATTCTCCAAACCCTTGCGTTTTTTCCAAATTATCCAAATCCCTTTAATCCGGTAACCAGTTTTAAATTTAATTTGGATAAAATGCACTTTGTAAGATTGGATATTGTGAATATACAGGGACAGATTGTTGGGACTTTGATCAACAAGTACCTGCCAATGGGCGAACATATTATTCACTGGGATGCAACGGTTCTGCCATCGGGGAATTATTTTGCTGTGTTTCAGGCCGATGAGTTCAAATCAATGCAAAAGATATCGCTTGTAAAGTAGATTTTAAAAATCGTGCTCTTCCTCATTAAGGCCTTCCTGGTGGTGCGGGGAGGCCTGCTATTCTTTCCTCTTCTGAGCCGGTTCCATGATAAACGAGATAATACAATGTTCCCATTGTGGCTGCAACACCGCCTCCGATATAAATCCATCTTTTGGTTTTGTTGGGAAATTGTACCGTTAATGTTTTGTCATCGCTAAATGTTAATTGCTTTTGTACATCATCGAAATCGGGATGAGAGAACCGAAAATTATACGGGAGATTGGCGGTTGCACGGATTGTTTGTGGTGATAATCCAATCGGCGCATCATTGACATAGATCATTGCACCAGATGGTTCCGACTGAACAAAAATACGCACTTCCTTGCGCAGTAGCATTCGAACTTCCTGCGTTTTTGCCTTTTTTACGGTTACAACACCTCGGCTCGATTTATAATGTGCTTTAGTGAACTGCAATTCGTATGTCTTCTCCGGCAAAAAGCCCAGTTGCAGCGGAGTGTACCCAATAAACTCATTCCCTAGTGTTACAAGACAGGAGTCTGGCTCGCTTACAATTTTTAGAACACCGGTTGAGTCATTTGCTGTCACACATGAATTGGGACCAATGTCCAGTTGAGCCGTTATGTCTTGCAGGACGGCGTTTGCTACGGTATCCTGCAGGGTAAATCTTTTGGTCAGGCTTGTACGATTTCGTTTGCTCCGTGTGTCGTATACAAGAAGTCGCCATCCACAGAGCGAATCCTGCCGAGCAATAACCCCATAAACCAGTAGTGCGGCATCCAGGGCGTTGCCGATTTTTTGCGCTTCTTTTAAATTTGCCGCTCGTATTGCATTTGGCAATGAATCGCCAAGAATTGTCGTCATTTCATTTTTGTTCAGTACGTGCCAGGATGCTGCGTGAATTATTTCCTGACGCAATTTTTCAACAAGCATATCCGTTTCAAAATCGGACATTTCGCCTCGCATCTGGAAATTGAGTAAGGCAACTTTCGGTAATTGCGGCATTGTTTGGCTATGCAGAGGAAAGGGTAACAGAATGAGATTGAGTATCGCTAAATATTTCATTTTCATTGCGTTATTGTCCTGGGTTTAATGTGATTCCTTGTGGTGAGCTGAAGCCATAGATGTCGAACAATCTGTCCCCATTGGGCGCACATTTGACAATGCGATCATTCTCCGTATCCGCAACCCAGATATTCCCGTTGTTCGGATCTACAGCTATGGCGAAGGGCAGCAGGAAACCCGTGACCTGAGATATGATACCATTTTTATCGATTTTGACAATGCGTCCATTTCCGGTGTCTGCTATCCACGCAGTACGGGTTGTGTTGTCGATTGCCACGGATTTCGGCAACCTTAAGCCGGAAACGCCAATGCTGAACAATTGATTTTCTTTAATGGTAATAACATGTTCTAAAAATGTATCGACAATCCAAATTTCCTGGGTGTGCAAATCAACATCAATGGCGACCGGTGTATCAAAATCGGTGAAAGCAGTATGAAAAAGGCTATCTTCCTTGATATCGTAATTCGCAGGGGTGTTTGCTTGCAGCATAACGATTTCATGATCACCTGTGTTGGCGACGTAAATTGCTCCTGTGCGTTGATCCAGGCCGATGGCTGAGGGATGATCGAATCCGAAAAATCTACGAACAAGGGAAAGGCCGTCGTTAGAAATTTCCGACACTCGGTTGGAGTCGGTTTCCACGACCCAGACGTTTCCATTGACCTGCATAACACTGAGATCGCCCGGGCCTCCAAGTTCCTCGAATGTTCCCTGGTATGTGCCTTCGAGGTTGGTGCGCGTAAGCGTATGAGAAGCAACATCAAGTACCCAGGCACTGCGTCGAATCGCATCAATCTTAATCCGGTTCGGAGAGTTAAATCCCGATTTCTCAAGAAGGATTTCCCCTTCGGCGGATAGCTTCACTATACGATTGTTGCCGGTGTCGGCGATCCAGGCTGAACCTGCCTCTCGGTAAACTACGACATGTGCTGTATCACGATCAGCCCCTCCAAATGGATCCATCACTTTCACGTAGATACTTCCCTTTGCCGGCTCCTGTGGAGAACGCCAGACCATTGAATCACCAAGCACGGTAACGATTTCACCAAAAGTGGCCGTCCATGTAAAGGTAAAATCATGATTATCCGAATCATTGGCAACAGCTTTAAAACCGTGTATATTTCCCAAAACTACAGCTGCATTTTGCGGAGTTAAGGCTACAATTTGTGGTGAACGGTTCCCCACTGCGAGCTGCAAAGAGTCGACGCCGATTTGTTCACTTAAATCAATTCCTTTTGCACTGATTGTATAGTTGCCAGGCAATTTTGACGCCTTCCAGGTAGCACCGGTTTTTGATTGTGAGCTCAAACTACCGCCGGTTGCATTCCATGTTATCGTTAGTGAATCAAGCTCGTCCTCAGCAATCACAGATAGGAGTAAATCAACTTCGGTTTCTGGTAAAATTATAGCGGGTTGTTCATTGGCGATGGCTATTTTTAAAACAGGTGGCGTGCTCTTCGGATCAGCCGGATTTTTTTTACACGACGACGGAAGCCACAGAAGGAAGAAAATGAAACAAGCTTGTAAACTAAATCTCATTCTGTTTTTCTTTAATTTAGTCCAGGTATTCTTTAGTTTTTAATATCGGAATCCAACGATGTTATCACAAAGACTTGACAAGCATGTTGCGAATACTTAACTTCGCAGCAATTTTTTTCACCTCTGCATTTACAAATTTGATTTATTCGGCAAAGGCTTTACCCGGCATTTTTCATTATTATTTAGTAAAGTGTTTATTATAGCTTAACAAAGTGTTGTTAATTTTGCGCTAATGATATAATTTTACGAATTGTAAAAAATCGCAACCGTGCAATGCAAACATTTGCATTCATGAAAAAATATTATTTTATTGAGACGAGAATTGTAGAATTCATTGCCCGCACTCCGTTAATTCGAAACTCAATATTGTTCTTTTTGCAAAAAAAATAAATATCCTTACCAAGGTCACAAAATGAGTTCAAAAAACTTAATGTTAATAGCGAAAAATTCAATTTGTCTCCTGATCTTTCCAGCATTTTTGTTTGCACAATCCGGCGCACTCTGGCGAGTGCATGATTTGTACCGTACGCAACCCCCGATCATCACCCCCCCTCAGCAATATCTTCCAGTAAAACCACCCTCTGATGCAACTGTCCTTTTTTCTCAAAAACAAGATATAGAAAAATGGCAAGGCATGGATGGAAAACCCACAAAATGGATTACCAGAGACGACTATTTTGAATGTGTGAAAGGCAGCGGGTACATTAAAACGAAACAGAGTTTTGGTGACGTACAGTTGCATGTGGAGTGGGCAGCGCCAACACCGGCACACGGTAAATCGCAGGGAAGAGGCAACAGTGGCGTTTTCCTAATGGGACTCTATGAAGTGCAAGTGCTCGATTGTTATGAAAATACAACCTACCCGGATGGCCAGACTGCAGCCATATATGGCCAGAATCCGCCACAAGTGAATGCCTGTCGTCCTCCTGGCGAGTGGCAATCCTATGACATCGTTTTCCATCGTCCTCATTTTAACTCTTTAGGGCGTCTTACCAGTCCGGCGCGTATTACAGTTTTCCATAACGGTATTCTTGTTCAGGATAATGTCGATCTGTGGGGTGGAACTGACTGGTTGAAGTATCGTGACTATGAGGCCCATGCGGATAAATTGCCGCTATCTTTACAAGATCATGGCAATCCTGTTCGTTATCGCAATATTTGGCTACGCGAATTAGAGGAAAATACGCCGACAACAGCGCCGGTTGTCGAAGCAAAAATTGAACTTTCTGATGCTGATTTACAAAAATATGTCGGTGTCTATAAAAAGAAAGAAGAGAATGATTATCGCGTAGAACTTGCTGATCATAAACTATGGCTCTACACCCTAAGCCATCGTAAATACGAACTTATACCGCAATCCAGAGAATTGTTTTTTGCACGTCTTACGGCAATAGATATTAAATTCGATCTGGATAATACCGGTACGCCGAAAGGATTATCCTATACGTTTACTGGTGATACAGAATATGCAAAACGCGCTGAATAACCATTTTTTTACATGATATAAAACGATTTCGGCATCGGCAAAAACAAAATCCACATGGTTGCTGTGCTTGGCGATTTTTAGGTTGTTCAATTTTTAGTTTTAAGTAAAAAACAAATTTCAGGCATTTCTTGAAAATAAGTGATCACCTCCCAAATCAGAGAAAGCTCATTCTATCGAGGATAATATTGGATGAATCGTATGAAAACTTTCAAATCGAAAAGCCTTCCTGTACTGCTTATTTGTGCGATTATATTGTGTACAAATCTGGTGTTTGCCGGTACTACTGGTAAAATTGCGGGAACTGTGCTTGACAAAAAATCAGGTCAACCACTGCCTGGTGCAAACGTGTTCGTGGTGGGAACAAACCTCGGCGCTGCCACAGATGTCGATGGGCAATTCCTCATTATCAATATGCAGCCAGGAACGTACACGGTACGCGTTTCCATGATTGGCTATCGTGTTGCCAATTTTACGAATATTCGTGTATTTACAGATCGTATTGCCAGGCTTACAGCAGAACTGGAAGAAACTGTGATTGAAGGCGAGGAGGTCACGATTGTTGCGGAACGGGAAAAAGTTGAGTTTGACCGTACAAGCACAGCTTCCTATGTTGGGCAGGAAGAAATCGACGCCTTACCGGTTTCAACCATGAGTGAAATCGTCCAGTTACAGGCTGGTGTTATCGCCGATGCTGGCGGTGCCTTGCACTTTCGGGGTGGACGATCCCGGGAAGTTGCTTATCTCATCGATGGGGTTCCAGTCACCAACACATTTTATCAGGGTGGCGGTTCAAACGTGACGATTGAAAACAACTTCATAAAAGAATTGCAGGTAATCTCGGGAACTTTTAATGCTGAGTACGGTTCTGCACAATCAGGAATTATTAATATCATCACAAAAGTTCCGGATGATAAATTTGATTTTACCCTGGATGCAATCTTGGGTGGTTACTATTCGCCGAATAAACCGCAATACATTGGTCTGGGAAGCTATGATCCCACCGACGAACAGGAACTGAAGTTCTCGGTTTCTGGTCCACTACCATTTCCAAAAAAGCTCGGTAAACTTGGATTTTTTCTGAATGGCCGCCTTGTGGATTCAAATGGATATTTAAACGGTGAACGGCGTTATCGTCCGGAGGACGGTTGGGAAATTGAAGTTTACCGCGAGTGGTATCAGGCTACCTACGACCCTGATGATCCTCTTTTAATCCCAATTCCGGATTCGCTACACACCGGTGACGGTGCAATCGTTCATATGGATTGGGAAAAAACGATCAACCTGAACACAAAATTGGTTTATCAGCCAAAACCTTCTATGACCCTTGCCTACAATATCTTTTACAGCAATACCGAAGGCAAAGGTTTTAAAAATTCATGGAAATTTGCTCCGGACGGCGTAGAAACGGATTACACGGATAACCTGACCCATTTGCTTGTTTTTACCCATGCACCCAAAGAAAACCTATTCTATAATTTGCGCTACAGCTTGCAGAAAAATAACGAAAAAGAATACATGTATGAAAATCCGCTTGACCCGCGCTACCAGATTACTGCGGTAAATGCCTGGGATCCGGGAATTATTTCCGGTTATGATTTCGGCGGTATTTCATCCTGGGATCGCCAGTGGTTCGATCAAACGGTTAATTTAGTAAATGGTGATATTACCTGGCAGATCAATAATGTTCTGGAAGTGAAAGCCGGATTTGAATCGAAAAGTTACGACCTGCATTATAAAAACGCACCAATGCGTGAGATGTTGGGGTATGAAACTTTGCAGTTCCCATACCTGCAATCGGAAATTATCGGTCTTGAGCTTACATGGGACCATTTTAGAGATGCCACACGTGATTATGAATACGGAAATATACGTGTGCGCGAAACATCTGCTGATAGTGTGAATGATGAGCAGTACTTCGTTGATTACTATCGCAAGCCCCTGGAAGGTGCCGGGTATATGCAAACAACCTTGAGCATGGGAGAAATCATTCTTAATGCGGGTTTGCGCCTTGACTACTTTCAGCCAAAAGATCGTTATGCACCAGATTATTCGATTGTTGAGCCTGAGATCGTTGGAAATGATGCTTACTATAAACCAGCCCGGGACAAATACCAGCTTAGTCCTCGTTTAGGACTCTCTTTTCCAATCTCCGAAAAAGGTGCCTTACGTTTATCTTACGGCCATTTCTTTCAGACACCAAGTTACGAAAAAATGTACGAAAATCCGGTATTACCGCATTACAATCAGTTTAGTATTGCGTATACGACGATTGGAAATCCAAACCTAAAGCCTGAGAAAACGATTCAATACGAAATGGGCCTGCAACAGGAATTGACCGATGAACTGTCCATGGAATTGTCCGTCTTCTACAAAGATATTCGTGATTTGCTCGGTATCGAAATCCTGACCCTCAAAAATGCAGTAACTTTTAATCGTTATATTAACAAAGAGTACGGTAATTCTTCCGGTATCACGCTTGCGCTTGACTATCGCGGGATGGATGGCAAAGTGAGTGGAGGGATTGATTACACGTATATGGTCGCAAAAGGTACGGCTTCCTCACCAAATGCAGCCGTTGATATTCAAATTTTGTCCGGTCCCGGAAAAGGTGCTTACACACTGGCGACAAAGCGCATCGATTTTCTGGATTGGGACCAAACGCATTCTATGAATGGTTCTGTTAGCTGGCGGCCTACACCGAAATGGAATTTCACACTTCTCGGGCAATTGGGTTCCGGTTTGCCCTACACTCCCGCTTCTCTCGATCCCAGCGTAACCATCCCCTCAGATTGGTGGGATAATAGTGGACGGAAACCATTGCGCTGGACGATCGACCTGAAAGCTTTGCGCATGTTCAAATATTCCGGTATGCGTTGGGGAATCTATGCGAATGTTTTCAATTTGTTTAATCACCTTGATGAAAACACGGTTAATGCAATTACCGGACACGCTGGAGCTGCAGCTCGATTGCCTGAACAAGATCGCTTGAGAAACTACCGTCTTGAGCAATTGGGAGAGTTCACTCTCAATGAAGCGAACTATAATCCATCCTGGTATTCACGCCCTCGACTTATTCAATTAGGGCTTAACTTTGAATTTTAACTCCTGGTGAGTATGAAAATGATGCTAAATAAAAGAAATTTACTCTTCTCTGCAATGATGATAGCGATTTTTCAGCTATCTCCTGGGGATAATTTCCTTTTTGCTCAGGTTGACCCGACCGAACTGGAGTTTGGTTCTAATGTCAGCAGGAGAGGCACTACGGCAGCTGCAATGCTTGAGATTGGAGTTGGAGCCCGTGCAGTAGCACTTGGGAA
This sequence comes from Deferribacteres bacterium, assembly GCA_020633655.1. GTDB lineage: Bacteria > Zhuqueibacterota > Zhuqueibacteria > Zhuqueibacterales > Geothermadaptataceae > Bioreactorimicrobium. Next base: position 432,927 of record JACKDF010000004.1, read on the forward strand.
TGCCTTTGTTGCAACAGCAGATGATCCTTCTGCGCTTTACTGGAATTCAGCGGGGAGCGTACAACTCCGGAATTTTGCGCTACAAGCCACAAAAACCGAGTGGCTAGTTGGTACGAACTTTAGTACCGTGGACATGGTTGTTCCCATGCCATCCTTTAGTTCAGCGTTAGGATTTCACCTTGCAGTCCTTGATTATGGTGAGAATCCAGTCCGGACTGTAACACGGCCTGAAGGAACTGGAGAGTTGTATTCCGCTATGGATTATGTTGCAGGTCTCTATTGGGCCCTTTCGATTACAGACAGAGTATCCGTTGGATTAGGATTGAAATATTTTCATGAAAATATTTGGCATGTCAATGGATCTGCCGTTGCAGGCGATCTTGGAATTCTCTTTAAAACCCCATTGCAAGGCTTGCGGCTTGGTGGAACGCTCAGCAATTTGGGACCTGAATTTGGTTTGTCTGGCCGTGATTTGACGCGAATCGCTGATGTTGACGGACGTCGTGATGTTTATTACAACAATAACAATGTGGCTATCGATTATGCCACACAAACTTATGGTTTACCGCTCATGTTCAGATTTGGTGTAGCTTACGAACAGACTATAAGTGATAAAAGTTCATTAACTTTTGCAGGGAATGTAAACCACCCAAGTAATGATGTTGAAACGATCGATCTCGGGATGGAAGCACGTGTCTTTAATATGATCTTTATGCGTGCAGGTTACAGATCGCTCTTCTCGGATGTTGCAGAAGACGGTTTAACACTCGGTGGGGGAATAAATTATAAAATCGCCGGTGGCGCGTTAATCACTGTTGATTATGCCTGGGCCGATTGGGGACTACTCTCGAATGTTAATCGTTTCACCATTGGAATTAGTGCCTATTAAGGCAAAGGTAATATACTATGCGAGTTAAAAAACTGATTCAATACAGGAGAAATCTCGTGTTATCGTCAAAAAGAATAAAGAATACCTTACAAATTGCAGTGTTCGGCATAATACTGCTGGGTGGTTCTATAGATAATCTGCAAGCCCAGTTGCCGGGTACGCAATTCGATCCTCACCCAATGCACTGGGCTCGCTATTGGGCACGGGGACTATTCGACCGGAACCTGGTTTACCTGCCCATGTGGAATATTGGTAACCTGGGTGATGCCGGATTAACCCCGGGTGAAGGATTAAGCTGGCCTGGAAGTACCTCAGGTGCCGGTTTGAATTATGGTGGTACATTCAACTTTTATATTGGTGCCTACGTTACAGATATGACGCCATACAGAAGTAAAGTCGTACCCGAGGATCGGGATGGTATCCAATTCCCAATCCTCACAGATACGCACCTTGCTCACGTAAGTACTTCTGCCGTAGCCGCGCAATCTAAAAACCGCGACCACCAGCAAATTTGGGCACCCCTTCCTGGTTATTTTAATGATGGATATTATGGATTCATCTGGGGAATAAATGAGGATACGAATAAAGACGGGGCATTAACCCCGGATGAAGATGTGAATTATAATGGTATTCTCGATTTAAACCTGGATCCACCGGAAAGTATTCTTAAGCAAATGGCAATCAGTACAGACAAGAGAACCTGGCCCATGTATTGGCCTGGCGGATCTTATATTAAAGATACACGACCACCTGCAGGCAGACCACCTCGGACCACCGAGCCTGGATTACGTGAAGGTCGCTGGAATGGTGAATATAAATCAGCTGCAATCGCCGACCAGGAAACGCTTTATATGATGGATGACCATGAAAATGACGCCTGGAATGAATATTGGGAAGGAGAATATTTTCCATTTGTAAACCCCGACGGAACACCCGATACAACCACGTGGAAAGATGGAGGTATGTTGGGCGCAGGTATCGAAGTTGAAGCGCGTTCCTATGCATGGTTCCATCCACTTGCCGAGGACCTGGTCGTTTCCGTTTACCGTGTGCGCAATTACAGTGATCATACTTTGAATAGGGTTGTTACCGGAATGTATGCCGATGCAAACGTTGGTCGCTCTGGTTACAATGCTGCTGACTACAAAGTTGCTGAATTCGGTGCCACAGATGAAGGGCGCCTTGAATTTGATATTTTATACCAATGGCAGAAATTTCCTGACGAATTGGATACATACAAAAAAATTGGTGTGTTCGGATTTGCCTTCCTCGAAAGTCCTGGAATTGAATACAACGGTGAAGACGATGACCGTGATGGCATCATTGATGAATCCTTGAGCGATGGTATTGATAATGACCATGATTGGCGTCCTTTTGCTGATACTGGTCTTCCCGATATTCCGGGTACAGAAGGAAATGGTAAATGGGATACGGAAGATACGAATCTTAATGGTGCTCTTGACCCTGGTGAAGACATAAACAAAAACGACCGACTCGATTACGAAGAAGTAAATGATGACCGGGGTAGTGATGGTATTGGTCCGGATGAAAATAGCTGGCCTGGTCCTGATCCGAACGGTTCTGAGACCAATGGCATTGTTGATCCGGGTGAACCCAATTTCGACTCCACGGATATCGATGAGGCGGATCAAGCCGGTTTGAAACACGTTTATGTCTATGAAACCAATAAAGATCTGAAAGACGATAAAAAGTTCTGGACAAAATATCTGGCGCAGGAAGGCACTGAAGTTCAGGATACCGATGAAGGTATTTCGTTTACATTCGGGGCAAAAAATGTGCGTCTCGAAACGATTAATGAACTTGAAGAAGCAAACAGACCTTCCTGGAAACGATTTGCTATCGCTTTGATTATGGGTGGTGATAATGATGATGCGGTGCGTAACAAATCAACCATGCAGAGCATTTATAATAATAATTATCGCTTTCTTACACCTCCATTACAACCAACCCTGATCGCGAATGCCTTTGATGGTGTCATCCGGCTTTACTGGGATAAGGAAGCCGAAAAATCCCTCGATCCTTTTTATGGCGAAGACTTCAATGGGTATCGCCTCTACAAAAGTACCGATCCGAAATTTCTCGATTTGAAAACTATCTCCGACGCCTTTGGTAATGTCCTGCTGTTTAAACCAATTGAGATTTTCGACAAAGCGGACGGCCTCAAAGGTGAACACCCAATTCCATTTCCAAATCTTGGTGTTCACTATGATATGGGTTCTGATTCTGGCTTGAAACATTCTTATGAAGATACACTTGTTGACAACGGCCGTACATATTTTTATGCTGTTTCATCCATTGATGCTGGGAATGACTGGGACTTTTTCGATCGCGGTATTGTAACGAAAGATTATCCCTTAGCGGCTATGCCCAGCGAATCGGGATTCAATATTACCGTGAATAATCTTGGCGAAGTTGTCTACCGCGACAGAAATACCGCGGTTGTCGTTCCTTCCGAGCCTGCTGCCGGATACGTCGATCCCCATGTCGATTCTTTGAGAATTGAACACGTGAGTGGTTTCGCTCAGGGTGGACGCTGGAATATCGATGTTTACAACCGTAGCCATGCAACAGATCACCTGAACAACGTCTATGAATTGTCTTTCACAGACGATGGCTGGTTGAATGCGTTAACGCCTGATTATGATTGGGGAAGTACGACCGGTATCACTTGTGTAAACAAGACCTCAGGTGATACGATGTTTAGTTACCACTATGAGACAGCTTATGATTTTCAACGCAAAGCCTTTCCACTTATTGAATCTGGAATTTTCGATGGTATTAACTATGATTTAGCTTTCCCAATGAATCCAACAGATGAAGATAAGGGAATCTCGATTATCAAGTACAATGCACAAGGCAGATCGACCAACGAATGGAAAAAATGGGCAACAGAGACAAACTGTAACTTGCGTGTTGAAGCGATTGAATTAACCGGTTCCGCGCTCGCTTTGCCATTCGATTTTGAAATTCGTGTTGAAGATCACATGGGGGCGGACACCTCCTATAGCGACTCATTTTTAACCCCTTCTTATCCACTCAACTTCACAACCTGGAATGTGACGGATCCCAACAATCCTCACCGCATGAAGGTGAAAGTTGTGTATGATAAAAATAAGAACCTCGAACTTCCGGAAGAAATGTACGGACAGATCTGGGATAGTACGCGCGTTACGATCTTTTTCCCAAAATATGAAGAAGATAAGTATTGGGCATCATGGCAGGTTCGATTCTTTAAAAATCGCTACGATTCGCTCAATGCAACCATTCCACCATCTCCCGGTGACGTTTACCGTTTCCGCACCGAGCGAAACCCGGCACGTCTGGATACATTCCGCTATGCTATTGAGGGCGGTGTCTGGGAGAAGGAAGTGGCGAAAGAAGATATGCGCGACATATTTGTCGTACCTGATCCCTATGTTGTAACAAACTCATTTGAACCAATCTACGAATTGGGTGGCACGACACAGCGACGGGTTGATTTCGTTAATCTTCCACCCAAATGTACAATCCATATCTTTACGGCAAGCGGGAAAAAGGTTCGCACGCTTGAGCATGAATCGAGTGTAGATTATGGCCGAAAATCCTGGGATTTAACGTCGGATGATGGACCGGAAGTGGCGTTCGGCATCTATTTCTTTGTTGTTGAGGCGCCGGATATCGGTACAAAACGAGGAAAATTTGCTCTCATAAAATGATGTTTAAAAAATGGAAAACCCTGGCAGGATTCAAAATCATGTCAGGGTTGTTGTATTTAACACTTTATTTGATGTTTTCCGCTTGCGGCGAAAAAAAAGCTGTTGACCCAAAACAACAGGTTTTGGCACGTGTCGGTGATCGGGTTATTACCCTGGATGAATTTAAATACAGCTATGAGTTTAGTTTTGCCCCAATGCGTGCCGGTGAAAATCCGAAAAAGGTTTATCTCGATTATATGATCAAAGAGTTACTGCTGGCAAATGAAGGTTATAAAAATGGACTGAATCGCAGTATTTATGTAACATCCCGGATGAATCGCCGGAAAAAAAATGATTTGCTTGAGGCGTTTTATCACAAGTATGTCTATGATCGGGTAAACATACCGGAAAATAAATTACAGGATGCCACTAAAAAAGCAACTGTGAAATGGCGTATGATTATGTGGCCGGTACAATCCAAAAATGAAGCTGATAAAATTCGCCAGGAAACACAAAATTCAAGTTTGGAAGAGTTCATCGGCAAACAGCTGCAAAAGCAGGATATTCCTCTTAAAAATCAGACATTTTTCGAAACCGATTGGCTCGATTTTTACGACCTTAAACCGGAAGTTCTCGATGCAATTGCGAACCTTGAAATCGGGAAAACTTCAGAACCTATTCCTTTTGGAAACGGGTTTGTACTTGTGCAAATCCTGGATATTAATCTCAATAGTATTAAGGAAGACGAATTAAAATACGGGGCTAAGCGGGAAAAAATGCGGCAACGTCTTTTCGATGTGCAAGCAGATAGCATTTCCAGTGCGTTAATGGACTCGGTTCTGACGCCACGTGAAGTTCGGCTAAAAGGCCAGGTACTCGACCAACTCGTACCCGTGCTTTATCGATGGACTCGGGATGGTCTTCCCCAATATAAATCACTCCTTGAAACGGTAGAACAGCAAGCAGATACTGCAGCGGATTATATAAAATCAATTAAAAACCTGTTAGATGAAACCTTGGTTACGACCGTTGACAGCAGTATTGCTGTCCGCGATTATCTCCGTTATATGAATTTTTACCGTAAAGCCTTGGATGAAAGCAGTTCTGAGAAAGACTTTCGTTCCCGGTTAATCACCGAAATCGGACGCATGATCAAGAACAACTCCTTCATCGCAATTGCAGATGCGGAAGGATTTTCCGATTCCAGTGCAATTCAAATCGATTTGGAAAAATGGGAACGCAAATGGACCTATGATGCCCAGCGAGGTGAATTTATTAAGGGTATTGAGGTGTCAGAAGACGAATTGCAAGACTTTTATAAACATCGTTGGCGTGAATTGCAAATTGCAAATGTTGATACAACGCGTCTCTATAAATATGAAGATGAAGCTTATAACATGCTGCTTCACGAAAAACATATGGCTTTCCTAAACAAAAAAATCGACGAGCTTAAGCAACGGTACCCCGTTTGGATTAACAACGACCTCTTGCAAAAAATCGATGTTGACAGCAGTGCGAAATCACAGGAGATTTCTGTTTTCGTTTCAAAAAAATTCTCCGGTGAATTTGCCGTGCCGACAGCTGATATAAAGTGGATTCATTACAAATAATCAAAATACGAATCACTTATTGCTCATGCACCTTTAACTAGAGGAAAGGAGGAAGATGAGGGTGCGTTTCATATTACATCAAATTTTTTTTCACAAAACGAGGAAATCTGTTATGAAGAAAATTGCTCTTGTTTTATCTGTTTTTCTTTTCGCATTTGTCCTTGTTACACCTGCTTTTTCACAGATTCTGGTCACGGATAACAGTGATGCAGATTGGGCGGATGTATCAGGGATCGAATGGGTAGACAATGTAGATGGTTTGTATCCTGCCGAAGTTGGTGCAGTTGTAACAGACAAAGTGGATTTGAAAGAAGTGAAAGCGGTTGTTATTGAGAATCAGATTATGACCCTCATGCGCTTCCATGGTGGTCCAGCCTGGCCAAACAACGCAGCAATCGATACCAAAGACGGCGTTGAATATCCTTATTCCCGTGGTTATTACAAAATGCTATTCGACGTTGACAACGATGCGACGACCGGTTGGAATGTAGGCTGGTTTGAAGCGCACTACACTCCTGTTGGTTATCTTGAGAGCCAGAATATTGCTAATGCAGAACCAATTGGCGCAGAAATAATGCTGGAGTGGGGATCACGCTATCGTTCAGCATGGTCTGGCGAAGCAATTCCAGGTGAAGTAAGAAATATTTCCTACTGGGCCGCAGACTACTCCGAGTACAATGGTCAGATGGATACCGGTTCCGAATACGAGATTCTGAATCAGGATATCGCGAATCCGGATTCCGCGAAAGCGCTCGCCTGGAATGGTGACTTAAAGATCAACAGCAGTGATGATGCCGCTTTAGTTGCGGATCAGCTTCACAGCTACTGGGCAGGTCACTCCTGGGGCGAAGATTACCTTGAATATGGTATGGAAATCACCCCATTGATCCAGTATTTCAAGAATAAAGATGGTTCAACAATCCTTCAGCCTGGTGATGTTGTTGCTTATGCAGGTATGACCGAAACCCCGATTGATGATTGGGGTGTTGATATCACAACTCGTGGTGAACTCACAGTGCCGGACAGAATGGCTCGTCCATCGAAAATTTCCTTTGATGGTGATGATTCGGATTGGGCAGCTTATCCATCTCACGAAGCTGTGGATAATGTAGATGGTTTGTTCCCTTCAGAAGTTGGTGCTGTCGTATCTGATATCGTTGATATCAAAGATGTAAAAACTTTCTTTGAGCCTGGTGGCGATGCAGTTTATTTCTTCCTGCGTTTCCATGGTGGTCCTGCATGGCCGAACAATGCGGCTCATGATACCAAAGATGGCGTTGAGTATCCTTACTCCCGTGGTTACTATCACATCCTGATGGATACGGATAATGATCCAATGACAGGTTGGGGAGTTGCATGGTACGAAGCCCACTATACACCAGTTGGTTATCTTCAGAGCCAGAATGTTGCCGGTGCAGAACCCATTGGCGCTGAGATTATGTTAGAGTGGGGTGCCCGTTATTATTCAGAAGTGAATGGTGGCGGTCTCCGCAGCCTGGATTATTGGGCAGCTGATTATTCAGAATACGATGGTCAGCAGGACACCGGTTCTGATTATGATATGTTCAATTATGCAGTAACCGATGCAGATTCTGGTCTTGTTATGATGCATGACGGATTGCTGTTGAATGATCCGAGTATTGATGATGGTATTGCTGACTGGATGGCCCATGCCTGGGGCAATGACTTCCTCGAAGTCGGTATTGCCATGCGTACAACAAAAGGATACTTTGCAGCAAAAGACGGTTCCCAAATCCTGAATCCTGGTGATGTTGTTGGTATCTGTGGTATGACCGAAACCCCAATGGATGACTGGGGTGTTGATATGACATCACGCTTCGAAGTAACAATCTCTGAAGCAACGGGTGGTGGCACAGGCGGCAGTGGCGTAGGTCCGATTTTCGTTACCGATAACAGCGATGCTGACTGGGCAGATATATCAGGGATCGAATGGGTAGACAATGTAGATGGTTTGTATCCTGCCGAAGTTGGTGCAGTTGTAACAGACAAAGTGGATTTGAAAGAAGTGAAAGCGGTTGTTATTGAGAATCAGATTATGACCCTCATGCGCTTCCATGGTGGTCCAGCCTGGCCAAACAACGCAGCAATCGATACCAAAGACGGCGTTGAATATCCTTATTCCCGTGGTTATTACAAAATGCTATTCGACGTTGACAACGATGCGACGACCGGTTGGAATGTAGGCTGGTTTGAAGCGCACTACACTCCTGTTGGTTATCTTGAGAGCCAGAATATTGCTAATGCAGAACCAATTGGCGCAGAAATAATGCTGGAGTGGGGATCACGCTATCGTTCAGCATGGTCTGGCGAAGCAATTCCAGGTGAAGTAAGAAATATTTCCTACTGGGCCGCAGACTACTCCGAGTACAATGGTCAGATGGATACCGGTTCCGAATACGAGATTCTGAATCAGGATATCGCGAATCCGGATTCCGCGAAAGCGCTCGCCTGGAATGGTGACTTAAAGATCAACAGCAGTGATGATGCCGCTTTAGTTGCGGATCAGCTTCACAGCTACTGGGCAGGTCACTCCTGGGGCGAAGATTACCTTGAATATGGTATGGAAATCACCCCATTGATCCAGTATTTCAAGAATAAAGATGGTTCAACAATCCTTCAGCCTGGTGATGTTGTTGCTTATGCAGGTATGACCGAAACCCCGATTGATGATTGGGGTGTTGATATCACAACTCGTGGTGAACTCACAGTGCCGGACAGAATGGCTCGTCCATCGAAAATTTCCTTTGATGGTGATGATTCGGATTGGGCAGCTTATCCATCTCACGAAGCTGTGGATAATGTAGATGGTTTGTTCCCTTCAGAAGTTGGTGCTGTCGTATCTGATATCGTTGATATCAAAGATGTAAAAACTTTCTTTGAGCCTGGTGGCGATGCAGTTTATTTCTTCCTGCGTTTCCATGGTGGTCCTGCTTGGCCGAACAATGCGGCTCATGATACCAAAGATGGCGTTGAGTATCCTTACTCCCGTGGTTACTATCACATCCTGATGGATACGGATAATGATCCAATGACAGGTTGGGGAGTTGCATGGTACGAAGCCCACTATACACCAGTTGGTTATCTTCAGAGCCAGAATGTTGCCGGTGCAGAACCCATTGGCGCTGAGATTATGTTAGAGTGGGGTGCCCGTTATTATTCAGAAGTGAATGGTGGCGGTCTCCGAAGCCTGGATTATTGGGCTGCTGATTATTCAGAATACGATGGTCAGCAGGACACCGGTTCTGATTATGAAATTTATAACTACTCAGTTGTTGATGCAGATTCTGGTCTTGCGATGATGCATGACGGACTTTTGCTGAACAATTCCAGTGATGATCCAGCAACAATCGACGGCGTCGCTGATTGGATGGCACACTCCTGGGGTAATGACTTCCTCGAAGTGGGTATGGCAAACCGGACACTGCGGGACTACTTTTTGAATAAAGATGGTTCTCAGATCCTGAAAGCCGGCGATGTTATCGGTATCTGCGGTATGACCGAAACCCCGATCGATGACTGGGGTGTTGATATGACATCACGCTTCGAAGTAACAATCTCTTCAGGTACGGCAGTTGATGAAAATCCATTGTCAATTGTAGAGACCTATGAACTCAGCAATAACTATCCAAATCCATTTAATCCTGAAACCACAATTGACTATACAATTGCCAAAACTGGACAAACTCAAATCGTTATTTACAACGTATTGGGTCAAAAAGTCCATACTTTGGTTGACGGTCTAGTTCAAGCTGGAACGCATTCAATTAAATGGAATGGCAAAAATGCATTTGGAGTAACTGTTCCAAGTGGTGTTTATTATTACACCCTGAAATCAAACTCCTTTAAGCAAACCAAGAAAATGTTGTTGCTCAAATAATTTTATTTAGACCTTCCGGGCAACTTTTGTGCGGAAGGTCCGACTTATGCCATGCATTTACTTTGTAAAATGCATGGCATTTTTATTGTTCCAACACGCTAGTTAAAAACTATGCGCTTTCAGCGCAAGACTTTCAGTTGTCCGCCATAAGTATAGTCTCTATATTCTTTTGAATATTAATCAGGAGAAAGAGATGGGCAATTATCGTTATGGCGGTCATACCGTAACTCGTTTAACGGTGCATCTAGTTTGGGTAACAAAATATCGTTATCAAGTATTGACAGGTGATATACAAAAGCGTTGTCGTAGCCTTCTCATTCAAATATGTGATGCAGAGGATATTCGGATATTGAGTGGTGTAGTAAGCAAAGATCATGTTCATATGCATATTGAATATCCCCCCTCGAAATCAGTGAGTGAAATAGTCAAACGGCTCAAAGGTCGCAGCTCCAGAATACTACAGCGAGAATATACAGAATTGCGCAAACGGTATTGGGGAAAACACTTTTGGGCCATAGGTTATGGTGCTTGGAGTACAGGTAACATAACAGAAAAGGTAGTTCAGGAATACTTAAAACACCATAAAACATCTTCGAATGATGACGACAATTTTATGCTTGAATAATGGACTTTCAGTCCTTCTCAAACCTATGCACTTCAAGTGCATAGTGGTTTAGTTTAGTAGTTGAAAGATTAAACATTCTTTTTAAAGTTTAGCTCAAATCTGAATGAAATCGATGATGATTTTTCATTTCGTTGCGCTTTCACGCAGTATTTGAATTCATTAGCTTAACAAATTAATAGAGCAAGTGGGAAAGACATCTTTGAAGAGTTTTCGTCCGGACATTATGAATAAATTACGGGATGGTTCTCTGGTGCAATCCCGTTTTTTATGGTTACCTGCAAAAGGAAAGAAAATGGCTGCTTTTTCATCGCGATCTCGTAATTCAATAACCAGCTTGATGGCATTGGTTCTTTTTTTACTTATTATTTATTCCTGTTCTGATTTTTCGAAATCTCCTGATTTAGCCAAATTTGACGGTGGATCTGTTACGCAGCAGGAATATGTAGAGCATTATTTAGCGAGCACGCAATACAAACCAAATGAATGGCCGATGGAAGAAAATCTCACCAGTATTGTTGAAACAAAAGCTCTCACAAAGATCACCGTTCTCGAAGCACAGAACCGCAAATTGCAAAATGATTCTGCCTACATCGCGACTTTGCAAAAAAATGAAAGTCGTGTATTGTTTACACGATACATGCGTGATGAAATCATTGCGAGCGTTGTAACCGACAGCCTCATGAACAAATTTTATGCAGAATTCTCTCCGCAAACGCATATGTACTATATTATGCGACCCTTCGTCGATGAATCAACAGAAGAATTTATCACTTCACAAAGAGATACTATCCAATATGTATATGATTTGCTCGAACGTGGGAAACCATTTGGCGATCTGGCAAATCGCTACTCGCAGGATATAACAAGTAATAAAAAAGGCGGTGACCTCGGTTATATCATTCCTGAGTCATTAGGTGACGCTATTTTGCGTTCTGTTATGGACACTCTGAAAACCAACACCTATTCTTCCGTTGTCAAGGGTTATAACGGTTTTTATATACTGAAGAAAGGTGATAAACGCACGGTTGATGTTCCTCCTTTTGCGCAATTAAAAGATCGGATTTGGCAAACCTTGTATCGAACACGTCGGCATCTCATACAAAAGGAAATGGATAAACGTGTTACTAAAATGTCTCCCCGTTTTCATCTCGTCCGTCATGACGATTTAATTGCACACCTGAAAAGCAAATTGACAGGTACTGAAAATTTTAGTTTATATTCACCCGTGAACAAGGATACGTTAACCGAAACGGAACTCAATGAGCCTTTAGTAACCCTGGATAATGGATCAATCAATGCACTTGAGATGTTCGCAAATGCGAAAAAAGCACCCCAGAATATTTCTGAGTTTGACAAAAAACTTCAGAGTTTAATTGAGCAGAATGTTCTGGCAGACCATGCTCGGGAACTTGATTTCACTTCGATCCCTGAGATCAAAACGCAACTGGACAATATTCAAGGTGAATTGTTACGTACCTTGCTTTATAAGCAGGAGGTGAAGGATAAAATAAATGCTGAACTGGAAGATTCTCAGAACTTGTCCGCAGTAGAAAAGCAAAAAATATTCAGAGAAAAAGAGCGAGAATTAAGGGAACAGCTCGAAAAAGATTTGCAGGCGAAATACAACTTCCGGTTTATCAACAGCAGTTTTAGTGCAGCGCTGGAAGAGGCACGAAAGCAGAAAGAAAAACAAATTCAAGAAAAGAAAGACGCAGGAAAATAACCCCCCTGATTACGTTATGTAAAAAGAAGTTTTACAACTTTTTACATAATTCATGTTTCATATTTACCTATATTGATTCATTGATGCAATACAGTTGAAAAGTAGTACGTTTTAATAAAATTATCTGCACTATCACAAGCAGCAATAACTTATCACTGAGGGAAGGGAAGATGAATCAAAAAACAGAAAAGTCCGGGCTATCTGCCAGTGAGGTACGATGGCTGTTCTGGGGATGTTTTATCGCGCTTGTTGCTACCTCATTCGCCTTTGTAATCCGGAATATCATTATCGGTGATTGGGGCATGGAATTCAATCTGAGTGAGACGCAAAAAGGCGAATTGCTTGGGGTTGGATTGTGGCCTTTTGGAGTAAGTATTGTTCTCTTTAGCTTGATTGCTGATAAAATAGGCTACGGAAGGGCGATGGTTTTTGCTTTTGCCTGCCATCTCGTATCGGCCATTTTAACGGTTTCAGCAACGAGTTACTGGATGCTTTACGCCGGAACTTTCCTGGTTGCTTTTGGAAATGGGACAGTGGAAGCCGTCATCAATCCGGTTATCGCAACCGTTTATCCCAAAGAAAAAACGAAGTGGTTGAATATTTTACACGCTGGTTGGCCTGGTGGTATGGTTATAGGCGGAGTAATAACCTTGCTGGTTCTCGGACCTGATTTGCACTGGCGCTGGAAAGCAGCTCTTATTTTTATTCCTCTCGCAGTTTATGGTCTCATACTTTTGCGCTGCAAATTTCCAGTGCAGGAAAGAGTACAGGCAGGAGTACCGTATAAAGTGATGCTTCAGGAAGCAGGAATTATCGGTGCAGTCATCATCGTTGCCCTTTTAATCGGTGAAATCGGACGTGTATTTGAATGGTCGTACATGGTACAATTCATCGTCGGTGGCATTCTGGTCGTTGCCTATGCCGTTTCGGTAAAATCTCTTGGCCGACCGCTCTTCATTTTTCTCCTTCTCATTATGATCCCCCTGGCCACAACTGAGCTGGGTACCGACAGTTGGATAACGCAACTGGTCGAGCCAATTATGGTTGATCTTGGCGCACAAGCAGGTTGGGTAATCGTGTATACAGCCTTTATTATGACAGTTCTGCGCTTTCTGGCTGGACCAATTGTTGAAAGACTGCAGCCCCTTGGCTTATTGGCTATTTCGAGTGTTCTCGCTATCATCGGTTTGCTTTTCCTGTCCAAAGCGGCGGGAATCGTCATTTTCGTCGCTGCAACGGTTTATGGCATTGGTAAAACATTTTTCTGGCCAACGATGTTGGGTATTGTTGCGGAGAGATTTCCCAAAGGTGGTGCTCTGACTTTGAATATGATTTCTGGTGTTGCAATGCTGAGCGTGGGTGTTATAGGCGCTGCATTTCTTGGCAATATTCAGGACCGTGAAATCGACCGTGACTTGCAGTCGCAAAATCCTGCGTTGCATGCCCAGATTGTTGCACCGGCAAAAGTGAGTGTATTTGGTAAATACAATCCCCTCGATCAGAAAAAAGTCGCCGAAATCACACCGGAAGAAAAATCGCTTCTTAAAACCATAACATCAACCGCCAAGCAGAATGCATTAGCTACGGTAGCAATTTTCCCAGCAATAATGCTTGTATGCTATATCATACTGATTTTTTATTTTCGCTCAAAAGGTGGGTATAAGCCTGTCGAAATTTCGCATGCTTCTGGTGCTTCACCGTGACCAAAGAATATTAGCAATATGATTTTTTCATATTGTGCTTCTTGATACGCCAATTGTAATTGGCGAAACCTCAATTGGCCCGCTCTCAGCCGCTCTGCTGGGGGCGGGTATTAGATATGGCTGTTTATCAATTTATCCTCAATATAAACTGGATTATGACTTAGATGAAATCCTACCTACTAGAAACACAAAAATATCTTACAGAAAAACTCATTCCGTTTTGGGTTGAAAGAGCTGTCGATACAAAATATGGCGGTTTTCAGACGAATTACGATCGTTTTGGGAAACGGACAGAAATCACTGAAAAATCTTTCCTTGCACAATGTCGCAGTATTTTTACGATCTCTTTCGCAAGACGTCTGGGTTTCGAATGGCCTGGAGCGGAAAATGCACTCCGACAGGGGATTGATTTTCTCTTTAAGTTTTATCGTGATGAAAAATATGATGGGTATTATTGGATTGTTGACGAAGACGGCACAGTACTCGACGACAATAAAATTATTTATGGCCATTCATTTCTTATTTATGGACTTTCTGAGTATAGCTTGCTCACCGGCGACCAGGCTGCCCGCAAAGAAGCCATTCGTATTTTTGAGCTTTTGCAGGAGAAAATTGCCGATCCGATAAACGGAGGCTATTTCGAACACTTTGATCGGTTTTTCAATTTAAAAAAAGCACATGCATCCTATGGTGGGCACAAATCTCTGGACGTGCACATGCATTTAATGGAAGCTTTTACAACGCTTTTTGAACTTACAGGTGATGAAAGACACCGACAAGCTTTGGAAACTGTCATCGCTTTGATTTTTCAAAAAATGGTGGATCCCGAAACGGGAACTGGTATATCCATGTTCACAGAAAAGTGGCAGCCGATCGTTAATGTTGAGCTGGATACCGTATGGGGACGGGACAGGTTTGATGAGGATGGTAAGTCGACTAAAATAACTTCTTATGGCCATAACATTGAACTCGCTTGGTTGTATCTCCATGCTTTGAAAGTTTTAGGAGTACCACCGCAACAGGGATCTGAACGCGTCCTGCCTATTTTCGAACACACGTACACGAAAGGCGTGGATTGGGAGCATGGCGGACTCTATGTTGAGGGTCTGCGTGATGGCGATGTGACGGAGCCCACAAAAGAATTTTGGCAACAAGCTGAGGGGCTGGTAGGATTTCTAGATGCCTATTTGCTCACCGGAGATAAAAAATATCTCAATGCTTTTCGAAATATACATGATTTTGTTTTCACGAAAATGATAAATCATGAGCTAGGGGAATGGAAAGCCTTGCTGGAACGTGATGGTACTGTAATTTGGGACTACATGGGCACCAGTTGGAAAGTGTTTTATCATACCGTGCGTGGCACATGTTTGACCGTACGAAAATTAGAAGAAGTTATTAAAAAACTAGAGCAAGAATAATTTTCCTAAGGAGTTGCTAATGCAGATGAAGAAGAAAAAATCATTACCCGGCCAGTCTTCTGTATCAAGGAGAGAATTTTTACAAACATCGGCCGTTGCTGCTGCTGCATTCACTATTGTACCTCGCCACGTTCTCGGCGGACCTGGATATGTGGCCCCAAGTGATAAGCTGAATATCGCGGCTATTGGTGCAGGTGGAAAAGGACGTTCGGATATCGCAGAAGTAAGCACTGAAAACATCGTCGCCCTTTGTGATGTAGACGACGTAAAAATGCAAGGTACCTTGAAAGATGCTGAAGAAAGAGCTTTGAAATTGCAGAGTGAAGGTAAAGGTGACGGAAAAAGCCCACTTGCCAAAGCAAACCATTATAAAGATTTTCGTGTGATGCTAGACAAAGAAAAACACATTGATGCAGTGACAGTAAGTACGCCAGATCACATACACGCCATTGCTGCCATGACGGCTATTAAACATGGAAAGCATGTGTTCGTGCAAAAACCATTGACCTGGTCGGTTGGAGAAGCGCGTGTTTTACGTGAAGCTGCAAAGAAAGCCGGTGTAATTACACAAATGGGAAACCAGGGACACGCGGGTGAAGGCATTCGTTTGATCGTTGAATGGCTCGAAGATGGTGCCATTGGCGATGTCCGGGAAGTACAATGCTGGACGAATCGTCCGGTTTGGGATACCGGAATGGACCGACCAAAAGAAATTCCTTCCGTCCCCTCAACACTGGATTGGAATTTGTGGCTTGGACCAGCACCATTCAGACCTTATCACCCGTCATATGCCCCTTGGTCCTGGCGTGCATGGTGTGATTTCGGAACAGGTGCTCTTGGTGATATGGGTGCCCATATTTTTGACATTCCCTATCATGCATTAAAAATGGAATACCCGACCACAGTAGAAGCTAGTTCATCGAAATTTAATGGTGAATCGTGGCCAGTCGCAGAGATTGTACGCTACGAATTTCCTGAGAGACATGGTTTACCCCCCGTAAAACTGACCTGGTATGATGGCGGTATGATGCCAAAACGACCGGAAAGCCTTGAACCCGGACGTATGATGGGTGATGAGGATGGCGGTGTGCTTTTCATTGGTGACAAAGGCTTACTGATGTGCGGTTGCTATGGCTCGCAACCACGTCTCATCCCAGAAACTTTTATGCAGGATTACAAACGTCCGCCGAAAACCATTCCGCGTTCCCCCGGCATCCACCAGGAATGGGTGCAATGTATTAAAGAAGGAAAACAAGCAACATCGAATTTTGAGTACGCATCAAAACTCACGGAAACCATGATGATTGGTAATATTGCAATTCGCATGGCATCTAAAAACACAAAACTCGACTGGGACGGTGTAAAAGGTGAATTTACAAATATGCCGGACGCCAATGAGTTTCTGATGCGTGAATATTTGAATGGCTACAAATTGTAATGGCGAGATTTATTGAGGAATTAATAAAAATCAAAATTAGAGAAATTCGTGGTCTGTTTTCAACACTTTCTAACCACGAATTTCACTGATTCTTTGGAGAAAAACATGAAGAGTAAAGTCGTAATTTTTGTTTTAGGATTTTTGATGTTTGCCTGCTCTCCGGCAGAATCGAATAAGAAATCGCAAGACCTTCCCACTGAAATTCATGCGGTTACAGATGCTTATGATGGATGGCGTCTCGGGATGCAGTTATGGACTTTCAACCGCTATACATTTTACGAAGCTTTAGAGAAAACAGCTGACTTGGGTGTTACCTGGGTGCAAGCCTATCCGGGGCAGAAGCTTAGTGAGAACGATCCTGACCTGAAATTTGATCATACATTACCAGCCGCAAAGCGACAAGAAGTAAAAGATGTCCTGAAAAGTAAAGGCTTAAGGCTTGTGAACTATGGGGTTGTCGGACTCTCCACAGATGAAGCTGAGAATCGTAAAGTATTTGATTTTGCCAAAGACATGGGTATCGAGTTAATCATCACGGAACCACAAGATGAATCGGCATGGGATGTCATCGAAAAGTTATGTGAAGAATATGACATGCGTGCTGCCATGCACAACCATCCGAAACCATCTCATTACTGGAACCCGGAGCTCGCATTGAAAATCTGTCAAACCCATGGACCGCGGATTGGCGTTTGTGCAGATATCGGTCACTGGATGCGTTCCGGTGTGCAACCAATCGATGCTTTAAAAATGCTCGAAGGACACATTTTCGATTTCCATTTTGGCGATCTCAACGAGTTCGGTGTGAAAGAAGCCCACGATGTACCGTGGGGAACGGGTGTCGCCGATGTGAAAGCCATTATGCAGGAAATGGACCGCCAGAAATATCAAGGTACAGTGTGTGTAGAATTTGAATACAATTGGGAAGCTTCCGTACCGGAAGTTCGGCAGAGTCTCAAATATTTTAATGAAGTTGCCCGTTCCATTAAGGCTTCCGGATGGCAAGATTTGTTCGCTGATGATTTGTCAAATGCTATTGTTACACCAGGTACCTGGGAATGGCAGGAAGATGGCTCACTGGCCCTGCTCGGCGGAGGCTATATTTGGACCAAGGAAGACTATGGTAATTTTATTCTCGACCTTGAGTTTAAACTCTCACCTGGTGCAAACAGTGGGGTTTTCCTTCGCGCTGGTGATTTGGATAATTACGTGCACACATCCATTGAAGTGCAAATCCATGAGTCGACGGATGGCAGCAAGTATGGCTCCTGTGGTTCGATTTATGATTGTCTTGGTCCGAAAGTTGATGTTGTGAAAAAAGCTGGCGAGTGGAATCGTTACACAATTACCTGTTTGGATAATAAAATATACGTTGTTCAGAACGGTGTACAGATCATCGATATGGATTTGAACTTATGGACCGAAGCAGGCAAAAATCCGGATGGTACAACGAACAAATTTAAAACCGCATATAAAGATATGCCACGCTCTGGAAAAATTGGTCTGCAGGATCATGGTAATCCGTTGTGGTTCAGGAATTTGCGCATTAAGAAATTATAAAGATCATCCTCTTCGGGAGTACTCTTTTGTTTGGATTATCCATTCTTGATCTGGTTGTCATCGGCGCGTATTTCCTGTGTTTGACGATTATCGGTATCATGACCTACAAATCAGTGAAATCCACTGGTGATTATTTTATGGGAAACAGGCGTTTTGGCAAGATCCTGATGATCGGTCACGCTTTGGGCGCCGGCACACACACAGATCAACCTGTAGCGGTGGCCGGTGCTTGTTCACAAATTGGTCTCGCCGGCATCTGGTACCAATGGTTATGGATGTTCGCTACACCTTTTTACTGGCTCATCGCACCAATTTACCGGCGATTGCGTTATGTAACCCTGGGTGATTTTTTTGAAAAAAGATATGGCTCCAAGCTCGGTGCAATCTACGCCGTCATGGGGCTTTTATTTTTTGCTCTAAGCACAGGGATTATGCTCAAAGGTACTGGCACAACCATCGATGCTATTACATTGGGCGCATTGCCAACGGACCTGGCCGTTGTAATAATGACGGTGCTATTTGTATTGTACAGCGTTCTTGGGGGGCTCGTTGCAGCTGTTATTACTGATCTGATTCAAGGCTTTTTTATTCTTGTTCTGTCTTTTCTCATGATTCCCTTTGCGATCAATGCAGCAGGTGGCATGACTGCATTACACCAGGGCTTACCGGAACACATGTTCAGTTTCATCGCACCCCAGGAGGTCACACTCTTTTTTATATCCATGGTTATTGTAAATGGATTGGTGGGCATTGTTGTACAGCCTCACCATCTGGCTGTGGGCAGTTCCGGTAAAACGGAAATGAGTTGCCGGACCGGCTGGACCTATGGCAACATGTTGAAGCGAGTCGCGACCCTTGGCTGGGCGTTTATCGGTGTTTTTGCGGCATTTCTCTATCCGGAACTGGAAGAAGCAAACCGGGAAATGGCCTTTGGAATGGCTGTAATGAACCTTCTACCAAGCGGTTTGGTCGGATTGATGGTTGCCTCCATGGCTGCAGCAGTCATGTCGACGTGCGATGCGTTTATGGTCGGTGGTTCTGCCTTGTTCACCCGAAATTATTATCAGAAATATTTCAAACCCAGTGCGAGCGAAGCTCATTACTTAAAAGTTGCCCGGTTGGCTGCCGTAATGGTTGTCATCGGTGGTGTACTTTTTGGCCTGTTTATACCCAATGTGGTTGCCGGATTAAAAATTATGTGGCAATTCACAGCATTCTTTGGCATCGGTTTTTGGATGGCCATCATGTGGCGAAAAGCCAATCGCTATGGCGTTTATGCCAGTTTGATCGCATCATTTGGTGCCATGTTAGTCACCGGTGACTATTTTTACTGGAGTTTGAACTGGTCGCTGCCAGCACAAATTCTGGTTTATTTGCCGGCTGGATTTATTGCTTTTATCATCGTCAGTTTGCTTACCCCATCCGAACCGAAAGCAATGCTGGATGAATTTTACCTGCTTTTGCGAACACCTGTAGGTGAAGAATATAAATTAAAAGAAGCGGGTGTCGAGATCATCCTTGAAGGGGATGCAGCCGATGAAGTCCGGGGTGATGAATCGCTGCTTGAAAAAGGCCAAAGTCTGCTCCTTGTTGATTTATTGCAATTGAAAGAAAAGTTCAGTTTGAAGCGCTACAAAATTGATGTTGCAGGATTTGGATATGCTGTGTTGGTTGTACTCGCCATACTTATGCTTGGTTTTGTAGCCGCCGGAATTGGCGCTTAGAACCCGATTCGATGATGGAAATCCAGTACATTGATTTGCAAGTAAATGGCTATGCGGGCGTCGATTTCAATTCGGATGTTTTATCCGCTGAGATGCTCCACAAATCCTGTGCACAGCTAAAAATAGATAACGTCGCAGGAATTCTGGCAACAGTCATTACTGCGGATATTCCAGTGATGCAAGCGAGACTGCAACGCCTTGTCTCGTTGCGACAGCAGGATCCTTTGATCGCTGAAATTATTAAAGGCTTTCACATCGAAGGCCCATTTTTAAGTGCAGAGCCTGGCTTTCGTGGTGCGCATCCGCAAGGCTGGATCCGGGAAGCGAATGTTGACGACATGAAGCGATTGCTTGATGCAGCCGATGGATTGACGAAAATTGTCACATTGGCGCCTGAAATGGATGATGATTTTAAAGTGATTCGTTTTCTTTCAGGCCAAAACATGTGGGTATCTGCCGGTCACTGCAATCCAGATTATGACCAGCTGCGTGCTGCTATCGATGCGGGTGTAAGCATGTTTACGCATCTCGGGAATGGCTGTCCGCAAATTTTACCACGGCATGACAATATTATCGAGCGAGCATTAGCATGCAGGGATGATTTGTGGCTTTGTTTTATCGCAGACGGTATACATATCCCTTTTTTTGCATTGCGGAATTATCTCAAGATTGCTGGTACTGAGAAAACTATAATCGTAAGCGATGCCATGGCGGCTGCGGCTGCACCACCGGGGCAGTACAGATTAAGTGAACTGGAGCTTGAAGTCGGTGAGGATCGCATTGTTCGCGAGCTGGGAAAAGAGAATTTTGCCGGCTCGGCTTGTACAATGTCACTTAGTTATGAGAATTTAATTAATCATGTAAATTGTACGCCTTCACAAGCAAAAAAAATTACGTTTGAAAATCCATTGGCTGCTATAGCTTAACGACTTCAATGGAATTTGGTTGATAAGTTTGATCAACACAGTGTGAACCCACCCCTGACTGCTGCTCATCAGCTTCGCTGTTCGCATCAGTCGTCCCCTCCAAGGATGGGATTTATTTCGAGCGGTACTCCTGATTCCCATCCTGGGAGGGGACGATCAGAATAAAAAGCGAAGCATTTTTATCCTGATCAGGGGTGGGTTTTAACCAGACTGAGCAAATTTGATAACCGGTATATTTTAGCACACAGAAAAAAACTTCAATCGACAACACCTTTTGAATAAAAAAGTAAAATCCTTTATGACATCGCAAAACAGATACCTAACGCTAATTCTAATCATTCTTTTCTGGATTACAATTTCATCTACACAATCTCTTGTCAGCCAGGGGAAAATGCTACGCGGTGAAAAATGGAAAAAGTTCACGCCAACAACCGAACGTGCTGATTTTTATGTTTCTCCTTCTGGTAATGATGCCTGGTCTGGAAAACTCGCGGAACCCAACAAACGCAAAAGTGATGGTCCCTTCGCAACGATTGCCCGCGCCCAACAAGCAGTAATCGAATTGAAACAGGCTGTTTTTACCGAAAAGGAACCACCCGTTGAAACACGTTACATCGGATCACCTCATAAATTCGGCGACGGCAAAGACATTCTCGTTTTGATTCATGACGGTTTCTACGAATTGGACGAACCGCTGACTTTTCTGCCTGAAGATGGAGGGGAACGCTGTGAAACGAATATGCCCTCAGGTGCATTTGAATACCATAAACTCAAAGATTTTTATGTGACCTATGCCGCATATCCTAATGAAAAACCAGTTATCGCTGGTGGTTTTCGACTTAAAAATTGGGAACGGGCAGGCAAAACATGGATTGCGAAGACCAAAAATGAAAATGTCGAAAAGCTGGTCGCGAACGGGAGTGCGATGACCTTAGCGCGCACACCTAACGAAGGCTTCTTTACACCAGCGGAGACTCCTGTTTCAACGGAGTATTTCAAATTTCGTGATGGAGAATTGCGGGACTGGTCTCCTATGCAGGATAACAGAGTGATCATGTTATTGCGCTGGCATACGGGAAATAATGCGCTTGCGAAGATTGATACCGAAAATAATATTGCCTATCTGCAAAAACCGGAGGAAGGTATCGTTGTCTCTCCACCGAGGTATTATGTGGAAAATATACCAGCGCTACTGGACGCACAAGGGGAGTGGTTTTTCGATAAGAAGAAACAAGAGCTGCAATTTATTCCACCTGAGAATCTCGACGACCCGAATCAGGCGATTATCTTTTCTCCGCAGTTGGATCAGCTGGTTAAAATAACCGGTGAAAGAGATAGGCCTGTTCGCAATCTTCGAATTTATGGATTAACTTTTCAGGGCACGAAGGCGGGGAAGAATGCCATTTCCTATGAGTATAGCAATGGCTGCGAACTCATCGACTGCACCATTTCTGCTGTTGGCGGACAAGCAGTCACTGTTCAACTCGGAAATTACAACACACGCATTCTTAATAATACAATTTTCGAAGCTGAAAACGGCGGAATATACGTTCTTGGCAATCCCCGACCGGAAAATTGGGCAGATATCATTCAGGAAACCAGAATTGAATCCAACTATGTGGAACGCTGTGGCGGCACCAGCATTTTTGCCCACGATGCCTTAAATACAACTATTGCACGCAATGAAGTAACGCGAAATCTCGGGCGCTATCCAATCAAAGTTGGGGGATGGTCGAATCTGGAAGAAGCAGTGGATGGTGGCTACATTGTGGAATACAATCACGTGCACCATGTACAAGAGCGTGCGGACGATTCCGGCGCCCTCTGCACAGCCGGCTTGACCCACAATTCCATTCTTCGCCGCAATTTGATTCATGATGTAAAAGCGGGTATGTTTAATGATAATGTCGCTATCTGGTTCGACAACATGTCCCTTGGGTGGACTGCCGAAGAAAATATCATTTACAATCTTGAACAGGGGGAAATGAAGCTTTGTGCCGCTAATCTCGTCGATAATATTTACCGAAATAATTATCGCATCGAAGCACCGCAAACGCCTCCCGAAGGGAAAATTCTTGGTGAGCCGAAGTTTGAGTTTGGTGAAATGCAGCTCACAAGAATGGAAGACGGTGCAACGAAGAAGTTCCGCACCGGTGATATGTTGCAGGCGTCGATCACGGTACGTAACACGGGTTCAACCGGAATCGAGTCTGTGCCATTTTTCATCGATGGACGTCTGATTGAAAAGAAAAATTTCCCAATTATTCGTGGAAATGAACGGCAAATTTCGTACGAATTTTACCTGACGGAGTCCGGAGAGCATCGTGTGGCCATAGGCTCTGCAAAGGAAGTGGTCTTCAAATGCAAAGGCAAACCGGTCACGGTTATTTGTGATTCGTTGACTTCTTCAGCGACCATCGTGCCGGCGGGTGAGACTGTTACATTTGCAACGCAAGTCCAATTTTTGAATTTTGCCAAACGTGAGATCCCAATTCACTTGCTGATTGACGACAAACAAGTTGCTACCCAGAATCTCGTTTTTCAGAACGAAAATGTTAAAAATGTGCAGTTCAGGCATCAATTGCCCGCCGGATCCCATGAAATTAAAATTGGCAATTCTCCCACCATTACGGTAAAAGCTTACGCATACGACACGATAGATATCAGCAAAAGCGAATTTCAAAAGTATTGCACCGTACGGGCTGCACCATGCGACATGCAATTTGACCGCAACGCAAACACGTTTTCCCTTAAAACATCTGGTACCGATTTTTACCATGGGGAGGATTCTTACGGAGCAATCTATTGTGCACAACCCATCAAAGGAAACTTTGTCGCGACGGTTAAAGTCAAGCGCTTTGGAAAACGGACGAACGAGTGGTTTCGTGCTGGTTTATTCGCACGTAATGATATAACGGATAGTTTTGAATCTGAAGCAGGTAGTCTCGGATCTGTACTTATGTTTGTAACACCGGGACGAGCCGGTATGAACTGGGATGAATATGGCGATGGCTGCATGCACAAAGCCAATAGCCAGAACCACGATAAAACCGAACCCTATCCCATGTGGATCAAGCTTGAACGCCACGGCGATAGTTTTTCCGGTTATGTGAGCTATGATGGTGAAAACTGGACTGTATCCCGCCACACGGCAGATATTCCCGGATTGAATGCAGCAATCCATCTTGGTCTCGCAGCTGGATCGCCTGACCAGAAGCAATACACGGTGGAATTTGAAGATTTGCAATTGCGTGTTGAGAAGGAAGGATGGAGTAAATAATAAACTTTACTCACGGAATGCATTAAATCGGAGATTTTGAATGCAAACAAAAACACACGGCATGTTAACCAAAGGCGAACTCAGCACCCTGGTTCAGGAAAACCAGATTGAAACGGTGCTCGTTGTGTTTACAGATCATTACGGCCGTTTTATGGGAAAGCGCTACGACGCCGAGTTCTTTATCAGCTCGGCAGCGAAACACGGCGCCCATTCCTGCGATTATCTGCTGACGGTTGACATGGAAATGAATCCAGTCCCGGGTTACAAATTTGCCAATTGGGAGCTGGGTTATGGTGATTTTAAATTAGTACCGGATTTTAAAACTTTGCGCGTTGCGAACTGGCTCGACAAATCGGCGCTTGTGCTGTGCGATATTGTGGATGAAAAATCGGGTGAAAGAATCACTATTGCGCCGCGTTCCATTTTGCGACGGCAAATCGAAAAGGCCGAATCGCTGAATTATTCGGCTAACGCCGGATCAGAACTGGAATATTATATTTTTGAAGATTCCTATAAAAATGCCGCAGAAAAAGGCCATACCGGGCTTGCCCCGTTTGGCTGGTACATCGAAGATTACCATATGCTGCAGGGAAGCCGCACGGAAGCGCTGCATGGCGCTGTACGAAAACACCTGAAGTATTCCGGGATTCCCGTTGAAACCTCAAAAGGAGAGTGGGGTGTCGGCCAACACGAAATCAACCTGCGTTATGCGGATATTTTGACGATGGCTGACAGGCACAATATTTACAAACAATGCCTGAAGGAAGTCGCCGACCAGCAGGGACTGAGTGTGACTTTCATGGCGAAGGTTGCCGCGGATCAGGCGGGTTCCAGTTGCCATTTACATGTGAGTTTGTTGCAGGAAGGGGAAAATATTTTTCAGGGCAACAACCACATTGGTGATCTGCAGGTTTCTGATGAATTTCGCTGGTTTCTCGGTGGCTGGATGGCGCATGTTCCGGAATTGATGGTTTTTTATGCACCGACGGTGAATTCCTATAAAAGATACCAGTCCGCATCCTGGGCGCCAACGCGTTTGGCCTGGAGCCATGACAACCGGACAGCCGGCTTTCGTATCGTTGGCTCCGAAAAAAGCCTGCGTATCGAATGCAGAATTCCCGGAGCGGACTGCAATCCATACCTTGCCTTTGCTGCTGCGCTGGCCTCAGGGCTGGACGGAATTGAAAATAAAACAGAACCACCGGCACTTTTTACAGGTGATGTCTATGCTGCTGAGCACGTTCCGGAAGTGCCAAAGACTTTAAATCACGCGATTGGCTTATTTGCGAATTCGGAATTTGCACGATCAGTGTTTGGCGATGATGTTGTCGATCACTACTCACATTTCTTTCGCATGGAACAGCAGGCATTCGATAATGCTGTGACCGACTGGGAAAGAAAACGCTATTTTGAGCGAATTTAAAGCTATTTCAAAAGGATTGAATGCATGAGAGAGACATTTAAAGTAATTTCTCCCATCGATAATCATGTTTATGTGGAGCTTGAACGGCACAATGACAAGGATATCGAAAATGCGGTGCAAAATGCTGTCAATGCGCAGGCGTCTTGGAAAAATACACCTTTGGCGGATCGAATTTCCATCGTGAAAAAGTTCGCTGAAGCAATCCAAAATGATAGTGAGCGCATAAGCGAAGAATTGTGCTGGCAAATGGGGCGCCCAATCCGCTATGCACCCGGGGAAGTCCGTGGAACAATTGAGCGCACGTTGGGCATGGTGGATCTTGCAGAATCTGCACTTGCAGATATCGCAGTGGCAGAGAAACCAGGATTTACACGTTTTATCAAACGGGAACCACTTGGCGTTGTCTTTGTTGTGCCCGCATGGAATTATCCTTATCTCATTGCTGTAAACAGCATTGTTCCGGCGTTGCTTGCCGGAAACGCTGTCATTTTGCGCCACAGTGCACAAACGCCTCTCGTGGCCGAACGCTTTGCAGATGCATTCAAAAAAGCTGGATTGCCACAGCATCTGTTTCAAGTACTCCACCTTAGTCACAAAGACACGGCTCGCGTTATACGGGACCACCGTGTGCAGTTTGTTGCATTTACTGGATCCGTGCAAGGCGGCTACGATATCAAAAAAGTGGCACAGGAACGTTTTATTGGCGTCGGATTGGAGCTTGGTGGAAAAGATCCGGCCTATGTTTGTGAAGACACGCCCTTCGATTTCACGGTCGAGAATCTGGTTGATGGTGCTTTTTTTAACAGTGGTCAATCCTGTTGCGGCATTGAACGAATTTACGTTCACCATGCCGTCTATCAAAAATTTGTAGAGGCCTTTGTTGATCTGACAAAGAAATACAAACTCAACAACCCAATGAAAGAAGAAACAACGATCGGCCCGATGGCAAAACAAAGTGGTGCCGATTTTCTCAAAAAGCAAATTCGCGAGGCCATCGAAGCCGGCGCTGAAGCGTTGATAAAACCCTCCCTTTTTCCTGAAACCGAATTGGGCAATAATTATTGCGCACCCCAGGTTTTGGTGAATGTTGATCACAGCATGTCATTTATGATCGATGAAAGTTTTGGTCCGGCTGTTGGTATCATGAGCGTTGAGAGCGATGCCGAAGCAATTCGCCTGATGAACGACAGCCCGTACGGATTGACTGCCTCAATCTGGACGGATTCTGAAGATCGTGCTTTAACCATCGGTGACCAGATCGATACCGGTACCTGGTTTATGAATCGCTGTGATTACCTGGATCCATACCTTGCCTGGGTTGGGGTTAAAGATTCGGGACATGGCTGTACATTGTCCCGCGTTGGTTTCGAACAGTTAACAAGACCAAAGTCTTATCATTTACGGGTTAAAATTTAATCCTGGAGCATGAAATGCCAGATTTACGTCATAAATACAATTTCCCTACACATATTGAATATGGTCCGGGAGCGATGCTGGATTTACCAAAATTAATTAAAAATGCTGGTTTAAAAAAAGGTTTGCTGGTAACGGATGCCGGCATTGAAAAAGTGGGAACGCCGGAAAGCCTGCGTCAAGCCTTTGCAAAAGAAAATATTGAAACCGTGACATTTAGCGATGTGCAATCGAACCCCACCGACAATGACGTGTATCGCGGGACTGAAGTTTATAAAAAAGCGAAGTGTGAGTTCATCGTCGGTTTGGGTGGTGGCTCGCCCATCGACGCTGGGAAAGCCATGAAATGTCTCGCAACACATGATGGCCCGTTGGAAAAATACGATGATAGCAAAGGCGGCGACCGTTTTATAACCAATTCAATGCCCTCGTTTTACGCCATCCCGACGACTGCGGGAACCGGCAGTGAAGTTGGCCGCAGTTCGGTGATCACGATTGGAAAAACCAATAAAAAAACCATCATTTTCGCGCCTACACTCATGCCGGATATTGCAGTGCTTGATCCCGATGTCACCCGTTCTTTGCCAGCGCATCTCACCGCCGCCACCGGTGTCGATGCCTTTGTGCACAATCTGGAAGCCTATTTAATGCCGGAATTTCATCCATTTGCGGATGCCCTGGCAAAAGAAGCGATGCAGCGTATTGTTGAAAATTTGCCCATCGCTGTAAAAAATGGGAACGATATAAAAGCACGGGGAGAAATGCTTGTGGCCTCCGCAATGGGGGCAACAGCCTTTCAAAAAGGCCTCGGCGTCAATCACTCCATAGCACACGCGCTTGGCGTGATTTTTAATATGCACCATGGATTGGCCAACGCGGCAGTTCTCATCGAGGTGATGAAATACAACGCCGAACAAAAAACTTCTGCGGATAAATTAGCTTCATTAGGATACATTTTCCGTGTGGAAGCCGATGCGCAGGCTGTAATTGCTGCAATGCGGGATTGGCAAGTTTCGCTTGGATTGCCTGTCGATCTCAAGCAATTCCCGATTAAAAAAACAGATATTCCCGCAATTGAAGAATATGCGCTTGGTGATCCATGCTGCCCGTTAAATCCCCGAAAAGTTGAAAAGGGCGATGTCGCCAGAATACTGGAAAATTTGTGTTCATAGTGGACGTTGGCAGACCGTGCGAAAATGTAAAGTTCAACTGGGCACTGAGCTTGTCGATGTGCCCGGTTGAACTTAATTCGGTTTCGACAGATTCAGCCTTCGTGCTTTTACCAAGTTGTTGATTTGCAAATATTTACTCTAAACTGGAACTGATACATGATAAAAGGTATTACATTCGATCTCTGGGACACGGTATTCATTGATGATTCTGACGAACCAAAGCGTAAAGCTGCCGGTCGACCGACGAAACCGATAGAACGGCGCCAAATAGTACATCAATTTATTAATAAACATAAATCTGTTTCTCTTGAAATTGTGACCGCAGTATATGACGCAGTAGATGCAGCTTTCCGCAAGGTCTGGCACGAACAATTTGTTACATGGACGGTGCACGAGCGCTTGTCAATTATTCTGAAAGGTTTAAAGGTTGAATTGCCGGAGAGCGAAATGAATGAGCTTGTGCGCTTGCACGAAGAAATGGAGCTGGAATTCAAGCCGGATTTTATTCCCGGCGTTCATGAGGCGATTCGTTCCCTGAGCAAGAAATACAAACTCTGTGTGATCTCGGATACGATCTTTAGTCCAGGCCGTGCATTGCGGGAGTTGCTTGCTTCGGAAGATATCCTTCAATACTTCGCTGGTTTCGTTTTTTCCGATGAAATTGGATTTTCCAAGCCGCATCCGGATGTCTTTAAAAATGCTGCACAACTACTCGATCTGCAAATGAACGAACTGGTGCACATCGGCGACCGGGAACACAATGACATAACCGGTGCACACGAGCATGGATTGAAAGCCGTTTTGTGCACAGCAGCCATCGATCGCGATAGCGCAAACACCAAAGCCGATGGCATGTTTTCGGATTACGGTGAATTGCAAAAAATCATTGATGGACTTTCTTGATTTAGTGCATATAAAAAGTATGTAGTTCAGCCTTTAGGCTGACTTTTTCCAAGCTAAAGCTTGAACTACATACGCATTCTACAAAACTTTTTGAAACCTGGAAATTACATGACAAAACAGCCCCATTTTTTAATCATAGACAGCTATTCGGCAGAAAGCCGTGCACAATTCGATACCGTCGGCATGATGCATGCCGGTGAGCTTTATGCAAAAATGTTAAAGCAGGTCCTTCCTGAATCAACGTACAAAATTCTCTATTCCGGGGATGATGGCCAATCCTTTCCTGACAAAGCGGGTTTGTCACAATTCAATGCCGTCTTGTGGCCCGGATGTAACCTCACCGTTTATGATGAAAAAGATGCCCATGTGAAAAGAATTCTCGATTTTGTCACGCTGTGCTTCGAAGCTGGCGTTCCACAGTTTGGTAGTTGCTGGGCTGCACAAATTGCCGTCTATGCGGCAGGTGGGGAGGTAAAAGCTCACCCGCGCGGCCGGGAATTTGGAATTGCCCGCAAAATTCATTTAACACCGGAAGGCCAAAAACATCCGATGTATGTGGGAAAGCCCTTTACCTTTGATGGTTTTACCAGCCATGACGATGAAATTACCCGGTTGCCTGCAGGCTCTGTTTGCCTTGCTTCCAACGAGTTTACCGATGTGCAGGCCGTTGAGGTAAAATACAAAAATGGCGAATTTTGGGCGCTGCAGTATCATCCCGAGTACGATTTGCACGAAGTCGCGCGGCTTGCCCTCGCCCGGGAAGCAAAATTGATAAAAATTGGCTATACCAAAAACCATGAAGATCTGGTTCATTTTACCAATGATCTCGAGCACATATTCTCGGATGCATCCCGCAAAGATTTACGCTGGAAATACGGTATTGATGACGATGTGCTTTCCGATAAAATTCGTCAGTGTGAATTTGTCAACTGGTTAAATAACCAGGTGTTGACTTGAATATTAATATATAATGTGATCGATCAGGGGATACCCCCTGATCGATCGTGGTTATGGACAGAGGAGGTAGGATGGTTGTTGCCGGAAAAGAGACAGGTTCGTTTCGATCATGGCAAGTGAAAATTTTAACCGCAACCTGGTTGTCTTATGCAGGCTATTATTTTTGCCGCAAGGCGTTCTATGTAGTGAAAAGTGCGCTGTCGGACAGCCTGGCCCTCAACGCAATTGATCTTGCTCAATTGGGTACGGCCTACCTGGTTTTTTATATGGTTGGGCAGTATTCAAGCGCATTTTTCGGCAGAAAACTTGGCCCGAAACGGCTGCTCCTTGTTGGCATGGGTATTTCTATTGTCTGCAACGTTATCTTTGGGATTTCCAACAGTTTTTGGACGATTGCCCTCTTTTTGGCATTGAACGGATTAGCCCAGGGGACCGGGTGGCCTGGCTGTATCGGCAGTTTGGCATACTGGTTCAAGCGCAAGCAACGGGGCAGCGTTCTTGGAGTTTGGTCGACGTGCTACCAGCTTGGTTCCGTCGCGGCAACATCATTTGCGGCATTCATGCTTGGGCAGATGGGATGGCGCTGGTCGTTTTTTGGGGCATCAATGGTTCTGCTTGTCATTTGGTTCATCGTTTTATTCCTCCACCCGAATCGCCCGGAAGATGTTGGCCACGAACTAATCGTCGACGAGGAAGATAAGGACCAACCGACGGACGAAAATAGCAGTTTAGGCTGGGATGCCAATGTCATTAAAACCATCCTGACCATGGGCATTATCTATTTCTGTATTAAATTTTTACGCTATGCCTTGTGGAGCTGGGCGCCATTCTTTTTAAATAAAAATTTCCAACTTGCTGGCGACGAAGCAGGCTACCTTTCCACAGTCTTTGATCTTGCCGGGTTTGCTGGCGTAATTTTCGCCGGATTCGCTTCAGATCGACTTTTTAAAGGCAAACGCGCTTTGATTACTTTCCTCATGCTCACCGCGATGGCTGCTTCGTTTTTTATCATGTATTATCGCGGTGCCACAAGCCTGTTTTATTTTACTGTTTCCATGGGTTTCGCCGGCTTCATGCTTTATGGCCCGGACTCGATCATTTCCGGTGTCGGCGCCATCGACGTGGGCTCAAAACGCGGTGCGCTTGTGGCTGCGGGAATTATTAACGGCACCGGCTCCATCGGCCCGATTTTTCAGGAGCAGATCATCGGCTGGCTGTATGAAAAAAATCACCATGATTTGACGCCAATATTTTTTGTGCTTGTTGCTGTCGCTGGTGTGAGTGCCTTGCTCACCTTTTATTTATGGTTGAAATCGCGGTCCGGCCAATCCAATCTCTAACGCATCGATTTTAAAAGAAGAATAGCTATGAAAAATAAAACAAGCCCAATTATCTCTATTAAACACAATTGCCCACGTCATTCCTGCATGCTTCCAGTGGATTTTCAAGATTATAATTGTGAGTTGTTCAGCACGTCATTCCGGTTTCTGCGCTTCTCAGCAGAATACCGGAATCTTCTGGTACTTGCATTGCATTATGTAAAAGACAAAACGCGTATTTTTTTACAATGGGATGCCGGTATTGCAAAAATCGCAAACCGGCATGACGTCTTCAATCGACGGACCCACAAATTTAAACTTGAAGATCCGCTTGTCGGAATCCCCATTTTTCGAGCCTGCAACGGCTGTATATTCGTTGTTTTGCTTCTTTCACTCCTCCTATTTCAATGCACAAAAAGCGACTCCGCTGATAACACAGCCAAAATCGTTGATTCCCAACCCAAACTCCTTTCAACCACCGACAACGGCATGCTGGAAATTACAGGGGAAGGCGAAGACCAAATTCATGTTTTAACGGTGTGGGGCTCCTCCTATGAAATGGGAAAAGCACACGGAACGCTATTAAAAGAACAAATAAAGGATCATGTGAACAACATGGTCAAGCTCATGGTTGAAAAATCTGGTCAGCCAGTCGAAGCCATGGACCATGTTTTCGCGGAAACAAAACCCTTCATCCCGCAGCACTTTCTCGATGAAATGCAGGGATTGGCCGATGGCAGTGGCATGCCTTTGCAGGAAATTATTCGAGCCAACCTCATCGGTGAGGCAGGGGAGTGGCATTGCAGTCTGTTCGGTGCCTGGGGCAAAGCGACAGCTGCAGACGGGCACTTGTACCAGCTTCGCAGCCTGGATTATGAAACCGGGGCCAATATTCAAAAATATCCACTTATCGTTGTCTATCACCCGGAGGAGGGAATTCCTTTTGCCAATATTACCTGGGCAGGTGTCGTTGGTTGCATTTCCGGAATCAGCCGGGAACAACTCGCCATAAGCGAAATCGGGGATGACTACCACAAAGAAAGCGATACCTTCGCCGGCATCCCTTTTATGTTTCTGCTGCGCGATATTCTGCAATTTGATACCTCATTGGATGAAGCCATTGACCGGGTGTGCAGCGCAAACCGGACGACATCCCTGATGTACGGTATCGGTGATGGTGAGCTTGGGGAGCTGCGCGGATTACAAACATCACACATCGCCTGCAATGTCTTTGCACCACAAAATTTAGAGCCACTAACTGATGCCCACCAACGCATTGACGACGTCGTCTACTGGGGTATGAGTTGGGATGTGCCCAATTATGACGGGCCATTACATGATAAACTCGTCGAGCACTACGGTTCGATCAATGCCGAGGTGACCATTAAAGATATTTTGCCATTCGTTCGCACCGGAAATTTGCAGACCGTTGTGTATGATCTGACGGACATGGCGATTTGGGTCGCCAATGCCCGGGCTGATCATGAATCCGGTCCACTGGATGCTTTTGATCGTCAATATGTAAAATTTCAAATGAATAAACTTTTCGCTGCTGCGGATTCACTTGCAAAACATTAAATTGGTGCCTGTACTCAATTGTTTGGTTTTCGTCATTCCGTCATGCTTTTAGACGGAATCCATTATTAGTTGAGTTAAAGCACCATGGATTCCCGCTAAAAGCATTGCGGGAATGACATTTGAGCTGAGTTTTCGTTCAGACACCACTTAGATTAAAATTTGGAGAACTAGTTTAATGATAAAAATAAAAAAAACGATTTCGAGAACATTTTTCATTCTTCTTTTGTTTTTACTTCAATTTCTCAACGCTTCCAGCGGGGAAAAGAAACAGGCTATCATCACCCAACCTTTCGATCCGCATCCATATTTTGAACTTTTTGAGTGGCAAGTCTATCATGATGATTTATCTGTTGATGATGTATTTTCTGAAAAAAGTGAAGGTTGGGAAACGGAGACACTGAATCGTCGCTGGCAGGGTGAAAAGAAAATAAAATGGTACCGCACGGAAGTAACAATCCCAAAAAAATTCAAAGGAAAAGACGTTGTGTTCATTCTCCGTGTTGACGGCGACGGCACCGTTTATATGGATGGTGAACAGATTTTTACTGCAGGACAAAGATTTGGGCGAAAGGCGATATTGAAGCCTGCAGAAGGTGGTGAAAAATTTATTGTTGCTGTACGAGTTGGCAAACATGGCTATGATACACGTTTGTTTCAGGCTGATCTAGTGGGAATGCCTTCTGGTTACGCAGATTTTATTGCTGCAGCTGATAAAGTAAATAAGCTGCAACCCGGTTCTGGAATCGAAATCACAAACTTTCGTTATAAAATGTCAGCTTCAGATGATGCTGTAAAAAATGAATTTGACGATTCGGATTGGGAACAAACGACGACGCGAAAATCCTGGCCAGGTGAATTTCAATATGCGTGGTACCGTACGTCCTTTACCATTCCTGAAGAGATAGATGGATTTCCGGTTACGGGGCACAAATTACGCTTATTTACCAGCATTAATGATAAAGGTGAACTTTGGCTCGACGGAGAGAAAATCGGAATTGTGGAGGATGATGCCGATTTTCTTTTGCCCACAATTACGCAAAAAAATCCAACTGTTCAACTTGCTGTGAAAGTTGTGAATATGCATGGTTCGGGTGATCTGCGCTATGTTCGTTTCATGACGGAAACAGGTTACCAATTAAGAGAGAAGTACACTGAACTCGTTGGACAAATTGACCGCCTGGATCGCTACTTTGTGCGCCATCCTTTTCCAAATCCAGTATGGCTTCAGGAAGCAACCGATGGTCTAAATAATATTCTGGCGGATGATACCAGGGATATAGATAGCAAATTGACAAATCTAGATGCGTTGCTCTTTAGACTATCCGAAAAGATGGCAATGCAACCGGCTTTTATGGTGCCACCCTATTTGCAGGACATGCGTGACGATGGTGTGACGATCATGTGGGAAACGGTACTGCCCGCTTATGGCAAAGTCGAATTTGGTGAAACTGAGGAAATGAAATCTGCTATTTCAGGCCAATACGCCCTGACGACAATTCATCAGGTAACCTTGCTTGGATTGAAAAAAGATACGGACTATTTTTACCGTGTAATTTCCGGAAATATGGCAAGCCCTGTCCAGAAATTTCATACAAATAAAGCTAAAAATGCGCCATTTAAGTTTGTCGTTTGGGGGGATAATCGCAGTTATCCAAAAGTTACAGAAAATGTTGTGAAACTCATGGCGAGGGAAGAAGCTGATCTCGTCACAAGTGTTGGTGATGTCGTTACCTCCGGCCATCGACTTTCTGAATGGGTTGATGAATATTTTTATCCCATGCGTTGGATTGGGGGACAGAAACCGAGTTTTATTTCTATTGGAAACCATGAATACGGTGGCTATTGGGATGTCCGTAAAGTACCACCTTTTGATGAACGTGTCACACATCCGCTGCAGACGACTGGTAGTACGAAATATTGGTTTTCCTTTGATTATGGGAATTCACACTTCGTATTTATCGATCCAAATAAAAGTGAAGGGCCCCTCGGCGATCGTATTCCACCTGGTAGTCAGCAGTATGAATGGTTTAAAAACGACCTGCAAAACGCTAAGGATAAATATGAGTGGATATTTGTCTTCTTTCATCATCCACCTTATTCTGAAGCCTGGTCTGGCGGTTATTATGACGGGGAAGAACACCTGCGTAAAGAGATAGTACCGATAATGGAAGCCAATAATGTTTCTATTGTCTTCAGTGGGCACACCCATGACTATGAACGTGGTTTACCGCATCCTCCATACGATCCGGAAACAGGTAAAGGGAACAATGCCGCTTACATTATTACCGGTGGTGGTGGCGCCTCTTTGGACAATCATAAATATTATGAATGGGAACAGATTGATCTTCCCGATCACAAAGCGCGCCCCAATAGCCATGAGACAGATGAAGGCGAATACTATCACTACAATTATTGTGCTATCGAAATCGATGGCAAAACGTTAAAATTCAGAGCCATAAAAATGAACGGTGATGGCACAGACGGTGGCATTCTCGATTCTTTCGAATTAAAACATTGAGTTAGAAATATGTCAACTAAAAACCAAGATATGAACAGGCGTCGTTTTCTAAAGAATATGGCATATTCTTCCATTGCCATCGGTGGATTGCCTCATATTGTTAAAGCGAGAACGCTGGGACGGCAGGGTGCGGTTTCACCTTCCAATAAAATCAATATGTCTTGTATTGGCATCGGGGGCATGGGCACCATTAACATGAAAGCATTTTTGGATAAAGATGATGTGCAAATGGTTGCTGTCTGCGACCTGGATAAAGTACATGCCCGGCGTGCTCAAAGTACAGTCAATTATCGCTATAAAAATAAAGACTGCGCCGTGTATTTTGATTTTCGCGAACTCCTGCAGCGCAACGATCTCGATGCGGTGATGATCGCTGTACCCGACCACTGGCATGCGCTCATCGCTGTTGCGGCAGCACGTGCAGGTTTGGATATTTATGGCGAGAAACCCCTCGCTTACAATATTCCCGAAGGCCGCGCCCTTTGCGATGCCGTGCAGGAGCATGGTGTTGTGTGGCAAACCGGAAGCTGGCAACGCTCCGAACGCCATTTTCGCTTTGCCTGTGAACTGGTGCGCAATGGTCGCATCGGCGAAGTGCACACGGTTTATGTCGGATTGCCGGAAGGACATGCCTTTGAAGAAAAACAGAAACGCACTTCCGGTCCGGTTCCCGAAGAGCTCGACTATGATATGTGGGTCGGACCGGCAGCCTGGACGCCTTACCACGAGGAATGCTGCCATTTTAATTTTCGCTGGAACACCAATTTTGCCGCCGGGGCGATCAGCGATTGGGGCGCGCACCATCTCGACATTGCCAATTGGGGGATGGGCACGGAATACAGCAGCCCCCTCGATGTCACCGGAAGCGCCATTTATCCCGACGGAGACGACGGACTTTATGATAATCCGTTGCAGTATAAATTCGAATGCACCTATGCTGAAGGCTTTAAAATGATAGGTGCCAATGCAGGCCAGGTACCAAAAGGCATGGGTGCGCATTTTATCGGTACCGAAGGCTGGGTACATGTGAATCGCGGTGGAGTCGCAGCGGAACCCGCCTCTCTGCTGAACTCCGTAATTGGACCGGGTGAGATAAATTTGTATGAGAGCAATGATCACTATGCAAATTTTCTCGAATGCGTTCGCAGCCGTAAATTAACGATCACACCTGCGGAAGTTGCGCACCATGCGATATTGCCGGGATACCTCGGGAATATTGCCATGCAACTGGGGCGCAAATTGCGTTGGGATGGTAAAAAAGAACAGTTTATTGATGATGATACAGCAAATCGCATGCTGACCAGGCCATTAAGGAGTCCATGGCGGTTTTAGTTATACGTATGTAGTAGAGACTTCAGTCTCTGTTCGTACTAACTCTGAATGAAAAAAGGCTAAAGCCTTCACTACAAACTTATTTATGTCTTTCCCTTATTGCCGCTGAATATTTACTCACTAAACCTTTGGAAGTGTGGTGAAAAATGAAAATGTTCATGAAATCTTTTGTTTGTTCCCTCGTTGCCGCAGTTTTTCTGTTTGCAGCATCACCCGCAGCCTCTGCCCAGGTTACACCCGAGCAAGTTGAAAAAATCAAACAAGCCCTGCCTGACAAGCCTGTTAAAAAACCAAAGAAGGATCGCAAACTTCTGATTTTTACCCTGAGCAAAACCTACAAGCACGATTCGATTCCCTTTGCCAGCACGGCATTTACTCTCATGAGCGAAAAAACGGGTGCTTTTACAGTGGAATTGAGCAATGATATGGCTGCTTTTGAAAAAGCGAATCTTGCACGCTTTGATGCGATTTTATTGAATAATACCACCAGCCTGACATTTGACAATCCAAAATATCGAGAAAATTTACTCGAATTTGTGAAAAACGGGAAAGGATTGATGGGGATCCATGCAGCGTCGGATAATTTTTACACCTGGCCAGAGGCTGCGGAACTTATCGGTGGCTATTTTGATGGGCATCCCTGGGTGGGCAATGGCACATGGCAGGTTAAAGTCGATGAGCCGGGACACGTGTGTAACAAAGGTTTTTCTTCGGCCAGCTTTCGCCTCAGCGATGAAATTTATCGCATAAAGCAGTTCAACCTGCGAAAAAACAGCCGTGTCATCGTTAGTCTTGATCCGGTAGCTTCGGTTAACATGAAGGCAGAAGGTGTGCGCTCCACAGATAAAGATTTACCGATTTCCTGGCTACGTGATTATGGCAAAGGCCGTGTATTCTACTGTTCCTTCGGCCACAATCCCGCCATTTATTGGAACAAAGAAATTCTGGCGCATTATCTTGCTGGCCTTCAATTCGCTTTTGGCGATTTGGAGGCGGAAACAACCCCTGTTCCCTTTAAAATTGGATCAGCTCTGGATTTCGACGAGTTTGATAAAAACCTGGCCTCCCTCGCAGATTATAAATACGGCCAGAGCCTGGCCGACCATAAGGATATTCGTGAGTTCGTGACATTTGCAAGCCAGGATAAAAAAGTCATGGATGCGGTGGAAGCGAAACTCATTTCTTTTCTGCAATCCGATGCATCGGTTGACGGTAAGCAGTTGATCTGCCATCTTCTTGCTAGTTTTGGCAGTAAAAAATCTGTGAATACCTTAAGTAAAATGCTGTACGATTCGTCTACCGTTGAAATGGCACGTTTCGCCCTTGAGGGGATTCAGGATGCCAGCGCTGGCAATGCTTTGCGCGAAGCCGCTTTGAAATTGCACGGTGATGCACAAGTGGGTGTGATCAATGCTCTGGGAAACCGCAAGGATGAAAAGGCTGTTTCGGAATTAAGTAAATTGATGAACTCGGAAAACATTGCAGTTGCCGATGCCGCGATCACAGCTTTGGGGAAAATTGCCAATGACCAGGCTATTGCAGAGCTTAAAAACGCAAGGCAAAAAAGTGCTGCTGACAGGAGACCGGCACTTACGTTTTCACTGCTCAATGCCGCCGATCAACTTCTCGCGCAAAAGAAAATCACTGAGGCACATGCTATTTACAAACAATTATTTGCTAAGCAGGAAGCACATCCTATCCGCTATGCTGCGCTACGTGGCATTGTGCAATGCAATGTTGATGATACGGGCGCACTGCTTATTGAAGTACTGCGAAATGATACCCCGGCACTTCGTCAGGGTGTGGCAATGATCGTTCACGATTTGCCTGCTGACCAGGATATTCGTGGTATTGTTGCAGCCTTGCCGTCGCTTTCTGCAGCCGATCAGGCACGGCTTTTGGGAGTTATGAGCGCCCGTAAAGACGCTGAATTGCTCAAAATGGCACTGCAATTGAGCAAAAGTGACGATGCCGCGGTCCGAGAAGCTGCCTTTGAATTGATTGGGAAAATTGGCGATGAAAACACAGTTTCCTATCTTGCTGAAGTCGCAGCGAATAATAAGGACGATGCTACAGCAGCACGCAAAGCGCTGGTTGCCCTCAGTGGTGACCAGGTTGATAGTAAAATCGCCAGCCTGTTGCCTGAAGCACAAAAGGAAACCAGACTGCAATTGATTAATTCTCTTCGCATGCGGCGTGCCTTTGATAAAGACGGCAAAATAGCCGAAATGCTCTTGCAATCAGCTATGGATGAGGATGCTTCCATTCGTCTTGCTTCTCTTCGCGCATTGCAAAACATCGCAGATGCCCGTCAGGTAGAAACGCTTACCGGATTGCTCCTTAAAACTTCCGATGAAAAGGAACGTTCCACCCTGGAAACGACTATCGTTGCCGCGGTGCAGAAAAATGGCATTACAGAAGAGAAAAATCAGTCGGCGACAAAAATTGTGATGAATGCCTACACACAAACAAAGGATTCGGAAACCAGGCAGTCCTGTATGATGGTGTTGGCAAAAATCGGCCATGATTCGTCTCTACCCGTTCTGACCAAAGCAATGTCCGAAAGTGATGCTGCGCTGAAGACTGCCGCTATTCGTGCTTTAAGCGAGTGGCCAAACGATAAGCCGGTGCAAGCGCTTGAAGGAATAATTCGCGACAGCGATAATGTGCTCGATCGCAGTTTGGCGATGCGCGGTTATGTCCGAATGTTGGGAGCATCGAGTGAGCGCCCCGAAGAACAAACCGCCGGATTGTTTGAAGAAGCTCTAAAGCTCGCACGCAATGATAGCGAGAAAAAAATGGTACTTTCCGGATTATCAAATCAAACAAGCTATCAGGCTTTTGTGCTGGCAAAGACCCAATTGGCTGTGCCTGCGCTTCGCGATGAGGCCGAGATTGCCGTTGTGCAAATTGCCGAGTCCACGCTCGGTGCTCATCCGGAAGAGGTAAAGGCCGTGTTGCAGCAGATTCTTGCTGAATCAGAGAATGCGACGCTCAAAGAAGACGCACAGCGGTACATCAATCGCATAGAAAAATTTGAGGGATTCATCACGTTATGGCAGCTTTCAGGGCCATACACACACAGCACCGCGGATATTTTTCATTACGAATTCCCACCGGAAAAGGCAGATGGAAACGCTGAATGGACAAATATGACCGAAATTTCCGACAAGACCACGCCCTGGCTCGTCAATATGACCAATATTTATGGCGGGTCATTCTGCGCCGGATACATGCGTGTCTACGTTTGGTCGGAAAAAGAACGTGAAGCGCAACTCGAATTGGGCAGCAACGATGGCATTCGAGCATGGCTCAATGACAAGCTGATCCATTCCAACGATGCCTCACGCGGTGTGACACCAGCAGATGATGTCGTTAATATCAACTTGAATAAAGGCTGGAACACCCTGATGTTGAAAATCAACCAGACCGGTGGTTCCTGGGGAGCCTGTGCCCGAATCCGTAGTCTAGAGGGAAGTGAAATCAAGGATTTGAAATACCAGTTGGAAATGAAATAGTGTAATTTATTAAAACAGTGGACACACAACGATGGATCAGGGGATATTCCCTGATCCATCGTTGAAGTTTACAAGAGGAATTAAAAATGCAAACATTAAAACTCGGTTTTGTCGGTGCTGGCTTTATTGCCAAATTCCATGCGCAGGCTATAGCGCAAATCCGTGAGATTGAAATTGTTGGCGTTGTTTCCCAAAAAGGGGGAGATGAATTTGTCAAATTGGTAAAAGAACTCGGCATTGGGGATTGCAAAATATACGGCAGCATCGCTGATATGGCCAATCATGTTGATGCAATTGCGATTTACACGCCCAATTTTACTAAGGTGGAAATTATTGAAGAAATCGTCGCTGCGATGAAAGCTGGCGCCCAATTGAAAGGATTGATTTGCGATAAACCCCTTGCTCGTAATATGGCGGAGGCCCGAAAAATTATCAACCTTGTGGAAGAAGTGAACGTGCCGACAGCCTACTTCGAGAACCAGATTTTTATGAAGGCCATTCGTTCGCAAATGCAGCAACTGGCGCCGCAACAGGAAACGATGGGTCCACTCATGCTCACACGTTCCGCCGAAGAACACGGCGGTCCGCACATGCCCTGGTTCTGGGACCCAACGCAGCAGGGTGGCGGTGTGTTGAGCGACATGGGCTGCCACAGTATCGCTGTGGGTTGGTATGCCTTGACACCGATTGGCAAACCGTTGGATTTTCTGCAGCCAGTTTCTATCTCCTGCGATTGTGCTCTGTTAAAATGGGGTCAGCCACACTGGCGGCACGTCTTGAAACAGAAGTTCGGCGTTGATTACAGCAAAACGCCAGCAGAAGATTTTGCCACGGGTATGATCACTTTCAAGAATCCCGAAAGCGGGCAACTTGTCAAAGCGCAGTTCACCGATTCCTGGATGTTCGAAAAACAAGGTTTGCGCCTGTTTATGGATGGCATGGGCCCGGGTTATGCTTTTGAAGTCAATACGCTCAGTTCATCCCTGCAGGTGTTTATCGGGGATGCGGCTGCCGAAGCTGTAGCCGATGCCGAAACCGCCCTCGAAAAAGCGACGGCATCCCGAGGTCTGCTGGCGGTGCAGCCGAATGAAGCCGATCTTTATGGCTACACCGATGAAAACAAAGATGCGGCGCAGAATTTTCTTGCCGGCCGGGATGGCTTTTTATCCTGGCAGTATGGACTGGAGATCACCAAACTTGTGATGGCGGCTTATATGGCGGATGAAAAAGGCAAAACCATTGATCTTACCGATCCGGCAACACTGCAGGAATTGGAAACTTATATTCCACTCATCCAGCAGGGACGAGGTGGCGAGATTCTGTATTAAAAAATGATTGAATCTTTTGCACTATGATTTTCTTCAATTTTTTCTCAAAATAAATGAGAAATAGAGAACTAGAGAGAGTTAAGATTTAAATTGTGAATGCAGTACTCTAAACGGTCATGCCGGTTTGCGTTTTTTGCAATACCGGCATCTCCCGGTATCATCCTGCTCAGTGGGGATTGAAAAGCGAATCAAGCTGTGGGGTATCCTTGTGGGATTCCGGTCTTCTGCTGAGAAGCGCAGAAACCGGAATGACGCGTTCGATACCTCACGATTTTCAACTTGACAAACAGCTATTTTTACTAAGTATAGATGGATGATTAATCCTACAATGATGAAAAAAAATAAGTCAGTCTGTCTGCTGTGTTTTTCCATGATCCTCAGTTGCACATCAGAAAAATCACCGCCGATTCACGAAATCCTCAAAACTTTCCGTAACCCCGCTTCAAATGAAATCCTGATTGCTGCACACCGTGCTGTTCATTTAACCTATCCTGAGAATTCACTTGCCGCCATCCAGCACGCTATGGACATGGGAGTCGCGATCATAGAAATCGATGTCCGGCAAACAGCAGATGGTGTACTCGTGCTCATGCACGATAAAACGATCGACCGCACATCAACCGGCCACGGCCGTATCGATTCGCT
This sequence comes from Deferribacteres bacterium, assembly GCA_020633655.1. Taxonomy (GTDB): domain Bacteria; phylum Zhuqueibacterota; class Zhuqueibacteria; order Zhuqueibacterales; family Geothermadaptataceae; genus Bioreactorimicrobium. Next base: position 475,525 of record JACKDF010000004.1, read on the forward strand.
GCTGTGGAATGATGTGCAACAAATTACACTGAAAACCGGATCGGCGGACAGTGGCAAGCTGTTCATTCCATCTCTCGAGCAAGCGCTCTTACTTGGCAAAAACCACCTGATGTTCGATCTCGATGTGAAGTCGGCAGCACTGCCTGATCTTGTCTCCCTCATTCAAAAAACTGGCACGCAACGGCAAGTCATGTGCTTCAATCACAATTTTGCGGTCCTCGACACGCTTCTCATGCTTGATCCGTCTTTACTTGTATTACCACGTGCGGAGACCGTTAAAGAATTGCAGGAAATTCTTAGTCGATTTAGCACACCTGTCATTCAGATCAACGACAGCATTTTTACAGCTGCCGTTGATTCGTTGATTAAAGCAACTGGTGCCAATGTGTGGGTAAACTCCCTTGGAAAGTTCGACCGTCTGGCACGAAAGGACAGTGTTGCAGAAGCTTATTCTCAATTCGTCAGAGGTAATGCGGATGTCGTCCAGACGGATAATCCAGACTTGTGGCTTGAATTCATACGTGATCAAAATGCGAAACGTTAGTAATCGGAGAAGCTTGTGTCTTTCCATCTGAAGCTGTTTTTTTTATGTTTGCCTGTGCTGTTGAACATGTCACAGGCGCAAATTCGCACAGTCCCGCGTTTACCAGAAAACGGATTTGCCGAGCGCATTCGTTCAGCTGTCGATTCTGTATGGATTGTTGATACCCACGAACATCTAGAGGTGGAAGAAGCGCGTATAAGTCGTGCTGCAGACCTGGATTTCACCCACCTGTTTCGTCATTACGCCCTGGAAGACCTGACTTCCGCAAGCAATTCTTATGATATTATTGGTGTTATATTCGGTTCTGACTTTTCGGAGCAGGAACGTTGGCAGTTGTTCGAGCCCTATTTTAGTGCCATGCGAAGCACTGGGTATGGACGGGTTCCACTTATTGTGGCGAATGATCTTTATGGCATTTCCGATATCACTACCACCACTTACGAAGAATTGTCTCAGCAAATTCGGCAAGTGAGCAAACCGGGTTTGTATCGTGATATCTTGAAAAAAAAGGCGCGCATTGAACTCTCCATTCAGGATGGAGGACACCAGCAATTCGATCCACAACTTTTTCATCATGTGGAGCGTTTTGATGATTTTATCATGCTATCCTCCGCGAGCGCTGTGGAACTTATCGCACAACGCACGGGCGTTTCAATTCAGAATTTGGATGATTATCTCGATGCACTGCGTCATGCTGTCATTTCCGGTGTTGAGAGAAAAATGGTCGGTATTAAATCCGCGCTGGCTTACAACCGCACTTTGGCCTATGGCAATTGTGAACCGGAACAAGCTCAGCAGCTATTTGCAGAATTGCTCAGTGGAAAAATCTCTCCTTTGATGCATTAAAATCCCTGCAGGATTTTGTCATGCACCGGCTTGTGGATCTTGCAGAAGAATTCGATCTGCCCATGCAGATTCACACGGGTTTGCAGGCAGGTAACGGCAATATCATCACCAATTCCAATCCGACGCATTTGACCCAGCTCATCATGAGCCACCCGCGTGTTGATTTCTGCCTTTTTCATGGCGGTTATCCTTATGGTGGCGAACTGGCTGTGCTCGCAAAGAATTTTCCTAATGTCTACATCGACATGTGCTGGAGCGCCATCATTTCGCCGTCTTACAGTAAACGCTATTTGCATGAATGGATCGAGACCGTGCCGGCCAACAAAATTTTGGCATTCGGAGGTGACTACAGCGTTGTTGAACTCGTATACGCCCATTCTGTGATGGCAAAGGCGTATCGTTGCAGAAGTGCTGATTGAAAAAGTGGAAAGTGGATATTTAACAGAAAAGGAAGGCATTGCGGTTGCAAACCGTATTTTGCGCCAGAATGCGCTGGAAGTTTTTCACCTGCAAGGCCAGACACGGAAACCCGATAGTCTTGCGGTTCTGCAACGATCAGGAAACCTTCAGCAATGGTGGCAGATTCATCGATCCACAGAAGGATTTATTCGCAATTGGATGGTGATTGGCCCTTTTGAATTCGGCAGTGGACTCAATGATGTATTGCCACCCGAGAGAAAATTTGATCCAAGCTCGAAATTCACAGGTCGGGGCGAAGATGTAACCTGGCAGAAGATTGTTACCGGAGAATCCGGCGAATTGAATTTTTATCAATTTTCCAGAAGAATGTTAAAATAAAACAAGGCGATTTGACCGGAATGGCCTATGCTTTGGCTGAGTTCAAAAGTGCGAAGGAAAAGGATATCAAACTTTTCCTCGGCAGCAACGACGGAGCAAAAATCTGGCTCAACGACGAGGTGATTTATAATCGGCACCTGGGCCGTCGTGCTTTTGCCGACAACGAGTTTTTGGATATACACGTGAAAAAAGGTTGGAACCGGTTGCTTGTCAAAGTGGAAAATCTCGGTGCCAGTTGGGGTTTGTACGTGCGTTTGATCGATCCGGATGCTGAGATTGAGATGAGAGAATTTAAATAACCGATCGCACTGGGGATATCCCTGGTGTGAATATTGGATCAGTGATAGTCCCCTGATCCATCACTTCAAAAATGACTGAAGCATTTTGCATCGAAAAAGTAATCAACATATTCTGGCTGAAGCGTTTTATTTGTCAAAGTATAGCTTTTTTTAGTACATCCGCCATGGCGCAAACTCCTGATTGGCGTACGCTCCGAAGTGAATTTAGCTCGCCACCGGTGGATTGCCGGCCACACACGCGCTGGTGGTGGCCGTTTGCGGTGACAAAAGAGGAGATCACCCGAGAACTCGAGGAAATGCACGCGCACGGGATTGGTGGCGTGGAGCAGATTACCATGGGACAATTTTACGAAAAAGGCACTGTGCCGTTCATGTCCGATGCTTTCATCGATCTGCTCAAGCATATGGTTTATGAAGCCAAACGCCTGGGTATGGAAGTGTCGATAAATTTTGGTGGTCCGGGTTGGATTATCGGTGGCGAGTGGGTGCCGGAAAACGAGCGCAGCAAAGACATTGTGCCAACATCGATGCTGATCAGTGGCCCAAAGACCATAAATGAGAAGTTACCCGGCTCATTAACAAAAACACAGCGCTCCTGGGAGAAATATACACCGCAATTATCCGGTGAAGAAAAATTGCTTGCCGTCGTCGCAGGCAAATTTGTAAACGGCCAAATCGTTGAAGAATCCCTGGTCAATTTAACAGCAAATGTAAATTCCGGTATTTTGCGATGGTCGATGCCTGAAGGGCAGTGGCAAATTATGGCGTTTTGGCTGAAAAGCAATCCGGGAGAAGCGGTTGACCATTTCAGTGAAAAGGCCATGCAACACTATTGTGATGATTTTGGTGGCAAACTTTATCAAGCTTTCGGCGACGAATTTGGCAAGACCGTGGAATCGATGTTTGTTGACAGTTTCGAACTGCCAAATTCGGCGTCCGGGAATCTACTGGAGTGATAACCTGCTTGAGAAATTTCAGGCTTTTAAGGGCTACGATATCACAAAATACTTACCGGCGCTGTGGTGGCAAATCGACAATATTTCGCCGAAAATACGTTATGATGTCAACGAATTCCTGCATCATCAGGGCCTGTCGGCTTTCTTCAAAACTTTTCTTTCCTGGTGCGAACAGCATAATGTGAAAGGGCGCATTCAACCGTACGGTTTTCGACAGACAATATTGAAGCTGCCGGATTCACCCACATTCCAGAAATGGAAATTACAGCCGGTGAAAAGGACCAGCATCCCTGGTTCGATACACGTATCGGACCGAAGAAAATATGTCGCTTCTGGTGCGCACATTTATGGCCGCGAGGTGATTTCGACTGAAGCATTTACATTTATCCACTGGGAACGCTACCGTGCAACGCTGGAAGAACTCAAAATCGCCAGCGATGGCTACCTGCGCAGCGGAGCGACAAAATTTTATAATCATGGTTATAGTTACAGTCCGGAACCTGATATCGCTCCTTCACGGACAATTGGTTTTGCCGCTGTGCTCAACCATCAGAACGTCTGGTGGAAATATTATCCACTACTTGCAAACTATGTGGCGCGCTGTTCCTATATTCTGCGTCAGGGCGAATTTGCACCGGATATCGCTATTTACTCGCCATTGGCGAACCAATGGACGAAAGATGCACTCAACGCCCGTAAGTGGACACGGGGATTCGATTGGGGAGAGCTCGGTGATTTGCTGCTGGCGAACGGATATGATTTCGATCTGCTCAATGATGATGCACTGCAAAACTTTGCAGAAATTGAGGATGGCGCAATCGCCATTCGCGCCATGCGATATAAAGTTTTGCTGCTACCGAATATTGAATCCATCCCATTAGAGACCTTAAAATTTATTGAAAAATATGCGCGCGAAGGGGGGACAGTCATTGCGCTTGACCGGCTGCCTGCTTTTTCTGTGGGGTTGCAGAATTATCAGCAAAATGATATCCAGGTTCAGAAAATCGTGAATGACCTTTTTAATGAGAATGGAGAACAGCACTTCGGTAGAGGCAAAACCTGGTTTATAAGAAAAGTCATTCACCGGCCTATCTGGTGGGATCAATACGCCAGTATCTTTGATCCATTTCTCAATACACTTCGTGAAATAGTTCAACCAGATTTCTCCATCGATTTTGCTCAACAAGACATGCGTAAAAATAACGGCCTGGCTTTTTACCATCGCAAACTGCAAGGTAGTGATGTCTATTTCGTCGCTAATATTCAGGATGGTGCAGTGGATATGCCGGTTACATTTCGTACGATGAATCCGCGCATCGAGAAATGGAATCCTTTCACCGGCGACATTGAAAATGTGCACCATTTTAAGGTTGCGGCTACAGGAACGGAAATACCGGTTCGTTTGCTTCCTTATGAATCCATGATTTTTGTTTTCCATCCCGGTACAAGTGAAATGCATGTGACCCGGAGCGAGTTTCAATCTATAAAAAGTGTGCGAAAAAGCATGATTACCGCTTTAGCTGACCGAAATGGTTTACACAAAATATCACTCCAAAAAAATGGTGAAACGACGAAATTCAGCTCTCAAATTGAGGGGATTCCAGCTCCCTTGAATATTTCCGGAAAATGGCATTTACGACTCGAAAACAATGTACAACCTGTTCTTGAAAAAGAACTCGACGAGTTGATTTCATGGACTACAGATTCGACGTTGCAGCATTTTAGTGGGACAGGCACCTATGAAATTGCTTTTCATCTGCCGGAAAGCTATCTCAAAGCGGATCTGCAACTTATTCTTGATTTGGGCAAAGTGTGGAACATCGCTGAAATTTTTATCAACGACCAAGCGGTGGCAACCCGGTGGATGCGTGGACAAACTTTTGATGTAACCAACGTTGTGCATGGCGGGCAAAATAAATTGACCGTTTTGGTGACGAACACCCTGATAAATCGTGTTGCTGCACTGACAGCGCTCACTGATGTACCGCCGGAAGTTGCAATACAATTCGGCCAAGGGACTGTCACGAGCATTCCACGAGAATTTGGTTTTCAACCTTTGCCCGCCTCAGGACTTTTGGGGCCGGTGAAAATAATTGTTTTGAAAAAAGTGGAGATTAAAATATGATCAATTTAATTCGTATGAGTTTGTTGTTTTTTATGATTGTGGCCATTGCGTGTGGGCAAAAAGAGGAGGCAGGTAAAAGGAAAGATTGCGGTGTGCTGGAATACGATCCCATCAATGAAGCCTCGGGAATTGCTGCAGGCCGTCTGAATAAAGATGTTCTGTGGACGCATAATGATTCTGGTGATAGCAGTCGTATTTTTGCATTCAGCACTACAGGAAAGCATCTCGCCGAGGTCACACTCAAAGGCGCCCACAACCGCGATTGGGAAGATATTGCCATTGGGCCGGGACCGAAGGATGGCGTTTCCTATATTTACATTGGAGAAATTGGTGACAATGGCAGTCGCTACGCCACGAAATACATCTACCGAATTGAAGAGCCAAAGCTCGAAATGGGCGCATCTCCACAAAAGATCGTCCTCGAAAATTTTGATATTCTCGCATACCAATATCCTGACAGCAACCGGGACGCCGAGACCTTACTCGTTGACCCGTGGAATAAAGATATTTATGTTGTATCCAAGCGTGAAGAAAAGGTTCATGTGTATCGTGCTGCCTGGCCGCAATCCTTTGAATTGAGATCTCCTGGTAAAGTCATTTACCTTGAATACATTACCAACTTGAACAATTCGTGGATTAATGGTGGTGATATCTCTGCGAATGGCAAGAAAATTCTTTTGAAAACCCAGGAACACATATTTCTCTGGAAGAGAAAAAAAGGAGAGTCTTTGAAAGCGGCTTTTCATCGCGATCCGGTTACGTTGCCTTATGTTCCTGAACCGCTTGGCGAAGCTGTCTGCTGGGCTGTTGATGGAAAAGGGTATTACACCGTGAGCGAAGAAGTGAATACCGTACCCGCACATCTGTATTATTATAAATTTTAAGAGGAATTCTATGCTTGTACAATGGATACTGCGTATCGGCGTTTTCGGCACCTTTCTCGGACACGGTGTTTACGCATTGAATGTAAAGCCGACTGGATTATCTTTCTCACGACGGTTGGATTTACGCAAGATATGGCGGCGAAGCTCATGCCGGTGATTGGGATTATCGATATCGTTATCGCATTGCTGGCACTGATAAGGCCGATGCGTTTTGTGTTTATATACGCTTTTATCTGGGCGCTGGCAACAGCAATGATGCGGCCGGTTGTCGGCATGCCGATCTGGGAATTTGTCGAACGTAGCGCTAACTGGGCAATTCCCTTGTCCTCGTTTTTATGTTGGGTTGGCCGAAAAACTTTAAGCAATTATTTAATTAGAATTTGTTATCTTTTATAAAGGAGGATTCATCCATGCTGTTCAGATCACGTTCTATACTTGCATTCCTCACCATGGTTGCAGTTTTGTCCTGTTCATCGCTTGCGAAAATCCGCAAAAAGAATCAGGCCCCAACACGCTCAGCGAAGCAGAAAAAGCAGCAGGCTGGACACTGCTATTCGACGGAAAATCGCTGGACAAATGGCATGGTTTAGGTCAGGCAACGTTTCCGGATCAATACTGGATTATTGAAGGGATGCGATTAAAAAACTGGCACGGAAAGACGGACCGAAAATGCCTGATGGCCAACCGAAACAGGGCGGTGATCTGATCACCAATGAGAGCTATGATGATTACGAATTTTCCTTTGAATGGAAGATATCTGAAGGCGGGAATAGCGGAATAAAATATAACGTCTCCGAAGAATTGTCGACTTCCCGCGAACCAGTACATGGCGCGCTTGGGTGGGAGTATCAGGTACTTGATGATGAAAAACATAGTGATAACGTCAATCCGACGCACCGGGCAGGTTCACTTTACGATATGATAGCGGCGGAGAATAAAACGCTCAAACCTGTCGGTGAATGGAATCAGTCGCGTATCGTTGTTGATGGCAGCCATGGTGAGCACTGGTTGAACGGTGTGAAAGTCGTGGAATACGATACCGATACAGCAGAATTCGATTCACTTTTCAGAAGAGCAAATATTTCAAAATCGATGGCTTTCGCGAGAAGAAAAAAGGCCATATCGTTTTACAAGATCACTCGGATGCGGTCTGGTTTCGAAATTTGAAGATACGTGAATTATAATCCGGATTATTCGCAATTATATTGATTGTTTTTCGAACGCGGATGGAACGGATTATTATGGATTAGTTTGAGATCATAAATTTGTCCTGATTTATTGATTATAAAAATAATCCGTTCCTCTGTGTTCTTATCTTTTTCTTTGAGGTAAACATGGAAAAAATCCGTTGGGGCATATTAAGTACTGGTTCAATCGCCAATAGTTTTGTCAAAGATCTGCAATACGTCCCCGATGCCGATGTCGTGGCCGTTGGGAGCAGAACGCAGGAAAGTGCTGATCAATTCGCGGATAAATACAACATTCCAAAGCGCTATGCAACCTACGAGGCTTTGGCAAACGATCCTGACATCGATGTTATTTATATTGCTACACCGCATTCGATGCACGCTGAAAATGGAATTATGTGCATGCGGGCAGGGAAAGCTGTTTTGTGTGAGAAGGCTTTTACGATTACAGCGCGTGAGGCCGAACAGATGATTGCCGTTGCCCGCGAAGAACAAGTCTTTCTCATGGAGGCGCTGGTAACCCGGCATTTCCCGGTGATTCATAAAGTGCTCGACTGGGTTAATTCTGGTTTAATTGGCGAGGTGCGAATGGTGCACGCCAACCGCTGCGCCCGTGGCCAGTTTCGCCACGAACAACGCCATCTCAATCCGGAACTTGGCGGTGGTAGTCTGCTCGATGTGGGCATTTATGTCATCGGATTTGCATCGATGATCTATGGCAAGGCTCCCCTTGATGCCGTTGGCTACGGGCACGTTGGCGAGTTTGGCTCCGACGAGCAAGGTGCTACACTATTACAATATGAAAATGGTGCTTTAGCAATGCTTAGCTTTGCCTTACGTACAGCCGCCGTAAATGAAGCCTACATTTATGGCACAAAAGGGCATATCAAATTACCGGCACTTTTTGCGGTTCCTGAGAAAGCCATCCTGCGGGTTGATGGCCAGGAAGAAGTGGTTTTCGAAGAGAAACTCATAGGCAATGGATTACACTACCAGGTTCTTGAAGTCCACCGTTGTTTGCGAGAGGGATTACTGGAAAGCCCGCGCATGCCTTTGGAAGAATCACTGCAATTGATGCAGACTATGGACAAAATTCGCGCTCCTGGAGTTTTTCATATCCCAATGATAACTAATTCATTTCATTTCAAAAATATGGAGGATTTATGTCAAACAAAATGACACGCCGTGAATTTATTAAACGCAGTTCCGCAGGTGTAGCAGCCGGTAGTGCAATACTGACGACCAATGCCGCATCCTACGCCAGAATTCTCGGTTCGAATGAAAGAATTAACATAGCAGTAGTTGGTATTCGTGGAAGGGGACGGAGTCACATTGAAAATTTTGCGGGTATGAAAGACGTGCATGTGAAAACACTCGTGGATATTGACGAAAATTTATTCGCCGAACGTATCAAAAAAGTTGAAGAACTTGCCGGATACAAACCAAAGACTGAATGGGACATGCGCGAAGCATTCAATGACAAAGATATTGATGCCGTTTCCTTCGCAACACCAAACCATTGGCATGCGTTGGGTTCAATTTGGGCTGCACAAGCTGGAAAACACGTTTATGTAGAAAAACCTTCCACGCACAATGTCTGGGAAGGCCGGAAGATGGTGGAAGCAGCACGAAAATACAATGTGCTTGTGCAGGTTGGATTTCAAAATCGTTCACGTATCAGTACAAATCGGGCAATCAAGTTTATTCGTGACGGTAAATTAGGGAAAATCTACATGGCGAGAGGGCTGTGTTTTAAACCACGTGCCGATATTGGCAAATATCCTGACGGCCCTTTGAAAGCAGGTGAAAACTTCCGTATGACACTGGAATCGGGTGGGTATGAAACTCCTTACACAAAAGAGTACTTGCAGAAAGTGCACTACGATATGTGGCTTGGGCCTGCACCATTAAAACCATTTAACCGCAACAGATTCCATTATAACTGGCACTGGCATTGGGATTACGGCAATGGTGATACTGGAAATCAGGGACCGCACCAATTTGACATTGCGCGTTGGGGATTGGGTAAAGAGGAACATCCTGTGAAGGTGAGCTCATTTGGTGGCTACTTTGCCTATGACAGTTCGCAGGAAACTCCCAATACACAAACTTCGCTTTTTGAATATGCCGATGGGACAATCCTCGAATTTGGAACACGTGGTTTATATACAAATCCTGAAGGCGTGCTCCTGCCGGATATTCAAATTTCTTCAACGGGAAATATTTCTTCTTCCACCAAAGCAAAACCGGTTAAAATTGGTAACATCTTTCTGGGTAGCGAAGGCTGGATGCAGGTTGATTCCGGTGGGAATTGGCAAACATTTTTTGGCCGGAACAATGAACCCGGGCCAACCTCAGGCGATACGGATGAAGAAGCTTATGATCCGATGAATTTACTTGGTGCTGGTGATGGTGGACATTTCGATAATTTTATCGCAGCGCTCCGAAGTGGTAAACAGACGGATCTGACCTGTGATGTTGAAGTCGGTTTTATGTCCAGTGCACTGCCGGTAATGGCCAATGTCGCTTACCTGGTAAAGCGTGAATTGCAAATCGATGGCAAAAAAGAACAATTTGTCGATGACGAGGAAGCAAATGCACTGCTGAAAGGAACGTACCGCGATCCTTATCTGGTACCTGAAAAAGTATAAAACAAGTCGTAATTAAATTGATGCCATCACTGAAAAGGCGGTGGCACCAATTTACAATAAACAAAATCGAGGCTTTAAAATGCGTAGCAAATTATCCTGTTTTTTATACGTTGTTTTTCTCTTCGCACTGATCTTCGCTTGTTCCGGTGGAGGAAATGAAAAAATGGCAAATCCGAAAATTGAAGTTAAATCAGTGGAAAATGAACAACGCGTTGACGTTACAATTGACGGCCAACTGTTTACCTCCTTCCTGTACACGGACACGATTCCCGATCTTAAAAAACCGTGCTTTTCCCACTGACGACTTCACAGGGACATGTTATTACACGCGGATTTCCTCTGCAGCCACGTGCCGGTGAACGCATGGATCATCCTCATCACATTGGTTTGTGGTTGAATTATGGTGAAGTCAATGAGCTGGATTACTGGGGCAATTCCAATGCAATTCCCGCTTCCCGCTTCAACGAAATGGGTGTTATTCGCAATGATAGAATCGTCAAAACCGAGAGTGGCGCCGGCAAAGGTGTGCTGGAAGTGGAAGACAACTGGTTAAAACCGGATCAATCTGTTCTTTTGAAAGAGCATTCAAAGTTTGTCTTTATGGCGGATGCCAGTTCGAGAATTATCGACCGCACAACCACCTTAACCGCACAGGATGAAAAAGTTCATTTTAACGATACCAAAGAAGGCATGATGGCCATCCGTATGACTCGTGCGCTGGAATTGCCCTCAGACAAACCGATTGTGCTCAGTGACACCCATGGTGATAAAACCAACGTCCCTGTTCTTGACAATACTGACGTTACAGGCGATTACCTCAACAGCAACGGTGTTACGGGTATCGATGTGTGGGGCAAAAGGGCAAAATGGGTGGCACTCAGCGGGGTTGTTGAAGGCGAGGATGTTTCCGTTGTCATTTTTGATAATCCGGCAAATGCAGGGCACCCCACGTACTGGCATGCCCGAGGGTACGGCCTGTTTTCTGTTAATCCGCTTGGCGTCGGCACTTTCAGCGACGGCAAAGAACGCATGGATTTAACCTTGAATCCGGGTGAATCCGTGACATTTCAATACCGCATCGCCATTTTGACTGGAAAGCCAGATGCTGAAAAATTGAATGCGATGTATGACGTATATACAAAATAAAGCTGCCACAAAATGAAATTGCTTTTTAAAAAGGATGTTGTGTCTCTGCGCAGCATCCTCTTCTATTTTTGGTTACCATTCATGCTTTATTCGCAACAATCGGCATGGGATGGACCTGTACCTGGGATTGCACCATCACTTGAAAAAATAGCTGAAAAATTTAGTGAATATTCCGTCGTCCTGGAACCTGATAAAAACGCGGCCGAATGGTGGGCTGGTGCGCCAACGGTCGTTCGAGGTAAAAACGGTGACTTCTGGATGGCCTGCCGTATGCGCTCACCGGAACATCCCCGTGGCTTGCGCGGCTACGAATTGCGTATTTTGTATAGTTCAGATGGCGTAGTCTTTGAACAGGTGCACCGCATACACCGCCAGGATATTCCAATTCCTGGATTTGAGCGCCCGGCCATGCTTATCGATGCCCAAAACGGACTATTCAAATTCTACTTCTGCGGCCCATGGAATGCTGGGCCATGGTCGATCATGAAATTTGATGATGTTGATGATTTGCAAAAAATCGACCCCAAAACAGCACACGTTGTTATTCAGGCACCAAAGAAACGCTACGAACGTGATGTTTCAGTCATTGAGTATAAAGATCCGTTTATACTTTATACCCAGGAGAAATACCATTGCTTTGTCACCGGTTATATTCGCCGCAATGAACGCATTTTTCACTTCGACAGCGACGATGGTGAAAAATGGTCCCCCGTCGGTGATATCAATCAACCGGTAATGGACTTGCAGAACTGGCATAATTTTTTTATACGCCCTGCTTCGGTTGTTCCATTGGGCATTGGCTATTTATTTGTTTATGAAGGATCGAGCACGCAATGGTATGATCCGGTTTATAATCTTGGCACCGGCTTCGGTTTTACATTCGACCTACATACTATTGTTGATTTGACTGTGGACTCACCGATTGCTCTCAGTTCAACGCCTAGCGATTTTTATACATTTCGCTATTCACACTGGATGTTGGTTGATGGTGAGTTGGGTTTACGCCGAGGTATGGGAAATTCGTTTGTATCGGCCGAAAAAGTCGCACGGCCTAACAATTGCCCACGAAATCCCGGGGCTGAGTTTGTATCGGTTGAAGCGTCCCGCCAGTAGCGTCACAGGCGTGACGCTTTCGCTCTATGAAAACGAAGGTTGATCAACCTTCGTGACTCAGCCCCAGGGTCACTATTGAATTGGAGGAGGTGCTCGGGAAAATGTTGAGAAATATTATATCATTTTCTTTGCTTTTGATTTTATTGCAGAATTCTGCCACCGCAGGTGAGGATGTCAAATTTCAATACAAAACCGGGGAATTCATCCACAACTGGCTCATTCGTGGTCCTTTTCCCAACTGTGCAACGTGCTTAAAGACCGATTTCAAACACAGCATGCATTGCAATGGCTTTTACACAGATTATCTGCAAGAAATCGGCGGCGAGAAAGATGCAGTTCCAACTCATTTTCCCGATCTAATCGATACCATATTTAACCAGTCACAAAAATGGCATTTCTATAAAAGCAAAACCGATAAAATTCCGCTGAATGATCTCCTCGAGCCCAATGATTTAGTTGTGGCGTATGCCTTCACACAAGTAGTAAGTCCCATTTCTCAAAAAACGATTCTCGCCGTTGGTAGCAACGATGGTATTCAGGTTTTTCTCAATGGCGAAAAAGTGCATGAGTACCATCCACGAAATGGACGCTGGCTGCAAAAAGATGATGACTTCGTTCCAATTCATTTACAGCAAGGCACAAATAACCTGATGCTGAAAATCGATGAGGGTGCCGGCGATTTTGGATTTGTCGCCCGTTTTTTGGATTATGAAGAGACGCTCTCCGCAATGCGGGAAAATCTCGAACAACATAAAAACCTTAGCCTTGTAACCTTGGAAGATTCGTTGGTCGCGTGTTTCGGACAACCCTATGATATCAGTCTTTTTAATTCTGAAGGCAAGGTGAAAATAGAACTTATTCACGAAAAGGCAGGCAAAATAGCAGAACAGCTTGTGGAACCAGGATTTGAAGCAACTTTCCCGCTGCAGACGATGCCGATGGGTTTTTTTAAAGCAAGAGCGACTTTTCTCACAAGGAATGATGGCGAGTTCATTTCCGAAGTCCGGCATTTTAATGGAAAACTCAAACGGCATGATACAGTCAAAAATTTAAACGATGCATTGCTTCCCCTACGCGACAATACACAAGCGTTTTTCCCCATCGGCACCTATGGCGCGCCTGTGGAAGATTACCAAATCCTTCGTGATGCCGGTTATAACTTCGTCGTTGCAAGTGCGGAAAATCTCGACAAGGTCCATGCTGCTGGATTATTTGCCACGGTACCCGTACATGGCAGCATTGATGAAGTTCGAAATAAAATCAAGGAGTACCGGGATCATCCTGCTGTGCTTTCCTGGATGCTTTACGATGAACCCGGTTACAATCGTGCAGACTTGCTTTATATTTATAATTTGTACAATGCGGCTTATGAAGCCGATCCACTACATCCATCCTACCTGGTTATTACCAATCCCGCAGTTTACAAAACCTTTGGCCGATGTTGCGATATTCTCTCCATTGATACTTACCCGATCGTCAATGGTGATATTACCCATGTCGGTAAAAACATCGCCGATGCTTACGCATTTTCCGACGGCGATCAACCGGTCTGGCACTGCGGGCAAATGTTTACCTGGCCGGGACAGCGGCGTCCCAATCCACAGGAACATCGATTTATGACATACATCGCGCTTATGAAAGGTGCGCGTGGCCTGCTTTGGTATACATATAAGGGGTATGGTCAGTATCTCCCTCAGGATGATCCGGTATTGTGGCAAGCTCAAAAATCACTTCTGCAGGAAATCAAAATGCTTTCGCCACTTTTCATGGCACCAGGATTTGGTACTGAAGTAAAATCAGCGCAACCATCGGAAAATCTGCACACTATTCTGAAAGATAGTTCGATTGGCACATATTTAATTGCAGCAAACCAATCCAAATCTGAAAAAATAAAACCTGTTTTTTATCGGAATATCTGTAAGCTTTGAAGAAGCTGACATGATCAGTGAAAATCGAAAAGTACGTTTAATGCAAGGATCCTTCAGGGATACTTTCGATCGAAAAGATGTCCATATTTATAAAATGAAAACAAGGTAGCAAGATAAAATACCAGTCATGCCGGTTTACGTTTTTGCAATACCGGCATTGGAATGTTAGGAATTTATGAGTTGAAAACAAGCTATAGCGTTGTTGAAAAGATTCCGGTATTCTGCTGGGATTTGCAGAAACCGGAATGACCGGAAATTTAGTACTAGGTTCGATGCTTTTTATCGAATTCCAGCATCTCCAAACTCAGCGTAGGTATTTGGGATTCCGGTATGCCAAAAAGCAGGTGGCTGGAATGACGCGGATAGTAAATGCTGTATTTTATTTAAGACACGTGATCTATCAATTAGTGTAAAGAATCAATTCGGATGAATTAAAATGTACTATGTCTATATGCTTACAAATCAAAATAATACAGTATTATACACAGGCATGACGAATGACATTCTAACGCGAATTCACGAGCACAAATTGGGGAACCATAAAGGATTTTCAAAAAAATATAATTGTACAAAATTAGTCTGGTTTAGTCGATTCTCAACAGCTATTGATGCGATTGCATTTGAAAAGAAACTGAAGAAATGGAAGAGAGAATATAAAGAAAATCTGATTGATGAAATGAATGCTGATTGGAAATATCTGGCTGAAAATATTTTGCTAAATGTCAGGTGACTTTAATTTTCAAAGAATTGCATGGTAAAAATTGCTTGAATGCTGTATGTGGCTGTTTAATGTGCATCGTGATAATTCTGTGGGATTCCGGTATTCTGCTGGAAAGCGCAGAAACCGGAATGACTGCAGTGATAAATTATTTTTAAAATCAATAAAAACAGATAAATCACAATGTGAAAGAAAAATCAAATGAAACTTCAAAAAGTACTTCCGTTTTTGTTTATCGTTTATTTGACTTCCGTCGGTTTTGCTTTTTCACAGTCCACTCTTCCAGTTTATAAAAATGAGAAAGCGCAAGTGGAGGACAGGGTACAGGACCTGCTCAAGCGAATGACGCTGGAAGAAAAAATAGCCATTCTAAGTGGCGCCGAAAGCCCGGAGGCGAACAATAACCAGGAAGCGACGGCTACAAAAATTTTACGTGCATCTAATTTTCTTTCGAAAACGAAAAAGAATGTGCGATTGGGTTTGCCACAACTCGTTATGACGGATGGACCGTTGGGGCCAAATGGAAAAGGTGGTGCGACAAGTTACGGTTCAGCGATTAATATGGCCGCTACTTTCGATGAACAACTCATTGAAACAGTTTCACAAAATATTGGTGCTGAAACCCGTGATCTCGGGTACAACATGATTTTAGCTCCGTGCGTAAATATCGCCCGGGCACCACACAACGGCCGGACCTTCGAAGCTTATGGCGAAGATCCATATTTGATGTCGCGCATGGGGGTCGCTTTTGTAAAAGGTGTACAAAGCCAGCGTGTGTCGACCTGCACCAAGCATTACATCGCCAATAACCAGGAATGGAATCGCATGAGCGTTGATGTGGATTTGAGCGAGAGGGCTCTGCGCGAAATTTATCTACCAGCGTACAAGGCTATCGTGCAGGAAGCCGATGGCTGGACGATTATGTCGGCGTATAACCAGACGTTGGGCCATTATAACGGTGAAAACAGTTACCTGCTGAACGATGTTTTGAAAAAAGAAGTCGGATTTACCGGTGCAGTAGTCTCAGATTGGGGGGGCACGCACAGCACGGTCAAAGCCGCTCTCAGTGGCCTCGATCTGGAAATGCCCACAGGGCGCTTTTTTTCGGATGATTTGCTGCAGGCAGTGAAGGACGGACAAGTCCCACAGACAGTGATTGATGACAAAGCAAGTCGAATTTTACGAGTCATGTTCAAGGCCGGTTTGTTCGATGAGTCTGTTGCCGATTATGGTGGTCAGGCGAACACGAAGCAGCGACGTGATTTGGCCTTAAAAATGGCACAAAAGAGCATCGTCCTGCTGAAAAACGACAATGGATTTTTACCTCTGAAAATGGAAAATTACAAGAAAATTGCTGTTATTGGTCCAAATGGCAATGTCGCGCAGCAGCATGGCGGCGGCAGTGGCGGCAATGGCGGTCACTATGGCATTTCGCCCTTGGAGGGTATGAAAAACAAGTATGGTGAATGCGCAGACATACATTTTGAACGCGGAATCGCTATCGCAAAATCTGAATTGCCGGTTATTCCTGCTTCTGCGTTGTTCCTGCCTGACGAACATGGCGGTGGTCACGGCGTTTGGGCGGAATATTTCAATAACCGTGATCTCGAAGGACAACCAGATTTAACGCGTGTCGAAGAACAGATAAACTTTGATTGGGGATATGGTGCATTCCGCAATCCCGACGAGCCGGGTTCGCCTGATCCGGCCATCATCGAGACGGACACATGGTCGGCACGTTGGACCGGCAAATTGCTTTCCCCTGGTACTGGCCTGTACGATATTGGCTTGCAGGCAGACAACGGAGTACGCTTATATCTCGATGGTAAACTCGTCATTGATGCGTGGACGGACCAGGCGCCCGGCCGATATAAAATAGCACAAGTGGAATTCGAAGAAAACCGTAAATACGATTTGCGAGTGGAATTTTATGAAAACTGGGGTAGCTGCCGCTGTATATTTGGTATGGAAAAATACAAAGCCGGGCAATCATCCGCGAAAGCAGTTGCGCTTGCAAACGAATCCGATCTTGTGCTATTATGCATGGGGTTAAATCCGGATATGGAGGGAGAAGCAAAAGATCGTGATCGTTTGAATTTACCTCAATCCCAGATTGATCTCATCAAATCGGTTACCGCCGTGAATAAGAACACTTTAGTCGTTCTCTACGGCGCAACACCCATCATGATGAGCGAGTGGCTCGATGATGTACCAGCAGTTGTTGATGCGCTGTATCCGGGACAGGAAGGTGGAAATGCACTGGCTGATATTCTGTTTGGTGAAATCTCGCCTTCGGGTAAGCTGCCTTTGACCTTTCCGAAAAAGTGGGAAGATACACCCGTCGCGAAAAACTATCCCGGGGATCGGGATCATGCAGACTATTCCGAAGGTATCTTCGTGGGGTATCGTCATTTCGATAAGAAAAATATCGAGCCCCTTTTTCCTTTTGGTTACGGGCTGAGCTACACAACCTTTGCTTATTCCGATTTGAAATTATCTACAAAAAAACTGAAAGAAAATGAAATTCTTGAAGTGACCTGCACCATTACCAATACCGGTAAAATGGATGCGGATGAATCCATCCAATTGTACATTCATGACAAAAAAGCCAGTGTGGCGAGGGAAGTGAAGGCGCTGAAAGGTTTTGCACGGGTGAGTTTGAAAGCTGGTGAAAGTGCGCCGGTGTCTTTTAAAATCGATAAACCCGCCTTGTCGTTTTATGATGAAAAGGCAAAAAAATGGATTGCAGAACCCGGCGAATTTGATGTGCTGCTTGGTGCTTCTTCTCGGGATATTCGGTTAACGGCGTCCTTTGAATTGCGTTAACTAGATACTTATGTGTGCTTATTGCGCAGCAACGATTGGACAGGGATGTCCCTGTCCCTACCCCATAGTAACAGTAATTTCGGACAAAATTTAATGGGTTAAGTCACACTTGTCCAAAATAGATTTTTGAAAGGCAATAAAGTATAGCAAAAAGAGATAAGCCTCCCTTATATTGATTTATCACACCATTAATTTAAACAGGAGACTTATCTCATGAATAAATTTAACAGTATTTTCGGACAAACACTCAGACTTTTTCCCGCAGTCAATTTGAGCAATTTGTCAAAGAAACCGGTTCAGCCAAAAGGTTCAAAAGGTTTTAGCTGTTGGTCACAGTTTGTAGCTATGCTTTTTTTGCCAATTAGGTCAAGCCCACTCTACTTCTTGCGAGATTTGTGGCGGACTTGCTATATCTTCAGGTAAGATGATTCACCTGGGTTTAAAGAAAGCTGGGTCGTTCAACTTAGTATATGCTAACAAACATCTGGAACAATTATAGGTATGAAAATCGTTCTTTCATTTATTGACTTCTTTTCAAGCAAATCGATAAACCCGCCTTGTCGTTTTATGATGAAAAGGCAAAAAAATGGATTGCAGAACCCGGCGAATTTGATGTGCTGCTTGGTGCTTCTTCTCGGGATATTCGGTTGACGGCGTCCTTTGAATTGCGTTAACTAGATACTTATGTGTGCTTATTGCGCAACAACGATTGGGGCTGAGTCAAAACATGTAACGCGACATTCATGTCGCTCATTTTTGAGCTTAAACTTACGACATAAATGTCGAATTACGGGCATTAAATCATGTTTTGACTCAGCCCCCTCATGAGTTGTTTAATGGGTTAAGTAGGAACTTATGAAACCTAAATTAATCATTCTCCTTTCAATTCTCCTCCTACCCTTCGCCTGTCAAATCCAGGAGACACCACCAACCATCGACCTATCGAAAAACTGGCGATTTTCTCCGGATGAAAATAATATCGGTGAAGCCAATAAATGGTATTCTGACTCTTTCGATGATTCGCAGTGGGATATGCTTGATGCCGGTGAGCGATGGGAAAATCTTGGCTACCCAAATCTCGACGCCTCGGGATGGTATCGAAAAATTGTGGATATTCCAAAGGACTGGGAAGGCAAAAAAGTCTGGATAAAATTTGGCGGTGTAAACGATGCCTACGAGCTGTTTGTTAATGGCAAGAGTATGAGCTTTTTTGGAGAAGCAAATATCAGCTTTGCCGGAAAACCTTCATTTACAGAAATAAGCAGCCAACTTAAGTTTGGGGATAAAAATTTAATCGCAGTACGCGTTATCGATTGGGGAAACAGTGGTGGATTGTGGCGTTTGCCGGTCGTTATAACGGCCGATGAAAACGAAATCGTCAATTTATTTAAGCCAATCTCAGACACGCCTTTCATTCCAGATAAAAATGGTTATGAACTATTCTGGGAAGATGAGTTTGATGGCCATGAACTCGATCCACAAAAATGGGCTGTACGCGGTGTGGGGCCTCGAGCAGCCGGGTACGTGTCTCCCGAAGCTGTAAAAGTGAAAGACGGCTTTTTGGAGTTATCTGCTTTCGAACGAAATGATTCCATTATGGTGGGCGCGGTTGGAACCAGTGGCCTTTTTATGACGAAATACGGTTATTTTGAATGCCGTGCGCAGTTACAAAAATCAAAAGGAAACTGGTCAGCGTTTTGGATTCAATCCCCGGGTATTGCCAAAGGTGAAGATCCGGCACAATTCGGGACAGAAATTGATATCTTCGAGTATTTCAAGAAGCTGGGGAATAATATTATTTCTCACAATCTCCATTGGGCTTACGGGCCAAATCAGCAGAGCACGGGAAGCTATACAAGTGTTGTTGATGGCGTCGATAGCGGATTTCATACTTTTGCCCTCGAATGGACACCTGAAAAATATGCCTTTTTCGTCGACGGATACAAGTATCATGAAATAACCCGGGCACTTTCTCATATTGAGGAATATATTATCCTTAGTATGGAGCTTCCGGCAACCAGAGAAGCACTGAAAGATGCGACGTTGCCGGATGTCTTTATCGTAGATTATGTAAAAGTGTACAAGAAGAAATAAGATTTTTTTGAGGAATTCTTCATGACTCCATATTTTTATCAGTTCGGTGTTGGGGCAATCGTCTTTACCATCGGAATTTATTACGCGGCCCGACAAGAATATATTGGATTTAATGGGAAGGGATTGCGAAATCTGCTGCTCGTCAGTATTCCATTTATCTTCTTTTTAAGTCTTCAGGGATTCCTGCAGTTTGGCGATTTTCGTTCGGTTGATCCAACGCCATTTCGAGGTGATAGTGGAAGTGCGCGCTCCCTGGGTGCTCCCGTGGATTATGGCATTATGGTGTTTTATTTTCTCGCTATCCTAACAATTGGAACCTACTTTGGCCGCAGACAAAAAACGGTTAAGGATTTCTTCTTTGGTGGCCAGCGCTTTCCCTGGTGGCTCATCACCTTCAGCCTGGTTGCTACAACGATTGGTTCCTACAGTTTTGTGAAATACAGCCGTGTGGCCTATACCTACGGATTCGGAAGCAGTCAGACTTATTTGAACGACTGGATTTGGTTGCCGTTGTTTATCTTTGGCTGGCTGCCAATTCTTTATTTCTCACGAATAACCTCCATCCCGGAATATTTTGAAAGGCGATTTGACTCCTCAGTGCGCCGGTGGGTAACCGTGTTTGTGTTGGTCTATCTTATTGGTTATGTGGGGGTTAATTTGTTCACGATGGGTAAGGTACTCAATATTCTTCTCGGGTGGCAGATTTTCACTGCGGCAGCCTTAGTGGCTATTATTTCAGCTATTTATGTCACGGCCGGGGGACAGACAAGCGTTATCATGACCGATCTTTTTCAAGGTGTGATGCTGCTCATGACAGGCATCCTGATTCTGTTTCTTGGAATCAACTATTTAGGCGGTCTCGAAGCATTCTGGAGCCATTTACCACGTGCCCATAAGCTTGCTTTTCCTAATTTTAACCAGGATGCATCTTTCCCTAGTGTCGGGATTTTCTGGCAGGATGGGATCGCCAATACCGCGATGTTTTATTTTCTCAACCAGGGCGTGATAATGCGCTTTATGTCGGCAAAATCATTGAAAGATGGGCGCAAAGCGATTTATACCGTTGTATTGGTTCTCATGCCGGTTGCGGCCTGTGTCGTCGCATCCGGTGGTTGGGTGGCCAAAGCCCTCGTGCATGCCGGGTATTTGCCACCGACAATTAAAGCGGATGAAGCATTTTTCATCGCATCAGACTTTCTGAGCCGGCCCGGCGTATTTGGACTTATTCTCGCCACAATGACGGCCGCATTAATGTCAACGGTTGATACCCTGATTACAGCCGTGGCGGCCATATTCGTCAATGATATTTACAAGCCACTGATCAATCCAGATGCCTCCGAAAAGCAACTCCTGAAAATGGCTCGATTGAGTTCGGTCAGTGTAACTTTATTGGGTATTTTATTAGTCCCGTTGTTCATGATGTTTAAAACTATATATGCGGCTCACGGTGCTTTTACAGCGGCTGTTACGCCGCCTCTGGTAGTAACACTCATGTTCAGTGTGTTCTGGCGTCGTTTTACTCGAAAAGCTGCCTTGTATACCCTGGTGGGCGGTATGGCAGCGATCGTTATTTCTTTGTTTATCCCTGAAGTTATCAAACCCTTTGCTCACGGCGTACCCATGACCGATGCCGGTGATGGCTTTTTCGCTGGGATGACCCAGTTTAAATTTATGCGTGCTTTTTATGGCGTGGTGGTGAGCAGTGTCATAGGTATTGTTACAACATTCTTCACCAAGCCGGAATCCGTCGAGCGCCAGAAAGGTCTGGTCTGGGGAACAATAAAAGATGCCATTATTAACTATAAAGGATCGCCGGGAGAAGAATCGGAACACAAACAAGCGCTTGCCCTCCCAAGAAAACGTGATTTGAATATGCAAAAGACTGGAACAGCGGATTTACCTCTGGTCGATATTTCGAAATCGCTAGCAAAGGAATTACAGGCTAACCCAGGCGATCTGCTTTACCTCAGCGACAGTCGTTGGTGGCTGTGTGGTTTGCATTCGAGTCATGCAGTGGTTGGTAAAATAATAGCCGATGAAGCTGAATCGATAATTGAAATGGACAAAGAAACAGCTGATCTCATCGTCTTACCAAAGCGGAGGAAACAGCTTATTTCAGTTGAAAAATTGCATTAACATATTTGAAGAATTACAAAAAATTACAACATAAAAACTTCATTTTAATTAACTTGGATTTTGTAAAAAAATGCTGACCACCTGTCGTCTTGTGCGTTAAATTAAAGAAGAATGATTTTCCAAAATACATTAGTATGTTGTGAATTCTGTCATATGTTCTGTAAGTCTCAACAAAACTGAAAATTCAAAAATAAGGTGCATTCCTATGATTTCAAAAATTTTTTCCATTACAATGTTTTTTGTTTTTTCGATCGCAATTGCAATTGCTGGAAACCGTTTGAACTCCCAATGGGAAGTCCTTTTTGACGGAAAATCACTTGAGGGATGGGAGCAGCGAGGGGGTAAAGCGATTTACAAGGTTGAGGATGGAATGATTGTCGGCACCTCTGTAAAAGGGACGCCGAATAGCTTTCTTTGCACCAGGAAAACCTACACCAATTTTGTTTTCGAAGTTGAATTCTGGGTTGATGAAGAAATGAATTCCGGTATCCAGATTCGCAGCAACAGTTTGGAAGAGTACCAAAATGGCCGGGTTCATGGTTATCAGGTCGAAATCGATCCATCGGACAGGGCATGGAGTGGCGGCATTTACGATGAGGCGCGCCGAGGCTGGCTCTATGATCTGCGGAACAACGAAGCGGCCCGCAATGCATTCAAGCATGGACAATGGAATAAAATGCATATTGAAGCGATGGGATCTTCGATCCGCACATGGTTGAATGGTGTTCCTGCGGCCAACCTGGTTGATGATTTAACTCTTGAGGGTTTTATCGCACTGCAAGTGCACGCCCGGCCTGAAGATGGCATTCAGGTGAAATGGCGTGATATCCGGATCATCGACCTTGGCACGACAACGGAATATCCGCAGAAAATTCATGGAAATAAAAATTAGACAGATCATTAAATCATCATATCAAAAGCGGAGGATGTTTCATGGAACAAAAGAACAAACATAATATGAACCGCAGGGAATTTATTGCCACCACCGGGTTGGCAACTGGTGCTTTAGCGGTTTCTCCATCATCTCTGTTTGCAAATAATCTCAAAGGTACTAAAATGCGTCTGGCACTTGTGGGCACCGGCATCCGGGGAACGGGTATGTGGGGGCGGTCCGTGGTACAGGAATTTTCTGATCTCGTTGAGTTTGTTGGTTTGTGTGATGTGAATCCGGGACGTTTGGAGTACGCAAAAAAATATATGGGCGTC
This sequence comes from Deferribacteres bacterium, assembly GCA_020633655.1. Classification (GTDB taxonomy): domain Bacteria; phylum Zhuqueibacterota; class Zhuqueibacteria; order Zhuqueibacterales; family Geothermadaptataceae; genus Bioreactorimicrobium. The sequence goes on from JACKDF010000004.1 coordinate 498,982, forward strand.
AATTGTCCGGTTTATACTGATTTTGACAAAATGATGAAAGAAGTAAAACCAGATAGAGTTATTGTGACAACGGTGGATGCAACCCATAATGAATTCATCATAAAAGCCCTCAAAATGGGCGCTGATGTCATGACTGAAAAACCGATGACCACCGATGAATTTAAATGCCAGGCGATTCTCGATGCAGAGCGTGAGTCAGGGAAAAAAGTGATTGTAACCTTTAACTATCGATACAGTCCATACATGACAAAAGTCAAAGAGTTGCTGCAAAGTAAACGTATCGGTGATATCGTATCGGTGGATTTTCACTGGTATCTCAATGTGTATCATGGTGCATCGTATTTCCGTCGTTGGCACGGACTGCGGGATAAATCCGGAACCTTGCTTGTGCATAAAGCCACCCACCATTTTGATTTGTTGAACTGGTGGCTTGATTCTGAGCCGGAGCAAGTTTACGCCTGGGGTGATTTGGAGTTTTATGGCAAAAATCACGATTTCCGTGGCCAAAAATGCCGTGGATGTGAGTATGTTGATAAATGCAAGTTTTACTGGGATATCACCCAAGACAAGCGCCTGATGGACTTGTATGTCGCTAATGAGCAACATGACGGCTATATTCGGGATAAATGCCTGTGGCGCAATGAAATCGATATTTACGATAAAATGGCTGCCCAGATTAAATATGCCAACAATGTGTTTACGAGTTATTCGCTCACGACCTATTCGCCCTATGAAGGGTGGCGTATTGCGTTCAACGGAACAAAAGGGCGTATCGATGCCTGGGAAGACGTCCCGTGGGAATCAGATATTAAACTGAACCAAAGTGAACTGCATGCACAAGATATGAATCAGGATTTAAAGGAAGAAGCGAAGAGCTACGATTTGATCATGGTTTCAGATAATTTCAAAAGCTACACGCCAGTTAAAGTGCCAAAACCAACCGGTGGCCATGGTGGCGGTGACGAACGGTTGCGTGATCATATCTTTCGAAATCCTGAAAAGCCGGATCCGTTCAGACATGCCGCTGGAACACGGGATGGTTCGATGTCTATCCTGATCGGCATCGCAGCACGAAACAGCATTGAAAGCGGCAAACCGGTTAAAATCGGCGATTTGACGGATTTGAAACCAATGCCAGTAAGACCAACTAAATAAATTGAGTGCGTAATTAAACTACGAATTACACCAGTTTCACGAATTTATCTAACCTGCTTTATTCATGCGATGCTCCCGGTAATCGATGGGCAGGGGATATCCCCTGCCCAATCTTTAGGTTTATGAATAAAGCAGGCGCAGATCTTCTAAAAATTTGCTGCAATTAAATTAATGTAATTCGTGAAATTTGTGGTTTTCAAAAGGTGATTTTATGAATGGAACGCAAAATAATTATAGTCGAATGCAGTTAATAACACTTATCGTGCTTCGGGTTATCATCGGCTATCATTTTCTGTTTCTTGGGTTGGAAAAACTCTTCAATCCATCTTGGACTGCAGCAGGTTTTCTGCTCCAGGCAAATGGCTTGTTTGCTGGATTTTATCATTCGATGGCAGCGAATACAAGCGCAATGGGTGTAATCGATTTCCTCAACAGCTGGGGACAAATATTCATCGGGACAGGAATGATAATCGGCGCATTTTCACGATTCGCTTGCTGGGCCGGTGCCCTTCTTCTCTTTCTTTATTACACGTCGAATCCACCATTTATGGGTGGATATTTTTTCATCGACCGCAATATGGTTGAATTCTTTGCTGTTGTACTTTTGGCATTATTCCCAACAAGTCATCTAATTGGCATTGATAATTTTTTTACGAAAACAAGGAGCGCTTGAGATGGCAGACAAACAAGACAAAAATAGCAATACGGTAAGCCGCCGGAGCCTGCTCAAGGGACTTGCAACAACGCCAATTATGGGTGTATTGACTTTTGATTTTTATCGTAAACGGGCATCTGCAAAGGCAAAAAATGAAGCCATTCGTGCAGAACTTGGTTTGCAGGAGAAAGCACCAACAATAAATATTCAAACAGGAAAAAATTCCTCCAGTGATGTTATTCGTGTGGGTTTAATCGGCACCGGTTCACGGAGCAAAGGTGGGCATTTGCGTTCGCTCTGTCTGGTTATGCCCGAATGGATAAAACAAAGAAGCAAAAATCCAAACGACAGAAATTTGCAATCCTTTTACAACAGCGAAGACTTGAATATCCAGATTACTGGCATTTGTGATGTCTTCGACTTGCATGCAGAGCAGGCGATGAACATCATCACCAACAGTGTTACGCCCTGGGGAGAGACGGAAAGACCGTACACGACCAAACGGTATCGCACGTATCAGGAAATGCTGGAAAGCAAGGATATCGATGCGGTAATCATCGCAACACCGGATTTTCATCATGCGCAGATGACGATTGATGCGGTTGAAGCTGGTAAACATGTTTATTGTGAAAAAAGTCTCACCCGTGTGGAAGATGAAGTGTATCGTGTCTACAATACAGTGAAAAACAGCAATGTGGTTTTTCAGTTGGGTCACCAAAACCGGCAGAATGAATCTTTCAAAAAAGCGAAAGAGCTGGTTGCAAAGGGCGTTTTGGGGAAAGTTACCCTCGTCGAAACGACGACGAACCGCAATACAACCGGCGGTGCCTGGGTACGTCACCTCGATGGCAACGGCAATCCAAAACCGGGAAGCCTGGAAACCATCGACTGGCAACAATGGCTTGGATCGCGACCGCAAGTACCGTTTAGCATCGATCGCTATTACAATTGGACGAAGTGGTTTGATTATGCCACGGGTTTGACAGGGCAACTTTTCTCCCATGAATACGACGCCGTCAATCAGGTTTTGGGGATGGGGATTCCAAAATCAGTTGTAGCCTCTGGCGGTATCTATTTCCACAAAGACAACCGGGAAATTCCGGATATATTCCATATTGTTGCCGAGTATCCGGACAACGATCTGACACTGCTGTATAGTGCATCCCTTGCCAGTAGCAATTCCCGCGGACGCCGGTTTCTCGGCCATGATGCCACGATGGACCTCGGTGGCACGCTTTCCATAGCAATTGATCATAATTCCACACAGTACGAAAAGAAATTGGACGACGGATTGTTGAAAAGTGATGAACCGTTGTACAAGTTCCCGGAAATGAGTGATAATATTGATGCGGTTTCTTCTGCTTCGGAGAAATACTTCACTCAGCGTGGACTGGTTTATACAGAAAAAAATGGAAAAGCCGTCGATGTGACACATCTGCATTTTAAAGAATGGCTCGAGGCAATTCGTGGCAATGGGGAAACCAGCTGCAATATCGATATCGCCTTTGAAGAGAATGTCACCTGCCAAATGGCTAATAAATCCTATCTGGAAAAACGTCGTGTGGAATGGGATCCGGTGAAACGGCGCATTGTTTAAAAAGACGGTGGGCCAATGCATGAAAATTCAATCCAAAAAGATGGTTCAGGGGATATCCCCTGAACTATCTTTTTGGGACTTAGCGGAGGGTAGTATGAAAGTAGTTTCAAAGTTCATGTTTTTAGTTGCTGTTCTCGTGATGGTCCAATGTACAACAGTTACACGAATGACTGTTGAAAGTCCCACCTGTGAATACCGTGAAAATCCATTGGGGATCGATGTTCAACAGCCTCGCTTAAGCTGGATTTGTAACTCCATAAAACGTGGGGAGCAACAAACAGCCTACCACATTTTAGTCGCTTCGAGCAAAGAAAATCTGCACAATGATATTGGTGATATTTGGGATTCGCAAAAAGTTGAATCATCCCAATCCATTCAGCTCCACTACGCTGGTGCAGACTTGCAAAGTGATCGGGATTATTTCTGGAAGGTGCGCGTTTGGGACAAAGATGGACAACCATCGGAGTGGAGTAAAACCGCAATGTGGTCGACGGGGCTTTTACAACCGGAGGATTGGCAAGCCAAATGGATTGGCATGGACAAAGCGGTAGGTGAGGATGCCCCGAAGGATGCCCATACAAAATTGTCTGCCCGTATGTTGCGAAAGGAATTCTCACTTGATAAGAAGGTGAAACGCGCAACGACTTTCATATCGGGATTGGGACTTTTCGAACTGTATGTCAATGGGGAAAAAATTGGCGATCAAGTCCTTGCGCCGGGATTGACCGAATACAACAAGCGTGCTTTTTACATGGCATTTGATGTGACGCAGCACATGCAAAAGAGCAATGCTATCGGTGTTGTTCTGGGAAATGGCCGCTATTTCGCTCCCCGCTCTTCTGAACCTGCACGCACAAGAACTTACGGTTTTCCGAAATTATTATTGCAAACCCACATCCAGTTCGACGATGGCACATCCGAGATAATTGTCAGCGATGAAACCTGGAAATTAACGACCGATGGCCCAATTCGTAAAAACAACGAATACGATGGGGAATTCTACGACGCCCGTAAAGAAATGCCGGGTTGGGATCAGCCTGGTTTTGACGATTCGCGATGGATTCAAGCGGAGCTAGTCGAAAAGCCGGGAGAAAAAATCGTCGCGCAAATGGCGGAACCTATCAAAGTTACGGAAACGAGAAAGCCAATAGCTGTCAATGAAGTTGAGCCTGGCATTTTTATCTTTGATATGGGGCAAAACATGGTTGGCTGGGTGCGAATCAATGTGAAAGGCGAAAAAGGCGAAAAAGTAACCTTACGCTTCGCTGAAACGCTGCAGGATAACGGGCATCTTTTCATGGAGAATATTCGTGGCGCTGAAGTGACTGACACCTACATTTTAAAGAGTTCAGGAACGGAAACATGGGAGCCCCGATTTACTTACCACGGTTTTCGCTTTGTAGAGATGAAAGGTGAGCCGGCACGCCCGAGCTTGTCGGCGCTTGAAGGCAGGGTTGTTCATGACGCTGTAAAATCCACAGGAACATTTAAAACATCGAATTCGACAATTAACCAGGTTTACAGAAATGCCTTTTGGGGAATTCGTGGCAACTACCGCAGTATGCCCACAGACTGCCCGCAGCGTGATGAACGGCAAGGTTGGTTGGGCGACAGGTCAGTGGAATCCCTGGGTGAGAGTTTCATGTTTAATATCGCCGGTTTGTACAACAAATGGCTCGTCGATATTCAGGACGCACAAAACGAGGAAGGTAGTATTCCTGATGTCGCGCCATCTTATTGGCCTTTTTACAATGATAATATGACATGGCCCGGGTCCTATGTGATTTTCCCGGGAATGTTATACAAGCAGTACGGCGATCTCGAAGCTATAAAAAAACATTACCCGTCGATGCAAAAGTGGCTGCGTTATATGGAAAAATATGTACACGATGGCATTGTGACAAAGGATAATTACGGTGACTGGTGTGTGCCACCGCTGGATATCACCGCTATTCATTCCAGCGATCCAAAACGCATCACAAGTGCAGAACTGATTGCAACCGCCTATTATTATTCGCATCTGAAAACCATGGCCTTTTATGCAAATTTGCTCGATAAAAAAGATGATGCGTCGGTGTATTTAAAACACGCCCAGGAAATTTACAAAACATTCAATGAACACTTTTACGATGAGAATCTGCAGCAATATGGGAACAACTCGCAGACCTCCAATGTGCTGGCATTAGCTTTTGGTCTTGTGCCGGAAGATCGCAAGGCTCATGTTTTTCAAAATCTCATCGATAATATTCTCGGTGTGAGTGATGGCCACATTGGTACAGGGCTTATCGGCAGCCAGTTTTTAATGCGTGTTTTGACAGACAACGGTCGTCCGGATATCGCTTACAAATTGGCTTCAAACACAACCTATCCGAGCTGGGGGTATATGGCCGAAAAAGGTGCGACCACAATTTGGGAACTGTGGAATGGGGACACCGGCGCACCGGGCATGAATTCGCACAATCATGTTATGCTTCTTGGCGATTTACTGGTTTGGCTGTATGAAAATCTTGCGGGGATAAGCAGTGATTTTGCAATGCCTGCCTTCAAACATATTCAGATGAAACCAGAAATTCCCGTAGGTCTCGAATTTGTCGACGCCTCCTATAATTCTGACTACGGGGTCATTAAATCCCACTGGAAAATCGATGATGGCACATTTAAATGGGATATAACGATACCCGCAAATACCACAGCGACGATTGCTATTCCTGCAGTGGATACTACTGTCGTTTATGAGGGCGGAGCAGTGGCGACGGAAGCGGAGGGAGTTTCCTTTGATCGTGTGGAAGGTAACCGGATTTATTATAACGTTGCATCGGGAGAATATCGTTTTGAATCCCGAAAATTTACAGTTGATAAATTCAAGCAGTTCGTCAGTATGCCAGTCCTTGCTCCCGAAGATACAACTGTAGCGTATCCAGCAAAAATCAATATCCGGATGAAATCCCGCACTCCTGAGGCGAAAATATACTTCACTGTCGACGGCAACGAGCCGGATGAGAGCGCCATGCTTTACTCTTCTCCGATCGCAGTTGAAAATAGCACGACGATAAAAGCACGTGCTTTCAAAAATGACGACATACCGAGTATTACTGAAGTCATGAATTATGATTTTGTTGAGCCTGGAAAGAACGGTATTCATTGGCAATTGTACCAGGGAAGTTTTACAATGCTCCCCGATTTTAGTAAATTAGAACCAGTTAAAGAAGGAACAACCTACCAGTTCTCTCTGCACAATATGCCGGTTCCAAAGGAGAATTTTGCTCTGGTTTATACAAGTTATCTGAAAATTGAGAAAGCCGGTACGTATGACTTTGCCTTAAACTCTAACGATGGCAGCCAGCTTTTTGTCAATGGCAAATTGCTTATTGATAATGACGGCGAGCATGGGCCACGGCAATTGAGTGGCAACATTATGCTACAACCCGGTTTTACCCAATTGCGAGTGACCTACTTCCAGAGTGGTGGTACTACGGCCCTGGGTTGCTATTACAAAGGCCCCGAACTTGAGCGACGGACTATTCCAGGATCTCGATTGTATTTGAGATCGGAATAACTGTCCTGCTGTAATGAATTAATCTTGTTTAAAACTGGCAATGGAAAAGTATATAGTGAAGGCTTTAGCCTTTCCTTTCGATGTTCAAAGCACCAAAGAGAGACGAACCTGCTTTATTTATGCAATGCTCAAAGTGAACGATGGGGGCTGTGTCAAAACACAATATTTTTGCCCCAAACATTTAATTTTATAGAGCGAAAGCGTCCTCGCTGAGCGTAACGAACGTTCCACTCGGCGAGACGCCTTCGTTCTATTTATATTTTGACACATCCCCAATCTTGGTGTTTGTGAATAAAGCAGACTAAAGACTTTACAACAACTATTATCAATTTTGTTCTTCTTTCGTTTACTTTTTTTGGTGAGTTGAGTGCATGAAAAAAACCATGTTTAAACCAAAACTTTTTGTTTTGTTACCTCAGTTTGAGAGACAGCAAGTATTTAGTGATATCACCGCGGGAATTTTGGTTGGCATCGTTGCCCTTCCGCTTGCAATCGCCTTTGGAATTGCGAGCGGCGTTTCTCCTGAAAAAGGATTAATTACAGCTATTATCGGTGGTTTTGTCGTTTCTTTTCTCGGGGGGAGCCGGGTTCAGATTAGCGGCCCAACCGGCGCCTTCATCGTCATTGTTTATGGCATTGTTCAGCAGTTTGGAATTGATGGTCTTATACTCGCTACTTTGATGGCAGGAGTAATCCTTGTCATAATGGGATTTTCGCAGCTCGGTTCAGCAATTAAATTCATCCCTTATCCCGTAGTTGTCGGTTTTACCAGCGGCATCGCTGTAGTGATTTTTTCCAGCCAGGTAAACGATTTTCTGGGGCTGCATATTGCAAAGGTGCCAGCAGATTTTCTGGATAAATGGACGGAATATTTTCACCATTTTAATGCAATCGATTACCCAACTCTCGGTATTGCGCTTTTTTCACTGTTCATAATTGCTGTTTGGCCGAGAGTATCAAAGCGTATTCCCGGATCTATATTGGCAATTGTGCTCTCCACATGCATCGTACAGTATTTTCACCTGCCCGTAGAAACAATTGAGTCACGGTTCGGTGCCATCCCTTCAACGATTCCGGCCCCATCGCTGCCACCAATGTCCCTTGAATTAATACAAAGTCTGGTGCTGCCTGCAACAACAATCGCCATTCTTGCTGCTATCGAGTCTTTACTTTCTGCAGTGGTTGCGGATGGGATGATCGGTGGCAATCACAAATCGAATATGGAACTTGTGGCCAACGGTGTGGCGAATATTCTGACACCACTGTTTGGCGGTATTCCGGTTACTGGCGCCATTGCACGCACAGTGACCAATATCCGCAATGGCGGTCGAACACCACTTGCAGGACTCGTTCATGCGATCACACTGCTGCTGATCATGCTGCTCTTTGGTCAATGGGCCCGTTTAATTCCAATGCCGGCCCTTGCAGCGGTTCTGGTTTTTGTGGCCTATAATATGAGCGAGCACCGCACATTTCGCCGTTTGCTGAAAAGCCCGCGCAGTGATGTTGCGGTTCTGGTAACGACGTTTCTATTAACTGTTATCTTTGATTTAACAGTCGCCATCGAAATAGGAATGATTCTCGCTGTCATCCTTTTTATGCGACGAATGGCCATTGTTTCAAACGTCAGCAATATTACCCGTGAATTGACGGATAGTGAAGTGCAGGCAGATACGAATGCGATCCAGTACAAGGAAGTGCCTGAGGGTGTCGAAGTTTATGAAATTAATGGGCCTTTTTTCTTTGGTGCCGCAACAAAGTTCAAAGACACCATGCATCTCGTGCGAATTCATCCGAAAATTATGATTCTGCGCATGCGCAACGTCCTCGCTATTGATGCCACGGGGCTGAATTTGTTGAGCGAAATTATCCGTGATAATAAAAAAAGCGGCATTCATCTCATCCTCTCCGGTGTGCACGCACAACCGCTTTTTGCTCTGCGACAATACGATCTGGTTAAAGAAATTGGTCTGGAAAATATTTTTGATAACATTGATGATTCTCTTAATCGTGCCCGTGAAATTTTAAATTTGCCCAAAATTGAGTGTAATGCGGATAAAAAGCCGGGTGGCAAACACGAAGATGATAATTGAAATTTGAGTTCGGTTTTTTACAGTTGAATGTACTGACAGATAACAGGAGCTGCTATGAACCGCAGCATTGCGCTATGTGATTTTATATAAAACTTGCCGGAGGAAATATGTTTTTTTTAAAAGGAAAAACTGCTTTCAATATCCTGATATTATCCGCTGCCATACTGATCCTGTCCGTCAGTTGCCAAAAACAAGCAGAAATACCCGACATGTTTTCCCATGCGCAGTCCCGCAGTGCGGATTTGCGTTTTAGTATTTATATCACAGCCCATTCCGTGCAGGATTTACTTTCGTCTGACGAAGGCAGGAGGGAAGCGCTGTCTCTATTTCGTGCGAATGGCATAACGAAAGCTTATGTGGAATTCTACCGTGCCGGATTGGTCGTGGATGAGAAGGTTTTACAGGATGCAAAACGATTTTTTGAACGAAACAATATCTCTGTTGTAGGAGGAATCGCTACTGTCCCCGGTAAGGATTTTGGCGTTCATCAGCAAGGACAGTTGGGGTGGTTCAACTGGCAAAATCAAAAGACACAGGATGATTTGAAATACGTCATGCGCATGGCAGCTGGCGTATTCGATGAAATAATCGTGGATGATTTCCTGTGCACTGCAGATACCAGTGATGAATCGAAGCAGGCGCGGGGCGAAAAAAGTTGGTCGCAGTATCGCCGGGACCTGTTGACACAGCTTTCTCGAGATATTTTTATCGGAACGGCGCGCGCGGTAAATCCCAACATCTCGATCATCATTAAATATCCCCAGTGGTATGATCGCTTCCATATTTTTGGCTATGAAGTCGCACGGGAACCAGCGTTGTATGATAAAGTGTGGGTTGGCACCGAAACCCGTGGCCAATACACGCAGCGTTATGGTTTTGTGCAACCGTACGAAGGATTTGTCAATTACCGCTGGCTTGCGACCCTTTCGCAAGGAAAAATTAGTGGAGCGTGGTTCGATCACGGTGACTGTGACGCCAATGATTTTATCGAACAAGCGTATCAGTCGGTTCTTGCCGGTGCGAAAGAGATCGTCTTTTTTAATTATTCTTCCTTTGTTAATGGCCATGCTGGACATCACCTTTTACGCATGCAATTCGATCAACTGGCTGACCTGGCACAGGAAGTTAGCCGCCATCCGGTGACGGGTATTGATGCCTATAAACCAGCCAACAGCGATGCCGGTGGGAATCTCTATTTAATGGATTTTATTGGTATGCTGGGGGTGCCGTTGGTGCCGCATTCGGATTACCCGGCTCATAGTGATGTTGTGTTCTTGCCGACGCAAGCCGCTGCTGACAGTGCAATTTTTGAAAAAGTGATGCAAAGTCTGGAACGCAAAGCAACTGTGGTTTTCACAACCGGATTTTTGTCCGCAGCGAAAGATGGTGAAAAACTCGCTGCACTTGCAGGGGTGCAATGGCCAGTGGTATCAACCCCGTTCACGAGCAATAAACTCATTTTTGATGGCCGTATAGTCGAATTGGAAAAAGGTCTTGATCTTGAAGTCAATTGTAAGTTGACCTCTGCACAGCCATTGTTGGAAGTGCAGCATGGCTTTGAAAAAATTCCATTTTTGGCTATGAATGAATCCGAGCAGGGGACAATTTACACGTTGAATGTGCACACTTTCTCACAGGCGGATTTTGATCGCGTTGGTGAAGTGCTGCTATGTCCTAAACCCCTCGGTCTGTTGGAAATCCCCCAAAGCTGGGCAGAAACGTTTCGAGCCGTTTTTAATCAGCGAATTGGATTTGAATTGGAGGCGCCAGCGCGATTTGCTTTGCAAACGTTAGGTGAACGAGGGTTTGTAGTTCATAATTATAATAACACAATTGAGAGCTTTACCCTGAAACTTGCAAGTGACAGTGGCTCGTGGCAAAACGGATTTACGGGAGAATTGCTCGATGTCCAAGATGGAATTTTTAAAGCGGGACTTCCAGCGCGTAGCAGGTTATGGATAAAAAGTATGGAATGACCTAATCGATGGACCCGGGGATATCACCTGATCCATCATTATTGACCAATAGTAAATCGTTAATTAGTTCATTATATTCAGATTCAAAAAGGCAGGTGGAAAATGAAAAATCGTTTTGGTCTTGTTGTAGTTCTCCTTTTACTCGTATTTGTATCTCAACCTTCAGCGCAGGAAGCGGATTCCTGGCAGTCGCTTTTCAATGGCAAAAATCTCGATGGTTGGACACCTCGTGGCAAGACCACCTGGGAAGTGAAGGATGGGGTAATGATTGGTACGGGCGGCGTTGGGCATATCTACGCCGATCCGGTTGTGACCGATTGCGAAGTGAAAGGACTGTTTCGCGTCAGTGAAAATGGCAATAGTGGTCTCTATTTCCGCTGCAATCCACCGGACGATAACCCGGATGGTTACCCACGTGGATTTGAAGCGCAAATTGATAATCATGCAAAAGCCCACACCGGATGGCTCTGGAAACCCGGAACACCAACAGGCGAAGCTGCATCGCTGATCACTAGTGATAATGAATGGTTTGCCATGCGTGTTCAGGTCATCGGTGATCGCATAAAAATCTGGGTGAATGATATTCTGATGGTTGACTACAACGATGAAGAATATAAAAAAGGATATATTGCCATCCAGGGGCATAATCCCGGTATGACTATCGAAGCGAAAGAACTCTATTATAAAGATCTGTCAGAAAAAATGAGTTTTGGTACGTATTATGAGCAGAAAAAAACGCTGTTCGAAAGTCTGCCGAACACAAAAGATGAAATCATATTTCTCGGTAACAGCATAACCGATGGCTGTGAATGGAGTGAACTCTTTGGTGATCTGCGGATTAAAAATCGTGGCATCAGTGGAGATATCACCGATGGTGTGCTGAATCGGCTGGAGGAAGTAACCGATGGCAAACCCGCTAAGGTATTCATAATGATTGGTGTCAACGACCTGGCGCGAGGAAAATCGGTGGATTATATCACACGGAATTATCGCACGATTTTAGAACGAATTCAAAAAGATTCACCCAAAACGAAGATTTTTATTGAGAGCGTATTGCCGGTCAATCCAGCTTCGGGCAGGTTCAGCAATCACGCCAATAAAAGTGAGGAAATCGTTCTGTTAAACAAGTGGTTAGAAAAACTTGCACAAGAGTTTAATGCGACCTATATCGATTTGCATAAACATTTTATCGATAAAGACGGCTATCTTGATTCGAAGTACAGCAATGAGGGATTGCACCTCACGGCTCCTGGATATCTCCTTTGGAAATCGCTTGTCGGGAAATATATTTAAATCTTGCGCCTTAGCTTTTTTTTGCGATAATTAGGGACTGAAATAAACAACTAATTTTTTCGATAAATAATCTGTTTTTCTTGTCCTTAAGTTAGTGGTTGAGGACCCCTGCGAAGGTTACCGGTCTATCCAATTAAGAGAAGATATTTATCTATTCGCTCGATTCCGGACTCTTTTCAATCTTTGCAAGGGTGACAACGGCTTATCTTGATGACAAAAGACCTGTTTATTTATACACACCAGGATTGGGCAGGGTATATCCCCTGTCCAGTATCCATGCTTTGGAGATCACAATGAAGATAGGATATACCGGCATAGACCTTCCTGAAGGTAAAGTGAAATTTGATGATAAACGTCTGAATGCACTGGCCGAGAAAGACAATCCCAAGAAAATCAGTCCTTATTTTGCCGAATTTATTTGCGATGAATTTGTGCACGCAGAAGTTATTGCTCTGTTGAAAAGCAATATTCTCGATTTGCTTATTTTGGATATGGAAAAAATTGAAGTGCGAATGAACCGCTCCACGGATGATTCGGAAAAGGGGCTACTTGAACGCTGCCTCGAAAAATTGGAACAGGAAATTCCATTGTATGAAGTCAATTTTTCTGATGCAGAAAAGGTGGTTCTCAAAGAGATTTCCCCACACAGCTACAAACCAGTTTTAAAACTCAACGGCGACGAAGATGTCAATACGATCATTGAAATGGCCCTTGATGCAGCAGGTTACATGTTCTTTTACACCTCAGGTCCGACGGAATCTCACGCATGGCGGGTGAAAAAGAATTCTGATATCGTCACATGCGCAGGAGCAATACACAGTGACCTGGCGCGCGGATTCATCAAAGGAGATGTCGTCGCATTTGAGGATTATTTTCAATACCATAATTTCAAAGATTGCATAGCAAAAGGAGCCGCGAAGATGGTTGACCGGGACTATATCGTCCAGCCTGGTGAAATCATCGAAATTCGTTTTAATGTGTAGCCTTGCCCTTATGGGTGAAAAGGGGTAGACGTACACAGGCCACAAGGGCCTGGGCTACAAATTTTTGTGTTGCGGCCGTCTGTAGCCTTGCCCCTTGTGGGCAAAAAACGCGAAAGGAGGAAACGATGGGAAAACATCGTGGTATTCTGACGGTTGTGATTTTATTGATTCTTTTTACGGTTATTTACTGGTTTTTCGTATACCGGATACTCAACAAACCAGACATACCAAGCGAACCTGACATTTTTGCGCTTCAGGAACCAGATATTCGGGTTCGTATTTTAAATGCCGCTGGTGAAATTAAAATTCAACTTCTCGATGAGTGGCTCGTTGCCGTAGATGATCAAAAAAACGAGACGAGCCTTCCTGCAAAAAGCAACCTGACTATTTCTGCATCCCAAAACAAACTCAAATTCGAAATGGATACACTGCCCGAAGATATCATTGCAGATTCGTTGCTCTTGACCTGTTCGGTTTCCAAAGGAGCGTTGTTAATCCAGGATGTGCCTTACGGTGTCGGTTGGTGGTGGGAAGGCAAGGAAGACCGGGTTTATGAAGGTGAATTGCTCTTGTTTCCAGCCGAAGGTGAGTATGTTGATGCAGTCATTCGTTTGCCGCTTGAAGATTACCTTCTGGGTGTCATTCCTTACGAAATTGGTGGTGATTCACCACAAGAAGCATTGAAAGCACAGGCCGTTGCAGCGCGATCCGAAGCCATCATGGCGCTTCGTTCAGGCATGTACTGTGGGCCTCACCACGATTTAACTGCAGATGTGGAATGTCAGGTTTTTTCGGGAAATGCAAAGCGGACAAGAGAATCGGATGAGGCCGTGCGTGAAACCCGTGGAATTGCCCTTTTCTGCGAGGATAAACCGATTCACGGTTATTATGCATCCAATTGCGGCGGGCATTCGGAGATTATAGAAAATGTCTGGCCTGACCGTCCACGACCCTTAACCTATCAGCAGGGAAATTTTGATTCGGAGACAATTTTTCCCATCGACTTAAGCAGTGAAAAATTGATTTACCGTTGGCTGATGAGTAGTCCTGATGTCTATTGTAATCCGGAATACTATAAAGATTTACCAACCTGGAGTCGTGACAATTTTCGTTGGCGAAAAGAATTTACAGGTGCAGCTCTATCCCGGCTCATTGCAAAACATAAAGATATTGGCATGCTGCAGGAAATTAAAGTGTTAAAACGAGGTGTTTCGGGAAGGATAAGTTCGATTCGCTTTGTCGGCAGTACCAATCACCTCGATGTGAATACCGAGTTGGCAATCCGGCAGATATGGCAACCGCCTTTGCAAAGCTCGTGCTTTTTTGTTGAGGAACAAGGTGGACTTTTTACTCTTGTTGGTGCAGGATGGGGGCATGGCGTTGGCATGTGCCAGACCGGTGCGGTTTCTCAGGCTCACAAAGGAATTACGTATAAAAAAATATTAGCACATTACTATCGTGATTCACAGCTTAAGTTTTTGTATTAAGGTGATTTGAAAACGGATTAAGTGGATTGCATTGATTAAATGGATAAATACTACCCATTCTCATGCTATTCGTTTAATCCGTGTTCTTTTCCTAACGCTATAAAAATTGCCTAACTTCAATGCCCGCATTTCTTAGAATTTCCAGCGAATCTTTCTTTCTGTATTCATTTTTGTAAATAATACGCTTCACATTGCCGAGATTAATTAATCGTTTTGCGCACATAATACACGGCAGATGCGTAACGAAAACGAATTTTTCAATCTCACGCGGTGAATCGCAATTGATCACCGCATTTTCCTCGGAATGCAAACATCCACAGTTTCCTGGTGTATCGCTGTCGCAGGTGTTTGGTAAACCGGTTGCATTGCCATTGTAGCCAACGGCGAGCACTTTGCGGTAGTCGCTGGAGGTAATCACTGTCCCGACTTGCAAGCGTTTGCAGGTGGAACGCTGAGCGATCGTTTCTGCGAATTGCATGTAAACCTGATCAAAAGAAGGTCTTGTGTGCATTTTTTTTACTCCACTGGCCCAGCGGGCATGTGTTCTTTTAAATACCATGTCAACGTTTCCCACACATGGCGAGTGGAATTCTCACCTTCGTATAAACCGTGCGAGCGGTTTGGATACGGAACCATCGTAAACATTTTGTTCTGTTTTATAAGCTCGTTTATCAGCACTTCTGCACTCTGGTAATGCACATTATCGTCGCCGGTACCATGCATGAGGAGCAGATTGCCACGCAAGTTTTTTGCAAAATTCACAGGTGATCCGTTTTTATATCCTTCAGGATTTGTTTCCGGCAAGCCCATGTAGCGCTCCTGATAAATTGTATCATAAAGTCTTTGGTTGCTGACGAAGGCGATCGCCATCGCTGTTTGGTAGAGATCCGGATAGCGAAAGATGGCGTTTAAGCTCATGCTGCCACCACCGCTCCAGCCCCAAATTGCAATTCTGGTGGAATCGACGAAGCTCCATTTGCGGATGATGCGATTCGCCGCGGCATGGTCTGCCGAAGCGAGAATACCGATTTGTCCATAGATACTTTTTCTCCATGCCCGACCGTTCGGACCCGGCGTGCCTCGTGGATCCACACTTATGATAACATAGCCGTTCTGGGCAAGCATCGTGTGCCAGAGATAACGAGAACCGCCCCATTGATCGAGCACAGTCTGTCCGGCAGGTTCGCCATAAACAAAAAACAGAACAGGATATTTTTTGTTTTTATCGAAGTTGTATGGTAAAATTTTATACCCATCTAAACTGACATTTTTTTCGATACTTACTGTAAAAAACTCCGTCGGCAGGCGTTTGATGGATTCCAGTTTTTCTTTTAATTCTTTGTTTTCTATCATTACTCGAATCGTTTTGTGATCCGGCAGACTGATAAGTTCGGTTATTGGTGGATTATCCATTTTTGAAAATGTGTGGAAAGCCCATTTGAAATTTGGAGCAATGTTGTAGTGATGCGTACCCGCTTGCGCTGCAGGGGATAATCGGTTGGCGTTACTTTCTCCATTAAGACGGATGCGATACAGATAGCGTTGCGTTGCATTTTCCGGCGAAGCCATGAAGTAGATCCAGCCAGCTTTGTCATCAATGCCCAGAATCTCTGTAATATCATAGCTTTCCCTGGTCACGAGTTTGATATCCTTTCCGTCGCGAGTAATACGGTATATATGCCGCCATCCATCCTGCTCGCTTACCCAGGTAAATTCTTTGCCATTTTTCAGCCATTTCCAATCATCGACAACATCCAGCCAGGCGCTGTCTCTGTCTGTATAAATCGTTTTTACGTTTCCTGTTGTCGCATTGCCAAGAATAACATTGTTGGTGTTTTGCAAACGGTTTATTTGTTGCAGGATTACTTCCTTTGAAGAGGCAGCCCATTCCATGCGTGGAATATAATTATTGCGCGGATCGCCTGGTACATCAAGCCAGGTTGTTTCGCCACTGTCTGTATCAATCACACCAACGCGGCAGGAGGAATTTGTAGTGCCTACTTTGGGATAGGGAAGGGGAATGATTCGTGAATAAATGGAATCAGTATTATTGATCAGGTTAAATGTCCCAACTCCTTCGGTATCGAACTGCCAGTAGGCGATCTTTTTGCTATCCGGGCTCCATCGAATGCCATTCCTCAAACCAAATTCTTCTTCATAAACCCAGTCAGATGTTCCATTGACAATATTTTCTGCGGTAGATTTTGTGAGTGGCGTAATTGTCTGGTTTTTCAGATCCTCAAGATAGACATTGCGTTCACAAACATAGGCTGCTTTTTCCCCATAAGGAGAAAATGTGGCAAACATCAGCGTGGAGGGTTTAAATTTCCTTCCCAACTGGTGCATTTGCCATGTTTTAAGATCAATTACCCAATAATCACCACGCGTGTGATAGCGCCAAACTCGCTGCGTGTTGGTAAATATGAGGAGTTTGGTTTGATCAATTGACCAGCTGTAATCACGAATCTGCAGTGGTTTTTCTTCACCTGCGGGGATGATGTTTTTGGCAGGAACCAGAATTTTTCGCTCGCCAGATTTGCAGTCATATTGCACAATATCGCTGCCTTTGCCATCTTCCGCGCGCTCAAGGGTTGTATAGCCTTGTCCATCGGCTAACCATTTTGAAGGCGCCATTCGTTCAGCATTGTATAGGTTGTCAGAAAAAATATGCTGCAAGGTAAGCAAGGAATCGTCTAGGGATTGCGCATGCAGAAAATTAAGTGCTACCAGGGCGATGAACATGAAAAGTAGTTGGATACGATTGATTTTTGTACCTGGAAAGTTCACATCTTGCTCCTTTTCAACAAAACGGCAATAAGATTTGATAGGCTGTTAAACAATGGTTGCCTTTAAAATACTTAAGTCCTGTGTATTATGCAAGACTGCAATCTTTACTTGAATTGGCACGGATTTGCTCTTGAAATGGGATGACCGATTATTATGTAACTTCTTTTTTTATAAAAATTAAATTGCATCGCATTTCAGAATGCATTATTATAATGCACGACCAATAATCATTATTACACATCCTGCACCTGGCTTAACGCTATCGTTTTTTGTAAATTCTTTTAAAATCATCTTCTGATCCATTTTCCAATTAATTATTTGTTCTAAGTATTTATCGCTATTTACTAGTTCTGGATTTGTAGTTAAACTAACCTTTAAACTACATTCTCGATAATTATGGAACACGACACACTTTTAGTGAAAAATGTACAATCTGGTAAAATGAAATTCGATCACGAAGCAGAAAATATTCTTTTCCAAAAATATTATCCACGAATCCGCCTCAAACTGCAATTCAGATTGCATGATGATCAAGATAGCATTGATGATCTCACTCATGAAATTGCAATTGAATTACTTCATAGTCTTCGTAACGGGAATTATGATCCCTCAAAAGCTACAATCGGATCCTACCTCAATGGAATTATCAATCATAAACTGATTAGTTATTTTAAAAAACGTGCGCAGGGCAAAACGTCCTCAATTGATGATACAGCGGACGAAGGGCTCATTGTTCTACCACGAATTACAGAAAATATGGATAATGAAAAGCTTATCCAGTGCCTGCGTCACCACTTGCCGAAATTACGACAGAATTATCGTGAAGTATTTTTACTCTATTACCATGATGGATTCAGTGTTAAACAAATAGCCGAGCACCTTGGCCGTAGTTCTTTGACAATTGCGAATGAAAAATTTCAAGCCTTGAAAATTTTACGTAAAAAGTGCATAATTAAATAAATTTACTCAATAATTTGCACAAGTCCACCAAGAGTAGAATAAAAACCAGGATTGAAAATGGACTGCACGCTTGAAAACCGATCTTCGATAATTGATGAATATTTACACAACCGAATGACTGATGATGAAAAAGATGAATTTGAAGCGCATTATTTTGAATGTGACACCTGTTTCGCAGAGCTGGAATTTACGAAATCACTGGCTCAATTAATCAAATCAGAAGGCCGCGAATTGCTCACTGACCCTAAACCAGTAACAATTCCGTTCCTTCAAAGGCTTAAGAGATTTTTCAATGATACCTTTAAGAGTTCCCGTGTCCCCGCTTTTGCCGGGGTTTTGGTGTCGGTTGTCGTGGTGACAGCCTTCCTTGTTTCCTATCAGGGAAAAACAATTTTTGCTACTGTTGATTACGCAAGGGAAGTGCCCTATCCATACCAGGCGTCATCGATGCGTGGTGCATCAGAAAATCAGGATGATTCGCTTTTTGCTGCATTTCAGGATCAATTTACACAGGCAATGAGTGAATATTTACAATTGCATTATTCTGCTGCTGCTGAACTTTTGGCTGCGATGCAACCTGACGTAAAGCTTTTAGAACAGCGTGCAGAACAGCTTGAGGTGCATGAGTACGATAGGATAAAAATAAGCAGCGATGTAAATAAGTACTATTTTTATCGAGGGGTGAATTCTCTCGCCCTGGCAAAAGAAAAATCAATTCACAATGCGATGCCTGATATTGATAGCGCTCTTAATTTTTTAAGGAAAGCGAATGCAGTTGCAAAGCTAAATGAAGTAGGAGATCGTAGCAGGGAGTTTTATTTTATAGCTTTGTGTCAAGCGATGCAAAATAATAGTGAAAATGCGAGAATTACCTTGCAGAAAATTTCTGTCGGTGATGAGTTTTATGCTCAAAGACTTAAGTTGATGGAAAAGCTTAGCGATTGATGTGGTTTTTACTTTTAAGGTACAGGAGGATGGGATGAAATCGAAAGATGAAAAAAAAGCGGAACGACCGAGTACGAACAAGATTAACAAACTGCTCATATGGCTACTCGTATTTGCCTTGGTTTTTATTGGTTATTTGATGAAAAGACCAATTGTTCAGGAGTATGAACCAGCAACGGCTGTTGAAGAATTTTCCGGACACGCCATGGATGTAGCTTTGAATTCTATTATCGAGATGCAACGCCGCAGCCAGGATTCATGGGATCAATTGCTGGCATCGGATAAGCTTGGATATTCTGAGAAATTTGTGCTCGCCTCTTTTATATCAAATGATCCTCCACAGGGCGAAGAAAAACCTGTGGAAGGCGATGCGATTGAAGATAATCCCATATGCCCACCGCCCCATCGTTGCCTGGATTCGAATTTTCCCGTTTATGTTTTAGAAGAAGACACAAAAGCCGGGATCGGTTTATTTACGAAAGATGCCATTGCCGCAACAATCGACACCATTGGAAATCTCTATTATAACTGGGAAGATTCGGTTCAAGCAGATTTAAATTTTACATTTTTTGATTCGAAAAAAAATGCAGAAAATATACTCATTTCAATCGAATCTATTACTTCCGATGTTAAAATAAAAGATCCAGAGTTTTTTATACCGCTGCTAAAAAATCTCTATTCATCCATCCAGAATCTGCAATCAGCTGAAGATGAAAAAGGGATAAAATCGTCTTCTCATGCACAGACTTATAACTATAATTTGGGCCAAAACTCCGATTTAGATGTTCAAATTGAACTTAACTATGATACGAATGCGGATATTTTTCAATTAAACACCACAATGGTATATACCACTGCGCTTAAGAAAACAACTGCGAAATAGATATAAATTTTTCGAACTGTGGAGTTTTCGTACTATTGAATAATTGAAAAGTGGGTAAATTTGGTTTTTTATCAACGAATCCTAAACTTTCTTCTGTTTTTCATTTTAATATCCAGGATTTTTACACTTCATGCAGAACCATTGGCTCCCAGCACTGGTACTGTTACCGTGCAATCACAGCACCATCCGTTTTATGAATTTATCGCGAAGAACAGGGCAAATGGATTTAAGGATGTTTTTGAAGGTGCTAGAGAAATTGTGGCCCAGCAACCCGAGCTTCAAGCTGCATATACTTATATTTTTGATAAGTATGTTGAGAACAACGAAATTCAGGCATGCTCTAAATTTTTTAACGAGTTAGCTCAGCAAAAACAAACGCGACTGTATTCTCTCTGGATGTTGGCACGCCTTGAATTCTCGCAAAATCACCCCAATACATGTTTGGAGATTTATGATAAAATCTTTCACGAATTTGCAGATATTCCCGCAATTGTTTTGCATGAATATCTGCAAATGGTGGATGTTCTCTCACCAACTGTAAATTCATATCGATATCCGGAATTGCAAAAACATCCGGTCTTTAACATTGTTCATCATTTTAGCCACTACCAATACAAGCAAGCCCTTGCTGAATATTCAAAACTTCGCCAGGTTAAATTGCATTCTGATTTCTTCCTTTTGCATTTGTATGCACGGTCCCAGGCTTCACTGAAAAACTTCCAAAAAGCAGATTCCGTATTGCAATTCGCTCTGCGTCAGGCTGAGGAAAAGGGCGCCATCGAGTACCATATACTCTTTCTTTACGATCTTGGAAAACTCGCTTATGCACAAGGTAATAATGAAGACGCACTCGAGATTCTTACCAAAGCAATTGCCTCCTGCAAGGAGATCGATAACAGGAGATTGCAAGCCGAGATACTCAACCTGCGCAGCCATGCGCATAAGATTATGGGACACAATCAGCTCGCCCTCCAGGATTGTATTGAGGGCGAAATTTATGCACACGCTGTCTTGGATTTCAGGACGCTTTCGCAAATACTGGAGTCGAAAGGGAGGGTGTTGTCTGTTATGGGAAAAAATGTCGAAGCACTCAAAGCATATGATGCTTGTAGTAGGCTTCCATTGATAAATCGTGAAACACAAATTTATGCTGAATACTACAAAGCAGAAATTTACATCGGGTATTTTCAATTTCATTTAGCGAAAAAAACTCTGCAAAGAGCATTAAAATTAGCAGATGAAAAGAAATACGAGTGGGAACAAGCTCTGCTCAAAGCCACATTGGGCCGAGTTTTGATGTTTGAGGGAAACCGGGAATTGGCACGCCAATATGCTCTTGAGCATATTGACTATTTATCTGGTTCTTCGGCCGTGCTCGCGAAAGCTTTTTGGTTGAAACATATTGCTATGAGTTATGCCGATGAGTTGAATTACGAAAAGGCAGCCTTCTATTATCAACAAGCTTTAGACATTGTCCAAAAAAGCAAAAACAAAAGTTACATCCATCCCTATTTGTTCGAATATGCAAATTATTTTTATAAAATTTCCAATTACCCTCAAGCACAATGCTACCTTGATACACTAATGTCGAGTTCTGGACAGAAGGATGATTCCACCATAAAGGCGAAGGCTTTCTTCCTGCAAGCACAAATTGATGATGTTCAAGGCAATCTACCAGCTGCTTTAAAAAACTATAGAAAATCCGTCGGAATATTTGAATCAATTCGCAGGCAAACCACCGTAAGTGATCTTCGGGTTGGATTTTTTAGTGAAGCGCATAAAGCCAGCCAACATCTGGCAGGTTGCTACCTCGATAAATTTCAAACAACGGGACAATTCACTGACCTTGACAGCGCATTGTATTTTATCGATCTGGGAAGAAATCGTAATCTTAAAGAGCGTTTCAATGGACAAAATCGGGAAACGGCAAAAGATGCAACGTGTTTAGCCATTGCGGCTGAAATTCGAAAAAAACAACGGCTGTGGCGCGATGCCTGCGTAACTTATGCACCATCAGCCACAATTGACTCTTTATACGAAGCGGTTGAATTGGAGCACTATGCTTTGATGGAACACCGATTGTATCTGTTTCAATCACACGAAGATAGCAGTTCATCGAGCGGAACAGTTGGAACAGGAATGCACGATATTGCTGGTTTACACGCTAAAATTCTCGGACAAAATAACGCACGCATTATTTACCATTTTGTGGATGAAAAAATTTATGCAATCGCAGCAAATGAGCACAATGTTAAAATAGTGCAGCTGAGCTGTGAAGTAAAACAATTGGCAAGTCAAATTGCGTTGCTTATCGAACCGTTCTCCACGGCTAATTCAGATTCAATAAATTCTATTCCGTTTCATGCTGAAATTGCTCATAAACTTTATCAGGAATTGATATTTCCCATCGAAAACAGGATGAAATTGCCTGAGGATGTTTTAATCGTTGCAGACGGTGTTTTGAATCAACTGCCGTTTGAATTATTGCTTACAGCACCATGCCAAAAGGATGTCTATTTACCTACAGATTATCCCGAGTACACAGATAAATTTCTGCTCCAACACTATTCTATTGGCTATTCACCTGCAACATTCCCGGATAATGAAAAATCACTGATTTCGGAGCACAATACTTTAGTTTTAGCCAATCCGGCACATCCTGCAGCAAGTAAAGAAGATATTTCCATGCGGAGTGGCAGAATATTTTCACCGCTGTTGCATGCGATCATAGAAGCACGGAACATTGAGCGTATTGCGATGAATGCAACTGTACTTATTGGCCGCGAGGCGACAAAGGAAAATTTTGCCAGCCTTGCAGAGAAGCATCAGGTCTTGCATCTTGCAACCCATGCATTTTCAGATTCGATCTTTGATGCATTTTCGGGTGCTGTGTTGGCTGCGACTACTAATTTTGACGACGATGGTATTTTAATGGGGTACGAGATTGAAGATATGCATATTGCCAATTATGATCTTGTCTTTCTTAGTGGGTGTGATACCGGACGGGGTAAATTCATTCCTGGTGAAGGTACTCTGGGTTTACCGCGTACCTTTCTCGGAGCTGGTGCACGCTCAATTCTTATGACGCTCTGGTCCATCGATGACAAGTTTGCCTCCATTTTATCACCACAATTTTATGAAAATTACTTGCAAAAAAACGAATCAAAACTTAACGCCCTCACTTCTGCTAAAAGAGTGCTTTTAAAAAAACAAGCATTGATTTCCACAGATGTTTATCATCAACATCCTTTCTTTTGGGCACCTTTCATGCTCTATGGTGACCCGGGCGAATCGAGTGACTTCTTCAACCGGGAATTCATTATCATTTCACTCATCCTCTCCTGCAGTTTTATCCTCGCCGCTTTTTTCCTCTATAAAAACCGGCAAAAAAGACAATAAACATCTTGTGCATATTAGGCTTTTTGGTTTTCAGAAAAATGTGTATTTTGCAAACTCTCGCCTGAAGCGCTCTGTATTGTTGCACTGATAATTGTGTTTTGCAGAGCAGGTGTTTTCACTTGGTTAATGAGCTGATTTTTACTAAAAAATTTTATTTTCAAGGTCGATTATGAAATTCAAAAAAACGATCTGTCTGATCCTTTTTCCCGCGATAATTTTTGCCTGCAAACAGGAAAAAAATCCAGATGTCGCAACGTTTACGGGAGGCACGGTCACACAAAATGAATGTTTGGATTCTTTTTTGGAAGGAGTACAAGGTAATCCTGATTATGAGGCAAATGACGTAACATTTGAGCGTATCGTGAATGAGCACGCTATGAAACGCATCGGCGTCCTTGCGGCTAAGGACAGACAAATTCAGGAAACGGAAGCCTACAAAACACTTGTTCGACGGGATGTAGATACAATAATTCTAAACCAGTTCATCCTTGACAAGGTTATTGATCCAGTGCTGCCGGACAGCCTTGTTCGCGCTATCCATGCAAAGTCTTCACCACAGTACAAAATGAGTGTTATTAAACGTACCATTAAAACATCGTCAACTGATTCGTATATTGCACAGCAGAAAATGCAGATAGACGCAATATATGATCAACTAAAACAGGGGGGAAGTTTCCAAATACTGGCGAAAAAATATTCACAGGATAAGTCAGTGCAATACAACGGGGGAGATATAGGTTTCATGTTTTCGGAAGCGTTCTCAGAGCCGGTTTTACGTACAGTCATGGATACGATGAAAGTAAACAGTTTTTCAAAACCCGTGAGAGGATACAACGGATTTTACATTCTGAAAAAGGGCAGAGGAATGAACATCGATGTGCCGCCTTATGAGGAAGTAAAAGATGACCTTTTTAAAATTGTACGCCGGTCACGCCAGTATGAACTTATGGCGAGAGCGCAGGAGTATTTCGAGCACCTGGCACCTAAGTACAAATATTCTATTGATCAAAATAACCTTTCCCGGATTACAGACAATATGATTAAAACGAAATTGGTGCAGCCTCTTGTTCAGCAAACTACGGAAAGTAAAGAGCATCTGAATTGGATTCTCGCCCGCTTGGAATCGGATTCTGTTACCATGCGCGATGTTTATACGGAAGCACCACAATTTCCTCAGGATTTGGATCAATTCCTGGAGCAATTTCAGAATGTTGTTCAAAACCGTATATTCGCTCTTGAAGCGCGTGAGCAAGGGTATCTCAACCATCCTGAATTGAAAGATCGAATTCAGTATACAGAAGAACAGACTTTACGGACGTTGCTTTTTAAACAGGAAGTTCAGGATAAGGCGAGACAAATTTTGGCCGGCGAAAAATCGAGCACACCAGCTGATAATACAATCCGTCTTCATGAGCTTGAACAAAAATTAAGGGGTGAATTTGAGAATTCGTTGAAGAAACAATACAACCTGCAAATCGATAAATCAAAATTTACCTCCATGATAGCGCTTGCAAAACTAAAGAAGCAGGAATACCTCGATGTTACGGCACCTGATGATAGTCATTAAAGTGCGGATTCATGAATGTGCCGGCTTAAATAAAAATCGAATTTGAATTTGTATGCAAACCTAATTTACAGATAAACTAAGGACTTAAGATGAAGCGAATCTGGTTTCTGTTCGTATTACCGACACTACTTTTGGGACAAAATCAAATTATTATTGATGGCAATTTCGACGACTGGAATACCGTACCTGTGGCAGTAACGGATCCTGCCGATGATGCGCACGATACGGATGGATATGAGAGTGGAAAGCAACCAGCATACCGAGCTTACTCCGATGTCGATATTCTCGAAGTCAAATTCACAAATGATGAGGCGAATTTATATGGCTACATAAAAGCCACCGGGGAGATTGGTCGAACTTCATCCGATACGCTGGGGCATGCTAAAAGCGGTCGCTACTATTTTATTTTTACAATTGACGTTGATGATAACGATACGACAGGTTACCCTTTAAGGGAAGGTGGTTATTACCCTGACAGCCGTGGATATGATATGAATATGGAAGTGGAATTCTACAACGGTGGGTACAATACCGGACATTATATCAATCATGAATTTCTTAGTGAACAGCAAATGCAAACCCAGGGAATTCAGGATTTGGCAAATGGGATAATACAGTTTGCGCCCGGAACCTATGATTATTATACACAGTGGGTTACTTTTGAGGATTCGAGTTATGTACTCGTTGAAGATCGAGGTCCTGTTCTGCATGGGATTGTTACTATTGCCGTATCGGAAGATGGCCATGAGGCCGAGATAAAAGCGCCGATGTGGGGCTTCTTGCGGACACCTGAGGGAATGCCTGTCATTGCCACGGGTAAGGAAATTGTTGTCTCTGCATCCCTGGAAGCCAGTGGTGAACTTTCGGAAGAAGCCGCAAAATTGGGCTATACACCTGGATCAAAAAGTGTGTGGGGTTCGGACACTGCCGAACCTTTTCGTTATTATATTGCACCCAATCCCGTTTCTGTGGCGGAACAAAGTACAAATGAATTGCCGGGAATCAAGGGTATCGAATTGCATCAGAATTATCCCAATCCATTTAATCCCAGTACAAAAATCGCATTTACACTTCCGTCAGCGGAATACGTTGATTTATTTGTTATAAATTTATTGGGTGAAAAGGTCGTTCAGTTGTATCAGGGTGATTTAATGGCTGGCAAACATATATTTACCTGGCAGGCACAAACACAGTCAGGGTTGGCTTTGCCAACAGGCAATTACTATGTTGTTTTAAATGCTGGAATATTTCAATTGACCCGGCCGATGGTGTTATTACGGTAAAAATGCTTTGCGCATTTCTGATCCACCGAACCGCTGCTGTTCTGTTGAATTTTAATGCAGCGGATCGGTTTTTCGCAATCAGAGCCTTCGAAGTTTAATGGAATTGCGATTCGAAGCAAAATTTCTATTTTACAATCGAGGTAACGGTTGATGATACTGTGAAGGACGTTGAATTTGTTCCCCCCGTAAAAGTCCCACCTGAATACAATCCATCATAATTTTCACCGGTGCAACTTCCTCCAGTATAAAAGGTAAAGGTTTTTCCTTTTTCAAGTTCAGCTGATGAGTAAACGATGGACTGGTAATTGTGCAGTGGCTTGAATGTTACGACATTATTGCCATTGCTGTCTTCAATATGAAAAAGTGTTGCGGCACTCATGGAGGAGCGGAACATGATTGCCAGGGAATTTTGATCTGAACTCGAACTGGGAGCCTGCGTCATGCGTGATGCGCTACCTGAAGAAATGAGAATGCCTCCAGAAATTTTAAACGTTCCATTGTAATCGATCATCACTTCGGGATCCCTCGATGGCCCGTGTATGATTACCGTGCCACCTTCCATTACGATGTTCCCGTTACTGTCCAGGCCATCGCCACCTGAAGCATTCAACGTGAGTGTTCCGCCATAAATATAAGTACAGCTGTTGTCGTTTCGCTCCGTTCGCGTGCCTGCGGTTGAATTGAAACAATCGTCGGCAGCGATAATGCGAATGGTGCCTTTGTGGATCGATATGATATTGCTTTCGACTCCTTCAACACATTTCGACACATCAATGGAGCCGTCGTTGATGACAATGGATGCATCTGCGTGAATGGCGTCGTCGGCGGTCGCAATCTGGAATTCACCACCATTTATGACGATATTGGAATTGGAGTGCAATGCATCATCGGAGGCGTTGATTTCAAAATTGCCATCGTCGATGACGACAAGGCTGTTTCCTTTTATGCCTTTTGCAGAGTTATCACCGCTAACAGCCATAGCGCTGCCACCGCCTGTTTTTATTGTTAGTAAACCACCACTTATGAGGGCGTCAGTCTCAGCATCGATACCGTCTGCTCCAGCATTGATATTTAATTCACCATTTTCGATGAGAATGTAACCTGAGGTGCTGTCCTCATCATTGTCAGATTTGAGAGCGTCTCCAAGGGCATCGATGGTAATATTGCCATTCCTTATAACCAGGTAATCTTTTCCGCGTATGCCGTCATCAACGGAGGTAATAGCGATACCACCGGAATGGATGAGGAGACCATCTTTACTGGTTATACCATCGTTGTAATTGGCATCGATGCGCAATGAACCATTCCCTGCGATTGAAAGATCGTCCTTACTGAAAAGCGTTGCGTTGGGTTCGTCCTCTTGTGGATTTTCAAAGAGATAATTGCCTGTATCACTCAGAAAATTGGTAGAATTGTCTGCCAAAATAATGACCGTCTTTTCCGCATTTAAAATGCACAACGGTGCATTTGTGGTCGAATGGATGGTTGCGTTATCCAGAATGAGACGCACGATATTCTTGTCATCGCTGTCCACGATTATTCGTCCGTCCTCCAAATTTCCACTGAGGATATAGTCGCCTCCCGCAGTAATTGTTGCGATATTTGCTTCGATGCTAACCCCGGTTCCTGAGGCCGTTATTATATTCCCATTTAAGCTGATTGTTTGTGCGCTTGTGCCGGACCAATTGTAATCGTTGGGAGACTCGTGGGTGCTTAAGTTCGCTTCCATTGCCTCGGCAACGGAAAATGTTTTTGTGGAATCACTTTCTATCTCGTCATTTACCGTGTCCTCTGGACTTTGCAGGAAGTTATCCTGGCATGAAAAAAGGAAAAGGATGGAAAAAAGCAGTGCTTTGTGTTTATACATCTGAATTGGTTCCTGTTCAGTATTTTCGAAAAAATTTCAGAAATTATCGATTTGAAAGGTTAGACGAATTTTAAAGGAAAAGCTTTCTGCTGGTTTTCAAATCAGTGATTCTGATCAGCAATTTTAGAGTGAGAAAGATGAGAAAATACGAAATCGAGTAATGTCAGATGTGTGTGATTATGCTGGTTCGTTCATCCGTTACACAAATTTGGCGAAGTCGGAGGGGTATTCGTAGCCAATCGTGGTGTTTATAAATTTAGGAGATTCAATCCTGCATTTTATAAATCCAAAATTCAACTAAGTATAAATTTATATCGCTCTGTTTAAGGAAAGGACTGAATTACTAGCCAAATAAATGGAATTTTTAAAACGCAGAGTCGCCGAGAAGCAGAGTTACGCAGAGAAAAAAATTAAAAAACTCTGCGAATCTCTGCACCTTTGCGGCCCGGCGTTAGACTAAATTTTGTTTTTGTTGTTGGCAATAAATCATGATATAATTCATATCGCTCGTTTAACATAGCCATTTATATTGATTAAAAAAATGAACGGACATGAGAAACCAGCACATAACCAGTTTCTCATTGTCTTGTTAATATTTGTTGGGTGGTGGAGGAGGCACTTCACGTGGTGGTCGGTTTGCGTCACGGGGAGGCATGGTCCTGGGTTGACCTTCACCGAAATCCGGTGGTGGCCCGTTTTTACCCATCTTTCCCGGTCCGGGTTTATACGCTTCGTCAACGATGCCCTTAAAGAGCCCAAACTGTTCTTCTGTCAGAATTGCCTTGAAGTTAAGTATTTTCTCAAAACGTGCCTTTTCGAATTGAGAATTTAGTTGCCCTAATTCCTCCGCAAGCAAGTTGAGTTGTTGACGGTTGGGCTCTTTCGTGAAGAGTATACCCATGAGTTCATATTTTTTGCTGTTGATTTTATCGGTATAGTTCTTCACCATCTGGAAATAACCATGACGGTATTCTTCAAATTGATTCTTCTGCTCTTGTGTTAGTTTGAGTTCTTCCATAAACGGACGGTCTTTGGGAAAACTGTGGTGCATGCCCGGCCGAGGGCGAAAATCAGGGCGAAACCAGAGAAAGAACAGAGTTGTACAATTCAACAAAATAAGAATAATAATGAGCCAGAAAGCAGATCGTTGTTTCGTAACAAAGTCCATGTCATTCGCGCTCCTGTAAATTGTTCAGAATATCATCTTCTGAATTCAAGTAATAATCACTCGTTAAGGTAACCATGAAAGAATTTTCTTTTGAACCCGAGGTATTATCTCGTGAGATAAAAAAGCCAACAGAAAAAAGGTTGAGAATCAGTAGCACAATCACAAAAGCAAATTGAATGGGAACAGGGGCAAAGAGAGAACGAAAACGCGTTTTCTCTGGCTGTGTTTCAAGCGCCGTTTTTACACGGGTGAAAAGGAATGGATTTCCTTCGATCGATTCGACGTCATCGAAAAGACGCATTGCCTTGTCGACTTTGTCTTTTATTTTGGTTTTATCATCAATTGCCATATCTCCATCCTCACTTATATTAGACGAAGGACATTCTGCTTTCTTGCACTGTAAAATTAATTTTTAAAATATTTATAGAGTTTTTTTTCAAGATTTTTCTTTGCCCGGTGTATAAGGGATTCCACCGCGGGCAGCGATGTTTCCAGGATATCAGCAATCTCTTTGTAACTGAGTTCATCGTACTTGCTTAGCGTAAAGGCGATTCGCTGGTTTTCCGGCAAGGTTTTCAGCGCCTTGTGGAGAATTTTTTTAATCTCTTCATTTTGTGCATTTTTATCGGGATTTATGTCCACTGAGTCAGGGAGTTTTTTGTCGCAGATCTCACTATCCTCAATGCTTGTTAAGAAAGCGAAGCGTTTTTTTGATTTTTGCGCCCGCAGGTAATCGATCGAACGCGTTGTCGCAATCCTGTATATCCAGGTTGATAATTTTGAGTTGCCTCGAAACCGGTCAATGGATCGAAATACCTCGACAAACACATCCTGAGTTAAGTCTTCTGCAATTTCCTTTTGACCAACGAATCGGTAGCAAATATTGATCACGTGCTTCTGGTTTTGATCGAATACTTGTTTAAAGGCTTGCTCATCACCGTTGCGCAATAATTTTAGAAGCCTGTCTTCCTGCATAAAAAATCCAAAAATCGCGATAAATGAAGCATCAACTTTAACCTGTGTGTATTAAATATAGATGCTGATCTTACGAAAATCAAACAAAAACAATTGATAGTATTTAGTGAAATGCAATCTCACTGGCTGGTCATGTGGGATGATTATCTGCGTCCAATCCCATTTTTTCAACGACTACACCAACGCACTCACTCCTCATTACATTGGCTAAAAGATTTGCTCGATGCCTGCTTTAAAAACCGAAATCGTCCCGAAAGTTGTACTCTCCACCGTCTCTATCGAAGATGTTGTTAAAGTGAATTTCGAGCTCTCGTCGGAATGGGAAAAAATACTGTAAAGTAGTGTACACGATATCGGTTATAATATCACGGAAGCTATGTATTTGGGAGATTAAAAAAACAGCCGTATTCATTTCCAATCATTGCTCTGTAAAATAGAACTATCTGTTTTAATCAGTTGTAGCCTTATTCCCCTGAAAAGTTTGGTTTTGGAATATTATTTACTTCGATTTGCCGCTCAATGACGCTGTTGAACTTTTGTGGCTGCATTGGTACGGCCGTTTCACTAATAACAAATTCCGTTAAGGTAGCTTTTTGAACCCAGCCTGAATCAAGCGATTTATAAATATCTCCCAAATAATGTGATCCTCCAACTGTTATAACCTCAAAATTAGGTATAGGAGTCAATATCATTTTAAAAGAACTTATTCCGGAGTCATAATGAAGCAGTGCACATTTTTGTCTATTTACCAAGGATAATCCTTCCAATGAAAGTGTAATTTCCCCGTTTTTAAATGGGATCCTTCCTTAAAATGTGAGCCTAAATTGGTCGGTGGCTGCGAATGTGAAGCATAATGCTCAACTTTATCTCCAATTTTTTCTAATTGTTTCACGCTGCCGTTTTCCGCAGGCTCTGCAAAAACATTGCAGAAACTGTGAAAATCGATAAAAGCGTTGTAAACATGATATGCCATATCCGCCTGAAGTACTAGTCCATTTTGGTCGTGTAACTTTTCAAATTTACCATGATCTATGCCGAACACCTGTCCTTTGCTATCGATCCCATTTTCATCAAATGCATATTTCCAATTTTTCAACGCAGGGATGATCAGATTTGCAGTATCACCCAGTGTAAGAGAAAATTGTAAACAAGTGAATTCATCCTGTCTGCTGGCAGTCAGGACCGCTGGTTCCCATTTGAGCATTATGAGCAAAATGTCAGTACTTTTAATCGTTCCATCCATGTTTTTGTTAATTATTTTCGACTTCATTTCGTAATATTGTATCGCGTTGTGCTTGCTCATACCCAGATTAAATTTTTGTGCCAATTCATTGGCATGACTACTACTCAATACCATGAAACAACAGAAAGTGAACAGCATCGCCGAATTTCTAAGAATATTTGTGGACATAACCACCTCCTTTGTAAAAGTGATGAAGCTTACCGCCTTTATCAATCACGTCGCAAAAATTAATTGAAAGGTTGGGCTGTGAATAGTTTTTTCTTTTTAGAAAGTATTTTTTTAAAATAAGTACTTTGTTCTGCAAAGAAGAAATAAATAGATTTCACAGAAATGCAAGTTTTTTTTGATAAAATAATGAAGTGAATTGAAAATGAGGAGAGACTAATCGCAGGATACTAGAAATTATTTCTAAACTACAATCGTTTTATCTCTTGGCATAGGAATAATAAGCCGAACATGCCCCTTCGGAAGAAACCATCGTGGCGCCAAGTGGAGATTGGGGTGTGCATGATTTCCCAAATGCGGCGCATTCATTTGGTTTTTTGATGCCTTGCAGGATTAAACCACTAATGCATTCCTGAGGTTCATCTACTTCGATATTGCCCATTCCGAAAATTTTCTCAGCATCATATTCAGCATAATCATCGATTAGTTCAAAACCACTCATCGGTATCTCGCCAATACCTCGCCACTTGCGGTCCGATATTTTGAAAACTTTTTTTAATAACTCCTGAGCTGCTTTATTGCCTTCGTTGCGGGCGACACGTGAATAGGGATTCAATACTTCAGCTTTGCCATTTTCCAACTGTTTAACAACTTGCAGTATTCCTTCAAGAATATCCAACGGCTCAAAGCCGGTTACCACAATCGGTACATCGAACTCCTTTGC
The DNA here is from genome assembly GCA_020633655.1 of Deferribacteres bacterium. GTDB lineage: Bacteria > Zhuqueibacterota > Zhuqueibacteria > Zhuqueibacterales > Geothermadaptataceae > Bioreactorimicrobium. Next base: position 531,743 of record JACKDF010000004.1, read on the forward strand.
AATAGGTTTGTATTCCTCAATTCCCATAATTGTACACACATGCCCGGCTGCAAGATACCCCTGTACCCGGTTTTGTGGTGAGGAGAGTAAAGCTTTCATGGCAGGTGGGACGAGAACGTGGGAAACCAGGAGTGAAAAATTCTTTAGTCCCTCACGTTTTGCCTGAAAGGCTGCCATCGCATTTATAGGTGCCGTGGTTTCAAAGCCGACAGCGAAGAAAATGATTTTTTTATCCGGATTTTCCCGGGCGATTTTCACTGCATCCAAAGGGGAATAAACGATTCGAACATCCGCGCCTTCCGATTTCACCATAAACAAATCTTTTTGCGAACCGGGGACGCGCAGCATATCACCAAACGAAGTAAAAATGATGTCTTCCTGTGCAGCAATTTCCAAAGCGCGATCAATTTTTTCCAGTGGAGTCACACAGACGGGGCAGCCGGGACCATGAACCAATTCGATTTTTTTCGGCAAAATTTGGTCAATACCATTTTTGATGATCGAATGTGTCTGCCCCCCACAAATTTCCATGATTACCCAGGGCTTTGTCGTAACCTGATGAATTTCATCGACGATGCGACGGGCAATTCCCGGGTTACGATACTCATCCAAATATTTCATTTTTTTGCAGTCTGATTTTTGTCGTCATGGCTTTCGTTGTGGGGTACACCAAAGATATCCAGTCCTTCCCTGGCAGCTGTTTCCACCATTTCATCCCAGAGCGCGTATGTTTTTTGCGCTTCCTGCTCATCGATGACGCTAATTGCGAAACCAGCATGCACGACGGCGTACTGCCCAACTTTGATTTCCGGGACATATGCCAGGCACGCTGTATTGGTTGTCCCTGCATAGTCCAGTTTGCCCATTTTTAGACCGTTTTCTTCAAATGTTTCTATTACTTTTCCCGGGATTGCAAGGCACATATTAACCTCTTTTCTCAATGGAATATTCAAAACTCAATTTTCTAATAAAAATCAACGCTATTTTCACCCAGGAACCTTCAATCTTTGATTTCTAGAAAGGCGATTTCCATTTCCATTCCTTGTTCGATTTCAATTTGACCGGATTGACAGGAGGGGCAGAAAAATGTATAATCATGAACTGCGAAATTTTGCTCACATTTTTTACAATAGCCCTGCAATGGTATGATCTCCATCTCTAATATTGTATCTGCCAGTTCTGTGTCGATTTTTAGTGCGTTAAAGCTGAATTCGAGGGAGTCCGGCAAAATTCCACTTAAACTGCCAATCCTTAATCCGATTTTTTCAATGTTCGACAGGTTTCTGGTTTTCTTTTCCTTTAGAACGTTTTCGAAAATCGATTGTGCGATGGAAAGTTCGTGCATCCGGATTCACTTTTTTATTGGACAATTTTGTCGTTTGAACATCAGGAAACGTGCAAATAAGTACTGCACTTCCTTAAGCCTGCATAATTCATAAACGCCGGGAGATGGCAGTGGATATCGCTTTCCCATAGTTCACGTTGAGCATTGCATGAATAAAGAAGATCAGAAAATATACGATTTATTCTTCTTAATTCTCACCGTAAATCAGACAGAATTATTTTGCAACACCCCAATAATTATAGCTCGCAAATTTCCATCCCGGAATATACATTGAGTCAAGTTTTTCAAAACTGAACCCACTCTCTTTTAGTAGTTCCGGTATATTTCGATTGAGCTGACACCCGCCACTGAAAATGTTCCAGATGGGATTCAAAACATTTTGCAAAGTCCGGATATGAGTTTCCGGTGCTGTCCCATGCTCTGAGAAAAACAATTTCCCACCTGGTTTGAGTACACGACGCATTTCTAGTAACGCTGCGTGTACATTTGGAATACTACAAAGCGTATAGGTGATGACGATCGAATCAACAGAATTGGTTCCCAATGGAATTTGTTCAGCGGAAGCGGAAAGAAACTCGAAGGGAAATGGCAATTCACCGTTTGTAATTTCGGAGCGAGCCCACATTTCAATTGAGGGATCGAGTCCCCAAATATGTGCTACTTTGTCCCGGTCATAGTGGGGGAGATTAAGTCCGGAACCAATGCCTATTTCAAGGATTTTACCTTCGGCAAAAGGTACAATTTTTTGCCTTTGCTTCGTTGCGGGACTCAAACTGCAAATTTTGTGGGTCAGATAGGGGAGAATATGCTTGTCATAAAGCTTCATGTTAACATATCCTCGGTAATTGTTCACCAACCAGCATATCGACAATGCGCCAGGCACCAAGTTTTGTTTGCATACTCACCATGCCGGGTGAATCCGTTATGACATCGCCAATGATGACACTGTGCTGCCCAAGTGGATTTTGTCGCATGGCTTTCAAGACTGATTCGGCTTTCTCACGGGCAACAATGGCGACAAGTTTTCCTTCGTTGGCAACATGCAACGGATCGATGCCAAGCATTTCACAGGCACCCGCAACCGCGGGTGTTACAGGGATGCGCTGTTCATCAAGGCGTATTCCGACTCCAGCACTTGCAGCGAACTCATTCAATGTCGCTGCGAGGCCACCGCGCGTGGGATCGCGTAAGGCGTGCACAGCTGTTCCCCCTGCGGAAAGCATTTCTGATACAAGGCTGTGTAAGGCTGCGGTATCGCTTTTTACTGTTGTTTCGAAAGAGAGCCCTTCGCGCTGGGATAAAATAGCAATGCCATGGTCTGCCAAAGTACCGCTTAAAATTACCGCATCTCCCGGCTGTATCGCTTGTGCGCTGATACTGAAGTTGTGCTCAATCAGGCCAATGCCAGCCGTATTGATGAATACTTTATCTCCCTTTCCCTTGTCGACAACTTTTGTATCCCCTGTCACAATTACAACACCCGCTTCTTTTGCTGCCCGTTGCATGCTTACGACGATACGTTTTAAATCAGTGAGGGAAAAGCCTTCCTCCAGAATAAATCCTGCGCTTAGAAAAAGGGGTTTGGCGCCACTCATGGCAATATCATTAATTGTACCATTTACAGCAAGATCACCAATGTCTCCACCAGGAAAAAATAGTGGGTCGACTACGAAGGAATCTGTGCTAAAAGCCAGTTTTGTACCCGAGATATCCAACGCAGCATGGTCATCCATTTGGTTCAGAACTGGATTATCGAAAGCCCAAAGAAAGAGCCTGGATATCAGATCATTCATCATTTTGCCACCACTGCCGTGGCCTAGTTGAACGGTGCTGTGCTCAGTTATTGGTAAGGGGCATGAGGCTGTTATTCCATCCTGAAATATTTTTTCCATTCTTTTTCCCAGCTGAAATTATTACAAACGCGCATTCGCCACAGCAATTTGACCAAGGCTCAGTCCACCGTCATTCGGAGGAACTTTTGAATGCGTTAATACTTTAAATCCTTCACCGCGTAATCTTTCAACCAGATACTGGAAGAAGGTGAAATTCTGGTATACACCGCCGCTGAGCCCGACCTGGGCAATGCCTGTGTCCTTTCGAGCTCGAATCGCAATGGCGATCAACATTTCTGCTAAGGATACGTGAAAGCGTGCAGCAATATTGTCGACAGGAACGTTTTGCACTTTGTCATTAACAATTTCACGGATGAGCGGGACAAAATTGAGTGCGCCGTGGTTGAGATTATAATTTATGGGGTAGGCCAGTGTACGTTGTAAATTATTTCTTACGCTCATCTCCAACTCAATGGCTGCCTGCGCCTCATAAGTGATGCTATGTCTGATGTCGAGTATGGAAGCAATGGCATCAAATAATCGGCCACAGCTCGAAGTTTTGGGGGAGTTAACTTCTTTTTCTAAAACCTGTAACAACAGATTAAGCTCGTTTGGTTTTGTCTTTTGCAAAACCGGAAGTGTCAATTTTTGCATTGCACTCCCAAATGCATGCTGCAGATAACTGATTGCCATGCGCCAGGGATCTCTGATTGCTGCTTCTCCTCCGGGCATGGGGACTGGTTCAAACCAGGCATAGCGTGAGACATCTTTCATGTCACCGATAAGGACTTCGCCACCCCAAATCGTTTTATCCGTCCCGTAACCGGTGCCATCGAGAATGATACCGATGGTTTTTCGTGTATTATCGTTTTCCGCCATAACCGATGCCAAATGCGCATGGTGATGCTGCACTTCGATCTTGGGCATTAGTGGCTGCTCATAAGCCCATTTTCGTGATAAATATTCCGGGTGCATGTCACATGCGATATAATGCGGTTTAATATTGAGCAGTTTTTGCATATGTGTAATACTATTTTTGAAAAACTGAATCGCTTCCGGATTATCCAGGTCGCCGATATGCTGGCTGAGTACAACTTTGTTGCCATTACTCAGCGCTACAGTATTTTTTAATTCAGCGCCCACAGCAAGGATGGGTGCTTTGATTTTGTTGTTCAGAATGATTGGCGCTGGTACGTAGCCACGCGAGCGGCGCAGAATACGTTGATGCCCAGCAGAAACCGCAATGATTGAATCGTCGCACCGCTGCAGAATCTCCCGGTTGTGAATAAGAAAATAGTCCGCCAGAGGGGCGAGGTAATCAAATGCCTGCTGGTTGCTGGTGACGATTGGTTCATCGCTGTAATTGGCACTGGTCATAACCAGCACTTCGAACTCGTCGAGCATGAGCAAATGGTGCAATGGTAAATAGGGAAGCATGAAACCATAGTATTTGCTTTTGGGTGCAATTGCTTTTGGTAATTTGCTGCTGTAACGTGCCTGCAGAAGCACTATGGGCCTGGTTTGTTGCTGTAATGCCAGACGTTCACGGTGGGAAACCTGGCAGTGTTTTTCCACGATGTCGGCATTGGCTGCCATGAGTGCAAATGGTTTCTCCGCGCGCCGTTTTCGTTCCCGCAATTCTTCGATGGCTGCAGTGTTTTTCGCGTCGACTACAAGATGGTAACCGCCAAGACCACGAAGAGCCACGATTCGCCCGGTACGGAGCAGCATTTTCGTGTGCTTTACCGGATCATTTGTATTTACTTGTCTTTTCTCACGATCGAAGAGTTGGTACTGCGGTCCGCATTTTGGACAGGCGTTTGGCTGCGCATGGAACCGGCGGTCTGCAGGATCATGGTATTCCTTGTCGCATTCTTCACACATTTGGAATTCAATCATCGATGTGTTTACTCGATCGTATGGCGTGTCCGAGATGATGGTGAAACGTGGACCGCAGTTCGTACAATTGAGAAAAGGATAATGAAAACGGCGGTTTCCGGGAACGAGCATTTCGCGCATACAGTCTTCACATAAACTCATATCCGGTGAGATCAATACCGAAGAATCGCCTTTGTACTCACTTTGCATAATGATGAAACGCTCATCATTTTTGAGGGGAATTTCATTGCTGTTAAAATCAGTAATTTGTGCAAGAGGCGGCATTTCCTGACGCAATCGATTTTGAAAGTGGGTCAGGTTATCTTGCAGACCTTCCACCTCGATTGTAACCCCTTTGTTACTGTTCAGGACGGAGCCAGTAAGTTTTAATGATTTAGCTAATCGAAAGACAAACGGGCGAAAACCTACGCCCTGCACGATTCCATCAATTTGAATGAGATGCCGTTTCAACACGGTGCGTTTCCTCTGAATTATTTGTGATGACTGATTAACATCGTTCTTTTTTTGTTTTAATCTCTTCGAGTAGCCATTGAAACCAGCTTTCCAAACCCTCACCTGTGCGGCAGGATGTCTCGAAAAAAATCAGGTTGGCATTGATTTGCCGGGCATTATTTTTTACTTCTGCCAGGTCAAAATCTGAAGTACCTAGAAGGTCGATTTTGTTGATCACCATAATGGAAGAGCGGCGAAACATTCCCGGGTATTTTAATGGCTTATCATGACCTTCCGTGGTACTGACAAGAGCAACTTTCATATCTTCGCCTAAATCGTAGCTCGCAGGACATACTAGATTACCTACATTTTCAATAATCAGCAGATCAAGGTCATCGAGATTTATTTTGGGGAGAATGTTACTGATCATTTTTGCATCAAGGTGACAAGAGCCACCGGTAACTAACGGAAAAACATTTTTTCCCCCTGCGGCAATCAAACGGTTCGCATCATTTTCAGTTTGTACATCACCCGCGATTAGTGCAATTTTTAAGCGATCACCCATAGAAGAGAGCGTTCGTTCGAGTAACGAAGTTTTACCAGAACCTGGTGAACTGACGAAATTCAAACAGAGAATACCGCGGGAATCCAATTGTTCGCGAATTTCAGCGGCAAGTTTATCATTTTCAGAGAGTACTTTTTTTTCGATTATGACTTTCTTCATTGGATCCTCAGAATGCTTTGTAATTATAGTGCCGTATGCAACAAGCTTTGCTCGTTTGGCATCGACGATGTACTATTAATAAATAATTCGAATAAGTTTTACAACCTCTATTCCTCAAGATTTAAAAATTCTCAATTAACGAAATTACGAATTATAAATAAGCCGTCTGCAAATTTTATACTCGTATTTTGAATAAAAAATTTTAATTAAAAATAAATTTTTCTCTTCAGTTTCTGTTGCTGATAATTAATGATTTATAATAATTTAATGAAAAAAATTTTGATATAATCTGTATTGAAAAATACAGTACTTAATTAAGTAATTCTTATGAATAGGAATCAGTTCTTGATTTTGAGAGAGCCCTGAAAATCAATTCATTGTAATTCCAGTAAAAACAGTTTGGATCTGAAATTACATTGTGGTATGCGCTTTGCCAAAAGCGATATCTTAAACAAAATCAAAGCAATTATCTTCCACTTTTTGAACGACATAATTTCAAACGGAGGTGATGCGGCAAAGAGCCCAAATAAAAATTAAACAACCCAAACTGTTACTTTCAACGATTTAAAATATAAAGGGAGTTATGGAAACGAAAAATCAAAAACAGCGAATTCTTCCCGCGGGAGAGTTCAATGTTTTCCTGAAAGCACTTCATGAGGCAGGCTATGAAACGATTGGCCCTACCTTACAGGATCGTGCCATCGTGTATGATAAAATTTCATCCACTTCCGATTTGCCCGTTGGTTGGTCCGACGAACAGTCTGCAGGTTTTTACCGTGTTTATCGAACCGAAAGTCCTTTGCTCTTCGATTACAATGTTGGACCTCATTCCTGGAAAAAATATTTGCATCTACCTAATCTGCTTTTGTGGAAAGCAAAAACAAATGGTGGAGGATTCAGTTTTATTGAGGATGATAAATCCGTTGGAAAACAAGCATTTCTCGGTGTCCGGGCCTGCGAAGTCGCGGCGATTCGCAAACAGGATAAAATTTTCCTTGAAAGCGAATTCATTGACTCGGCTTATAAAAAACGTCGTGAAAATACTTTCATTATCGCGGTGAATTGCACAAAAGCTGGCGCGAATTGTTTTTGTACTTCAATGAATACTGGACCCTATGCGCATTCCGGATTTGATCTCGCTCTCACCGAAATTATTGATGGCAACCGTCATTTCTTCTTTGTTGAAATTGGTAGTGCAACAGCCGAAATAGTCATGAACAAGATGCCGGAACTGGAATTAGCCTCCAGACATGATTCTACTTTGGTACAAAACAATATGCGTGAAGTCAGTTATGCAATGGGTAAATCGATTGAAACAACTGATATTCAGCGACTTTTTTACGACAATTATGACAGCAATATTTGGGAAGAAATCGCGAACAGGTGTATGAATTGTGCAAATTGCACTATGGTTTGCCCTACATGCTTTTGTACAACGGTTGAGGATGTGACAAACCTTACCGGAACAGAAGCAGAACGCTGGCGTCGATGGGATTCCTGCTTCACTATGGATTTTTCTTATATCCATGGCGGCAGTGTACGCCCCTCCGGCTCCAACCGATTTCGTCATTGGATTACTCATAAATTTGCGACCTGGCATGACCAGTTTGATGAATCAGGATGCGTTGGCTGTGGTCGCTGCATAACATGGTGCCCTGTTGGAATCGACGTGACCAAAGAAATCAAATCGTTGCAAAAATCCAAAGCAACCGTATAACATTCAGAAGGAGTGTGATTTATGGAAACATTGGAGAGATTTTTAGCAGAACATAAGTTTCTAGAAAATATGAAACCTGAATTTATTGAGCAAATTGTTGGCTGTGCTTCAAATGTTCATTTTCCAGCAGGTGAAGTCATTTGCAGGGAAGGGCGTGATGCCGACAAATTTTATTTTATTCGTGAGGGAAAAGTGGCGCTCGATATTCATATGCCCCAGAAAGGATCGATTTCAATCATGACCCTGGAGAAAGATTCAGTTTTAGGTTGGTCATGGCTGTTCCCGCCATATCGCTGGCAATTTAATGCCCGGGCAAAAACAGATATTCATGCAATCGCCGTTGAAGGTGCTTGCCTGCGAGCCAAGTGCTTTAATGATCATGAATTTGGCTATGATATTTTACAACGCTTCTCACAAATCCTCGCTGAGCGACTGCAATCCACGCGGTTGCAATTGATGGATGTCTACAGCGCAAACGGTTGAAAGGAAGCAAAATGAGTAATCTTAATGGAAATCCAATGCTACCGCAATCTTTTCGCATAGAACGCATTAAAAATGAGACTGATGATACATTTACAGTTGAGTTGCAACCATCGAAAAATGTTATGGATTTGTCCTTTCATGCCGGACAATTTAACATGCTCTATATTTACGGAGTCGGTGAAATTCCGATTTCTATTTCAGGAGACCCGTGCTCACAAGACAGCTTGGTGCATACGACCCGGGTTGTCGGTACGGTGACAAAAGCGATGCGTAAATTGCGAGTTGGTGACTTAGTCGGCGTACGCGGTCCCTTTGGTAATCCCTGGCCTGTGGAAGAAGCCAAAGGGAAAGACGTCGTTCTCATCGCTGGCGGAATTGGACTTGCGCCAATACGCCCGGTAGTGAATTATATTATTGCAAACCGGCATGCATTCAAAAATGTTGTAATGCTGTATGGCACCAGAACACCAAAGGATATTCTTTATCCCAGGGAGATAAAGCTGTGGGAGAAAAAACATCGTATTCACACTTTCGTAACCGTTGACCGCGCGATTGGAAACTGGGACGGAAATGTAGGCGTTGTGACGAAACTCGTTGCGCGTGCGCCTTTTGATCCGCAAAACGCACTTGCAATGGCCTGCGGGCCAGAAGTGATGATGCGCTTCACCGTGCGTGAATTGCAAAAACGAGGTATCGTAGATGAAAATATATATGTCTCAACCGAACGCAACATGAAATGCGGTATTGGGCACTGTGGTCACTGCCAGTTCGGCTCTGAATTCGTTTGCAAGGATGGTCCGGTTTTTCGTTACGATAAAATTGCACATCTGTTTGATGTGTGGGAGGTGTGATTATGAGTCGAACTCACAAACCGAAGCTGGCTGTGTGGAAATTTGCCTCCTGCGATGGCTGCCAATTGAGTCTGCTGGATTGTGAAGACGAATTGCTTGCATTCGCAGAAGTTATTCAAATTGCCAATTTCCCCGAAGCCTCACGGGCTGTTATCCAGGGGAAATATGATATTTCTCTCGTGGAAGGCTCGATAACAACCTCGCATGATGCGGAACGAATACATAAAATCCGTCGCCAGTCAAAAATTTTGATAACCATAGGTGCGTGTGCGACCAGTGGTGGCATCCAGGCTCTACGGAATTTCACGGATGTCTCGCGATATACTTCCATTGTCTATGCCAATCCCAGTTACATTTCGACTTTAAATAAGTCGACGCCTATTCGTGATCATGTTTATGTGGATTTTGAATTGCATGGGTGCCCGATTAATAAATACCAGCTAATCGAAGTTTGCAGTGCACTCCTGCATGGCCGTGCGCCGATTACGCCATCCCATAGTGTTTGTATGGAATGCAAACGAAAAGGGAATGTATGCGTAATGGTGGCACACCAAACACCTTGTCTGGGGCCTGTAACCCACGCCGGTTGCGATGCCCTTTGTCCTTCCTACAATCGTGGATGTTTTGGTTGCTACGGTCCAAAGGAAACGCCGCAAACATCCTCACTCGCGAAAAAATGGAAGGAAATCGGGGCAACAAACGACGATATCGTTCGTGCATTTCGTGGATTTTATTCTTATGCAGAACCATTTCGAAAAGAGAGCGAAGCTTATGAAGAAGAATAGAACGATCAAAGTTGACTATCTAGCCCGTGTTGAAGGGGAGGGCGGTCTAAAGATCCGGATCAAAGATGGTGAGGTCAAAGAGGTGAAATTAAACATTTTTGAACCGCCGCGTTATTTCGAAGGATTTTTGCGTGGCCGTCTTTACAGTGAAGCACCAGATATTACCGCGCGCATTTGCGGCATCTGTCCCGTTGCTTACCAGATGAGTTCAATCCATGCTATGGAAGCTGTTTTTGGATTAAAAATAGATGGGCCCATTCGCGAACTTCGGCGACTTTTGTATTGCGGTGAATGGATCGAAAGCCATGTTTTGCATGCGTATTTATTGCACGCACCAGATTTTCTTGGTTATCAGGACGCGATCCAGCTCGCTGGTGATCATCCTGAAGTCGTGAAAGCTGGTTTGCGATTGAAAAAAACCGGCAATGAAATTGTGAACCTGTTAGGCGGGCGGGAAATTCATCCGATCAATGCACGCGTGGGTGGATGGTACAAAATTCCACCAAGAAAAAAATTTGAAGCCTTACTTGAGGAACTCAAATGGGCACGCGACGCAGCGATCGACGTCGTTAAGTTTACAAGTTCACTGAATTTTCCTGATTTCGAGCGTGATTATGAATACGTTGCACTGAGTCATCCGGATGAGTATGCCTTAAATGAGGGGCGATTGATTTCCAATAAAGGACTCGATATTGCAGTGGATGAGTATGAAGAACATTTTGAAGAACTTCATATGAAACACTCGACATCGCTCCATTCACATCATATTGGATACGGTGCTTACCATGTCGGACCACTGGCACGTTACACACTTAACTATGAAAAACTAAGCCCGATAGCAAAGCAAGCGGCTCAGGAAGCCGGTCTCGGAACAGCGTGTTATAATCCATTTAAAAGTATTGTCGTGCGTGCTGTGGAAACTTTATGGGCATGCGACGAAGCCATTCGAATTATCGAAAATTTTGAAATGCCGGCAACACCCTGGCTCGATTATCAAATTTGTGGTGGAATTGGCCATGCCGTGACTGAGGCTCCGCGCGGATTGCTTTATCACCGCTACAGACTCGACCACAAAGGCTACATCAGGACTGCAAAACTCGTCCCGCCAACAGCCCAGAATTTACGAACCATGGAGTTGGATCTGCATGAATTCATCCCTCCACGCTTACAAAAATCACATGAGGAACTGACCTGGGAATGCGAACAGGCAATTCGGAATTATGATCCATGCATTTCCTGCTCATGTCACTTTCTCAAGTTGGATCTCATAAACGAATGAACTGATGCGGCAGCACGTTTTTTCTCCTCCACGTGCTGTCGCATACCTTCTATGAATTGTAATTATGGCAATTGCATCCGCTTCACGTTTGGTTATTGGCATTGGCAATAACTTTCGCAATGATGACCAGGTCGGTCTGAACCTGGCCCGACGAATTGAACAAAAACATATTCCCGATGTTGAAATAGTAGCAGAATCAAAAGAAATTCTTTCACTCATCGAGAGATGGAACGAAAGAAAATGTGTCTATGTTTGTGATGCTGTTAAATCCGGAAGTCCCGTTGGAACAATTTTTCGTTTTGATATTCTGAGCGGGAATTTAAAAAATAGTTTATCCCATTTTTCCAGCCATTCTTTTGGTATAAGTGAAGTTGTTGCCCTGGCAAAACAATTGAATCAATTGCCACAAAAATTGCTTTTTTATGGAATTGAAGGTGCAAATTATGATTATGGCAATGAGTTGACCCCAAAAGTAAAAAATGCAGAGGATGTGGTCTTTGCTGAACTCTATAAATTATTGCTTGATGAAACGGAAGTATGAATTATACTGTGTCGTGCTAATACAAGAATGTGAAACCTAAAGTTAGGAGGTGATAATTATGTGGCAACCGAAAAAAATTCTTATCCCGACAGACTTTTCACAGAACGCCAACGAAGCAATGCTTTATACGCATTTTTTCACGAAAGCCTTCAAATCTCAGTGCACGCTTTTTCACACGATTACTCTATTTGATTATGATCCCAATAACCCCAGCTATAATTTTTCAAATCTTGAGGAAGTTTACGATACGCATGAGCAAATTGCAGCAGATGAGATTGAGATGTTGTATAAACAGAATTCAGAAATCGAATTTGAAAAAAAGATCGTACGGGGTGTTTCTCCAGCAGATGAAATCATCAATTATGCCGGAGAAAATAACTATGATCTCATCATAATGGGGACGCATGGTCGATCTGGTTTGAGTCATTTTTTTGTTGGCAGTGTAACTGAAAAAGTAATCCGTCATCAACCTTGTCCTGTTATGTCGGTGCGGTTTCAAAAGAATGCCCCAGTGCCCCGGAAATTTGAAAAAATTCTTGTTCCTGTCGATTTTTCCAATTATTCAAGAAAAGCGCTTGAATATGCCATCAGTATTGCAGCGCAGAATAATGCTTTTCTGGAAATAGTGCACGTCATCGAAGAGCAAATCCATCCCGCTTATTATGTTGCCGGCGATGTATCTATATTAAATATGTTCCCTGATTTGCGCGAAAGATCCACAACTGCTTTGCGTGAGCTCGGTGATAAGCATATTCCAAAAGGTGTTGGGTTTTCATGCCATGTAAAAGAGGGACGGGCACATACAGAAATAGTCGATTTTGCTGAAGATCAGGATATCGACCTCATTGTGATGGCAACCCATGGATTGAGCGGATTTGAACATTTTTTAATGGGCTCAACCACCGAAAAAGTATTGCGTAAATCAAAAATTCCAACACTTGCAGTGAAAGTGCACTGAACTCCGAATTGGAACAAATTTAAGGTATAAATGAGAGAAAAGGCGGTGAACAGTAAATGCTCATCGCCTTTGTCATTTTACAGTTGTTTGGATTTGATGTTCAACGCAATAAATTGATGAAAATAATTCCCAAAATTAGCCAAATGGGAATTGAAATGAGCATACCCCAGTTCAAACTTTTTAGCGTTTTAAATTTTTTATTCGCTTTCCTGGAATTCAAGTGCTGTTCGATTTTTTCATGCAACTCCGCCAAATCCACAGGTTTTATCAAGTAGTCGGAAACGCCGGCTTTAAAGGCATCAATGGCATTGTTCAGCCCGGAATAACCGGTGAATAAAATGACTTTTGCCGAAGGATCGACTTCTTTCATCTCCTTCACCAATTCGATTCCATCGTGCTTTGGAAGCCGGAAATCCGTTAATAATAAATCAATCGCGGTGTTATGGATTTTCTCCAAAGCCGCTTCTCCATTATCTGCGACGATGGGATTATAACCCCACCGAGATACAGTTTCGGCCATCATTTCCAGTATGGCTTTCTCATCATCAACTATGAGAATATTTTCCATTGTTTAATCCTCATTCTGAAATTGAAGCCATCCTTGCTGAATTTCACTTATCCTATACGTCCTGTTTCTAAAAGTTTGATTGCAATTTCGACAAGCTGTGGATCGAACTGAGTCCCGGAACAACGGCGTAGTTCCGCGATTGTCGCTCGCAATGAGACGGCTTCACGATAGGTTGAGCCGCTTAAAAGACCATCAATCGTTTCCGCAATACAAATAATTCGAGCGCCGATCGGAATCGCGTCACCCTTCAGTCCGTCGGGGTAACCATTGCCGTCGAATTGCTCATGGTGATGCATGATCAGAGGCATCTCTTTGTGTAAAAATTGCGACTCGTTTAGAAAGCCTACACCCAGAAGCGGGTGTTTTTTTATTTCTTCAAATTCTTCATCCGTCAATGGACCTTTTTTAGACAAAATATTGCTGTCAATGCCCAATTTCCCGATATCATGGAGAAGCGCGGCGGAGATTATTGTATCAATCTGGTGTTCTGGCAAACCGAGTTCATCTGCAAGGGAAGCAGAAATGAAAGCGACATTTTCTGCATGTTCATCGTTTAATCCATCTGGGATACTGATTTCTTCCAGCAGAGAGCGAATTTCGGAGGTGCCAAAAGATTTAATCTCGTGTTCCATTTCTGCAAATTTTTGCTGCAACTCCATAAGCAGATTTTCATTGAGTTCATCATTGATGGTTTTTTCCGGCCGGGACCAATAACAAATCCTGTTTCGTCCCTCACGTTTGGCGCTTCGCAACACGAGTTGACTCGCGGAAAGCATTTCTGTGGCAGTTTTAATATAGCCATCATTCACTACAAGGCCCGCGCTTATGGTGACGTAAGTTGAAAAATCACCACTCGTAATTTGACTATTGGCGATTTTTTGTCGTAATAATTCGGATTTCTTTATGGCCTCATCCTGTGTAGAAGGAAACCAGATGACAGAAAATTGCTCGCCACTGAATCGGGCGATCGCCGCATTACCCGGCATGTTTTTTTTCAGAATATCTGCTATCGCTTCAAGGATAAAGTCTCCAAAATCATAACTATAACGATGATTGATAGCGTGGAAATAGTCGATATCTATAAGCAGAAGAGCAGTTGGGATTTTTCTTTTTTTTGCAAGCTTGAAAGAATGATTGAGCTCATTATGAAAACTGGCATGGTTTAATAAGCCAGTGAGGGAATCTCTCTTTCTGCGTGTGTTTTCCTGATAGGTGCTTTGCTTTTGTTCCGCTGTCGATTTCCTGCGTTCTCGATCGACAGAGACAATTCCATGGCTATTTCGCATACCTTTAAGTCTCCACTGCCTCGAATTTTCTGGTTTTCAGAATTATTCCATTATCCAATTTTTACAAAAGTTATCGACGCGAGGAAAAAATCTCTTAATAGCAATAATTGCAGCAAAGAAATAACATTTATTAATGTTTTGATCGTGGTTTTATATATTTAGAGATTCATTAGGTGGGGAAGAGTACGTTTTATTCATCGCAAATTGAGAAGAGTTATGATCGATTTTTTTACAAAATCTATACAAAAAAGAAAACCGCCTCGCATTTTTAAAAAATATATTTACTTTAGAAGTGCTTGTGAACGTGATTGTGATTGCAAAAAGACACCGTACATTGCACAAATAAGGATGAATCAAGAAATAGATACAAGAATAAAAAATCTGGGGAGATTGCAAGGATATACAATTGTGGGGGTACAAAATGCGCGATTATCAAAAAAAGGGGAGCCCTTTTAAAAAAAAATGCCTGGTTACTGATGACTACACCTTTCTTGCCAATCAAACACACCTTCTAAGAGATTTCGATTTCTACTACCTGCACGACTTCGAACCTAATGGACAAATAGCTATCTTTTCAGCTACGCCAGATACACTTGATATTGCAACGGCCAAATTCAAACGATTGGCACCGCAGAAAAAAGCACATAGTATTATCGCATGCCGTGAAAGCAAATTTTTCGATGATTACTCTGCAAGAAATCTGCTACAATCACTGAAAGAGACAAGAATTGTAACAATCCCCACCTGTAATGATTTTGTTTATGCTCATTGGCTGCGTTTGCTGGCAGGGGAACCTAATATTCGAGTATTTCCGCATTATTTCTTCCCAACATCGGATAATCCAGAATTCAAACCTGAATTGGAAAAATGGACAAGAGCTTTTGCACAGCTCACTGCAGAATTGTTGCTTGTCCTTGATAGTAAAGCATTTAATGATTTGGAGTGGCTTGAAAAGCAAACAGGCGTTTTCGGCACTGAATTATGGAAAAGTAGCAAGCGTTTGTTTGATAATCCACCTGGGTTGATTATGCGAACCTGCCGTGTTTTTCTGCTTTTAATTGAGTGTATGCGAAGGGAGCAGCTTTATTTTGAAAAATACGGGAAACGACGGTCTGCGTTACCAGATATGCCAGGGGATTTTCGACGGGCTTTGCAGCGGGTGTTTGGAATGAGTTACTCCGAACTTCGGAAAGAAATAAGTAATCCGATTTTTAAGCCAGACTGAACAAATGCCAAATCACAATCTTGTTCAATAAAATGGAAGAATAATGGCTGAACGAATGAGGGTATTGTGAGATATTATAAAAAATATCCGGTTGTACGCCAATACGACCAAATAGATTGCGGGCCAGCTGCTGTACTAAGCATTCTTAAGTTTTATGGTGGCAACAGCAGCATTGTTCATATTCGCGAATTAACACAAACTGATGCTTCCGGCAGCAACATGCTTGGACTTGTAAAAGCTGCAAAAAAACTCGGATTTCAAGCCTATGGTGCAACTGGCGAATACGAAGATTTGATGACGGAAAAAATGCCTTGTATTGCGCATGTAATTATCGACAAGCGGCTGCAACATTTTGTCATTGTATACAAAATTGATGGGAAGGGAGTGTTGATTGGAGATCCCGGAAAGGGCCTTGTAAAACTTTCAAAAGAACAATTTCTTACTATATGGCAACGAAAAGCAATTGTGTTGTTAAAACCTGGCGAGAATCTTTTTAAAGATACGCCTCCACATTGGTTTAAATGGATCTGGAATTTCTTTAAAGAAGAAGAATCCTGGCTTTATCAAACTCTTTTTCTTGGGATCGTCGCCACGACTCTCGGACTTTTAGTCTCTGTATTTGTTCAATGGTTAATCGACCGGTTTATTCCGGAAAAAGATTTTTATAAAATTGTGCTAACCGGTGTTTTTGTGCTCGGGTTACAATCGCTAAAGGCTGGAACTGCTTATTTACGTCAGCATTTTCTCGTTGAATTGAGCAAACGTGTTAATGTCAACGTGAACACGGATTTTCTGAGCCACATTTTTCATCTTCCAATAAGTTTTTTCAAAACACGTAAAAAAGGAGATATTACAGCCCGGATAAATGATACTATAAAAATTCAGATGGCTCTTCTCAATTTTTTCAGTGTCTCTATTATCGATGGACTGATTATTTTCGGCTCCTTTATCCTGCTTTTTTTCTTAGCCAAACCCTTGGCCTGGCTGGCGCTTGTTACGCTACCTTTCTACGCCGTTCTTCTGTACTTTGCTACGAATAAAATCAAAATTCAGCAGAATGAAACGATGAAAAGTTATGCCCAGGTAGAAGCTTTTTACTTCGATAGCCTGGATGGAATTGAGGAAATACTCAGCTTTAATACCTCGCCTTCTTTCATAAAAATCAACCGACTCATCTTTGAAAATTTTCAACAAAAAGCCGCGCAATTGGGCTTGACCCAAGCTGGCATTTCCTTTATTGCAGAACTTACTTCCGGAATCCTCATTGTCGCAGTGTTAGGCTTCGGCGCTACTCTTGTGATGAATGACACCCTTCTACTGGGACAAATGATGGCTTCGTACTCATTGCTTGCCAATATGCTTCCGGCAATAAACCGATTGGTTGGTGCAAATATTTCACTGCAAGGCGCATCGATAGCAGTTCAACGTCTTTTTGATTTGCTGCTTGTTGAAAAAGAGCACAATCACGGAGAGAAAGCTTTTTCAATGAACGATGCAATTCACATCAAGAATTTACAATTTGGCTGGCCAAAAGGCATCCAACTTTTCAATGATTTGAACATGTCCATTCCAAAGGGTAAAATTACTTCACTTTGGGGTAAAAGTGGCACTGGAAAAAGTACACTCGCCCAGATTCTACAGAGAAAATATACAGTTGAGTATGGAAGCATTATGGTTGATGATGTCCCGATTCAAGAAATCAATCTGTGTGCATTGCGGAAGAACATTGCTGTAATCTCACAAAACATCAAAATCTTCAATGGATCTATATTAGAAAATATCGTCGTCGGACGTGAAGTCAATGATATGCAAGATCTTCAAAACAGAATCAGCGAATTCGGGTTAGATGCATTCTTCAGCCATTTTCAATTTGGATTACATACCCGAATTGGAGAAGATGGACAACAACTTTCAGGCGGCGAAAAACAAATTATTGGCCTTGTGCGCGCGCTATTAGACGAGCCACAAGTGCTAATTGTCGATGAAGGCATCAACGCAATTGATGCTGAAATGGAATACCTTGTTTTCGCGACACTAAAGGCATATTCACGACAGCACGCCGTTCTACTCATTAGCCATAATCTGCGGACATTGGCTAAAACAGATACCCTTTATTTGCTCGAAAATGGACAAATAGCTGCAACTGGTAAACCTACAGAACTTCTTAAATCAAGCAAACGTTTTCAGAAACTTTGGCAGATTCAAATGCCAGCTGTCACTATCAACGGTGTGGAGTTAGCGTATGACAATTAGCATCGTACGGGAATTACCGATAAAAGGTGAACTCAATCTAAAAACATGGCAATTGTTCATCATTATTGCAGTAGCAAATCTTGTTATTGCCTGGGTATGGAATCAATATATTTTAACACGGGATGTATATTATAACCTTTTGGCTGATCAACTGGAAGCAAATCGTATTGACGAATATTTTGATCTGACGCGAAAATTTACTCTATGGGCTTATCTTTTTCAACCTGCCTTGCTGTGGATGCAAATTATCTTTTTTACCTTACTTTTGCAAACACCTCTCATGCTGTTAAATATTGAAATACCCTTTAACCAGATATTTCGCATCGTGCTCATTGCGTCTCTGGCAACTACAGCGCTTGCGTTAATTCAGCTCCTGAAGCTTTCTTTTTATCCTCCGGAGGAAATTACCGCGAACGTGTTGAATATTGTTCCATTTTCTACTGCCGAATTGGTAGAAATGTCAGAATATCCACTAACAAGTATTTTTATGCTAAATAAATTTAATCCATTCGAGTTTCTTTGGACTTTTCTGCTTTATAAAGAATTGGTTAATACAAAAACGATAAAAAAAGAGAGCAGTCTGATTATTGTTTTTGGTTTGTGGTTGGTTATCGTCTTGTTTCAATGGGGTATTGTAGCTTATTTTTCAGGGGTGAATGGATGAAAAATACAAAAAATGTTTTGCTTCAACTGCTCACAGCTTTGTTTTCTTTGTCATTTTTAATCGTCACGGGTATACTGTTATACTTCGTATTGCAACCAGAGAAGCTGCCTATTGGGTCGCACATGCCGAAAATAGAATATCTTTCTCCAGAAGGTCCTCAACTGCTTAAACATAATAATGTACGATCTACTGTAGTTGTATATTTTAACAGCAATTGTAAAAGTTGTCGCTCACAATTGCATTCATTTAATAACAATATTGATAGATTGAACGATATTAGCATAATTTTACTTACATTTGAAGAAGATTTTTTGTCCAAGCATCTTGAAATAGAATGGCCTGCCTTGACGCATGCAACAAATATCACATGGGGGGTTGTGAATTTTGAAATATTTTTCGAGCATTTTGCTCCCCGTATGTCCCCAATGATGTATGTTTTTGATCATAAAGATGTGCTTATTGCGAAAATTAGAGGGGAGTCAAAGTTGGAGAAATTATTAAAAGAGATAAATATAGCCGACGGTCCGGAACGACGGCTTGGCGGTAATAAATAGTGCCCTTGCCGCGGGTAAATATCTAATAATTGAAATGAGAGGTATTGTAATGAAAAAATTAAACGCAAGTTCCTTAACTTTGTTAAACGGTGGTGAAGCGTCAGCTTGGACTTGTTTCGGACTCGGAGTAGCAGTTATCGGTGGTGTTTTAAGTGGGAATCCGTTAGGATGGCTTGGAGCTGTCGTTTCGGCGGGAGCAGCATATGAAGGCGGCTGCTTAGGTTAATAGGACAATCAATATAGAAAATTGATTTAAAATAACGTAAATTAAGAAAGGATATATAATGAAAAGAATAAAAGAAGAAGAACTTATTAAATTTAACGGTGGTGCAGATCTTGTAGGATGTTTCGGAGCTGGAGTTATGGCTGGAATTGCTGTTATAAACTGGTGGAATCCTATTGGTGCTATTGCTTTTAGTGGTGCAGTGTATGCTGGAGCAGCCTGCGTTACCGGATAACATTATTTCAGTTTAAAATCATTCATTTTACGATATTGGACATAAATTATGTCCAATATCTTCTATTTTATTTGTCCCAGAATCAAGGATTTATTCCTGGAAAAGAAAAACTGAAAAATGGAAAAACTTCCAATTCTTAGGATTTTAATACTAGTAGAAATAAAATCAATATTAAGAAGTAAATATTTAAAACATAATATCTTGTCTAATTGCTATGCTGTACTTATTGCTCTTTTCTTTATTGGGGATAAAAATTATACCAATGAAATTTTTTTGATAATATGGACTTGTATTATAGTTGCATTCCCTGTAATTGGAATAAGCCCATTTTTTTTTAGTAAAGATGGAACAATCTACCAAGCTTTTTTAATAAGAAATATTTCATGTAATTTGTATGTGGAAGCGAAAATAGTATTTGTTATTATGTACGCATTGGTTTTTTATGCAATTTTGACACCATTCATACTTCAATGTAAGGGTATTGTTATTTTTACATACTTTGCAGGAGCATTATATTATTTAACTTTTAGCTTAATTGTTATGACCTATTATTCATCATTTGATAAATATAAAATTGATCACAAAAAGAGTTTATTTTTTAATTTTTCTGGTTTCTCATTTACAAAAGTAATTTTAGCAGTGCCGATAATGACTCCCTTGTTTTTCTGGGAATCAACTCGGAAATATAGTGTTGGGCTAATGATTCTTTTCGGGATTCTCGGTATAATGTTGTTTAAATTTTCAATAAATCTGATTGCCAAAAACCTGGCAAAACGAAAATATATATTTTTAAATTTATCTTAATTTCGGTGAAAAATGGATTTAATAAAATCTTTGATTCAACTCGAAAAGAAATCAATTGTAAGGAGTAAATGCTTAAAGTATGCTGTTTTGCCACTTTTTTGTATTATTCCTTTTGCCTTATTCATTTTGGGAAGCACGAGGTTTGATTATAATTCACTATTGTTATTTTGGACATGTATACTTTTAGCTTTTCCAGTTATTGCACTCAGTCCATTATCTTTTAGCAAAGATGGATATTATTATCCTGCATTAATGACAAAAAAAATTCCTTTAGATGTATATGTGAAAGGGAAAGTGTTATTTATTATTCTTTGCTCTTTTTTTTATTATGTAGCTTTAACGCCTTTCATTATTCAGTATAAGTTCATAATAGTTTTAGCATTCTATGCAGGGATAGTGTATTATGTCCCTTTCGTATTGGTGATTATAATGTTAAAATCATCTTATGAAAAACATAAAATATATCTCAATGGCAGTCCATTTTTAAATCTCGAAGGAATTTCAATCGTAAAAGCAATTTTAGGATTTCCCATAGTGTTACCACTGTTTTTTTGGAATGAAACTGTTTATTGGGGCATCGGATCCATGTTTGTTGTCGGAATTCTCGGACTAATTCAAATCAATTTCTCGATTGGTGTGATTGCTAAAAATCTGGCGAGAAGAAAGTACCTGTTTTTGGATTTATAATTAACGGGTGTCGAATGAATTTATTGCTCACATTAATATCAATAGAGATAAAATCCATTTTACGAAACAGATATTTAAACCAGACATTTTTTATCAATTTGGGCGCTAGTTTAATTGGTTTTTATTACCTGACTCATAGACCAAACCAGGGTATCGGGATGGAAATTTATTGGATACTGCTCCTCGTTGCTCTGCCTGCAATGTTATTAACCCCTTTCTTTTTCACTAAAGATGGAAATATATTCCAGGCTCTTCTCTCAAGGAATATTCCTCTTGAATTTTATATTTTAGGTAAAATATTACCGACAATTTTGTTTTCTATTCTCTATTATATTGGTATGTTTCTGGTGATTTTTCAACGCGATCAAATTTTAATTGGTACGTTTGCAGCGGCAATAATTTATTACCTTGCATTTGGTTTGATACTGCTGACCCTATATTCTTCTTATGATAACAATAAAATAGATTTAAGCAGAACACCTATGTTTAATTATCAAGGTTATTCCTTTATTAAGATTTTACTACTTATTCCAATACCAACTCCACTTCTATTCTGGGATGAAACAAGAAAAATAGGGATAGGATTAATGGCTTTTCTGGGACTATTGGGTTTGCTGTTTTTCAGATTTTCCATAAATTGTATTGTTAAAAATATCGAAAAAAGAAAATATATTTTTTCGAACTTATAATTTTAGAGATAATTCCAGTTGTTATGAATATACTATTTCTTCTAAAAACTACTTTCGTCCAGGACTGGCTTTCAATCCAGCGTTCTCCGCAGTTTTTAGGCAAAATTACTATTCGAATTCTCACTGGAGTTTCTATTTTTTTTATGGCATTGTACTTAATCTTGATTGGTTATTTTATTGATGTGATTATGAGAAAGCAATTCCCGGATATTAACATTGTTAAAGAAGCGAATAAATATCTAATCATCGTCTTGCTATTATTGCTGATATTACGAATTTTTTTTGAGAAATTACCACAAGCTGATTTTCATTTTTTTCTCTGTTTGCCTATCAGTAAAAAAGATATTATTATTTCCTATATCATTCGTTTGCTCGGGAAAAAGCTCAACATTATTCCCTACTTTGTCTTAATTCCTTTTTGGTTTAAAAACATTTTTTTCGCTTATAGTATTACTGCGAGCCTTTATTGGCTTTTAGGCAGTGTTATATTAAGCTTTTGCTTTGCTCTGCTCGGTTTACTGATGAAGTTTATTTTTTTTGAATTCAAGTGGTTTCTTGGTTTACTTGTAGGGCTTGTAGTATTTACAATATTTATCGATTATTCCAGTGCTTTGGATATTATTAAGGCAGCTTCAACCTTATATTTTGATTCCCTTTTACAAAGTAGCACATTTGTGGTTTTTGCATCTATAATTGTTTCTATACCATTTATTTTTTTCACTTATAAAGCCCTGTACAAAATGTTGTATCTTGACTACGATTAAAAGGAAATATCTGAAATGAGTATTCAAACCCAAAATCTAATAAAGAAATATGCAGTAAAAACTGTACTCGACTTACCTGCCTTGAGTATTGAACCCGGAGAACTGTTTGGATTAGTTGGTAATAATGGAGCAGGCAAAACTACTTTTTTTCGCCTTGTTTTAGATTTAATACAAGCCACTGAAGGCCACGTTTTGTCCAAAGGAAATGACGTCGCAAAAGAGGTAAACTGGAAATCCTATACTGGTTCTTATTTGGATGAAAGCTTCATTATCGATTTTTTGACACCTATCGAATTTTTCGAGTTTGCTGGTGCAACCTATGAGATGTCCAGGGAAAAGGTTCACGAAGAATTGGAGAAATATGAAGCCTTTTTTAGTGATGAAATTCTGGGCAAAGGTAAAAGAAAATATATTCGGAATTTTTCCAAAGGAAATATTCAAAAAATTGGAATTGCTGCAGCTATGTTGCCGCAACCCGAGATTTTAATACTCGATGAACCGTTCGCCAATCTCGATCCCACTTCGCAAATTCGTTTAAAACGCATGCTCACCAGGTTGAATCAAGGCAAAAAAACAACGATTCTTGTTTCCAGTCACAATTTATCCCACGTAGCTGATATCAGCACGCGCATACTTTTGCTCGAGAAGGGGAAAATAGTTCGGGATGTGCTTAACGTACAAAATTCTACTAACGGTGTGTTGAAAGAACTTGAAGATTATTTTTCAGTAGAGGAGTGAAATTCTATCTTTTGAAGTAAGGAAAAGTAAATAGTGATCTTGCAATACGAAAACGGACTTTCTACTAAATTAAGAGCAACCAAATCTTTTAATTAAGAAATCTAAAATGTGTTAATACACACCACAAAACAGGGTGAGTGATATGCGTTTTATTTAATAGGAATTTATGGAATTCCCCAACTCTCTGTAATGAAATGCGCCGTTAGTTCAAAGGTTTTTACCGGACAATCCACAAAATATCTTGACATATTACGGTTGTCTAAACATCTGGGGATTCGCTTGATTATTCTTTAGCTTTTAATATTTTGAGAATACTTGCAGGGACTTTGAAAACTGTACCATGCCGCAGACCCTCAGGAAAAATTAGTTTGTTCGATTTATCTATCCAGTTTATTAAATCATTGGAAACCAGGAGGCCGTATGATTTTAGCATATATTTATCAAAATATAAATGCCAGTAGTCGCCTATTTTTATTACTGTGGGCCCTTCTGCCCAATAATCGCCGGTGATTGGTTCGGATGCCTCACTATACGGTCCCTCTGCGAATTCACTTTTAGCGATTCGGATGTTCTTTTGTGGTGTAAATGGTTTGTTTGATTCGTTTTTCAAAAACATAACATATTCTGAATCCGTTTTAATTATAGTCGCGTCGATAACGTTGAAACCTTTGTTGTAAAATACTTTTGTTTGTGAAAATGTTTTGAAATCCTTTGTGGTGACATAGTACATGCGATGGTTGTTCCCTTCTCCTTTTTTTCCTGAGTTGCTTTGAAAATCTGTATCGGGGAAACGCCCGGGAATAGTTGTGGCCCAGAAGATTAAGTATTGATCTTTTTGGTCATCATAAAATATTTCAGGAGCCCAACAGTTCTTTGCGTCCGGTTCATGCTCCATCACCGGAATAAACTTTTGTTCCGACCAGTTAATAAGATCTTTTGAACTGGCATAACCTATACCTTTGTCCCACCAACTGACCGTCCATACCATATGAAACGTGTCATCAGCATCTAAAAGAATACAAGGATCCCGCATCAATTTGGCATTTCCAATTTGCGGTGTGAGAAAAGATTGATCATTTTTTAATGCATGCCATTTGAGTCCATCATAGCTGTAGGCTAGGTGCAAGCCATCTTGCCCATTATCTTTAAAGTAAGAGAAAAGATAGATGTCATTTTCTTTTTGTGAACATTGCATGAGAAAACCAAATGCAATGAAAAGAAGGAAGCCAATCGTTTTTTTCATTTATTCAATCGCCTATTTTTTAGTTTGTAACTATTATGAATCATTTTATAATTCGGAATTATACCGCAGCCAGGAGCAACAATCCCAGCTTTTTTACGGCGAAGGTACAATTTAAGAGAAAACGCTATAAATTCAACAGCATTTCGTATTGACCGATGGTGGGTTGTAAATTGATACTCTTCATAAAACTTTTGAAAGATGCATTACTCGCATCTGCGTTAATGACACGTAGTTGATTGCTCCTTGATAATTCAAGGAGTTTGTGAAGGAGTATTGTTCCAAAATTTTTCCTGCGAAATGCTTTGTGAACAGCGATTTGCGGAATATCCCCTGTATGTTTTTCGATAATTCCGTATCCGATGATACCATCTTTGTTCTCAAGTCCAATGATGGTAAGGCGGTTTTGCTTTCGCTCGAGTGCCTCGATTGAATTTTGCCAGGAAGGTGTAAAATCCCAGAATGAACGAAACAGATTCCAGTCAGGTATATTAATTTCAATGAGTTGGACATCATTCACTACTATTTGTTTCCTGAATTTGACGGGTGATGCAGGTGATATGTAGCAATCAAATTCTCTTACAATCTGAAAACCTTTTTTTAAATAGAGGTCAAAGGCGCTTTTGTTTGGTTTGAGAACTTCAAGTAAATACTGTTCGATATCATGTTTTTTCAGGATGGGCAAAGAATAATCAAAGATGTTAGTAGCTATCCCTTGTCTGCGGTAGGCTTTGATGAGCCCGGTTCCTGTGTCATATACGGTTTTTTTATCATTCCACATGCGAATACCGTTTAAAATGAATCCAATAAGAACCTCTTCGTCGAAGGCTCCAAAGGAAAGTTGTGGTTCATAACCGCGTCGTTCGAGCAAATATGTAAGTTCTTGCCTGGTAGTTGAAACCGGGACTGCATAATCCGAAAAGGCATTCATCCATGCTTTATGGATTGTTTTAATTGGTATGCTAGCAAGATTTTTGTAGGTGATTGTGGACATAAATTTCCT
Organism: Deferribacteres bacterium; assembly: GCA_020633655.1. GTDB lineage: Bacteria > Zhuqueibacterota > Zhuqueibacteria > Zhuqueibacterales > Geothermadaptataceae > Bioreactorimicrobium. The sequence continues at coordinate 557,522 of JACKDF010000004.1, forward strand.
TCGTTTATAAATTAACCTTCGTGAAAAATTAATCCAAAATTCAAGTTAAGGTTTAGATTACACAAAAAGGCGTGCAGGCTGCGTATGTCGAAGCCAGATTAAGTCCAAGCCAAGCATAGTGACTTGTTGAACTTATCGTTTCCGTTCAGTCTGGACATTTCACCTAACAGTATTGGAATATGTGAAATTTGCACAATGGGTAAAATTACGATCAATCATTTCAACAATTCAATTGCATATTCCAGTTGTTTATCTCTGCCACCTTGAACATCCGCTTCAGTCTGAACAATGCGGATATCCGGTGGCACACCAAGCCACTCAAAATGCTGTCCATCGTAGCGAAGACCGTAGCCGGTTGGAATATTAATCATAATACCGCTTGGCAGGTAAAAATGCCCGGCTGTTTCTGCCGAAGTGTTTGAAGCTGCACCGCCTCCCCCAGTGGTTGTGTCACCAATTGCCGTGACTTGCGGGAGCTGTTTCAAGATTTCAGAAGTCGATTCACCTGCACTGATAACGGTGCCATTGATTAGAAGTATGACCGATTTTGTATAAGTTAAAGATGAATGCGTTTGCAACGGTTCCATTATGAGCAACTCGCCTAAAATATAGTATTTAGGCCAGGGCAGGGGTGATGTTAAAAAATGTCCGACGACAACTTCAATGTTTTCGATGCTGCCGCCACTGTTTTGCCGCATATCGAGAATCAGTCCCTTCATTTCTTGAAGCGATGCAAGAATGCCTGAAAATTCATTTTTTAAGTCACTGTTTTGCAGGTTTGCCAGATAAATATAGCCTATGCTATCCTGTAAGATGCCGTAGTTGGCTGTCCCTTGCGTTGTTGCCAGTAACTCTGTGGCGAAATAAGATTTTACCAAAGGCAGGCTGAATGCATTGTTGTCGCGTATCTGTCGAGGAGAATACCAGGGAACGATTGATCCTCCGATGGGTAATTGGTAGAAAACGTGCGCATCTTTTAATTCTGCAAGCAGGTCGTTCAGGATACCGTAAAATTCGTTTCCTTCGGCAGTTTCTACGCGTGCATGATAGACGCTGTATAGGGAGTCCCAGTTGATTTTTTTGAATTCGAAGAAGGGGTAGACATCGTTTACACGGGTCCAGGCGGCTTCAAAATCTTCCATGTTTCTGGTAGCTGTATCCGGACCTGTGCTGTGTTTGCCGCAACTGAAAACTAAGACACAAATAGAGAGACGGAGTAATACTTTTAAAATTTCCATGACTTACTCCAAATTGTGGTGCGACGCACGGATTTCTGGAGTTTTCAATTATTTTAAATAGTTGTAAATCTATCAGAAAAAGTGCGTCACACCTTGCTAATTTCTTTGTGGATACTTCGGAGTACGGGACTTGGGAAATGATGTTGCGCAGGGAGCATGTTGTGAATTTTAATTTTCGATCCGACAAGATCGTGCGATCACTCCTGACCTGATTTGGCGCCCATCTAGTTATGGAAAATTATAGTAATTAGAGCGACTTGCAAAAGTTTTATCCTATGTTGCAATGATGACGGATTCGATGTTTTTTATCGAATTCCTGTATTCTCCAATGCACGGATGGCTCATGATGATATCAGAACACCTAAAAAGTAGGCGCCTGGAAAGACAGCTATCGAACATAATTTTTAAAAATCAGTATAGAAATGAATTATCCGGCAAATGTATTCACCGGATAATTTTCCTTATTTCAATAATACCATTTTTTTCATTACTGTTTCGTTACCTGCTTCCAATCGGTAGTAATACACACCATTAACAAAGGTGTTTCCATCAAATTGCACATGATGGTAGCCGGACTTTTGCTGTTCATTTACCAATGTGGCAACCTTCTGGCCCAGTATGTTATAAACCTCCAGTTTTACGCTGTTGTTATTCGATAAATGATATCGGATCGTGGTTTGTGAACTGAAAGGATTGGCATAATTTTGTAGTAATTCAATTTTATGTGGTAGGGCTTCATCGTTACTTTCAATGCCAGACATCACACCGTCTAAATTATAATAGGGCAAATAGGAAGATTTGAGGACTGAAGCCACAGGTTTTGCTCTATTTCTATCCATCGAATACAATCCCATGCTTTGAAAGCCCCGGGGATGCTGGTGTGAGTACCAGTCGAAAATACACCACCATGTGCATGTTAGCAAGGGGCCGTTAGCATTAACCGCACCCTTGGAATTAAGTGCTGCAAATTGTTGGAAGGCCAGGAATGTTTGCTGAAAAACCGTGATTTGGTCCTGTTCGGTTGAACTGTTTTCTGAGGACCAGTATCCGAACTCTGTATCGATAATCGGTTTATCAGGAAATGCGGTCCTGGCGGAATTTAAAAAAGAATACGTGCCCTGAAAATACGTCGAACCATGGAAAATCCCAAAATACATTGTCCAACCACAGATATCGCAGGCATTTTGCGAATCATCCTCGGGACCGGGTCTGTCTGCCGCCGCTGATTCTGTAATAAGTCTGCCATCCGGATAATTCGTTTTTAAGTCCTGATTTACTGTTTCAATAAAAATTTTTCTGTTCGTGACATCTTTACATTCATTGCTTGTGCTCCATAAAAGAATGGATGGGCGATTGTAATCTTTAAATACCATTTCACGAAACATCTGTTGATGAATATGTCTGGTATTGTTTTGAATCTGCCAGGCCTCCTCAGTATCAAACCACCATACAGGGATTTCTTCGAGCGCCGTTATGCCCAGTCGGTCTGCAATTAGATAAGTATAAATATTATTTGGATAATGTGCGGTGCGAAGAAAATTGACATTTGTGTTTTTAACCAGTTGTAGATCGTTGAAAATAATATTCCTGGGTATGCTTCTGCCATACACTGGATGGTCTTCGTGTCTTGCTGTGCCCGTCAGAAATACAACTTTGTTATTCAGTAATACTTTGTTCCCACTCTTGTTAATTGTTCTGATGCCAAACTGTGAACTGAACTCGTCAATGACTGTATTCTCCTCCTTTAGTGTCACTTTTAGTATGTACAAATTGGGGCCTTTCGGTGTCCATAATTTGGGATTTGCAATGGAAAGCGTAGTTCTTATAACTTTCATTGAGTCAGCGGGAACGGTTTCCGATGTTTGCATCATTGCGACATCATTACCGCTTATCAACTGGTATGCATACTCTGTTTGGATGTTGTTTGAATCAATGGAGGCCTCAAAGACCTGAACGGTTACATCAATATTTACATCGGATGTTTTTGTATTCCTGACAACCATGGTCGATTGCACGTCGCCATCTCTATTCAAGGTAACGATATCGTTCCGAATAATTGAAACCGCAGAAGAAAATTCAAGATACACATCATGAATAATCCCACAATAGTTAAACCAATCGCAACTTGTATAGGGAACGATGTCGTTCCTGGTACCCCAGGTTGGATTGTCTACCCTGACAGAGAGAATGTTTGCGCCACCGTAATTCAACGCCGAGGATACATCAAATGAAAATGGGGTGTAGCCTCCTTCATGATAGCCTAGATAAATATCGTTCAGCCAGACATCAGCGACATAATTAACGGCATAGAAGTTCAGTTTTGCAAACTGGTTCGAATCCGCAGCATCAACTACAAACGATTTTCGATACCATACTCCATTCTGATAATACTCTGGAACAGTCGGATAAGGATTCATTTGATTTTCCACAGCAGGAAGGATTTTCGTTTCCCATTCGCTGTCGTCAAATGAAGTTGCATTCTTTCCAGCTGCTTCATTGATAAGATTTTGATAACCAGTTGCATCGCGTTCTGCGAGACTTATATCGTGGTTTGCGTCAAATCTTTGTTTTTTCCATTCCCCTTGTAAATCAATCATTTTTCGATTTTGTTTTTCAAAAGAAGGGAGTGTAAATCCATTTTGGTAAGGAACCATAACGCCCCCAACATCCTTTAGGGAAAGCGTAGCCGGAAGCGAAGCGGTCTGAGCAAAAATATCAGAGAACTGGTAATTAAAGATGAGCAAAACAAGCAGGGGGAGTGAAACAGTCAGTGACGATTTTGCCATGCGTAATAAATACTTTTTCATATGCATATTACCTCTTGAGAATTGCAATATACGTAATTTAGTATCTCTTTGGATGCTGTCGAAAAAGGGATAAACCGGAGGTTGAGCCTGCCCGCGCTGAGTAAAATCGAAGAGTCGAAACCCCCGATTCCACGCTCGAATTCTGGCCCTTCAGCAAGCTCAGGGTCCGAATTTGCATGTATTTCGACAGTCTCTTGAGCGTTTGCATTTTATTTAATTGCACAATTACTCAACCTGCAACACACGATTTTAATGCTATCGATTTTCAGGAAATCATTAAAATTACAACTCGGTTTGGTTCATTAAAAGAAGCCCAGCTCTAAATAAATAAAGTTGGGCTTCTTTGTCTAGGTTAGAACTCCTGAATACTATTTTATAAACATCATTTTCATGGATTTCGAAAAGTGCGTGTTATCGCTTCCGTGTGCAGTTATTCTGTAAATATACATTCCACTCGCTAGTTGCGATGCATCCCAGACCAGATTATATGTACCAGCTGAATATTTACCGACAACCAATGTAGTCACTTCTCTACCTGCGATGTCATAAATTCTTACGTCAATATCCGATGACACCGGTAATGAAAACGTTATGGTTGTACTTGGATTAAAAGGATTGGGGTAGTTTCCGTTGAGTTCAAAGGAAGTTGGTACCTGTATTTCTTCCGTAGAAACATCGGTAACGATTGTTTCCCAAATTTTTGTCTCAACAACCTGATCAAATATCACTTTATGTCCTGCATCGTTGACGTGCACTCCATCGCCGGAATTGTAAATCGTCCTGATTGTGCCATCCTCATTTGCCAAACTGTCGAAAATGCTAATAGCATTGTCTTTATACAATGATAAAATATAATCCCGCATCTGCATGAGGTTCTCACGTAAAGTTTGGCTAAGATTCCTGGGTTGAGTTGTTGTTAACCAAATTGGAATTTCAGCAGTTTTCGCTATCTCCAAAATCGTATTCAGATTATAAATCTGTTCACCAATACCAAAGCCACTGGCAGCATCATTGCTAGGCAGATTAACAATTATTGCAGAGGGTTTATACGTTAAGGCTTTCGTGATATTATTTTCTGGCTTCGGAGTAGGTTTTCCTGCTGGAGATTCGTAATCGGATGGCATAACATCATAAGAGGTAAAACCACCTACGGCTAAGTTCACAACGTAAGCCTTCGGATCCAGGGATTGGACATAATGTCTGTAACGCCCTACCCAGGAACTGTCTGGATTTGATGCTCCAGTACCCGCAGCAGTTGATGAACCCAATACGACGATCAATTTTCTGTATTCACCGGTTAGTGGATCATCGATTTTAAAGACATTATTTGACACATCCCAGATTTCCGGATTTTCAATGGAAGAAATTTTTACCAGCGCACTATCCGTATTGAGATCAGGTAAGGTCCAATCAAATGTTCCGACCGACGCAGTTGCAGTACTAAGTGAATCCCATGTAATGCCATTATCTGCGGAGAATTCTATTTTTACACTGCTCACTTCATGGCTTGCCCAGGTAATTTTTTGTTCTGTTTCTTTCGTCCATTCTTCACCACCATTAGGCGTAAGAACCGTAATTGTTGGGGCAGCTTCTTCCTGTTCGTAGATAATTTTCATTGCTGTTAAATAATAGAAGCTGTAGGAGTTGGTGTTGTTTTCTCCAGCGGAGAGCAGGAGACTGATGGTTCCATCCGTTGCGGGTTCCAATGTTATAGCAACGATATTGGTGGTATTGTTTGCGGCATTTAAATATAAGGAATCTGTTACACTGCCGATAAATTTGTATTTTGTTTCACGATTGTCGGAAACACCCATTCGTGATGCAAAAATCTCAAATGTATACGACTTTTCTACTTTTAGTCCGGTAAATAAAATTCCAGCCGACGGCTCAACAAGGCCACCCCATAAAGCTGTATTTCCATAATAGGAGTCATTGGACGCGCTTGAGGGAATGCTCAGGTTAGGATCTGGGCTGGTGGTTCCGTTTAAATTGATTCCATTAAAACGGTCAAATATATTACAACCTATACCTGTATATAAATTTTGACTATTAACTAAGGCAGGAATTTCACCCGTGCCAGCGGGATCCGTAAAATTATTCCATCCACCCGCGGATTCATTTGATCCAAAATCAACAAGAATAGTATCGTATACCGTGCTTGTTAAAGGAAGTATAGTAAATACTGAATCACTCTGATCGCTTGCCGTACCGGAAACGACCTGAACAAGACAGGTGCCTGAGCTGGTATTGGGAACTTGCCAGGCGAATGAAGTTTGCGAGCTGTCAATGGTCGCGATTTCATTCCAGGATGAACCATTGTTTGTTGAGTAACTAATAACAACATCTGCTACAAGATTTACTGGATCCCAGGTAATAAAATAATTTGCACCCGCTGTCAATTCTTCTCCACCGTTCGGAGCCGTAAGAGATATTGCCGGTGGCAGGACTGCTTCCTGCTCGTAGATCATTTTAAGAGCGCCAAGATAATAAAATCCCGAACCATTATTGTTATTCGGACCCGGGGATACAGTCAAATCGATTGTTCCGTCCTCTTTCGGTTGCACTGTTACCGAAACGGTGGTTGCTGTATTGTTGGAGGGATTTAGTAAAACTGAATCCATTGTAGCGCCACTGAATTTGTATTGCGTTTCCCTGTTGTCGGTTGCTACCCGTGAGGCAAAAACCTCGAACGTGTACTGTTTTTCAGGATTAAGTCCGCTGATCAGCATTGCACCTGTTGGTTCAATTAATCCACTAAACTCTGTAATGTTGCCAAAATAGCTGTCACTTGTTGCCGAGGAGGGATACCCCACGTTGGCATCAGGTGTCGTCGTGCCACCGGTGTTTATTCCATTGAACCGGTCGTAAACATTGATGCCCATGCCTGTATAAAGGTTTTTGCTGTTCCTGAGCGTTGTTATCTCACCGGCGCCACTACCATCATTGAAGTTATTCCATGCACCAGCCGAAAGATTTGATCCAAAATCTACTTGAATGGTATCATATACTGTACTGATTGAAGGAAGTATGGTAAACTCGGAATCACTCTGGTCACTTGCAGTACCGGAAACTACTTGTACCAGGCAATTGCTTGAGCTTGTGTTGGACACCAACCAGGAGTACGAAGTTTGGGCGCTGTCGACGGTTGCGATTTCATTCCAGGATGAACCATTGTTTGTTGAGTAGCTTATAACAACATCCTGTACAAGATTAACAGCATCCCAGGTGATGTTGTAGTTTGTTCCTCCGGTCAACTCTTCACCACCGTTGGGAGCAGTAAGTGTTATTGCCGGGGGCAGTACTTCTTCCTGCTCGTAGATCATTTTAAGAGCGCCGAGGTAATAGAATCCCGAACTATTATTGTTATTGGGGCCTGGTGAAACAGTCAGGTCGATTGTCCCATCCTCTTTCGGTTGCAATGTTATCGAAACTGTGGTTGCTGTATTGTTAGAGGGATTCAATAAAACGGAATCCATAGTTGCACCAGTGAATTTGTATTGCGTTTCCCTGTTGTCTGTTGCGAGCCGTGAAGCAAATATCTCGAATGTGTACTGTTTTTCAGGATTAAGTCCGCTGATCACCATGGCACCTGTAGGTTCAATTAATCCTTGCCATTCCGCAGTGTTCCCATAATAGCTGTCGCTGCTAGCTGTAGAAGGATACCCTGCGTTTGCATCAGGCGTCGTTGTGCCACCGGTGTTTATACCATTGAACCGGTCATAAATATTGAGGCCCATTCCTGTGTAAAGATTCCTGCTGTTTCTTAAAGTGGTTATCTCTCCAGCGCCAGCAGCATCATTAAAATTGTTCCAAACACCTTCAGTTAAATTTGATCCGAAGTCAACTTGAATAGTGTCGTATTTGGTACTGATTGCCGGAAGAATTGTAAATAAAGAATCACTCTGGTCACTTGCAGCCCCGGAAACAACTTGTACCATGCAGTTGTTTGAACTTGTATTGGGTACCAGCCAGGAAATCGACGTTTGAGAATTTTGAACAGTCGCGATTTCATCCCAGGATGTACCATTGTTTGTTGAGTAGCTTATAACAACGTCATCCACGAGGTTTATGGCATCCCAGGTAATGTTGTAATTCGTTCCTCCTGTCAACTCTTCACCACCGTTCGGAGCAGTAAGCGTTATTGCTGGTGGCAATACATCTTCCTGCTCGTAGATCAGTTTAATAGCTCCGAGGTAAAAGAATCCGTAACTATTGTTATTATTGGGTCCAGGTGACACGTTCAAATCTATTGAACCATCATCTTTTGGCTGCATTGTTACAGATACAGTATTCGCTGTATTTCCTGAGGGATTGAGCAATACTGAATCCATTGTTGCACCAGTGAATTTGTACTGCGTTTCCCTGTTGTCCGTTGCTACCCGTGAAGCAAATATTTCGAATGTGTAGTGCTTTTCCGGATTAAGTCCACTGACGAGCAAGCCTGCGGTTGGAATAATTAAACCTTGCCATTCAGCCGTATTCCCATAATAGCTGTCGCTGGTTGCGGTTGAGGGATAGCCCACATTGGCATCCGGTGCCGTTGTACCACCAGTATTAATCCCATTAAATCGACTGTAAACATTGATGCCTATTCCAGTGTAAAGGTTTCTGCTGTTTTTCAGTATGGCTAACTCACCAGCACCGGCAGCGTCATTAAAATTATTCCAGACACCTTCTGTTATGTTCGATCCGAAATCAACCTGAATGGTGTCATATACACTTGTTTGTGAATAACCGACGGATGTAACAAGCAGAAATAAACTTAGGTAAATCAGTACTTTGAACTTGTGTAACATAATTTCCTCCTTAATAATATAAATGAGATAAATGGATTTTATAACCTAAGGAATGATTTGGGGATGTGAGATAATGGAACGCTGCAAAGAATGCGATGCTCCTAAATAGCCAAGTTGTATCGTATAAAGTCAATTGCCGAACCGGGATTGTAAACACGATATCGATTGTTCTGATGAAAGTTTTTATTATCATCCAGATCGCTTCAAGTATCACGCTGATTAACAATTGTATTATTTTGTGTTAGTTTACGATACGATTGAAGAAATAGCAACAGAAAATATTACTCTCTCGAGATATAATTATCCAATTCGGAAAAGATGATATCAATTTGATAATCGCACTTTGATATTTCAGTTCAATGGTACAACGCAAATGAAGGTATGATTCCCCAACTTAATGCGATTGTTATGCGTTTAAGTGTTTTCTCCGTTGTTTATAATCGTCGAAGTAAGGATGTGCGGTCTATGCAGAAAATAGCAGAGCATCCTAAAAATCTGCCTTATCTTTAATCAAACAATTTTATGTGACTTGCGAAACCCATAAGGGGAATGACATGATTTTCAGCCACAGCAAAAGTCACTTCCGATTGAAGATTTTTCATCGACAATCCGGGAGTTTTCAAATTTTTTCGAAAGATCTTTCGAGACTGTCAAAAAAGGGATAAACCGGACGGTGAGCCTGTCGAAACGCCTGGTTCCACGCTCAAAT